>NZ_CP036261.1:2400000-3000000 GCF_007741475.1 Rosistilla ulvae | reverse complement strand
CGATCAAGCGGCTGCTTCGAAAGGTTGGATCCATCGGACTCGTCTATAAAGGTCGTGGCGTTAGAGTGTTCGTTGGCTCATCCTAACGCGAGTCCCATTTTCTTCCAACCAGCCCGAGATTCCACGCCGCCGTCACGCGGACACTCACGGCACGTAGAAGGCAGCGTTTCAGGAGACTATCGGACGACCGTCCGTCCAGCCCGAGCGTGGCTCGCGCGGCGCGCGAGCCACGAAGCTAGCAAGATCGGGCTGCTGAAGAACAGCCGCGGTCGCTACATCTGGCAACCGCCGCCGCAGCAACGCGGCGCACCACACGCTTCGCCCGAACCGGCGACGGGCAATTGTCCGCCGCTGCCAGTCGATGGCGACGCAGGAACGCTCATCAGTTTGTCCAGCTTGGTTCCGCCACAGTCGGGGCATTCGGGTTGTTCATCGAAGCGACGCAGCAGCACTTCGACCGCGTGTCCGCAGCCTTCGCATTGATATTCGTAGATCGGCATCTTTTAAAAACTCTTCTGAACCATTGGGTGGAATGGACTCGAACCACAGCGATGGTACCCACCTCGCAGCGTTCGATCCGAAACACGAACGATCCGTCATATTAAACAAAGAACCAGCCAATGTGCTAGGCTCGCTCAGCGACCATCCAGGACTGTTAAGAGTTTGTGCTTAGGTAAATCAGCCGGCCCGTGCTAGCGGCTCGTCGGTTTAGTCACAACGAGCTTCCTTGCATTAACCGTTTGGGCGTTTGCCCCGGTTTAGTGGCAGCGGAACCGGGGCTAACGCACAATCGGCTGATTAAACCGACGAGCCGCTAGCATTCGGTTCCCTTGGACAACCGGATGCTATCGTGGGCTGGCGGTACGTCAAACCGAAACGGTGATTTACCCTGCGAGTACCGTTTAGCGAATCCGGTGCCAATCGGAAGCCACCGATGACGCATTCCCCCCGGAAGCGACAGCGTCCATCACAAGACGAAGTCAAGAGTACCAGACGGAACGCTGGACAAAGAAGATCCCAAGGGGACGGAGAGTCGATTTCTCGATGTGCCATCCCTTGGAATAGCAGCCGGTGTCCGAATGTTAAGCCAATTTCGGTCCACCCGACTCACGCAGCCTATGCTGCGTGAGATTTCAATGGCGGTGGGGTTATCGTCCGCCCAAGCTGCCTTCGATCTGTTTCTGGATCTTCTCCAGATTAAACGAACCAGGCGTTTGGCTCGGCGGGAACTCCTTCATCGTCATCAGGAACTTTCCAGCGAATTGCTGCATCGGAGCCAACACATAGACTCGCGACAAGAACCAATCGTTGTAGGTGTTCGAATTGTGCTGTGCCTTTTCAAACGGATCACGACGAAGGTTGAACAGCAACGGAACGCGGAGTTCGGTGAACGGTTCTCGCCAAACCTCAAAGGCCACCCCACGGTTCTCAAGAAAGACAGCTTTCCAAGCGTCGTAGCGAATCGCGACGATTTGACCGTCATCGTTCACATACATGAATTCACGACGCGGTGATTCATCGACCTTACCCGTTAGGTAGTCGAGTTGGTTGTAACCGTCGATGTGATTCTTGTAGGTGCGCCCGTTAAGTTCAACGCCTTCGAGTAGTTTGCTCTTAATGTCGGTCGACCCCGCAGCTGCGGCAAAGGTTGGCAACCAGTCTTCGTGAGCAACGATTCCGTTGAGCGTTGTGCCTGCGGCGAACTTGCCGGGCCAACGCACATAACAAGGAACGCGATAGGCGCCTTCCCAGTTCGAGTTCTTTTCGCTACGGAACGGTGTCGTTCCGGCATCGGGCCAAGTGTTGTAGTGGGGGCCGTTGTCGGTGGAGTATTGAACGATCGTGTTGTCGGCGATGCCCAGTTCATCCAGGAGATCCAACAATTCGCCAACTTGCATGTCGTGTTCGATCATGCCGTCGGTGTACTCATCGTTTCCTTTGTGCCGGTGTTCCTTCTTCACATGCGTGCGGAAGTGCATCCGAGTTCCGTTCCACCAGCAGAAGAACGGCTTGCCCGCTTTGTGCTGACGCGTGATGAAGTCCTTCGCCGCAGCGATGGTTTCCTCGTCGATCGTTTCCATCCGCTTCTTGGTCAATGGTCCCGTATCTTCGATCTTTCCATCGGCACTCGCTTTGATCACGCCACGCGGACCAAAGACTTGCAAAAACGTTCGCCCATCGGCCATTTTCATGTCGGCGGGATAGTCTTCGTTTTCGGGTTCTTCCTCAGCGTTCAAGTGATATAGATTGCCGAGGAACTCATCAAATCCATGCTGTGTTGGCAGGTGTTCATCGCGATCGCCTTGGTGGTTCTTGCCAAATTGGCCCGTCGAATAGCCGAGGCTTTTCAAGACGGTCGCCATCGTGACGTCGGTCTTCTGCCAACCTTCTTTTGCGCCCGGAAGACCGACTTTCGTCATTCCGCTGCGGACAGGAACACTGCCACCGATGAACGCCGCACGACCGGCGGTGCACGATTGTTGGCCGTAGTAGTCGGTGAAGAAGATACCTTCTTTTGCGACGCGATCGATGTTAGGCGTTTTGTAGCCCATCATCCCACGGTTGTAGTCGCTGATATTTTCGGTGCCGATATCGTCACCCCAGATGACAAGGATATTCGGCTTGTCCTGAGCGGTGGCCGAGAGGCAAAGCCCCGCCGCCAAAAGGAAACTTGTTAGCTTGATTTTCATAGTTGAGGGTTCTCACAGAACGTTGCGCTCGCGGCAAGCACGTAGCGGTTAAACAAAAGCAAAGCCAAGCAACAAGCTTTGCTACGAATTGTTCAGCCCCAATGGGGGGCCAAACTCGAACGGAAACCGATCCGAAACGAAGATAAGGAGACGTCGCGACTTAGCCACCTGCCGGTAAACTAAACAGAAAACTGAACCGTCTGCGGGGGTTCAAGAAATCCATACCGCCTCTCCGTTCACAATTGCGTCGGATCCACCATTACCGTGTCGATTAAGACACTGATGTATACCCCACAAACCGCCACGTCGTATGAGTAGAATTACTCAAACGACGCTAGAAAATAGGAAACAAATCCAGGCTAGGCAATCTACATACCCAGTTGATAAACGTGTACGAAGTGCACATAACCAAAACGGCTTCGAAGCACGTTCGGCTCTATTTCCCAGCGATTAGCCCATGCCGAATTGCGTATTGAACGAGATCCGATGTCGAAGAAACTCCTAAGGCACACATGATACGCGCCTTGTGGTTTTCAGCGGTTCGTTTTGATATTTGCAAAACCTTGGCGACCTGCGGCGCGGTATGCCCTTCGGCAAACAGTTGCAAAACTTCACGTTGTCGTGGAGTCAGCAATGGTTGTTCCATCTGCTTGTTGGCTCGACGCGACGCCGGCATTTGTTCGATACTTTCCGCAATGCTTTGCGTCACAAACGTTTCGCCTGCGATGGCACAGCGGATCGCGGTCAACAATTCTTCGGCGGCCGAATGTTTCAGCACAAATCCGCTCGCTCCCGAACGCAACGCGCGGGCGGCGTAGGTCGCATCGCGATGCATCGTCAGGAAGACAACTTTGGCTTGGCAACCCGCCGATCGTATGGCGTCGATCGCATCGAGCCCGTTCAGCAAAGGCATCGTGATGTCGGCGACGATCACATCGGGTTGTTCACGTAGCGCGACTTCGATCAATTCCCTTCCATCTTCAACGATCGCAACCAAAGTGAAGGCCGGTTCCAGAATATTCCGCAACCCTTCGGCAACGATTCGATGATCGTCCGCTAATAGCACACGTGTGCGTTTCATCGGTCTTCGTCCAACAAAGGAATCCTTAAAGAGATCGTCGTCCCGTTGCCACGACGCGATTCGATAGAGAGATCACCGCCAACGATTCGCGCCCGCTCGTGCAAACTCGCCAGACCGAGACCTCCGTTTTTCAACGCCGCGTCGCTGTCGAATCCGACCCCAAAATCACGGATCTCCAGGTTCACGGTTTCGGGATCGGCGGTCAACACCACATCGATTCGCTGCGTCTCCGCATGCCGCGCCGCGTTCCACAGCGACTCTTGGGCGACTCGATATAAGCACAGGTTGATCGCGTCACTAAAAGGATCGGGCAACATTCCACATCGAAATTCGACGTCGATTTTATCGCGGCGGGCCAAACGATCGCACGCGCTGCGGATCGCATCCTCCAAGCCCAGATCTTCCAAGATCGACGGATGGATCTGATACGACATTTGATGGACATCATCCGAAAGTCCGATCAAGTCTTCTTTCATCTGTTTCAACCTCGCACGAGAATCGGCGTTCCCCAAATCCCCAAGCTCCAACTGTCCTATACCGATCGCCGACGCCGCCAATCGTTGGGAAAGGTCGTCGTGGAGTTCCCGCGCCAGCCGCCGTCGTTCGTCTTCTTGTGCAGAAAGTAAACGTCCGGCCAAATCCCTGGCTTCCCCGCGACTTGCAAACAACGATCGCTCCGCCTTGATCCGACGCGATCGATTCACAATCAAGCCCGCGATGATGAGGGTTTGCAGCGACAATAGCCCGATGCCTAATACAATCTGACTCCGGTACAGATCCCAAATCGAAGCTTCGGCGAACCGGATCTTCGAACCCGGTGGCAGCGCGTCGGTATCGATCTTCCAGCGAATCAATTGCCGCGCGTCGAAAACGGATTGCGTTTCGTGACGTCCGATTATCGGAATCTCCGCGACGTCTTCGCCCGCGATGATCCGCGACGCAAGCTGTCCTGCGAGTTCGCCATGCCTTTCGATCGACCAAACATGGCCCCCCACAACTCCCGTTCCAATTAAAGTGTCGTAGGTGCCAAACACGGGGATTGGAGAATCGGCGCACAACTGCTTGGAGACGTCGACGGTAAACGGATGGTTGCCGTCGCGATCCTCATCGCATGTCAGCATCAACGCCACGCTGCCGGGCTCCGCCTGCAACATCAACTGTTTCAGCTCCGCTATCGGCAGTCCTTCCACATCCACGATCTCCATCCCCCGCGAGGCCAGCGGACCGTCGAGGGCCCGATGCGCCATGCGACGATAGTGCCGATCGGTTTCACCCACGCCGCCAATCAGATACAGCGTGCGTGCTTTGGGAAACAGCCACCTCGCATCCTGGACGGTCTTCCAATAGTCGACGTCGAATTCCGTTCCGGTCGCCTCGGGGACGCCGCGGATCTGTTCGGCAAGGTCCGGTTTCGCGGTGCAGCAGACCAACGGAACGTTCGGAAACAACTGCGCCCGCTGTGCCAGCACAAACTCAATCGCTTGCGTGTAGACGGGGATCACGACGTCGATCCGCCGGTTGGCATATTTGTGCTCCAGCAAATCGACCAGCCGTTCGCGGAAATCGTGATCGGAGTAGCGATCGAGGTCCAGATACTCGACTTCAATTTTGATGTTCTCCAGTCCGGAAAGGGCCAGACCGCGACGAATCCCGCGATCCCAGTCGACGTTGACGGGCATCACGTGCCGAAAGGAATAGAACACAACGACGGAGTGAGCCGCGTCGGTGTCTGTGTCGGCGGCCTCAATGCTCGCACCAAAGAAGAAAAGGAAACACACGGCGGCCATGGCCAGAACACGGATGCACCCGAAGTAGCCGCCGTTGTTTTCTCGCGTTTCCATCATCGATCGCATTCGGAACTCTAGGTAGATGAGCACGCCAGCGAACCAAATCCCGAAGGCTTCACACGACGGATGTTTGTAGCGTACCCGCATGACGGCTTGTCGGTTTAGTCACAACGAGTTTCCTCGAATTAGCCGTTTGGGCGTTAGCCCCGGTTTAACGGTGCTTGAACCGGGGCTAACGCCCAAACGGCTGAGTAAATCAACAGGCCGATGACAGGTTCACAAGCCTGACACGTCCGGCGCCAACTTTCAAGCGTCGGGCGAAATCGTCGCCACGTCGACGCTGACATCCATCCGGTTCTTGCCGCCACCGATGAAGACGCCTTGGATCGGGCAGAGGTCGCTGTAGTCCTGCCCCCAGCCGATTGTGATGTGATCGGTAGCGGGGATCATATTATTCGTCGGATCGAAATCGACCCAACCGATCTCGTCGCCACAATACAGCGACAACCAAGCGTGCGATTGGTCGTTGCCGATCAACCGCTCTTTGCCCGGCGGAGGCAGCGTTCGCAGGTATCCGCTGACGTAGCGAGAGGCCAGACCGATCGACCGCAAGCAGGCGATTTGCAGGTGGGCAAAGTCTTGGCAGACGCCCGCTCGTTGCTTGAAGACGACGTCGACAGGCGTGCTGACCGTGGTCGCTCGCGGATCGTACTTAAAGTCTTCGAAGATCCGCCGCGTTAGATCGAGCCCCGCTTCAACGATCGGCCGTCCCTTGGTGAAACTTGCCAACGTATATTCAGTGTACGCCGGATCGCGTGGCACGATCCGCGAGGCGAACGAAAACTGATACGCCGAAAGGCTCAATTCGTCGCGGCGTTTGGCGATGCCCTGCGCGACATCCTCCCACGGCGGCGATGCAGTAAAGGCGGGCGGCCGCGTGATCGGACGGACTTCGACATTGCTGGTCGCGGTCACGGTCAAACTGCGATGCGGTTCTTGGATCGAAAAGTAATCGACGCGATTGCCGAAATAATCTTTCTGGCACGTCGACGCAAACGCATCCGGCTTGATCAACAAATGGAAGTTGGTCACCGTTTGCTGTGGCAGCGAACGCGCGGCGAGATGGATCTTGTTGTGACAAACTCCAACCGGCTGGCTGTAGTTGTATTTTGTGGTGTGGGTGATCCGGTACTTCATGGCTTGCTCATCCGCACTTGGTCGATCGATGTCAGCAGTCGCGATGGGCCGGCGTGTACCATGTATTTGTTGGTAATCGCCTGGGACAGCTGTGGAAGATGCTGTTCCAGTTTTTCGAACACTTCGACCAGCTCCCGTCGGCGGTCCTCGGAGTGATTTTCGCCGATCGCTTCGATATCTAACATCCGTACCGCGTATAACGCCGACAGCAGCATCCGCTGCTCGCTGCTGGTCGGTTGCGATTCGGTTCGCGGCAACCGGTCGACATGATCCTTAATCCGCAGCAATTGGTAGACGACGCTGCGTGGGTTGGTCTCATCGGTTAACAACAAATCGAGTACCGGTACCTCGTTCAAGTTCGATAGGTAGCGGTAACGGTAGGTCATCAGGCTGTCGCAAACCTGCAGCAACGCTTCGAGCATCTCGCCGGTGATCTCTTGCCCGACCGAGAAACAGTTGTTCAACAGCGACGTCGTCTGCGTGGCCCGTTCGATCCGCAAGCCGAGGTCCATGAAGTGGAACGCTTGCGTGCGAGTCATGCTCTCGGACATCATGCCGATAAAGGCGACAAGGTCGACGATCAATTCGTTCGACATGTTCAAGAGATCGGTGAGATCCCACGTCCCCGTCGCGGGGGCCCGGAACTGTTCGTCGATCCGAACCAGAACACGCCAACTGTCAGCCGACAGACGATCGCGGACCCGCGAGGCGGTGCTGTAGGTCGCGGCCAGCATCGATCGCAGCGAACCCGATGCGGTCGCGTCGAAAGTCGAAATCGGCAGGTTCTCTTCGATCGCAGGTAACTGTTGGCGAATCCCTTCAACGACAAACCCCGGTTCGATCTGACCTTGATCGGCCATCGTTCGCAGCAGCATCGGCAGTTCCGAGCGCAGATGGCTCGCCGATTCGCTGGTCAATCGCATCGTCACCGCACGCAGCAACCGGGCTGCCGAATCGGCTCGTTCCACTTGGCGACCGAGCCAATAAATATCGTCGGCGACGCGGCTGGGTAGATCGTCGCCGCTGCGACGCAGCTTGACCGGTTCGTGCCGGCCTTGGAACAGGCTGTCGTGCTGCGGTGGCTCTTTGCCTTGGATCCAAATGTCTTTGCTCCCCTCACCGGAAACCAAAGACATCTCCAACGAACCGAGCTCGGTCGACGTTCGCGCTAGCCCGCCATGCATGACTTCAAATGAATCGCCCGACGCGATCATATACGCTCGCATTGCAAGATAAGCCGCCGAGACGTTGCCGCCGCCCCAGTTGGGCATCGTCGATCGAACGACTCGCTCCTGGCCGACAAATTCGGAGGGTCGGGCTTTGATTCGTTCGGCCAATTGATCGTTGGGCAATTGCTTGAGGTGTTCGGTCACCTGACGTTCGTGGCCCCGTTGGCGGAAGGCGCGTTTGATCACCAAGCGATCGAGGTTGGCGAGCACATATTCGCGGCTGACCGCATCGCCACACCACCAAGTCGCCACGCTGGGCAACTTCAGATCTTCGCCTAACAATGCAGTACACAGGGCCCCGATGTAGGCCATGAAAATTGGCGACTCGACCAAACCGCAGCCCAGCGGATTCGTGATCGCAACGTTTCCAGCCGCTGCCGCGTCGACGAGTCCCGCAATCGCACCGGGAGAACTGGACGGAAGTTCCAGCGAGTCGCAGTCGACGGTATTGGGGCGCCGCAAAATCACATCGACCGGATACAAACCGCCCAGCGTTTTCATCCAGACACAGCGATCGCGGACTGCCAGATCGGCCCCTTCGACAAGCGTGTAACCGAGGTAGCGGGAAAGGTAAGCGTCTTCGAAATAGTTTTCGCTCGACGGCCCTTGGCTCAGTAGCACGATCCGCGGATTGTCTTTATGCCGCGTCGCGATCCGGCGGCAGGTCTCCCGCAGGGCGCGAAAGTAGGGAGCGAGTCGCTGGACGTTGCAGGCTCGAAATCCCTCGGGCAACATCCGCGATTCGACGACGCGGTTTTCCAACGCGTATCCGGCTCCCGAAGGTGCTTCGGTGCGATCGGCAAGCAACCACCAACCGCCGTCGGGAGCGCGCCCAAGGTCGGCGGCGTAGCTGTGCAGATACCGCCCCATGCTCGGCTTCAAATTGTGCAGCGTGGTGTGAAAACCAGGATGGGCAAAGATGATCTCCGGCGGCAGAACGCCATCGCGAATCAACTTCTTCGGCCCATACAGATCGGCCAGCGTCAGCTCGAGAACCTTGGCGCGTTGTTGCAGTCCAGCGGAGAGATTGCCCCATTCTTTTTGGGGGATTATCAGCGGCAGCGCGTCCAGCTCCCACGGCCGCGGTTTGTCCAACGGATCGCCGTACGCTCCGTAGGTGACCCCGTTTTCGTGGATCAGCCGCTTGGCCTGCGTCCAACGACGCAGCATCTCCTCATTTCCCACGCGATTGATTGCCGCAGCGAATCGCTTCCAGTGGGAACGCATCTGTTGTGGGGCCGCAAACAATTCATCGTAACTGCCAACCGGAGGCGAATAACCTGCGAAGACACTGATCACGGCGGCCGTTTGCGGATCGGGTAACGAACCTTGCTGCTGCGTTTGCATGTTCTTCCAGGTTGCCAAGATGCGAAGGTTCGCGTAAGTCTGCGATCAAACGACTAGGCTACCAAAACCAGCGGTCATACAACAGCGGGATCGCCCCGTCGCACCGCAGTTGAAGCCTTGGCAGGCTGCGTTGGATCGGGAGAATGCGTGCCAATACGCACGATTGTCGTTATTCCTCCCCTTCGGCCATCCCGTACAGCCGGCGTATCTCCGCCAAATCCTCGGTCACCGGCGGCAATTGCGGATCCATCTCTTCGAGCGTTTTGCGAACGATCTGCGAAACGACAGCATTGCGATACCACTTTCGATCCGCCGGAATCACAAACCACGGCGCATGCTTGGGGCTACATTTCTCGAACGCGGTTTGGTAAGCCTCGCGATAATCGTCCCAGCGATCCCGTTCGTGGTAATCGGCGGCGTTCAATTTCCAGTGCTTCTCGGGAAGATCCAACCGCTCCTTGAACCGCTCCAACTGTTCTTCCGGACTGATGTGCAGATAGAACTTCAAAATCCGAGTCCCCGCCGAGGCCAGCAGCGACTCAAACGAATTGATAAGGTCGTAGCGTTCCTTCCAAACGCTCTTGGGAACCAAGTCGTGGACGCGGACGATCAGCACATCTTCATAATGCGAACGATTGAAGATCGAGACCTGCCCGCGGGCGGGAACGCAGGGATGGACCCGCCACAGAAAATCGTGAGCCAGCTCCAGTTCGGTCGGCTTCTTAAACGAATGGACGCGGCAGCCTTGCGGGTTCATCTTCCCCAACACCCGACGAATCAAGCCGTCTTTGCCCGCCGCGTCGGGCGCTTGCAACACGATCAGCAGCGATTGCTTCCCTTCGACAAACATCCGGTACTGCAGCTGGCGAATCGCTTCGACATTCTCCACCGTCGATCGCTCCGCCTCCTCGCGATCCTTAAACGGCTTGTCCTCGCGCGGATCGATATCCTTGAGTTCCACCTTGGAATCGGGTTTGACCCGATATTCATCGTACAAATCCATCGTTCGCCTCGCCGTTAGTTCGCTAGTAGTACTTGACGCAGAAAGTTGAGTCCCGCCTTGCCGATCCGTGGCGGCAACACATCGGGATGCCCGCCCATATGGAATGTGAGCGAGCGAGGCGTCGCCAGTTTTCGACCGGTCACGACCAGCCGGATGTCGGAGCTAGGATTGGTCTTGCCCTCTTCGGGAACGATCGTCGGATAGCCGTCGATAGCCAACGCCCAATCGGCATCAAACCGCTCCATCACCTCTGCCGTCCATTGCTCGGGCGAACCATTCTGCGGAATGCCGAGCACACTTCGCCAGCGGTTCGACGCTCGTTGATCGCTCAACGACAAACCGCCGCGATACAGATCGGGGCGTTCGCATGCGCTCAACCAAGTGTCGGCTAGAGAGTTGAAACCGTGCTCGACACAACAAAGCGTTTCACCTCGCCGGTCCAGCAGTTCGATCACGGCATCTTGCAGTTCAAAATCGTCCCCTGCGCCGAAGATGAACTCGCCGACACGCTGTTGCAAGCTCTCGGTGACGCGATCGATCTGCGATTGACAATCGGCTTCGTCGCTCCCCTCGGCAAAAATCCGCAGCGAGATCGTCGCCCGATTGACAGTGATCCCAACTTGCGGCGTCTGTTTGCGATCCAACAGGTCGGCGATCCGCGACTCCATGTCGCTCTCGCCGACACCAAAACATTTGACCACATGTTGGCGGACGACTCGCTGCACACCTAGCAATTCACGCATTCGGACCGCCACGCCTGCGTTCCACATCTGACGCATCTCCGCTGGCACGCCGGGCAGGCAGAAGACGTGGCAATCGGGGCGACCGGGGCGTTCGACCGTCAGATCGATTCCCGGCGCGGTGCCGTGCGGGTTGTGGATCAATCGACTCCCCTGCGGAAACTCCGCCTGCAAGCGATTCCGATCGGGCATCTCGCGGCCGACGAAAAACGATTGGATGTGATCGAGCGCTTCCTGGCGGATCTCGATCGGGCGATCGGTCGCCGCCGCGATCGCCTTGCGGGTCAGATCGTCTTGCGTCGGGCCGAGCCCACCGGTCATCACGATGTAGTCGGACCTGCCGATCGCGATCCGGAAGACGTCGACGCACGCATCGAAATCGTCGCCGACGCTGCTGTGATACAAAGTCCGCACGCCCAGGTCGCCGAACTGCGACGCCAGCCACTGAGAATTGGTATCCAAGCGGCTGCCGCTGGTGATCTCGTCGCCGATCGCAATCACTTCTGCACAAATGGTCATTCGTCGGGGTGTCCGTAGGTCGCCGCGGTGCGGCGATCGTGCCAATGAAAATGGAACGCCGACACGTCGCCGAGCGGTTCGCAGAGGATCAATGATTCATCGGCAACAGCCACGCCCCCAACACGGTGAAGATCAACGCGGAGATCCCCATCGCGATGCTCATCGGAGCCAACGTCCGCAGCCCTTCGCTTTCGGTCATCCCACTCATCTTGCAGATCACCCAGAACCCGCTGTCGGCCATCCACATGATCGGCTTGGATCCCGCCCCAATCGCCGTTGCCAGATAAACTGGATGGTACGGCAAGATCTCGGGATTGGCAAAGCCCTGCAGCACGCCGGCGGCGGTGATCATCGCGACCGTTGCCGAACCCTGCAGCGTGCGGATCGATGCTGTCACTAAAAAGGCGAGCGGCAGCAGCATCAATCCCGGCAGGCTGCCAGTCATCTCCGCCACCGCTTCGGCGATCCCCGCGTATCGCAGCATCGTCCCAAACGCTCCGCCGGCGCTGGTGATCAAAATGATCACGCCGCCGCTGGCCAACGCCTTGCCGATCAATTGGTTGCGGTCGCTGTCGGCGGGAGCCCAACGCAGCAGCCCCATCGCCATCGCCGCGGCGATTCCCAATGCCACGTTTTTGTCGCTGGCCAGTTTGACAATCCGTCCCAGCGAATCGGTCCAGGCTGGCGCGGCGCCAGAATCGAAGCTACCGATCCACATATTCCAAGCCGTTCCGCCAGCGATCAGCAGCACCGGCAAAGCGATCGGCAGCAGAGCCAACCAGAACGGCGGTCCCTCGACTTCATCGATCGACGGTGGCCCGCCGGCCGATTTTTCGTCCGCCGGTGTCTCGTCATCGCGCAGCGGAACGTCAACGAAGCGGTTGATCACGGCGGCTGCCGACAGCGAAAGGACGCTCGAACAACAGCAGATCGCCAGTCCGCCGACCATCATGTCGAAGATCTCGATGTGCAATTCCGCTGCGACGGCCAGTGGTCCCGGAGTCGGTGGCACCAGCGAATGAGCTAACGATCCGCCGGCAAGGATCGCCAGGATGTAGAGCACATAATCTTTGCCGACCTGTCGCCGCAGCGACTTGGCCAACGGAACCATCAGATAAAAGACGGTGTCGAAAAAAACGGGGATCCCCAGCAGAAACGAACTGCCCGCCAACGCGTAGGAGGCTCGGGCTTCCCCTACGATCGCCAGCATTCGGCGGATGATCACCGCCGCGGCGCCGCTGTGCATCAAACAACTGCCGACCACGCTGGCCAGGGCGATCAGAATCCCGATCTTCCCCGCGTAGTCGCCAAACGATTGAGCCAGCCGCTGGGCGCCGGTGCTGCTGACAAACGACGCGGCCTCCTTCTGAGTCCAAGCCCCTTTGGACTTCTCCATCTGAAGGTCAGCGTAATCGACCAACGCGACGTCGGGAGTCAGCACGGCGACCAAAAATCCAGCCATCGCCAACGCCAGAAAGGCATGCAGCCGCAGCCACAAGATCGAAATCAAGACGACCGCTACCGCGATCGCAACAATCCACCAAATACTCACAGCCGCCACGACTCGTTGAAGGGAATTCGGAATCAAACAGCGAGCAGTATATACGCGACGTCGTTGCCGAAAACACCATCGATCGGGCGTGAAGGGTGGAAAGTTGCGAATTGCAGGTTTCAAGCCGCTTGCGGATGGCGTGCGTTATGGCGGCGAACCAGCGTCGTCGCGATCAGAAATCCGCCGAACAGAAGTCCCATCGCGGCTAAACGAACGCCGCGGCGGAGCGACGACGACGGGATCGCTTGGGCAGTGATCTCGATCTCGCCGCGGGGAGCCGAAAAGAAATACTCCTGCCCGCCCCGATCCAGCGGCAATTCGGTCTCCAGACTCGCCAAGTAGACGTTGCTGGCGATCGCTCCTGTCGCCGGTGGCAGATTCAGTCGATCCCCGAACTGCATCCCGCGATCAAACCCTTCGGCTTCCTCGAGCAATCGCTCGGATCGAGCGTCCTCTCCAAACGCCATCCCCATTCCCATCTCCATGCCGGAATTTGCTTGTCGTCCAAAACTTTGATTCGGCAAAGTTTGAGGCTGAGCCGGCGCATCGGGGACGGCGGCAAAGGGATCGGTTTGGCCGGTTTGGTTGCCTCCAAATGGATCCTGTGGATCGCCGAATGGCCCGGGCTGGCCACGATACCGATCGCTATCCGCTGGCGTTGCCTCATACGCAAACCCGCCGCCCCCCATTCCACCGCCTCGGGGCGAGATCGATCGCTGCGGCGAAGAGGTCTGTGGCGATGGACTTTGTTCGCGCTTCAGTTGCTGCGAATAGCGACTGACATCGTCGCGCAGCCCGCGGCGATCTTGGGTCGCCGCGCGAGGCGCCTCCGGTTGGGCGTCGTCGAATCGCAGCGCAGGCAGTGCCGATTTGTCGATGCTTCGATTTTTGTCGGCTTCTCGTTGCGATCGTGGATCGGTCTGCAGTCGAGGCGTTTGCTCCATCCCTTTCGCTTTCGCGTCCTTCCCCGCCGCAGGTTCCTGCGGCATTGCCAACCCGTTTTGCGCAAACCAATCGCGGTTGAACGTCTGCGATTCCCGGCCCTCTGTATGTTTGCCAGGTTTGTTGGCCTGGGCAGCTGAAAAGTTGCCAAATTCCCCCAATTGATCGACCACACGTCGGCTGCGCGAATTCGAACCGCGATCGAAGTAGGACTGCAGCTGATCGCTGTTGCCGACGCACAACATTTGATCGGCCTTGCGGCGGTTCTCGACCACCTGTTCGGCAGCCTGTTGTTGCGTGATGCTGTTCAGATCCAATTCCTTCCGAACCGCTTCGCTCTGCTCGTAGAACTCGGCGTAATCGTTCTGATGAGCTTCGACGATCCGGCCCAGCTTTTTTAGGTTCGTCTCGGCGCGGACTTTCGAATATTCGTTTTTACTGCTGAGCGCACTGGAGAGCATCCGGAACTGTTGGGTCAGATGTTTTAAATCCAATGCCCGGTAATCCCCTTCGTTGTTGACGCGTTGCATCGTGCCGTCAAACCCATACCAACGATGCGACTCGGGCAGCAGCAACCGCACCTGGCTGATCTCGACATGGATGTTTGTTGTATGGACCAACGGAAACTCGACCCGCGAACGCAGGCCGTTCAGATCGATCGCTCCGCCATACTTCAGCACGACGCCGTAATCGGTATCCCCTTCGGCGGTTTTCACAAGCGGAATCCGCACGTTCTGCTGACTCGCAGCCCCCGGAACCAGCGTCGGTTTCACCGGTTCGCCGGCGACGCTGGCGGTCCACAGCCGAGCATCCCGAGGCAGTTCGATTTCCAAAAACTGTTCGGTATCGTTGTTGATCCGATATTCGACCGCCGCGCGGTAGGTGCCCGCGTCGTCGACGACCAACACCGTCTCCGCTTTGCCAATGCTCGCCCCGGCGGTGCGAACTTCGGCTCGTTGATGGGTGCGAAACCCTAGCTGCGGCGCGGAGGCCGATTCGTCGACGACAAAGGCATCGCCAAACGAAGCTCCCAAGACGTCGGTCAACACGCGTCGTTGGCTGTGCAATCGCCCCAGCGGTTCCATGCCGATCGGTTCGTCGATCACCACTTCATCCCGGCCGTCGTTTTCCAGTGTCGCAAAACGACCGATCGTTTGGCCCGTTTCCAAAATCGGAATCGGGATCGTTTGCGGCGCGTCGTCCAACAGCCGCGTCTGGCGGACCAGGGCACGAACCTGCCCCATCATGTCGTCCTGCAACTGAATCGTCACGCGGACATAATCGGGACGTTCGGCGACCGCAGCGATCGTCTTGCGTCGCAGCGACGCTTGCTGGATCGTGGCGTCGGCCAGCCGCGCCGGCAGCAGGAACGAATACTCACGGATTCCTGCTCGCGAAACGTCCAACGCGATCACGATCAATTCTTCGATCGCACGCTGCGTCACGCGAACGTTGGTGAAGGTTCGCCCCTTCACGATCGCTTGCTGTGGCGTCACGCGGACGATCCCCGAATATTCAGGCTGCCGGTAAGCGATCGCCAGCGTCGTCGCCCGCCGTTGATCCGCTTGCAGCCATCGATTCACATTGCCTCGCAGCGTCGCGGTGCAGTTCTCCAAATCAGCCGCCACGGCCGAATAGGCAGGATCGATCTGAATCGCAATCTCTCCCTGCTGTCGCTGCACGTCGAGAACCTGGATCGCGGGCAACGCGACGTCCTGCTGCGGATCGTCGCGCAACGAACCGCCACGAACGACGATGGCAAAATTGCCTTCCAGCCCTTCCGCCAAGAAGATCGACATTAGGCGATGCTGCGAATCGCCGTCGATCGCTGTGGTCGACCATTGATAATCGCAAGGAGCCGAGACGTCATCGATCTCGAAATCGGCGGGCAAACGCAGACGAATCCGATGCGTCGGGCGATCGTGAACCTGCATCTCGACACGGCATTCGACGTCCGCTTTCCGCTCGGTGATCCGCAGGATGGTTTGCAGCGTCGCCGAGCCGCGAGCTTCGATCGGCGCAGCGGTCAACGACAACGTAAACGGCGTCGCGTTGAAGCTGTACGCTTGGAAAGGACGAATCCCCAACGGGCTTTCATCGTAGTGGGCGACTCGTAACAGCGTGGCAATCTGCTTTTCATCGATGTCGGTCCGCGCCACCCCGATTGTTTCCGCGGCGACCACGTCCAGCAACGGACTTCGCCGAATCTGGACGATCCCCGTGTGCAGTACCGCACCGACGACACCGACAGCCGGCGTCTGCAGCGACTTGGACCGGTCGCCCGCCCTCGTGGGCTGAGCCAAAACGATAGCCAACCGCTCTTCGCCGACAGCTTCCTTTAGTAGCGTCACGTCGACGCGTTGCCGGCCCTCCAGTGGAACGACCGACCAATCGCGAACGTTCGCCCCGTGAACCCCTTGGATTTGGAAGCCGTCGGGAACTTCGAGCGACAGTTCGCTGCGGCGGCTGCGCGGGAAGGAGAGTTCCAGTTGCCAAACGACGCGCAGCCCATCCTCCTGCACGTCCATGACGGCAGCGGATCGAGCGGTCAAGCTCTCGTCGACTTCACCCAACGCGACTCGAGGCCGCCATTGGATCGCGATCCGTCCGTCGGCCTTCAGCGCCGCGACGATCGATTCGTCGGCCGCCGTCGTCTCGAACTGCTCCCGATCGTTGACGCCGGTCAAACGAACTTCGGTCCCTGCGGCGGGGACGACGACTTCGATCTGAGCCGCCGCGGCAACGGGGATTCTTCCAGCTGCGACACGCCATCCTCCGGTCCGCTGCAAGTTCAATCGGACCACAAATTCAAACGAGTGTCTTCCCTTGCCTTCGATCTCAAGGGTCATCAGCGAACGGTCGGCGAACGCTCGTCCGGCCGCCGGATCCGCCTGCTGAGTCACCTGGTTAACGCCAGCTTCTGCCGTTGGTTTTGCAGCGACCAACCGCATCCGCGCCGCCTTGCCATCCAAATGAGCCTGCTCAAAAACGACGCCTTCGATTGGCAATGGAATCGTCACCGATTGATCGCTGAACAGATCGATCAGCAATTCCCCGCGAAGCATCAGGAAACCGTCGCCGTCGAGCCGCGTTTGGTACTTCGCCCCGGCCAGTGCATATTCCGCAGCGACCGGCGGCTTGTCGATCGCTTTGTCGGGGAAGGCCTGATTCCACAACTGAACGTAGGTCTTGTAGGGCACCAGCACTTTTTCGGCTTGCCGAAAACCATCCGCTCCCGCGTCGGCCTGATAGGGAACGATCACCGCTCCCTCGGGCAGCGTGATCGGACGCTCATCGGCCAACATCGACGCAAGCTTTTCCAAATCGATCGCGTTGGGCAAATCAACTGTCGGATCCGCGACTTGAGCTGACGCGGGGCAAGCGATGCCGATCGCAAAACCGAGCATCAATAGACAGCTCGCGACGACTGGCCCTCGAACAATCGATCGCCCCCAACGGAAGCAGGCGACGCCGAGATAAAGGAGTCCCAAGAGGAAGGCGGTTTGGCAGGCGAGCGTCGCGGGTTGCGAAAGTTCCCGTTCCAACCCAAACGCCACGGGGATCAGGTTCGCAAAAAACAGGACTCCCAACACGTAACAGACGTGAACGAACGAGCTCCGCAAAGTCAACAACAATCCGCCCAACCCGACCAAGATCATCGTCGCCAACCCCAGCAGATATAAGCGATGCGAATCGACGATCGTTGCATCGACCTGCGGCGCCGCACCTAAGCTGGTTAATGTCACGCGCTGACCGGTCGTCGGCCGATCGACTTCGATTTCCAAACTCCCCACACCCTCCAACGCCCACGCGATCTGCGGTCGCTTCGCAGCTTCTGCCTTCGGAGTTGGGATCGCTTGTTGCAACGCAGCGCCGGCGGCGACAGGTGCGGCATCAAACAGATCCGCCGCCGCGTCGGAATCGATCTCCATGGCAGCTTTCAGTTCATTGCTGGGCTCTTCCAGACCGCTGGCCATTCCTAACGCCACTTCTGCCGGCGCAGCGGACATATCAATCGATGTCGAAGTGCGATGTCGCGCATGAATCCGCGATGCCGGAATGATCGACAGCGCGTTGCGAATGGGCAACGGCTGGCTGGCCGAAGCCCCACTGCGGACCGTTCCCGCTTCGTCGGCGATCACAAAGCCAGCTGGTAGTTCGAGGTGCCATTTCAGGTCGGCGACGGGAACCTCTCCCGCTCGGCCGCCCGAATCGTCGCGCAGATACAACCGCGGCGCATCGCTCCGAAAGCGACCGTACGCTCCAGTCGACCGAATCGGCGTCGCATAGACGATTTGTAAATCGCGGATCGCCCGGGCGTCTCCTTCGGGAAGACTTACCAACAGGCTGGTTCCCTGCTTCTGCGGCTTCGCCGATTTCCCGTCGACACGGACCGACCACAACGTGGCGCCCGTCGGCAGAACCGCTTCCAAATAGGAGGCCTTTGTGCCCAGCTGGTATCGCGCTGCGGTTTGGCTGCTGCCGTGCGTTCCGACAAGCGTCACTAATTCGGCCCGCTGCACGATCACCGGTGGCAGACCATAACCATCGCGGCGGAAGACATCGACGGTGATTGTTCCCGGATCGCCCAAGAAACCAAACGCTCCCAGCAAGCGGCGGCCGACGAGATAGTCCGCTCCCGCGAGTTTGCCAACATCGACCGGCCGCGCTTCGCCCGGATCGATCTGCACGTCCAGTTCGCCATGCCCCTCGACAGCCACAAGCGCTGTCTGGAATCGCACTCCATCGGCTCGTGGAATCGGTAAGACCAATCCCTTGGGCTGATCGTCGGCCAAGCGATCTTGAAAGTCGACGATCAATCGGCAGACGCCAACCGTTGGAGCCGCCAATCTCGCCGTCCAACGCCGGCCGTTGTCCAACAGTTCGCTCGAAAACTCTTTGACCACCGCGCCGTGACTGCCACGGATATTTAAGGTCTCGGGAGCCTCCGCTGGTAGGAAAAACGAAAGCGTTCGGGCGCCGGCCTGCGTCACGTCGTAAACGATCTCGCCGTGCGTGAAGATCCCGTCGGGCTGGACTTTGAAAAACGTAAAGCTCTCGGCGGTGATGTTCGGTTGCAGACGCTCGACCGTCAATTGAGCCGACCACTGCGGTTGATCGAATTCAAAGGCGAGATCGCTTTGCACATCGTTCAACCCAAACGCTCCCTTCTGCTTGTCGTCCAGCGGGACCAGTTGATCCAAGGCATCGGTTTGGACCGTCATGTCGTCGATCGCTCTGACAGCGATCGCACCGACCGACGTTGCGACATCGATCAATTCAAATCGAGGGAATTCGACCGACGTCGACTGCCAACCGTCGAGCCATTTGTCGGGCGTGTGGACTGCGCGGAAGCGGATCTCCGAACGCTCGCCCGGTGCGATTCCATGAGCCAATCGCACGCGAACGACTTGCCCGGCGGAATCCTGTTCGGAATCGAGTGCCTCGAATTCGAGCGGCTGCTGCGCCCCGTCGGTGACTTCCGTCACATGCCATTGCGGCGGGACGCGAAAGCGAATCTGAAACAGTTTTTCCTGAGTCGGCGAGACGGAATACTGTCCGCGAATCGCATGGCGTTGCTGGCTGAGCGTTAGCAACAGATTGGTGCTCGCCTGGACCGTCGCCGGCGGCCGGCGAAACGCAGCGGTCAATCCGTATTCGCGCTGCGCTGCGTAATAAGCGGCGACGGGGCGGATCAGCGGTGCGCCCGGTTCCGCTTCGAAGACGCTTGGCGGAATCGCCGCGGTGATCACAGCCGTATCGATCGGGATCAATCCTTCGGGCTGCAGGCTCTGTAAATCCAAACGTCCATCCAACAGGACGCCCACGACCGATGCGACGCCCGCGACATCGATCGGGACCAATTGCGGCGCGGTCCATTGCGTTCCGTTTGGATCGATCGGATCGCTTGTCGATTTTTCCGCGGTGATACTGAAGACCTCGGTTCCGCGAGCGGCTTGTCGCAGCGAGACGATCAAAATCGATTCCCCTTCCTGTTCGCTGATTTCAAACTTACTCATCAACGGCGAATCGACATGCGTCACGTCGAAGCCCGCTGGCATCGCAAAACGGAACTCCGTCGCACCACCGTGCAAGACTTCCATCGACACCGTCGCGTGCAAACGCTGGTAGCTCTCGGTCACCTCTGCCACCAACACGCTTCGCGCCACGACGACACTCTGTTGACGCATCTGTCGATTTCCAATCCCCATCGCCAGCTGGTTGATCCCGGGCGAGATCAACAACTGCAGCCGCGAGCGATCGGTATCCGCATCGTAGCGCTGGCTGACGACCTGCGTCGAATCGGCCATCTGGACGTTGCCTGGCCCGGTCAAATAGAACGACGTCGCCGGCGGCGTCGGCAGCTGAAGCGTAAACGTTTGCTGCGTCGTGGTGTTGCTGAGCGCTGCAACCAGGCGGAGCTTCAGCGTATGCCGGCCGATCCCTTCGACAAACAGCGACGGATCGCCCGATTCTCCTTTTCCGATCGCAGCCGGGCTACCATCGAGAGTCGCCTCCAGCACGCCGATCCGTTCCAGCGCGAGCGGAACGACTTGCAGCCCCTTCCGTAAGACGTCGATCTCGATCGCTGCGTCGATCATCACGCGGCCGGTCTCGACCGTCGCTTCGTATCGCGCCGACAATACAGTCGCTGCGGTGGGCGTCTGCACCAGCGGCGTCTGCTTGGCTCGAGCGATCAGGTCGCTGTACTGCTGCCGCGTCAGAAAGACGTGGTTTGTGTTGCTTTCCAAAAGCACGTTCAGGTCTTCGAAGGGGACAAAGATCTCGCGAATCGGAGTCTCCGAGTCAGCCTTTGTTTTGGGCGGATCGGCGGCGAAGGTCCCTCCCGTCCACAACATTAGGATCGGGGCTAGGACAATAAACCGAGCGATTCGGCGGCAAGAGACCGCATTGATCGAGAAGTGAAAATTCATTGGGCACCTCCTGCGCGGCGTTGGCTCCAACCGAACAAGCCGCCTTGGCCAAACAGGCCGCTCGCTTTTGTCGATTCGGTCGCCGACATCGCGATCGTCGGCTGTGGCGTTCCGCTGGGCGGCGTTCCCGAGGAATCGGATGGCTGCGACGGCTTAGGTGTCTGACTATCCGGCGGCGGCGATTGACCGCCGACCGGACCACGGAACCAACGCATGAGTCCCATCAGGATCCAAACTGCCAAGACGAGAAACAGCGCCAGGAACAGGACACTGTCGAACAACTGCAGCGACAGCGAGGGGAGAAAGACGCTGCTGAAGACCAAGCCGAACAGGACGATACCGACGGCAAACAACCGCACCGTCATCGATTGCGTGACCAGGATCACTCCCGGCACGGCGATCAACAGGAAGATCGCCGCATCGAGCATGTCTTTGGAGATCGATGTCACCCGCAACGCACTCGCTTCTCCTTGCGGCGGCCCGGCGGTGCTGAATGTGTAGAGAAGGCCTTGGGTTTGGAAGTCGCTGGTCGGGGAGCTGGCCATCGCGATCCCATCGGTCACCCAAGCGACAAGTTGGTTGTCGTTGGGATTGTTGTAACGGTAACCGGCCAGCTGTCGACGCCATCGGTCCTCGAGGTCGCTGTCCCACGGACCGCCCGTCCCGACAACCGCTTGGTCCTTCGGCAGGTAGGCACACAGATAGACCTTCTGGACCGCCGGATCGTTGGGGAATTCGGGCAGGGGAAGGTGGCGTTGATCGCTGGCAACGGCATACCGCAGCTCCAGCACAAACGCCTGCTCGGGCGACTGATCGGCCAGCGGGATGTAATATTCCCCGGCGTCGCCGCGTTCCAACGGGACCGGTCGGCCATTGATTCGCAGCGGGTTTTGGTTGAAGCCTTTGCCCGGATCAAACGCCGCCGGCAGCTTGACCTCCAACCGCTGGCGGGCACTTCGCATCCGATACAACGCCTGTACCGACGTCTGCCGATCGGCACCGACGACCATCCGCAACACAGCCCGTTCGATGCTTGTGTGTTTGACGTCTTCCAGTTCATACCGCGTCGCGGTGATCGTCAGGTTCCAGTCGTCGTGGAATTCGAACGCCCTGGCCGCTCCGGGAACGCGGATCGATTCGATCAGATCGGTCTGCGGATCGATCGGCCGCAGCCCCACCGATTCCCCTTTGGGCCGCACGTCCAACGTTTCCGCTTTACCGATCACGATCTGCCCCCACGCGCGATCGACTCCCGCCGGACGCAGCCACGGCAGCGCAACATCTTTGCTCTGCCCAACGCCCAGTCCGGTCAGTTTCTCTTCCCATTGAAGCCGAATCTCGCGACGACCCAATAACTCCGTTTCACCACTGAATTGCCAGGCTTGGTAATCCGTGGGAACATCCTCCGGCTGCGGTTGGATCACCAAATCCTGCACGCCTCCGGTCGTGTTGCGAATCTGGCTTGCAATCGCCGTCGGGATGTCGATCCGAAGCGACTTCACGCCGCTATAAAGGATGTCGAAAAGGAACCTCGCTTTGTACTGGACCGCTCCGGCGGCGACGTCGGTTTCCAACAGTTGACGGACCGTGATCTGAGGCTTGCGTCGCTGAGTCGCCAGTTCCAGTGCAACATCTTGCTGTGCGTAGGCGTACGCGAGGATCGGCCGCGCCGTCGGAAACCGGCTCGCTTGACTGACAGGCATCCCGACGCTGGCATCTCGCAGCGCGATCGGTTGCAGCCCCGTCGGCGTCGGATTGGTCCGCAAGCTCTCGGGCGCGTAGACGATCCACTTGCCGGTAACCATCTCGACACTGTCGCGTGCCACGCGCGGTAGCGGAATTTGCAGGTCGGACGCCTCGCCGGTGGGCGCTCGCAGGTTGGGATCGTCCAACCGCCGTTGCATCTCGATCGTCAGGCAGACATCGCCGATCGCTTTGGCCGACAGGTTGACAATCAAGCGACCTTCCTGATCGCTGCTGAAGTGGTGTGTGTCGTATTGAGCGGCTGCCGCATCGCCGGCGGCCAGCCCGCGGACCGATCGGATTTCGTAATCGGTTGGGACGTCGAACGCCAATTGAAACAGGCCCGATCGACGGATGTTGTATCGCGCGGTCAACGCCAACGTGATCTGTTCGGGTTCGACAAACGCTTCGACCCACTGCGTTGCTTGGATCTGCGGTTGAACCTTCTGCAGTTGCAGCGTCAGCGTCGTCGGAAGCGAGGAGAATCGATAGGCAAAGTCCCAGCGGCCCTGCTTCAATTCCGCAGGCAATTCGGCGGCGTCGATCTGCAGCAGGCCCGTTCGCGTGGTCACTTCGCCCCGCAGCGATTCAGCCAACCGGACGACGACCTGGCCGTGTTGGCGGCCGACGCCCAGTGCTCGCACCAGCGGCGCCTGCAGCTGCGATTGCTCGACATCTTGATTGCTGAACCGTTCCAGTTCGACCAGCACCGTCTGGCTCCCTTTGGCCGGCTGGAACAATTGGACCGAAATCCGTTGCACCTCGCCGTCCGCTTCGACTTGCCAACCGCGGACGTTGGCATCCAGCACGCCCGTTACTTTGTAGCCCTTGGGAACCTCAATTTGCAGTTCCGCCAACTCGGCCCGGCTGATCGCATATTGCAGCCAAGTGCTCGCTCGTACGATCCCTTCTTCGATCGTCAGCTGCTGCCGCGATTGAGCTGTCGCCAAAGCAGCCATCCCGCTGGCCCCTTCGCTGCGCGGTGTCCAGTCGATGCGGACGCTGGGAGCGGCGCCGACAAAAGCCAGCACCACCGTCTCGTCGCGCGCCGGCGGTTTCTCCGCGTCGTCATCGCCCGGTTCTTCTGCGTCGTCGTTCTCCTTCGGCTTCGTCGACGGCGGCGTCTCTTCGGTGGCGGCGATCATCGGATGGATGTTCACTTTGACGCCGGCCTGCGGGACGCGGATACGCCACTGGTTCACCGGTGCTTGCGGGGCGAGAAACTCAACGGAATTGCGACCGGGCGATTTGGTAAACGCTTTGGCGTAGGTGATCGTTGCGGTGACACGGTCCGCCGATTTGCCTGGCTTTTCAATCAACAATTTGTAGCCGCCGTCGCTAGGCATGATCCGCGCCGGATCGTCACCGACTTTGGCAGCCAAGATCGCCGCGTCTCCCAATCGCAGCGGGATCTCGTGCCAGCCTTTGCCAAGCAGTTCGATCTGCATCGTCGCCGTGACTCGCACGACATCCTTTTCGACGACCGCTTCGCTGTTGATCTCACTTATCAACGCGTCGACCGGCGGCTTGGGATCGTCGGGCTGGCGATGCGTCGCCGCGCGGGCCCGCTGCCACAGCGATTGAAACTGCTCATAAGGAATGAAGACGCCACGTCCCTCCTTTTCAAAGATCCCACGAATCTTCGAATACGGGATGTAGATCGTCTGCTCGCGCAGCGGTTTTTCCGCTTCCGAGTCTTCCCCGTCGGCAGGATCCACCGTCTCGTCGACGTCATCCGATACGGCAGCCTCCGAGTCGGCTGATGCCTCGTCCTGCTCGGGCTGCGGCTGGGAGTTTTCGCTCGGCTCCTGAGGAGTTGCCCAGATCGGGCCCGGAGCGGAACAGAAAACGGCCGCTAAGCAGAGCAGCAGAAGCATCGGAGCTCGCAACATCGTTGGATCGCCTTGCGCAGAGATGAGAGATTTGCCTGAGCGCCCGCGAGAACCGGGGCAATGTACGAGCATAGACGATCGCGCGAAGCGATCAGTTCTCAGAAAACGGAAAAAGGTTGGAAAGCTTCGGCCGGAGGAGCTCGACGATCCAGCCTTCGACGAGTTGGCATTCGGCATTCGGCTGCGCTAGGATATCCTTCTTCGGAAACTATCCCCGACCGTTGACGTATCAAAAGGGTGAACCATCAGGCTATGAAAAAGAAACGTGCAAACAGTCCTGCATCCGCCGAACCTGCTCGAGATTTACTGGCAGCTTTGGAGTCGCGATTTGCGGCGAACAAAGGCCGCCACAAAGGTATTCGCTGGGCCGACGTAAGCGCCAAGCTCGACGGGAGTCCCGAAAAGTTGGCGGTGATCGAGCGGATGGAACAGACCGGTGGGGAGCCCGATGTTGTTGGTCGCGACAAAAAGACGGGCGAGTTCATCTTCTGTGACTGCAGTCCGGAGAGTCCCAGCGGCCGGCGGAGTGTTTGTTACGACAGAGAAGCGTTGGAATCGCGGAAATCGCATCCGCCGCAAAACAATGTGCTTGATATGGCAGCCGCGATCGGGATCGAACTTTTAAACGAACAACAATACCGCGAACTGCAAACGCTTGGCGACTTCGATACAAAGACTTCCAGCTGGATCCAAACGCCAGCGGAAATCCGAGCCCTCGGAGGGGCGTTGTTCGGCGACTTCCGCTACGGCCAAGTCTTCATCTACCACAACGGCGCCCCATCCTACTATGCAGCCCGCGGCTTCCGCGGCTCGGTGCGAGTCTGACCCGCGTTGGTTTCACCTCGGGCGTGGCGAAAGCAAAAAGTCTGAGCAAACATGTTCCGCAAAATAAATCGCGTTAGGGCTTTTCTGGCTTTTCCCGTCAAGCACATCGAGCCTGTCTCCAACCGATCGCCAAGGCCTCGAGATTGCCGCGCCGTCGGTCGACGTGAGCAACCGACGTTAATTCCTTCTTCGACGCGTCTACCGTTCCGGCTCCGATGGCAGCGGGAAGAGGGGCCGGATCTCGACGGTTCCCTTTCGTGCTGGTGGCAGGCGTTCGGCGATCGCGATCGCTTCGTCGAGATCATCGACGTCGATAATGTAATAACCGCCCAGCTGCTCGGTCGTTTCGGCAAACGGGCCATCGGTAATCTGTCGCTTCCCCTCCCGCAATCGAACGCTGGTGGCCGTGGAGACCGGATGGAGCGGTGACGAGGCGATCCATTTCCCTTCCGCTTCGAGTTCCTTGCAAATCGCCATCGATTCGACCATACAGGACTCCCGTTCCGAGTCCGTCCAACGACTTTCGTCGCTATAGATCAACAGCATGTATTTCATGATGGTTCTCCTTCAACCATCACCATCCACCCGATGCCAAACTTGTCGGTCAGCATGCCAAACAAGGGCGACCAGAAGGTTGCCGCCAGTGGCATGTCCACTTTTCCGCCTTGAGAGAGCGCGTCGAAAGCCGCTTTGCACGCTTCTGCGGAACCCAAGGTGAGCGTGAGTCGAAAGCCATCGAACTTCGAAGTTTCTTCACAACCGTCGGACGCCATCACGTTCATCCGTCCGACGGTGAACGAAGCGTGCATGATCTTCGATTCGAAACCGGCCTGCAATATTTCCTCGGGAACCGGATCGGGACTCTCGTCGAAACGCATCTTCATCGTCACGCGGGCGCCGATCGCTTGTTCATAGAACGCAAGCGCTTCTTCGCAGCAACCGCCATAAAACAGGTAGGACGCGAACGATGCGTCTTGCAAAGCGATCCGTTTCACAAGCGTTTCCTCTTGCTTTCGTACTTCGCCGGTCGGATCGCACGGCTCGAAATCGCCAGCTTCGAAGATCGGTCGGATGTCGATGTCGGAGTCCTCCGGCATCGGTGCGGGGCAGCGTTTCACCCAGTCGATCGCTTCTTGCATCGAAGCGACCTCCCACAACCAATAACCTGCGATCAACTCTTTGGTTTCCGCGAACGGCCCGTCGATCACCGTCCGCTCGCTGCCGCAAAAGTGAACTCGCACCCCTTCGCTGCTCGGCTTGAGTCCCTCCCCCGCCTTCATGATCCCTGCTTCGACCAATTCTTCGTTGTACTTTCCCATTTCGGCCAGCAACTGCTCGCTCGGCATTTCGCCCGCCTCGGAACTCTTGCTTGCTTTGACGATCACCATAACTTTCATGAGTGAAACCTTTGCTGGGTTACGTGGATTGTGTTGTTAGTTATGACGGTAGTGGACGCTGTTCATGATCTTCAACCACGTCGCATCCTCTTGTTGCAGCTCACCGGTAAATGCCCACTCATCCGACGAGACGATCTCGATGGTGTCACGATATCGAGCCATACCAGTACCTTCGAATTTTGGGCCGGTGGAATCGAGCGGGAGACGTTTGCCCGACTCATCCAGTTTTCCGCGATACGGCCACAGGTGGGCGATCATCGAAGCGATGAAACTGCCGACGTAGGCGTCTTGCAGCGGATCGAAGCCGAGCGTCATGATGCAGTTCCAATCATCCCCTTCATCCGATTTGCCGGTACTCTCGGCGATCAACCAGAGACCGCCGACGCTGCGACAATTCATGGTCCCTTCGGTTTGGTTTACCTTGCCGTCTGGCATCGTGCACTGCTGTTCGATCCGCCATTGTCCGACCAATTGATCGAGCCAGCGATGTTCTTGTTGTGGTTTGTTGAACATGTTTTCTACTCCGACTTTTGCAATTGTTGAAATGTGAGATTCCGCTGTTGAATCATCGCCGCAATCGATTCGTCGACGGGGCGAATCTCGAATGGCCCGCTGCGCACGCCGGGATGTTTCGTCATCAATTCGATCGCATGCTGCAAATTGTCAGCCTCAAGAATCAAGATGCCACCGATTTGCTCTTTCGTCTCGGCGAATGGACCGTCGGTCACCTGAACGGCATCGTCATGAAGGCGGAGCGTCACACCTTGGTTCGGTTCTTGCAGTGGCTCGCCCCCCGCAAAATGCACCCCGGCGCGAAGTTGGTCGTCGTACTCAAAACACTCTTGGACCATGGCCTCCATCTCCGCTGCGTCCATCGACGCAAAACGGGAGCTATCGACGTATCCAAAGCAGATGAATCTCACGATGTTTTCCTTGAGCGGGGGGAATGATGGGGTGAACTTCAACAAGTAGTCGATTGGGAAAATCGCCAATCGACAGGGCGCTCAAAAAAAACGGGAAAGCTATTCTGCGCTCAACATCTCCAATTTCGACGCGAGAAAACGCCGTTCGGACCGCTGATTAGTCAATTCCATCGCCGCTTCGATCGCTTCGCGGGCCTCGTCGATTCGATCGAGTCGTCTGAGCAACTCGCCGCGTGCCGCATGGGCCAACGCATACCCCGTCAATTCTCCGCGAGAGAGAATCGCGTCGATGATCTCCAGTCCCGCCGCGGGGCCGTCGCGCATGGCAATGGCGACGGCGCGATTCAGTTCGACAACGGGACTCGATGCGATACGTTTCAGAAGGTCGTAGAGGGCGACGATCTGTCCCCAATCGGTCTGTTCGGGGAGCGATGCTTCGGCGTGGACTGCTGAAATCGCCGCTTGCAACGTATACGCCCCAAAGCGTCGCGTCGCCAACGATCGCTCGATCAACTCGCTCCCCTCGCCGATCAACTGTTGGTCCCAAAGCGTTCGGTCCTGATCCTCCAATAAGATGATCTCACCCGCCTCATTCGTCCGCGCTTCACGCCGCGATTCGTGCAGCAGCATCAATGCCAGCAGCCCCATGACCTCCGCGTCGGGAGCCAACTCGAGCAACAGTCGGCATAGGCGGATCGCCTCTTGCGTCAGTTCAACACGAGTCAACGAATCGCCCGAGGATGCGGAATAGCCCTCGTTGAAGATCAGATAGATCACCGCCAACACGCCGTCGAGTCGTTCGGCCAGATCCTCTTGTTGCGGCATGGCGATCGGAATCTTGGCATCGCGAATATTTGCTTTGCCGCGCACCAACCGCTGAGCCATCGTTTGGGTCGACGTCAGGAACGCACTGGCAATTTCCTCAGTCGTAAGCCCGCAGACCTCGCGTAACGTCAGTGGCACCTGGATGTTCGTATCGATCGCCGGATGGCAGCAGGTGAAAATCAGACGCAGACGATCATCTTCGACCGCTTGTTGCTGTTTCGTAGCATTCGCCGTCGCAATCTCCTCGATCCGTCTTGCCAGCGATTCGGACTTCGCTTTCAGACGCACATCGCGACGAAGTCGATCGATCGCTTTGAACCGCCCCGTCGACACCAACCAGGCAACCGGTTGTTCCGGAATTCCATCGCGGGGCCAGCGGTCCAACGCCGCCGCAAACGCCTCTTGCATCACATCTTCGGCGAGATCGAAATCTCCCAACAAACGGACAAGGGTCGCAAAGACCTGGCGCGAGGAATCGCGAAACACGGATTCGATATCAACGCTTCGATCGGGGGCCATGCGAAGAAATCTTGCAAAAAAGAGAACGATATCGAAGTGAACCCGCAAACGATTCCCTTGGATACATCCCTTCCGACCTAACGCGTGTTCGTTCGAACGGCCACCGAGGGATGTGTACCAAACTTTGGATTGCCGTAGGCTTGGAGAATCCAGACTAAATGGCAACTCCGGGCACTACCGCCTTCCTTGGACCACGCGTCCCCCAATATACCGAGCAATCCCAGATCGCCCCCAGCCCGGACCTGAGTGGCGCAGGGCAAATCCTAACTGGCGCTCGCGGGAAGGCAGCCGTTGAACGATCGTTCGTGATTCACTCGTCCCCCCGGGGCGATTTCGGCAGCCAGATGATATACCTCAACCTGCTGCTCAACGTCGAAACGCATTGAGCGAATGTGTGGAAGGACTTTGCGGGAAGGAAAGGTCTATTCGACGTTCGATTTCCCAGCTGAATCGGCCAATTGATGCTGCAACCAGGCGTAGATCGAGCTGCCGATCTGCTGGTATCCCGACTTGTTAGGATGAACTCCATTGTTGACGGGATAACCATCGACGGGATCGAGATTCAATTGCGTGGGGACGATCTGGATCTGCGGGTCCGATTTGTCGGCGATGTACTTCATCTGCCGCTGGACCAGTTGATGTTGAATCTGTTTCCAACCCCAACGCGAATAGCGATCCTTGTAGTTCGCTTCAAAGGCTTCCTGCCGCGCGTTGGGAGGCGTGGTCAGACAGATGCCGATCGTCGCGTTGGGAGCCGCCGCGCGGATCGCGGCCACTAATTGGTCGGCATATCCAAACACGGTATCGATCTTGGCATCGATCCCCGCGACGTCGCCCGCAGGTGCGGTGAACAAGTCGTTGATCCCCAGTTTGATCACGACATAGTCGGGCGTCTGACCATCGCACTGCTCTTTGAAGTAGCGAGGCATGTCGAGAACCGGCTTCGATTCGTCGTTCAGAAAGACAAAGGGGCTGCTTCGTTTACGGTACGTGCCGTCGGGATTCGGTTCGTATTTGTTGACAAAGTTCCACCAGGTCCATCCGCCGTAACCTTCGTGCGCGACATCCGCTGCGGCCGATGCGGGCTTATGTGTTCCAAGCATCTTCCAAGGTTGTTTGGCATCTTCGGTCATCAGCCTGGCGATCTCGTTGGGATAGGCCGACGCATGCGTCAGGCTGTCACCGATGATTAAAATTCGAATCGGTTCGGTGCTGGGCGATGCGGCTCCGGCCGTCACCCGCAATACGCTCGATGCGGAATCTAACAGCGTATCGTCGGCCGAATAGAGGTCGACGCGAATCGGGTAGACGCCGACATCCCCAGCGGTTGGCGTCCAAGTCCAATGGTGTTGTTCGGATTGGCCAAAGTCGCAGACGACGTCGAAGCGGAATTTGTCGGGAGTCTGCGTGAGCACGATGTTGTCGAAGTAGATATTCGTTGGGCCCCCCGGAACGGCATAGATTTCCGGTGGCAGGGTAAGCTGGAGATCGGTTTCAGTCTGTTGCCCCCAAGCGGGAACGACTAGGCAAAACAGTAGGAGCGTGCAAACATTTCGGATCATGAGAGGAGTCTCGTCGGCGGGAGGGAGAGGCGAGGGATAACGAATGTTGGAAGGTAGGGAAATCATATCTCGTTGAATCCACCGACGCGAATTAGCGGCTCAGAATTCTTGGCTGCGACTCTGGTTTTACATCTGCTCAACCATTCGCCGGGCGATTGTTCGCGTGCCCGTGGCGAATCCAATGTTTCGAAGCGATCGATAATCAGGCGTTGCCCGCTTGCATTGGCGATCGTCAGCGACGAACTTGGAACGCCCCGTCTTTTCCCTTTGCGCAAAAAAGGTCCCGCCGATGAAGATGCTCGTCCAGTGCAGTTTGCTGATCCTATTCTCGCTCGTATCCGTCGTCGCCGTCCGCGCTGCGGATTCCGACGACTCCCGTTTCGATGCGATCGAACCGATCGTGCGACGCGGCATCGAAGCGGGCCAACTGCCCGGCGCGGTGGTTGCCGTCGCCGATTCGACAAAGATCTTGTACCTGCGTGCGTTTGGCGATCGCCAGATCGAACCGACTCGCGAAGCCTTAACGACCGACACGATCTTCGATCTCGCTTCGCTGACCAAGCCGGTCGCGACGGCGACGTCGGTGATGCTTTTGGTGCAACGGGGCGAAGTCGATCTCGATCAACCCGTCGCCAAATACCTTCCCGAATTTGCGGTCGAGGGGAAAGAAGCGATCACGGTTCGCGATCTGATGTTACACGTCGGAGGCATGATTCCCGACAATTCGATCCGCGATTATCAACAGGGGATCGATGTGGCTTGGGAACGCTTGTTTGCATTGAAGCCGAGATCCGAGCGGGGCGAGAAGTTCGTCTACAGCGACGTCGGCTTCCTGATCTTGGGCAAACTGGTCGAACGGGTCAGCGGCAAAACGTTGGATCAATTTACGCGGGAAGAGATCTTTCAGCCGATGGGAATGGAAACGACATCCTATAAACCCGATCCCGCCTTGCGCGACCTGATCGCGGCGACCGAACCACGCGATGGAGCGCTGTTGCGTGGAAAGGTTCATGACCCGCGAGCGGCCTTGTTGGACGGAGTCGCTGGCCACGCGGGACTCTTCTCGACAGCGGAGGATCTGGTCCGCTACGGCCAGATGATCTTGAGCGTCGATGACGAGACGACATCCGCTCCCCGCGTATTGGATCAAAAAACAATCGCCGCGATGATCCAACCGCATCGCGTTCCGCGCGGCACGCGGACGCCGGGCTGGGATCACCAAAGCCCCTATTCGTCGAATCGCGGAACCACCTTCTCCGACTCCGCCGTCGGGCATGGCGGATTCACGGGAACGGTCCTCTGGATCGACCCCGAAAAAGATCGCGTGTTTGTCTTTTTGAGCAGCCGGCTGTATCCCGACGGCAAGGGATCAGTCAACCGTTTGGCTGGCGAAATCGCCACGATCATCGGCCGCTAATCGGACGATACTTTCGATCATTGGAAACCTCCGTTTGATCGCGAAGGTTGTCCCGATATCCTGTAAGCACCAATGCTTAGTAGGGACGACGCATTCGCATCCAATGGCTTTTTCTTCCGACTGACGAAAAAGCTGCGAAAGCGTCTGGCGCGAAACGTACCACTTTAGGCGAGCACTTCGGTAATTCGATGCCCTTCCACATTTGTCAGCCGTCGCTGCACTCCATTGTGCTCGAACGTCAGTTGTTCGTGGTCGAGCCCCAGCAGATGCAAGATCGTTGCGTTTAGATCGTACAACGGGTGGATGTCTTCGATGGCTTTTTGGCCCAGTTCATCCGTCACCCCATGGCTGACACCGCGGCGAACGCCCGCTCCGGTCATCCAGCACGTAAATCCATCGGGGTTGTGATCACGTCCCTTCGCCCCCTTTTGGAACATCGGCATGCGGCCAAATTCGGTGCACCAGACGACCAGTGTGTCCTCCAACAGCCCTCGTGCCTGCATGTCACGGATCATCGCAGCGGTCGGTTGATCCATAATATCCGCGTGGCGGTCGTATTGCTCCTTCAGTTTGCCGTGCCCATCCCAGTTCAGTTCGCCACCGCTGGCGTACGCTCCGTTGAACAGTTGAACAAACCGAACGCCGCTTTCGATCAACCGGCGAGCTAAGATGCAATTCTTCGCGTATGCGGCCTTGATCGGATTCGACGTGTCGTCGGCACCGTACATCTTCAACGTCTGAGCGGTTTCGGTGCTCAAGTCGCTGATCTCCGGAACACTCAATTGCATTCTCGCAGCAAGTTCATAGCTGGCGATCCGAGCTGCTAACTGGCCATCCGCTGGATGTCGTTCCATATGCTCGTGATTCATCCGATGCAGATGCTCCCGAGCGGCGCGGTCTGCCGCCGTCGAAATCTGGCTCGGAGGTGCGAGATGCCGAATCGGATTCTTGGAGCTGAACGGCGTTCCCTGAAACTCCGCTGGCAAAAATCCAGGGCCCCAATTGTTGACGCTCGCCTGCGGCACGCCCCGCGGATCGGGAATCGCAACAAACGCGGGCAGGTTCTGATTCTCGCTGCCTAATGCGTAGGTCACCCATCCGCCATTGCTGGGGAAGCCGTCTTCGACAAACCCCGTCGACAGAAAATTCTCTGCTGGACCGTGCGTATTGCTCTTGCTGGTCAGCGAATGAATGAAAGCGAACTCGTCGGTCAGTTCGGCAAGATGAGGAATCATATCTGAAACCATCTTGCCCGTTTCACCGTGCGGACGGAACTTGTACTGTGGCCTTGCCAGCTCCCCAGCAGGTCCTTGGAACGTCACCGCGGGCCCACCTACCAGTGGCTTGCCATCCTGCCGGATCAGCTCGGGCTTGTAGTCCCATGTTTCCAATTGGCTGACCCCTCCGGCGCAGAAAACGACGATCACGTTTTTCGCTTTGCCTGGATAATGTGTCGGCCGAGGGGCATACGGATTTGCCGGATCGATCACCGGTCGGGACGCAGTCGCGCGGTCCGATGTCAACAGACTGCCCAAGGCGATCGAACCGATGCCAGTTGTCAGATCATTTAAGAAACGTCGTCGATTGTTCATGGCGCATTTCCTTTAAGTTTGGTTGTTCGAAGTCGCGATGGAGAGAGGCTGCGTTCAAGGGATGAACAGAAATTCGTTGCTGTTGTAGATCGCGCGGCAAAGTGTCGGCAGGCCGTGCTGGATTACCAACGACTCGGCGGTCTCCAATTCATCTGCCTCGGGTTCGCGAGCCAATGCCAGACGATAGATGAAACGGATCTGATCCTTGACGTCCGGTCCCATTTCGGTTTCCGCCCGGCTGGCAAGCGCATCGGACTGCTCGATCGTGAAGACGCTGTTGAACAGATTCAACGCTTGAATTGGCGTCGTCGATTGCTGCCGCCGAGCGGTACTTTGGCCTGCGTCAGGACAGTCGAACGCACCGAAAACGGATTCGGGTTCCATCCGGATCTTGTGCGCGTACACCATCCTTCGCAGTCCTTTGTTTGAAAAGGATTCGATGGGTGGGAAACCGCTCAATCCGCCCCGCGACTTGAAAAGATCAAATCCTGGTCCGCCCGTTGTACCGTTTAACCGGCCGTTGACCGCCAGCATCGAATCGCGAATCGCTTCGGCTTCCAAACGACGTGACGGGAATCGCCACAACAACCGAACGTCTGCATCGATCCCCTGGGAGTGCGGATCAATCTGGTTCGATTGCCCGTACGTCGTGCTGAGAACAATTAGACGATGTAAGTGTTTAACCGACCATCCACTGCGAATGAATTCGGAGGCCAACCAATCGAGCAACAGAGGGTGCGAGGGACGTTCACCGCTACGCCCAAGATCGCTCGGCGTGGCGACCAATCCGGTGCCAAAGTGCCATTGCCAAACGCGGTTTACCATCACGCGAGCGGTCAACGGATTGTCGGGACTGGCGATCCAATCGGCCAATGCAATTCGGCGTTCCTGATCGGGAGTCTCTTCGTCCAATTGGATGTCGCCCAGTGCGCTGAGAACAGCAGGTGGCACAGGTTCACCCGGTTGTTCGGGGTCGCCGCGACGCAGGAAGGGCGTCGGCACAGGCTTAGAAAACACTCCGGCAAAGACCATGGGACGGCTGTTCAGTTGCGCGAGCTTTTGTTCGATGGCTTCCTTCTCTTCACGCAGCGTCAACGAACGCTTGACTTGTTCGTCCGTCAGTCCCGCCAGATGTTGCATCGCGTCGAGCGACGGCCCCGCTTCCAACGTGAACATCGTGGGAAGTCGATCGCCAAGCTTCTGTTGGCGATCGCGACTCCAATCGACGCGTTGAATCGAGGTCGGCTCGGCGAGTTCAAACAGCAACCAGCCACGCCCGGCGGTATCAGACATCCAGCTACGACTGTTGCCATACTGGCCGTCGTTGACGTGCTCCAGTCGGTGCTTGTCTGAAGTGCGGCTGCCCGACGCGGTCACCTTGGTTCCGAGCGATGCCAACGCAACGTTCGTCTCTACCGGATCGGCGGCGATAATTTCGAACTCGTCCACGCACGGTTCGATCAACCCCAGAGAAGGATGACGATTGCAATCGTGGATCGTAAAACGGACAAAGCGGGCGTCCATTGCAGCGAACGGCAACCGATTCAACTGCGGATTGGTCTCCGCCAAGTTAGCGAGATCAATCTGCTGCTGTAGCTCGGTATCAATTTCACGCAGTCGCGTTTCGAGCTTCTCGGCTTCGGCGGTTCGCTCGTCGTTTTCGACCGACGCGATCGGGCGCTCCCCATACTTCACTCCGCTGAAAAATGCTTGCATCGCAAAATAGTCTTCGTGCGAAACGGCATCGAACTTATGGTCGTGACATCGCGCGCACCCAACGCTCAGGCCGAGGAAGGCATCTGAAGTGTTGATGACGATCTCTGCCAATTCGTCTTGTCGGGCGAGTCGTTTCGACGCGTCGTCTTTCCCGATTTGGCCGGGCAATAGAGCTGCCGCGGTGACCAGAAAGCCAGTGGCCGCATCCTTCTGCAATGAATCGCCATGCAGTTGTTCGTGGATGAACTGATCGTAGGGTGTGTCGTTGTTAAATGCCTCGATCACATAGTCGCGGTAGGGCCACGCGTTGGGACGCGTCGTGTTGACTTCAAAGCCATGCGTGTCGGCATACCGGACGACGTCCAACCAATGCTGTCCCCAACGTTCGCCATAGTGCTGGGAGGCCAACAATTGGTCCACCACACGGCGATGCGCGTCGTCGGATTGGTCCTGTTCAAATGCGGCAACTTGCGCCGGCGTTGGGGGCAGCCCAATCAGATCGAAATAGACGCGGCGAATCCAATCCCGGCGAGGGGCTGGTGCCGACAAGGCCAGGTCGTTTGCTTCCAACTTTTCACGAATGAAAGCGTCGATTCGGTCGGCCCCAGCGGGCCTTGGTCCACCATCGTCCGTCGTCTGTCCGGTGGCGGATTCCTTTGGCGGAAAGCTCAGCGGCTTAAACGACCAATGATCCGTCCGATCTTCCAGTTGGGCGAGGTCAACACCGTCGGGCCAAACCGCTCCTTGTTGCACCCATCGGGTTAAGATGTCGATCTCCGCAGCCGGCAACCCATCCGCTCCGGGAGGCATTCGCATGTCTTCATCGTCGCTTGTCACCAGTTCGATCAACGGGCTACCGTCGACATCGCCAGCAACAATCGCGGCGCCATAACCATCGCCGCCATCAAACGCGGACGCTTTGATATCCAGCCGGAAGCCGCTCTTTTGCTTCTGCTCCGCATGGCAACTGTAACAACGTTGCTGAAGAATCGGTCGCACATCTTTCACGAAATCGACAGGCGTATCGGCGGCAATCGCACTGCCGTAGAAGAGACTAAACAGGAGGATGCTGAGCTGTCGGTTCATGACATTGAAGGTGGGCTTGAGGGTGGGCGGGCGGCGATTGCGTTGATCGCGATTGCACGGTGGTCGTGCAATCGATCATGTCGCGTCACGCTTAACTATTCACGCATTCACCGTGGATGAATGCAAACGTCCAAACGGCTTGATGGAGTAATGCCCGTTGGGACGCTGCGTTTCCTGTGTGAAGGCTCAGGAACCAAACGCAACTTGTCCGTCTGATCGTTGGAATGATTTACTGTCCGCTAAGAGCGGTAGGCGGTTGTGAGGTCACAAACCATCAATGCCTTCACACCGTGCACTGGCGTCCTCGCGGGGTTTGCCCCGCAAAAACATTGCCAATCGACATCGATGCATCAGTTAGTGATTTCAATATCATACTGAACGCTGCCATCCTCCAAGGTCGTGGTCAGACCACTCTTCTCAGGATCGGAATACTTGCCGTAGTCTTTGGGCTTTTGTGCATCAGGGGATTCGACGCTAAGACCGGTGCTGTCGGTCGTTGTCTGAGTGCTGACGGGCTCGACGGAGATGTGGTAGACGCCTGGTTTTAAGGGGGCCATTGTTGGCGGCTTGTAGGAATATTCGCCGTTGGCGTTGACCATGGCGAAGAAAGCGGTTGCGTCGTCTTCGGCATGAAGGAAACGGACTCGCGTTCCTTCCGGTGCCGGCTTCGAATCGACAGAAACCGTTCCGTGGACCTCTCCGAATCCCGCCGGAGGCGCGGGAGAGCATCCGAACATCAGCATGCCAAATGCAAAAATTGAAATAGTGACGAGGAAGTTACGTGCCACGCGAGGTGTCCTTGGGGAAAATGGCTGCATATTGTGACGAGCCTCTGCCCGTCGCGGAACAAGCGATCGGGCGTAGGCCTTAGGGGGCGAAGCATTGCGACTTAATTGTTTAAGTCGATGGTCTGACCATCGTCTCGTGTCGCTGCTAGTTTCAGAGTGTCGAGGTTCATCGTCTCTGCGATAAACGAAACATGGCCATCTCCATTGAGCCCCATCACTCCGCCTGGATGCGTTGAAGTCAATGGAATATTGGGTCCGTGGTTGATATTGATACCGGGACGGTCATAGTTCGCAGAATTCGGTTCGTACCTGATCGTCGTGAGATTGAAGACGCGATCGGTCGGAGTCTGCCCGGTATTTGCAGTCCCCATGAGCCACCCGTGGAGGCCCGCTGGCGTCACCCAAACGCGTTCGCCATCAATCGTCGTATAGGACGACGAGTTTGCGGTATACATAGCGCCACCGATTTCGGAGACCATCAAGGTGTTGCTTGTTCCGTCGGTAATATCCCGGAAGCGGAGTGACTTGTTGGCAATCAGAACGCCCCCCGCTGCCAAAATCCCATCGTTTGCGCTACCGCTGTGCGAACAGCAACCGCAACACGTCGAGACGCGTGATTCCGTAAACCCGGGGCTGGTAATGGCGGCTCCCGAAATACCGACGTAAGTCGACTTAGAGTCCCAGGTATCACCGTATTCCCCTCCCTCAACCTCGCCGGGATACGATGGGCAGGCCATCATTGGGGCTGGTTTTCTGGTCAAGACGGACGCGTTCGCGCTCCAACCTGCATTGCTGATGCTCAGGTTCAGTCGATCAAAAAGTGCTTGTTGTTCTACGAAAGGCAACAGCCCTGCCCACCACGAGGGACCAAAGCCACTCGAACCATTGTTCATAACACGCGACCCAAACGGGAACGATTGGTACGTGTCGTGGTAGTTATGGAAGGCGATACCGATTTGCTTCAGATTATTGGAACACTGCATCCGGCGCGCAGCCTCTCGTGCCGCCTGAACCGCCGGCAACAGCAAGCCGACAAGGATCCCAATGATGGCGATGACGACAAGCAATTCCACCAATGTGAAACCAGCTGACAATTTACGTTTCGTCATAAAATAGCTCTTTTAATTTTTTCAGATCAAAACTGCAGACGGAAGCAACGGAGACCCGTTACTTGCTACTGCGGAAGGGAATACGACAAAAGGATGGCATTAAGGGAAGACAGAGACGCACCCGCTCTGTTACAGTACATTCCACAACCTGGGGGAATTTAACGTGGGATTATTGCATAAAATCGAAATTTGTATGACAGCGGATATCAGACCTCTCCTCGAGAATGGCCGAAGTGTCCTTTCATTCAGTTTCCTTGAGTGTTTCCAGTATCGTTAAGGAGGGCCACTGAATGCCGTTGAGCAATGCCGGGCGAAGCATGCGTTTTGTTCGCCAGTTTGATTGTCACGAGGCAGCAATTCGCGCGTATGTTCGTCGCCTGATTCCATCGCGGATTGATGCCGACGACGTTGTCCAAGAAGTCGCCGTTGTGCTTTGGGAAAAACTGGATGATTTCGACGAGGAGGGCAATTTTCGATCCTGGGCGTTCAGTATCGCACGTTTCAAAGCGTTGGCTTGGATTCGAGACAAGGGGCGACAAAACATGGTGCTCGACATGGATGTCGTCAGTACGTTGGCTGATGAGGCGGAACGGGACGAGAGTGATCTAGAGAGGCAGCGGCATGCGTTAAGATCGTGCCTTAAAAAGCTGCCCGCTGAACAGCGTCGTCTAGTGGCAAACGCCTATCACCGAGATGCCAGGATGGAGGATTTGGCCGCATCGAGCGGACGTTCGGCTGCCGGCTTTTACCAATGGCTTTACCGTACCCGGCAGATCCTGTTGGAATGCATCCAACGCCAACTCGCAAGCGAGGCAAATAAATGAGCTGTGATCGCAGCTTTCACCGTTCGGTCCAGGATTACCTCGAAGCTCGAGCATCGTCGAAGCAGTTATCGCAGTTAAACAAGCGTTTGCGCGACGATCCTCAGGCGCGACGGGTGTTCCTTGAAATGCTTAATCTTGATGCGGCACTTCGCGATGCAGCCCTGTTTCTTGACTCGAAACCAGGGCATGCAGCGGAGCATCATTTGTCCGCTCAGGTTTCGGGTGTTTTCAATCTCCCACACCGTCCGTCGGCGCAACACAGACCTACCTCGCGAAAGTGGCGGACGGTCACAGCATGGACGATTGCGGCGTCGCTTGTGTTAACGGTTCTCTCCACTCCACGACTCATCAATTTTGCCTCGCATGCTGTCGTCGACGGTGCCGCAGCAACGAAAGCTGTTTTCCGTCGGAATCCAAGTCGATCCAGCCGTCACGACGCCGCTTGATGGTTCTGAGAAACGAGTCATGTGGTGGAGCGAGCGAAACGTGATCGCCCCCGCCAGCCGGAAAAATTCGACCGCCGTTGATTCCTCCGGAGTCAAAACCTGCGACCTCGTCCCGGAGGGACCGTCGTTGGATAGGGGTAGGGAAGTCCGGTTAAGCCGGACTCCCCTCCCTCCGAACCGTGCGTGCGGTTCTCCCGCACACGGCTCTCCAGTCAGTAGGCCCCCGAAAGGGATTGCGCGAAACGGTTGTGGGCCTCTCGCAGACTATAGAGACCCGCGGCCGTAAAATATGCATTCGGCCAACGCTGAGTCCGTGGCAGACGAGCTGGGTTCTTGCGGTGACGCTGCAATAACAAACGCCGAAGCCGCCCGCGAATCTTCGCGTCCAAATCCTTGAAGATCGTCCACCGACAGTGGCGGAAGTAGGCGAACCATCCACGAAGCACGCGACTCAACTCCAACGCGATCCGCTGGATCGAGCCGGGCCGCTTACGCTGCGTCAGTTCGACTATCCGTGACTTCATTTTCGATAGGCTTTCCGCACGAGGATAGATCTTGTCCCCGCGAAATGAATAACCCAGAAAGACGAAGCTCTTCTCTCGACTATCGACGATCTTCGTTTTCCCGCTGTGCAGCGTTAAACCCGCTTTCTTGACCCACTTCTTGATCTCCTCGAGCGCCACTTCCGCCTCGAACTCGCTGCGACACAGCACGACGAAGTCGTCGGCATAGCGCACCATTTCAAAACCTTCACCGGCGATCGTGTGATCCAGGTCATTCAAGTACAAGTTCGACAACACCGGTGAAAGAACCGCACCTTGAGGCACGCCCGCGATCGGGTTGTGTAAGTGCAAGTCTTCCATGATGCCGCTGCCGAGAAACGCTTCGATCAATTCGATCACTTTGGAATCGGCAATGTGCTGCTTGAGCAACCGCATCAGCTTGTCCCGGGGGATCGAATCGAAGTAACCCTTCAGGTCCGCATCGACTACATACACATAGCCTTCCTCGATCTTCTGCTCCACGATGCGAAGTGCATCGTGAGCTGAACGTCCGTGGCGAAAGCCGAAGCTTCGCTCGTGAAATTCGTTGTCCAGGATTGGCTCGATCACATGGACCAACGCCGTTTGCACGACGCGGTCACGGACCGTCGGAATGCCCAAAGGCCGTGTCTGGTTCGGCGTTCCCGGTTTGGGAATGTGAACCCGACGCACCGGCGAGGGCGTGTAGTGACCACCTGTGATTTGTCCGCCGAGCTTGCGTGTTTCCACGATCAAGCCCTCCTCGAACGCTTCACAGTCCTGGCCGTCGACGCCCGCTGCACCGTCTTTAGCCGTCACCTTGCGGGCGGCTTGAAACAGGTTCAGCTCCGAAGTGACTTTGTCGATCAGCGAATGCCATTTGCCGTGTTTCAATCGTCTTTCGACGAGTGTCGACAACATTCGATCAGTCCACACCGCACGGCTGGTCCACGAGCGGATATCGCGCGCGTCCAGATCCTCCCGAGGTTTAGCCGCAAAGGGCACTCGCTCGGGCAGAAGCTCCGTGTCTTTCTTCTTCGCTTCGCGACGAGCACGAAGTTTCCGACGTTGACTTTGACTCTTTCTCATGTGGTGTGACTTCTCGAATCTACTTTCCTGCCTTCCTTCGCTCGCGTCGGGTTTGGTTCCCGACGTTCTGGCACTACTACGAAGGCTCTGGTTCCAGAGCTGAGCGTTTCAAAGGTCTGTCGACGCTGCTCTGGCCTCCCTGCTTATCTCGATTGAACTTCCGAGCATTCCATCTCCAATCACCTTACTGCCATTTCGCTTGCCTCGGTTTATCACGTTACAGGTTCGTTCACCGTGCAAGCCGTCTCACCGACCGTCGGCTTGAAAACCGACTGACCTCGTGGTCATCATCGGGCCGTTGCGTGAGATCAGAGGTTCGCGAGTTGCTAGGACGCTCCCCGACAGGCTTGGCCGAAACGAGTTCATTTTGTTACGGACTGCTCATTCTCCTCCGGTTGCTCTCCACCTTTTCTGTCGAAAACGCAGTTACCTTCGGATACGGGGCGGTAACGACATCCCCGATCGGGACTTTCACCCGACAATTCAACCGCCTTCGCAGGCGCACTAGCTCGGGGCGGAAGCCCCGAGATGATTGCGCGACCAAGAAACCCAAGATCATTCATCCCAATCCACAACGCCCCGGAGGGGCCGACGTTGGTTGGGCCGAAGTATCACGTCATGATTCACGACGGCCCCATCCGGGGCGGACGCCATTTTCGGTCACACCATCTCGGGGCTCCCGCCCCGAGCTAACGCCGTTGACTCCTCTGGAGTAAAAACCTGGGCCCTCGTCCCGGACGGACCGTCGTTGGTATCTCAAGGCGGCAGCCCCGAGATGATTGCGCGATCAAGAACCCCAAAATCATTCATCCCAATCCACAACGCCCCGGAGGGGCCGACGTTGGTTGGGCCGAAGTACCACGTCATGATTCACGACGGCCCCATCCGGGGCGGACGCCATTTTCGGTCACGCCATCTCGGGGCTCCCGCCCCGAGCTAACGCCGTTGACTCCTCTGGAGTAAAAAACTGGACCCTCGTCCCGGTGGGGGCGACGTTGGTATCTCGAGGCGGCAGCCCCGAGATGATTGCTTTGCATCCTGGCCGTGGATCGTGTTTCTTGAGGGGCGCTCGACGGGTTCGTGGGGCCGGCGGTAGACTGCAACGCTGGCATCCAGCAGCATCTGGGCTGCACTCTCAGATTCCATAGGGAAGGTTCAGTATCGAAAGTCCGAATTCAACGGAGGTCGTCGAGCGGCAGGAACGCGTCGACCACGTCCCGCTGCGCGATCCTGAGCCCGCGCCTTCGATCAAGGCTGCTTCGCAACCGATGAATCTGTTGTTGCTCGCCGGCATCCTGCTTGTCGCTGTCAATCTCCGCCCGGCGTTGGCGAGTGTTGGTCCTTTGGTTGAAGAGATCCGGCAATCGACAAGCCTGTCCAGTTCGCAATTGGGCCTGCTGACGACGCTGCCGTTGATCGCGTTTGGTGTCATATCGACCCTGACTCCGCTGTTCACGCGGCGTTTGGGGATCGGCGGTACATTGCTTGGAGCGTTGGCGTTGCTAGCCTTCGGGATCGCCTTGCGATACGTCGCGTGGCTCCCCGCCCTCTATCTGGGAACGCTCTGTCTGGGGATTGCGATAGCGTTTGGGAATGTGCTGCTGCCAAGCATCACGAAACGCAACTTTGCCGCGAATTCCGGGTTTGTCACAAGTCTCTACTCGAGCGGGATGGCCTTGGGCGCGTCGATGGCAGCAGGGTTGAGTATCCCGCTGGCCAACGGCTTGGGGCTCGGATGGCGCGGTGCGCTGGGGATCTGGGCGATTCCGGCCGCGATCGCTTTTGTGGCGTGGCTGCCGCAGGTGCGTCGGTTGACGAGATCGGAGCCGAACCGAAGCTTTGCAAAAGCGATGAAAGATTTGGGCGGGTCGCGATTGGCTTGGCAGGTCGCCTTTTTTATGGGCCTCCAATCGCTCACCTACTACGCGGTCTTGGCGTGGTTGCCAGCGATCTTGATCAGCCGAGGGTATGACGCATCGTTTTCGGGCTGGATGCTCTCGCTGTCGCAAGGGATGGGGATCGTCGGTTCGTTGATCATTCCCACCATCGCGGGACGCAAGCCGGACCAGCGTGGCATTATTTGGTTCCTCGCCTCGGTGGAGGCGGTTGGACTTGTTGGTTTGATAGCCAGTCCGGCGGGCTGGATCGCGATCTGGGTTTCGTTGATCGGTCTTGTTTTGGGCGGATCGTTTGGGTTGGCCCTGCTGTTTATCGTGCTGCGAACCCGGCACCCAGAGACGGCGACCGAGTTGTCGGGGATGGCTCAATCGATCGGCTATTTGATCGCCGGGACAGGTCCCCTGGTGTTCGGCAGCCTGTTCGATTGGACGGGAGCCTGGACCTGCTCGATTCTCTTTCTGATGGCCGTTGCGGTGCTGAAGCTGGCGATGGGCTTGGGAGCTGCCGCGGCGAGAACCGTCGATTAGCGATCTCGGGGCTTCCACCCCGAGCTACCGACGTTAACTCCTCCGGAGTAAACCATGCGGCCTCGTCCCGGAGGGACCGTCGTTGGTAGCTCGAGGCGAAAGCCCCAAGATGAATTTCGACGTGCGGCGCTGTCGCCTTCACCCGAGGCGGATCCCCGATCGCAAATCCCCCGACACTCACACGCGACATCGCAACTTGGTTGGCATCGGTTCGCCATTACGATAGACGCCAGGTGGCCAAGCGCAGTTGTGCGTTGGAGCTGTTGGGAAGCTTTTCGTACCAAACCGTGGCAAACGATCCCGGTGCCAGCTCGACGGTCGATGGGTAGCCGAGATCGCCGGAGCTTGCGTCGGCTTGAATCAGCATCGGCGGCGACCATGTTTCGCCGTTGTCGTCACTGATCCGAGCCTGATTTCCCAACGGCTTGCGGCGATGGCCATAGGTCATCAACAACCGATCGTCGGACAGTCGCAGCAGATGCGTCGGCAAACCCCAGACGCCGATCGGCTCAGGCGAGGTCCAGGTCTTGCCGCCATCGGTCGAATGCGTCTGGAGCGTCTCGCGGTTATTGGTCTTGTTGTGATTGCGGATCTGAACGATCAATCGTCCGTCGGCCGCTTCGACGGCGTGCAGTTCGTGATATTGCGAACCTTGGTCGCCATCGCGGATCGGAATATCGGCGATCCATTGCCACGTCAAACCGTCGTCGTCGGAAGTGTAGGCGGCAACTTTCCGGCCTTCTTCCCAGAGCGCAACGCCTGCGTAAAACAAGCGTCCGCTTTGCAGCGCGATCGGCCCGTGGGGACTGTTGACGGGCACGCGGTAGGCGGGAGACCAGTTCAGGCCACCATCCTCGCTGCGGATCATCCAACATCCCAGATGCGATTCATGTTCTCCTTCGGCAACACGTCGGTGAGCTCCCTTCCAGCGTTCCAACTGAGCCCCGGCCAGCGGATACGGGGTGCCCGCTTCGGCGGCCGCAACCGCTTTTTCGTAATTCGGCTGGTAGGCCATCGAAGTAAACGTGGTCACCAACAGAGTCCCTTTGGCAGTCTCCACAATTCCCGCGTCGCGATCATCCAGCGGTCCATCCAAAATGGTGCGGGCATACGTCCATGTCTTCCCTTCGTCGTCGGATCGAATCAGTTCGACGCGTCCCATCGGACAGACGTGGCTGTCGCGTCCGCCCGAACAAACGACTAACAGTTCGCCGTCGCGAGTCCGCAGCAGCGTCGGCCAGCCATGGTAGCGATCACTCTGCAGACTGATCGTGCGAATCGGATCGACATCGATCCCAGGGGCTTCATCGGCGGCAAACAGTCGCCCGGTTTGGCTGACCAAAACGCCAGCGGCCGAGGCGGCTAATAACGAGCGGCGGGAAATGGGATCCATCATGATGATTCTCCGGCAGGGGGTGTGATTGGGGGGAAGGGGGATCGCCAGTATACCAACTGCGGAAAGAGGTTGCCGGTTTGCCAGCCGACAATACCAGCACGAAGCGCAAGCGAGTGATCGCACCATCGAACCGGAAACACTCGCTCGCGCTTCGTGCTAGTATTTGCCGCAACAAAACACTTGTCATTATGGTCGCCTTTCGCTCTGCGAAAGTGCGGATGCTGAACGCACTTTCGCGGAGCGAAAGGCGACCAACGATCGCAGGATAAAGCTAACCGATCGGGTTTGGCGATATCCTGCTTGCCTGATGCATGATTAGGCAACGTGTTGTGCTGCGGCGTCGCGTTTACTGAGCCGGTGCGGCGACTTCGTGCAGCGTCGCGCCGACGTCTTCGGCGACGACCAGGATCGCAAACTTCTCGGTTGTCGCGAGCTCGGGCGTGCTGAGCGATGTGTAATCGAAACGGCCGCGGAGATCGGTGTAGCCGTCTTTATAGAAGCGGATCTGGCCATCGCGGTGCTTTGCATAAACCTTCACATACGCGCCGCTGATCGGCTGACGGTTGCCGGCCTGCAGCACTTGAACTTGGCCAAACGCTTCGGCCACGTAAGTCGTCAGGTTGCCGCCGTAGTAGAAGATTGTTTGCCGAATACCCTGCCCCGTGACTTCGACCAACAGCGTCTGCTTTGCCAGTTCGGGCGACAAGCGATATTCGAGCGTCCCGCTGGCCGCTTGCAACGTCAGCGGTTCGCTTTCATTGGCGGCGATCATCGCTAATTGGCTGACGTCGTTTTGAATGAAGGGCGTCTTGCTGAACAACAGTTCGAGATCCATCGAATAGAAACGGATCTCCGCTTGGCGAATGTTCTGATGCCGGATCAGTACCGTATCCTGCCGCAGAGCCAATTCGATCTTCGGCTCGTTGGCCGCAGATTGGCTCTGCGCGCTATCGCGTCCCCAGACCGATAGGTCGGCTGCGTCGGCGGTCGGCAACGCATCGGCGGGACGGTCTGCTCCTGCGATTTCCGCTCCGGACATCAGCACCCGCCGCTGCTCCAATTGGTTGCTGAGCTCGGTAAACCGCTGACGCCAGCGTGGGATCGGGAAGCTTTTGTAGTTGTCGGCAATCGCCGCTGCCCGCCTGTAATCCTGAGCGAACAACGCCAGATAGGCGTCCAGATAATCGTATTGCAACTGCGGCGTCGCCTCGTCGCGAGCGACCGTTTCAAACCGTTGGATCGCTTCTTCGATGCGGTTCTGGAGCAACAGGTAATAACAAAGCGCAAGCTGTTGCTCGGTCGAAGGCTTTCGTTGGTAAGACAGCACGTTCATCAGATGGCGATATTGTTGCAGCAGTCGATCGTTCATGATCTCCGGCTGATCGCGGAGCGGATGGATTCGCGACCGGACAAGCGGCGCGTATTCCAAGTGCTCGTACAGATCGCGGTCGACGGGATCGATCGTCAGCAGGTTCGAACGCAGCACCGGACCGCAAGCGGCCACAAATTCGGTGTCGTTGGAAATCAGTTCGGTGATCCGTGGTGCATCCTTGTGATACACCGCGTATCCCCAAACGGTTTCATCCCAAACTTGAAATTCGGTCATCGCGCGGAGCACTACGTCGTAGATCGCCCGGTCGCGCAAACGCGGTGCGACCTGCGTCCAATCGAGCTTCCGCAGATTGGCGGTCTTTAAAAAGTCGGCGATCTTTGCGGCGTCACCACGCAGTGCGATGTATTCCCACGTCTCTTCATCGATCTGCGTCGGATTGTCGACGACGCCAAAGGTGCGCGGCTCGCCCGAAGCCAGAGCCATGCCGTCGGCGGAAACACTGGCTGGATAATGTTTGAACTGGCCAGCCGACGGGAAGTAGAACTGGTACTCGAGCGTCTGCGTGGCGAACGGTTCCAATTCCAGTTGCCGGCTGTCGGTCTCGCGGCCGCCACCCAACGGCATCGCGCCGGCGGGAATCTGCCACAGCACATCGATCTGTTGGATCGTGGGCGTCGGGTTGGTCAAGACGATCTGGCCGAGATAGGGTTGCCCGACGAGAAACTCCGCCGGCGCGAACGCTGTTGGTTTCTCATCGTCTCGCTCGTTGTCGGCTTCAAAGCGTTGGCCGACCAACACCGGCGAATCCCCTTCCAGCGGCCGGACTTCGCGTAATTGTTCGGTCACGACAGCCACGGGATGTGGCGGCGCAAACTGCGGCTGGTCCTCTCCGGCTGGCAGATCGGCCTCGCTGGCGAAGGGGAGCCCCGTCGTGGCAAGCGCGATCAAAGCGGCGGTCCGCGTTTCGGTGGGGACCAACAGTTCGCTGCTGACAAAAGGTTGCGTCACGTCGTGCTCGGCGAGATGCTGCCAGTACCGACCGACCGGAACGAGGTCGGGCGTTTGTTCGATCCGCCTGATCCGATCGTATTGGCTCTCAGCCCACTGACGCGTGGCGGGCAACGGCCGGAAGAATCCACGGCCGGCAACACGCTGCAGATCACTCTCCCGATAGAACAGGCTCATGTTGGCAGCTTCTTCTTTGGATAGCTGTGCTTCCACCGAACGCTTTTTCTGGCGGCTCAATCGTCGCGCGCGGGTACCCGCTTTTTCGTCGGCTTCCATTTCGGGCATCGCGGAGAGCGATTCGGAGACCACGCCGTCGGCGAATGCATCGCCCATGCCTCCCATGCCACCACCAAATCCGAACATCACAGCGCCTCCCTGGTCGTCCAGTTCCAGCCCCAGCAGCGCCGCGTCGATCCGGCTGCGGACCGCATCGAGGTCTTCGTCTTGAAGCGCGATCCGGTTGTCGAACTCGCGCACGACCGCAGCTCGCGAAGAATCGAGCCGCATCGCCAGCAACGCTTTTTCGGCGGCATTCAACTGCTCATATTTCCACAGCTTGGTGTAAGCCGACAGATCCTCTTCCAGCAGCCAGCGATCGACAAACGTCTTCTCCAGCTTGTTCTTCAAATAGGGAAGAACGACGGCATCGAAGAAGGGGCGATCCTTGTGATACAGGAACAGATGCAGCTCATGGCACGCCAAGCGTCCGTAAAGATCCAACCGCTGTTCATTGTTCAGTTCATGCCATCGCGACAGCGGTTCGAACTCGGGCCATCGCTCGTCTTCGACAACGCTGCTGTACAACCGATACAGGTCGCCGACGGTGGAGTAGATCTGCATCCGTGCGGCTCCCAGTTCGCTGAGATCCAAGGGCTTCGCTTGCGAAGCGATCAAGACGGCGCGAGTCTGTGACAGCCGTTTTGCCGGATCCAAGATCGTTCGCAACCGGAGGTCGTTCGGTTGCAGTTGCGGAAGGTCGCGCGTGACGGTCTGTTGCACGATCGAGATCGGATCGCTGACGACGACGCGGATCAGCGAAGCATCGCCCCAGGCGTTCAGTGGAATCGATAGACGGCCGTTGGCGTCGACTTCCAAGTTCGTCAGCACGCTCCCCTGCGTCGGCAGAAAGTCCCAGCTGGCGGAGAGTGAAAGCGGGTGTCCAAAGGGCTCATTGCGGTGCATCGAATCGGCGGGCATCGGCGGAGCGGCCGCGGCGCGACTCTCCATCACATCGCCAGCCATCGCATCTTGGCGAGCGTTTTCGGTGGTGTCGGTTTCCCACGGATTGAGGATCAGCGAGGGCTGGGGCAACAGGTTGCCCGGATATTTGGTCGCATTGCGACGCCGCAACACATATTGATACTCCTCGTCCAAGCGTCGGTCGCTGACAAAACCGCTGGCCGCGATCGAACGCGGTTTGATTCGAGGCGAATAATCGTCCAAGCCGAGGGCCGCAGCGGGAGATTCGCCGGGAAGGTAGCGGCCGCCAAACAGATGCACTCGCGAGAGCGGATTGGCACCGGACAGCTGAACAACAAAGGCGTCTCCTTCGACAGCCGCTTTGGCGATCGAAGTGCTCAGCGGCGGGCGGCGTTCCAGTTCACGCGTCTCGCCCATCAAATAATCGCCAGCGGCAATGCCTGCGGTAACGCGGATCACAAGCGAACGATTGTGATCGTTGTCGACCAACCGATAGTCTCCCGCCGCGAGAGATTTCAATCGCACGGCACCATCGCGAACCGATAACGCTTGGTCGACGCTGGCGTACGGCTGACCAGCCCGTTCTTCCCAGATTCGGAATCGGTCGGCGTCGTCATCTAAATCGCTTGTCGGGATCGCGATCTCGGTCTCCGCCAAGGCGTGGATCTCTGCAGGCCAATGCGATCCCGATTCACGCAGTGGCCAAGTACGCGAAGGCAAGCCGCTGGAGACGGCGGCCAGCGTGTTGATGTCGGTCAGCGGTCCCAGATGCAGCGTCCCGGACTCATCGGTTTGCAACGTCACATCGACGCTGTTGCTGCGGTAGCGATGGCGTAAGCTCAACTGGATCGCTTGTCCGACTAACGGTTCGCCGCTGCGGCCGCGAGCTTCGACCGACCAACCGCCGTCGTGGCGCGCTAAAAACAGGTCGGCGATCGCGTCGGTCTTTTCGGTTTCGTTGATCTTCCACACCTTGATCGCGTCGACTTCGACTCGCTCGCCTCCGCTGCGACTGGCCACCCGTCCGCTGACGCTTGCCGTAATCTGCACCGTCCGTCGCGGGACGCGGAATTGGACTTCGAGTTCCCGGTCGAGAGTGAACTCAAGATCGCGGTACCGCTTGCTGGTGGCGACGCCATCAAGATCGGTCGCGGTAACTTGGACTTCGACCTCTTCGACGATCTTGGGATCGATCGGCCGATCGGCGACCCACAACCGCGGGCGGATCAGGATCTCCGCCAGCTTGCCCGGTTGCAATTGTTGCCGATGCGTATGGAAGCCCGCTTCCAATTTGTAGCTCCCGGCGCGGTGGCGGAACTTGATCGGCATCGCAATCGCGTCGTCGATCAAGATCGCATCGCGGGTCGTGGTCTTGGCGGCGAAAGGAACGATGATCGTCCCCGATTCATCCGCTGTAAATTCCTGCGTTCCAATCTGCAGCCGCGCTTGCGATGCGGGGTTGCCATCCTCGCGGAGGACTTGGAAACGGTGCCCCGCCGCGCCGATCGTCTCTGCAAAACGAAGGTCCCCGCGGCGGATCAGAGCACGCGATCGCCGACCGCCTCCCAACAGATCGACAACCCAGACACCACGTCCTTGAATTTCGGGCAGTTCGATCCGCTGGCGATGACGCCGCAAAGCGGGCAGGTCGTACTTCAGTGAACGACTGTGGTTGGCGACCAAGCCATCGAGATCGATCGCCGTGCTAAGCGGTTTGCGCCCCGCGCGGCAATAGGCTTCGGTGTTGATCCGATAGATGCGGATCATCAATTCGTCGACGTTTTTGATATCGACATGCAGCGCCGCCGGTTCATCGACCGACTGGTACTCCGGATTCGTTGCCGCCAACGTGACTTCGACTCGCTCCTGCAACGCCTTCTGATCCTCCGGCGACAACTGAGCGAACCATTGGTCGCGCGGTTCGATCCCGGCCAACAGCTTGGTTTCGGCAAACAGGTCGCGGAGATATTCCGGACGCAGGTATTGGGCGAAGGCTTCGGGAGAAGCGGCATCGCGAAAAAAGTGTTCCAGATAAGCACGGACCAGCGGTTGGTCGTCGCCGATCGGTGGCAGCATCGCTTGCTGCCGGTAGTCGTGGTCGAGTTCCGCAATCGTGCCACCGAGGCTACGTTCGATCAACTTCGGCAAGACGATCGGGCTTTGCCGTGGCAGGGCCAAGTAGTCGATAAACCGCTGCAACTCGAACTGCTCATTCTTCAGATCGGCCGCGAGTCGATGATACAGAACCGACGCCTTCAAGCCGTTGTAAGCATCGGGTAGCGTTCGAACAAACTCTTCGGCCCGCTGCAGATAGTCGTGGTAGACCTGCGGTTGTTGGCTTGGATCGCTGTCCGCGGACGGACGCAATCGCAACAGGATCGCAGAAACAACTCCATCGTCGCTAGCAACCTCTTTGACCTGCCGGCGGACTTGTTGCAATTCATCCAGCGTGAGCACGTCGTGTATAGGGAGATCGCCAAACTGTTGGTGTTGTGGACGCCGCTGTTGCAGTTCGGTGATCACGAGATCGACGATTTTCGGGAGCGCCGGTTGGTCGAGCCGTTCCAACAACCAACGCAATGTTTGCGGCGAGACGATGTCATCGGGTTGGTCCGCTGCGGTCCAAATCTGCACCAACCGTCGCTGACCTGCGGATGTGAGCGTCTCACGACGCTCGGCAGCTGCAAGCAAAAGTTCATCGCCATCGATCAACGCCGCGTCCAATGAAGCTGGCAATTGCCGCTGGCCGCGGACGCGAGGCGGTTGGTGGTCGAGGTTGACGTTTAAATGACGCCGCAGGTATTCGAGCGTTCGATCGGGAGTCGCTTCGAATTGGAGTAAATGCTGGCGATGCTGCATTCCCAGCAGTCGTGGGTCTTGGTCAAAAGCCTTGTTGGCGGACCAGTCGGCGAGGTAGGCGGCCGCCAGTTCGGGTTGGCCCATCGTTTGATGGTGCAACGCATGAAAATAGTAATAGTCTGCCGAACCGGGGATCAGGTCTTGTAAAAATTGTTGGCGGTCGACAGCCAAGGCGTAACGCTCGATCGATCCGATCTCGGTAGCCCGCGCGGTCCGCTGGGGAATCGAAAACATTCCAACTAACAATCCGATCAGCAGCACCCAATGTTCAACGGCGTGAAGTGACATGAAACGTATCTTTCAGAAGAGAAGAAGTGGTTGACAACCACGGGACAGCCAAGGTTCGCCGCCTCGCGTTCCAGATCGATGGCATCCAACCAGTTTACATCAAGACAGACGCAAGCTTGGGGGAGCGGTTCCCGAAAAAGAAGCCGAACGAACAAATGTGGCGAATTTGCAGCGAGCTGCGAGATTTCCGCGAGACCTTGGCCGACCGCCCGGGTTTAAAAAGCATCAACTCATCCGTTCTCATTCTCTTTTGCAGCACGCCGGGCCGATGTCGGTTCGGGATCCGCTGCCCGCTTCACATTGGAGGTCGACAAGCATGCTTCGTGATCTATTAAAGACAACTCTATTCGGAACGGCGATCGCTATCGCGACAACGTCCGCAGTCTTCGCTCAGGACGAAAATCGAGATCGTGGCGACGACGCTCCACCACGTCGTCCTGCTGGTGAGCACCGGCGACCGGGCGGAGATGTTGAAGCGCCGATGCATGGTATTGAAGGCGAACGCCGTGGCCCTCGTGGAGATACGGAGCGTCCGCAACGTCGTGAAGGCGAACGTCGTGGCCCTGGTGGTGATCGGGGACGCGGCGCGATGGAGTCGCGTCACCATGGCGATATGAATCGCGGAGATGCGAATCGGCCGGATCGATTCGAAGGCGAACGCCGCGGTCCTCGCGGAGATGCGGCTCGCCAGCATCGTCCCGAAGGTGAACATCGTGGGCCGCGTGGGGATCGAGGACCTGGCGAGCCAGAGTCACGCCACCACGACATGAAACGCGGAGATAAATCACCGCGCGATCGATTCGAAGGTGAACGCCGCGGACCGCGTGGGGATCGAGGACGTGACGCGAAAGAGTCGCGTCAACACGACATGAAGCGTGGAGATCAATCATCGCGTGATCGATTCGAAGGTGAACGGCGCGGACCGCGTGGAGATCGGGGATGGAGCGCGAAAGGAGCGCGTCACCACCACGGCATGAAGCGTGGAGAGTCGTATCGGTCTCATCGTTTTGCCAGTGAACGCCGTGGAGCTCGCGGAGATTGGGGACGTGGGCCGTCGGAGTCGCGTCACCACCGTGGCATGAAGCGTGGAGAGTCGTATCGGTCTCATCGTTTTGCCGGTGAACGCCGTGGGGCTCGCGGAGATTGGGGACGTGGCCCGTCGGAGTCGCGTCGCCACCACGGCATGAAGCGTGGCGAATCGTATCGGTCTCATCGTTTTGCCGGTGAACGCCGTGGGGCTCGCGGAGATTGGGGACGTGAAGCGATGGAGCCACGGCACCACCGCGGCGAGAAGAGTTTTAAGCACGGGAAGGGAAAGTCCAAGCGTGGCGAGAAGTCGGCGAAGCATCGCGACGGCAAAAACAAGAAGCTGTCGGCAAAGTCGAAGAATGGAAAACGCGACGGCTCAAAACAGGGGAAAGGGAAGGGAAAAGGAAAGAAGAAGCATCGCGGTGGGGATCGCGGGAAAGGACGCGGGCCTAATTAAAGCAAACTCGACCGTCCGATCGACGGCTGAATCAGATGTCGGTTTGAGCCAACGGAGGCTGCTCCATTAGTGGGGCTTATCGCAGACGCAGTGCAACAACCGCCGCTTGGGATGACCCAACGCGGCGGTTTTGTCGTACCGGTTGCAGGTTTCCCAGACGTGAAACTCGGAAGAATCGTTGCTTTTGAGCCGAATTCGGGCGAGAATGTGGCTTACGATTTGGCTTTGACCGTTGTGGCAATTAGGATTCATCAGTAGCAAAATCCACTCAACGGCGGTCTCCCTTTTCGCTTGTCAAGTTTTCTTGGGCTTCCATGAATCAACTGTGCACCTCCATTGTCCTGATCGCCAGTCTCTTCGTGGGCGTCACCAACGCGTTGGCTCAAGCCCCCGCAGCGATCGACGACGCGGCTCGTTTCGCTCCGGGAATCGTTCGCGTGATCGATGCCCCGCCGGAACCAGAAGAGACGTTTTCGGGACCGCTGCCGCTGCAGGAGTTCCTATCCAATAATCCGCAGATCGATTGGACGGCTCCCGATTTCCCCGAGGGGCAGCCGTTTTTCAACTCCCGCAGCCGCACGCTGATCGAAAAAGCGAAACAGGTCACGCTGCGACGCGAGATCTACGGCTTTGAATTTGCTTTCAAACCGATGCGGCAGATCTACGTCGACATTCCGCAAGCTAGCGGCGTGATGAAACGCAAGCTGATTTGGTACATGGTCTTCCGCGTCCGCTACCGCGGCGGCGACCTGCGATCGAAGGAGGTTGTCGACGAATTTGGCAACAAAACCTATCCCGATATCGAATCGATCGCTTACAAACAACGTCGCTGTTTCCCGATGCTGGTCCTTTCGAACCATGCCAAGGGGAAAGAATATATCGATCGCGTGTTGCCGACCGCCCGCGAACCGATCGCACGGCGCGAACAGATCCGATCGAAATTGCATAACACCGTGGAAATCGGAACCTTAAACATTCCACGGACCACCGCTGCGGATGCTCCAGGCGTCTGGGGATTGGCGACTTGGGAAGACGTCGACCCCGGCACCGACTTCTTTTCGGTCAACGTTCACGGCTTGACCAACGCCTTCCAGACGGTTCAGGAGGAGGGCGGAGAAAAGGTTTTACGAAAAATTTTGCAATTAAATTTCTATCGGCCTGGTGACAGCGTACGTCAACTGGCCGATGAAATCCGGTTCGGTGTTCCCGCATTCGAGGATCCAGCCGAACAAAGCTACGTATTGAAGCAATATGGGCTTACCGAACGGCTTGATTATCAGTGGCTTTTCAGGTAAATTTCCCTCTTCAATTCACAAAACCCCAAACCACCTGGGCTTGTCTGCGTCGCAGATCGGCCCGCAAGCAAAGATACAGGAAGCCCCACAATGGCGCATAAAAAGGGACAAGGCTCCAGCCGTAACGGTCGCGATAGCAACGCACAACGTCGCGGAGTCAAGAAGTTTGGTGGTGAAAAGGTCTGCCCAGGCAACATCATCATCCGTCAAGTTGGCACCAAGGTCCATCCAGGACGTGGCGTTGGCATGGGCAACGACTACACGCTGTTTGCGTTGATCGACGGCGTGATCAAATTCGACCGCGAAGGTCGCCGTGTCAACGTTGTTGACGCTGCCTAGTCGACCGCGTTTCACGCATCCGATTCAAGTTAAAACGATCAACGGCTGTATCGCGTCAATCGCGGGACAGCCGTTTTGCATTGGTATTCTTCCAATTGTTCCATTTTTGTGCGGCGGGCGAGAGTTCTCGACGCCACCATTAGGCCTCTCACTATGTTCGTTGATCGCGTTGAAATCGAAGTAACCGGCGGCAAGGGCGGCGATGGTTGCATGAGCTTCCGCAAAGAGAAGTTCGTCCCGCGCGGCGGTCCCGACGGTGGGGATGGCGGCGGTGGCGGCAGCGTGATCTTGGTCGCGCGCGATGGCGTCAACAGCCTGAACGATTTCGCGGGACGCAAGTTCTGGAAGGCCGAACGTGGAAGCCACGGTTCGGGAGCCAAGCGAACGGGCCGTCATGGTGCCGATATGGTGCTTTACGTTCCGCCGGGAACAACGATCATCGACGCCGAGCAGGGGTTTGTGATCAAGGATATGGTCGACATCGACGACACCGTCGTCGTGGCCCGCGGCGGTAAAGCAGGCAAGGGCAATACTTCGTTCAAGTCGGCGACCAACCAGGCGCCGCGAGAGCGCACGTTGGGCGAATTGGGAGAGGTCCGCAACCTGATCCTGGAGCTTAAATCGATCGCCGACGTCGGCCTGATCGGGATGCCCAACGCCGGAAAAAGCACACTATTGAGCCGGTTGAGCCACGCGCGGCCGGAGATCGCCAATTATCCCTTCACGACCAAACACCCCAACCTGGGACAGGTGAAAGTCGATCGGGATCGATCGTTCATCCTGGCCGACATCCCCGGTTTGATCGAAGGGGCTCACGAGGGTGTTGGCCTCGGGCACGAGTTCCTGCGGCACGTCGAGCGAGCCGGAATCCTGGTCCACTTGGTCGAACCCGAGCCTTCGGACGGAACCGATCCGATCGAGAACTACAAGTCGATCCGTCACGAGCTGACCGAATACACGAGCCAGTTGAGCGAGCGTCCCGAGATCGTCGCCGTCACCAAATGCGAACTCCCTGCGGCCGATGAGGTCTGCCAACGGATGGCGGAAGTCGTCGACCAACGCATCCACCGCATCAGTGCGATGACCGGCGAGGGGCTAAAAGATCTACTGGAAACAATCGCCAAACATCTTGCGGAACGGAGCGAGGTTCCCGGTGGCCAATCGGTGGGCCTCGCCGTCGAGCCTCCCAAACCCAAACGCGTGCCGCCACACCTGTCGGGACCAACCTCGAAATTGTCGAACGAACTTCGAGCTCACGAATACGTCGATGAGAACGAGACATCGTGAACAGTCGCTTTCGCGTCGCGGTGGATGTTGGCAATTCCTCGATCAAAATCGCCTACGCCGTGCCACAAAATGCTGCCGACGGTGACGAGCTGCGCGTCGTTCGGGTTTCGTTGACCGGATCCGATTGGCAGCCTCAACTGGCCGCGATTACCGCTGAGTTTCCGCAAACCGATCTCTCGGTCCAGTGGTTGATCGCCAGCGTCAATTCGGTCGGCTGCGATCGCCTATCGGCTTGGATCGAAACGCATCGCTCGGCCGATCAGGTGCGCGTGATCGATCGCGGTCATGTCGGGATCGAAACCGATGTGCGGATGCCGCAGCGAGTTGGAATCGATCGTTTGCTGGCCGCCCAAAGTGCCTTCCGACTGGCGGGTAATCGATCGGCAATCGTGATCGACGCCGGAACGACCGTCACCGTCGATCTGGTTGCAGCGCCAGGAGTCTTCCGTGGCGGGGCGATCCTGCCGGGCCTGGGGCTGCAGTTTCGCGCTCTCCACGAAGCGACCGACAAACTGCCGCGACTGGAACCTCCCGACGACTTGGCCAGCTTGGAATCGCCGGGGCGCGATACCCAAGCCGCAATGGAATTGGGGGTCGCGTCGGGAATCGTTGGTGCAATCGATCGGTTGGTCGAATCGTTTCAATCGACCTGCGACGTGTCGCAGATCTTCTTGACCGGTGGCGATGCCGGCCGCTTGTCCCCGGCGATACGCAGCCCGCATCGCGTCGTCGTCGACATGCCGCTGCGTGGCCTGTACGGTATCGAACTCGCGGATCCCTCCTCGCCATGAACGCTTCGGGCAACGACGCTGCACTACAAACCTGTGTCCTGACACCCATCGGCCGCGGCGCAATCGCAACCGTCGCGCTGCGAGGTGCCGCCGCCGCCGAGATCGTTGGCAAATACTTTTGCCCCAACGCGGGCAGCACGAACCTGCCGATCGATCGAATTCGCTATGGCGTCTGGTCGCGCGACGCCGATTCGGCGATTGGCGAATCGATCGTCGTATGTGCAACGGCCGAAACCGAGATCGAAATCCATTGCCACGGCGGCCGCGCGGCGGTCGAAGCGATCGTCGGCGACCTTGTCGCGGCAGGAGCGGAACGGATCGGTGGCGACAACTGGCTGCGGGGGCAATCGGACGGCTTTGTGAGCAGCGAGTGCCAGCTCGCGCTGGCCGCCACGCAGACGCCAACGACCGCGGGAATCGTGTTGGATCAAATCCGCGGTGCGCTGGCGACAGCGACGCAAGCGGCGATCGAACAACTTCAATCGCAGAACCTTCAAGCGGCGAGCCAGGAGATCCAAACTCTAATCGATCGAGCCCCGCTGGGACGCGGCGCTGGCAAGCCGTTTCGCGTCGTGATCGCGGGACCGCCAAACGTCGGTAAAAGCAGTCTACTGAACCGGTTGCTCGGCTACGATCGCGCGATCGCCTACGATCAACCAGGGACCACGCGCGACGTATTGTCCGCCAGCACAACGCTTGGTGGTTGGACGATCGAGCTGCGCGATACCGCAGGGATCCACGAGACTGCAGAGGCGATCGAACGCGAGGGAGTTCAATCGGCTCGCCGTGAAGTGCAATCGGCCGACGCCGTCTTGATCGTCGTCGACGCATCGATCGGCTGGACGCCCGAACACGACGCGATCGCCAAACTGGTTTCGAATCCGATTCGAGTTTGGAACAAGGCAGATCTGATCGATATGGAAGCGATGCCGGATGCGGCGGAAAAGATTTTCACCAGCACGCTGTCACAGGCGGGGATCGACGACCTGATCGCAGCGATCCTGCAGCAATTGATTCCGCTGCCGCACGCGGCTGGAATGGCAGTGCCGATCACCGATCGGCAGATCGATTGTCTGCAAGAGGCTCAGGCCGCGATCGCATCGAGCGACGCAACCGCCGCGACGGCTCACTTGCAGCGACTGCTGCGCGGATAATCATCCGACGCCGCGGAGCGGAAGAGGCAACTGCTTCGCCGCCATCTAAGGCCAGCGAAGCGATCTCAGATGCTTGACCTAGCGTCGGTCGCCGAGAGCTCGTAACAGGAAGTAGGCCAGCATCATCAGCGATTGCAGCGTGGCAGCAACGTAGGTCAGCGCCGCGGCGTTGAGAACCTTGGAGACAAGCGGCAAGTCCCGTTCGGCGATGATCCCCTGGGCGACCAGTTGGTGTTTGGCGCGGTTGCTGGCGTCAAACTCGACAGGCAAGTTGATGACCTGGAAAAAAGCAACCGCTGCAAACGCAAGCACTCCCACCCAGACAAGCGGTTGCAAACCAAACGCCAAACCGACCATGGCGACCGTGCCGCCGAGTCCCGAGCCGATGTTCGCCGCAGGCACCGCAGCGTTGCGGATCACCAAGGGGGCGTAATGCATCGCATCTTGCATCGCGTGGCCTGCCTCGTGGCAAGCGATTCCGACGGCGGCCATCGAATTGCCACCATAGACATTGCTGCTCAGACGCAACACCTTGGCTCGCGGATCGTAGTGATCCGACAGTTCGCCCGGCGTCTGCTCGATACCGATCTGCTGCAGTCCGGCCGAATCGAGCATGGCGCGAGCGGCTTGGAAACCGGACATCCGCGCCGGCACCTGGCTCATCTCATGGTAGGCGCTTTTGACCCGCCACTGGGCAAACATTGCCAACAGCACCGGCGGGATGACAAACAAAAACCAAATCGGGTCGAAGTACATTTCGCTAACTGCCAAGAATCTGAAATCGCCGGGAGGTTGCTGCCACGATGGCACGCCAACATCGACGCTTCCCAATCCAGATGCAACTTGTGTGCCAAATCACCCAAACCGGCGTGTCCGATTTGGTGCGAAATGTCCCCACGGCGCGCGTCGCCGGAGAGGGGAATCAGAGATTGACGATCACGGCATCCAATGCAACGTTGTCGCGTGGATCGTAGCGATGGAAATATCGGGTAACACGGCGAGAGAGAACGTCGAGAAAATCTCGCCGGAATTTCGCTTCGGTCGTCTCGGAAGCATATTTTCCGGTGTGAACGGGGAAGGTGAAATCGTCCAAGCTGCGACGGAACTCCTTGCGTCCAGTGGCGACATCGTAAACGGTTGTCGTCACATTGGCGCGACCGCGATAAAGCGTTTGCCCCTCGCGAAGCTTCATGCCGGTCAGCTCGATGGCAAGCACCTTCTTGGCTTTGACCCCTTTGCCGAGCGCGACAAAATCAAGCTCTTCCCAGCCGTTGATGTCTTTCCAACTGTCGACCTCCTCCTCGGGGACCAGATCGAACCCATCGACCTCGATCTCCATGTACTCTCCGACCTTGCGAGTCAGAGTGCGCGAGGTGATGTCGTCGCTGTATTGGCTGCCATCGGTGATTACCACGACGGCAGTTCGTTGGCCAGCGAGGCCCTTGAATTCGGCCGGAGTTAGATCGGCGCCGACCGCATACATGATGGTCGTCAGGGCGCTGGTGCAACCGACTTGGGTGAAGATCAGCGACGCTAACAAGACGCAAACGATTCGTTGCGCGAAACGAGGTCTCATGGGGATTCCCTTCACCACTGCGACTTCCAAATTTTTTCTACTCAAATCTGCCTAAACGATCCGCAGGATCCAGTCGATCCCGGCGGCAAGCATCGCACCCATCAGGCCGATTGCGAGCCACCACGTCTGTTGCGGGTTCACAGGTTGGCCCGTGTACGCCACGCGGACAGCACCCACCGTGACTGCGGTCGCTAGCGCTGCCAGCATGAACCCACCGGGGTTCACGCGGATGCTGGAAACCCATTGCCCGCGGACGTAGTGCGACCACGATGTCGTCATACCACACGCAGGGCAACGCATTCCCAACAAAACACGCAGTGAACAAGGAGGCAATCCGAGCTGGTGATGCGTGCCGAGTCCCGCCGGGGCGGGACGCAGCCAAGCGGCGGTTGCCAGCATTGCGGATAACCACATCGCCAGTCCTATCGCTATCGTCCGGCCTCGCCAGCCGAAAAGCCTACTTGCGAATGCGACCTTAGCGATTTCCGGCGTTTCGATGCAAGAGACATTAGAAGATGATTCCTGGTCGGGCTTCACCGCTTCTCCGTCGCCAGCTTGCGGAAATAGGCTTCGATCGCTTCGCGGTAATGCGTCGGCAAATCTTGGCTGATCTTTTGCAACGCCTCTTGCCGCTGTGCCGGCGGAAGATTGCCCCACCCGTCGCGATCGCCAAGCTTTTTGCGGTCGACGTCACCAGGGCCGCTGCCGCCGGCGATCTGGCTGTCCTCCATCGCTTTGGATTGCGATCCGCCCTGGCTGCCGCTTTGAGCTTGCTGCATCTGCTGCTGTTGTTGCTTCTGCTGCTCTTCCATCTGCTCGATCATCTTGTCCAATTTATCGATGATCTGTTGTTCGCGTTCGACGACCGGATCGCCGGCACGGCCTAGTTCCAAACGCCGCGAGACATCGTTCATCAGTCGAGCGATCTCGTCCAAGGAGTCTTCTTTCAGCGGTTGGATGTCGGCCAGCATCAGTTCCGCTGTCCGAGCGAACCGCTGGGGAATCTCCGCTTTGCGTTGCAGCAGTGCCGACAGGTCATCGACGGCTTCGTCTTTCTTCAGCAGAGCGTGATAGCAGGCGCCGCGGTAGAACAGCAGTTCCGCCGGTGCGATAACATCGGTCGGTTCCAACGGTTGCAGCAACGGAATCGCTTCGTCGAACAACCGCACGCGAACCAACGCGCGGCCAGCCCATAATCGAGCTTGGTCGCGAACGGGAGGAGCAAACGCTAGAAACGGATCGTCGCCGATCGAGCTGGGAGACTGTTCGATCTGGCTCAGCTTTTCAGCCAGCTTCGGTAGCGCGGCGACGCTCGCTTGGATAAACGCATCCAACGGGTCCGCTTGGCCGGCCTGCATCAAATCTCCCAACGCCCCAAGCGCCGCTTCGATCTTCGTCGCGTCGAGCCCTTGTTCGGTCAGCCCCAGTTGCATCGCTTCGGTCACCCGAGCGTCGTCGGCCATCGCCCATTCGGCTTCCTGTTGCAACGAATCATCGGCTGCAAAAGCTAGCGAAAGAGACGATGACATCCAGGCAACCAACAGTGCGGCGACGTGGGTAGCGATGCGTTTCATCGGACGATCCATATATGAGAGTTCGACATCAGACCAATTCAGCATAGCACAAACCAAACGACCAAATCGTTGGGGACGTGAAGCTGTGGGCGGAGCGTTCGCGACGTTCAACGATTCTTTTTCAGCACGATATCACGCGTCACGCGATACAGCCGCAATTGGCGTTGGGATAATTCGTCGACCAGTTCCCCCAGTTCTGCGGGTACTTCCGACGTTCCATCGGGCACCATCTTGGCATACCGTTGGGTCGTCTTTTGGATCCGCGTCTCGAGTGTCCGGATCAACTTCAGTTCCGCGATCGGTTGAACCAGCGGCGATTCGCCAGGTTGCCCCTGTTGCGGTTGCCCCGGCGGCTTGGGCTTGTCCTTCTTTTCTTCCTGTTCGCGTTGGGCCTGTTGCAACGCGGCGATCATCTCCTCGATCGCCGACAAGATATCCTCTTCGAGTCCCTGCGTGATCGGGCCGATCTTCGATTCGGCCAACCGATCGGCCACATGCTGCATGTCGCCTCGCATCTGTTGCACCACCTCGGGAAATGCAACGCTGGATCCCTCTTCCTTTAAGACCAACAGCGCCCGGTCGGCTTCCAGAATGATCTTCTTCTCTTCGAAGGCCAAGTTCCCGGCGCGGATATCGACCGACCGATCGCGAATTTCCGCTGGAATCTCATCGAGTTCCTTGGTCCGCTCGTAAACCACGGTCTGCATCTCGGCCATTTTGCGAAACCTCGCTTCCAACCGCGCCAGCTCGCGTTCCTTCTCCTCTTCACGCAACTGTCGCAGGATTCGGTCGAGGTCTTCGATCGCCTGACGCAGCAACTGTTCCGCTTCGCGTTGCTTCTCCACGGCCCCTTCGCGTTTCGCATCTTCCAACTGCTGCTCGGCTTCTCGCATCTTCTGCTGAGCCTGATCCAGTCGCTTGGCTGCGGAGTCTTGCGGCGTCTGGGGTTGCTCTTGTTGTTCGTCCTGCTGCGGTTGCTGCTGCGAATCCTGACCCTGTTGTCCCTGTTGGAGTTGGCCTTGTTGCGGTTGTCCCTGTTGAGACTTGCCAGCTTCGGACGGTTTCTGCTCGCCGCCGGGCTTGGATTCACTATCGGACTTTGGATCGCCTGACGATTCCTTGGATTGTTCCGACGGTTTGCCATCGGACGGCTTCGATCCCTCTTTGGGCTTCGAGTCGTCAGCAGGCTTTTTGTCGTCGCTAGAGGATTCCTTCTCCTCGCCATCGGACTTTTGATCGTCCGACTCGGAATCTCCCGAGGGCTTCTGACCGTCGGATGGCTTCGGTTTTCCCGACGATTCCTGCGAACCCTCCCCTTCGCTCGGCATCGACTGTTGTTCGGAATCCTTCGACTGACTCGATTCCCCTTCTTGCGATTGCTTGTCCGACTGGGAATCTTGCGACGCGTCAGAGCCCTCTTCCTCGCCGCTCAGTTCATCGCTCAGCTCTTTGGTCTTTTCAGCGATCTTCCCCTGTTCATCCTTGAGTTCATCGGTATCGACGCCGTTTTCGGTCCGCGCTCGCGTCGCGGTCTGTTGACGCAAGCGGCGTTCAATATCCTGCTTGATCCTTTTGATACGGTCCTTCTCCTCGCGGATCCGCTCTTGACGATCTTCGGTCAACAACAGCTTCAGCAGGCCGGCAAGGTTTTGGCTGGCGGTGGATTGATTTTCGATCGCCAGTTGAAATTGCTTGCGGTCCAAAGCTTGGGAGGCTTCTTCGAGCTGCTTCAGCACAAACGTTTCGCTCGATTGTCGAGCCGCCCGTCGCAGCAGTGCCGCTCGTTCGGGATGCGTGCTCGCTTCGACATCGGCCAGCCGAATCAGCAGCTCTTCCAGACGCTTGTAATTGTCGGCGACTTGGGTCTGCCGCTGCTGGATAGTCGGTCCCTCGGGGCCAGGCGGATCAGCAGGCGCGTCCTGTGCCCGCAGCGATGCGGAGGAAAGCCCAAGCAGCCCGAACACGAGCAGAGCGACAACGGTCAGCTTTTGAAGAGTCGATGTTTTCATTAGGCTTGGGTCCCGCAAACAGGAACAGAATCGTGGCGGTTCGTCCGACCGATATCACCGCGGTCGCCGGTTTAATTTCAGACCGTTTCTATCACCGCAAACTACTGAGGCTTGAACAGATCCAAAACGCGGCGTTTCTGTTCATCCTTCGTATCATCGATCAAGCGGTTCTGCCGATCGATCAAATCGCGGACGATGTCTAAAATCTCATTGTAACTTTCCAAGTCTAACATGCTGTCCAGGATGGCCGTCAATCGCAACAGCACTTCTTCCGCCGCATCGACCGATTGCGTCGCCACTTCGGGACCGCTGGCAGGATCGCGGGCGACGCGGCCTAGATGCTCGATCAAGTCGCGAAGCGATTGCATTTCACCACCGACAACACCTTCTAACGGCTGTTGCACCTGGCTGGTAATCCGCTGGCGACGGTCGACCGAATCGACGCGGTTATTTTCCATTTCGAGGATAATATCCCCCAACGAGGCGGCGATTCCGGTCAACTCTTCGCTGGTTTTATTCGCTTGCAGCGAAGACTGTTGGACTCGTAAGACCCTCAATTGCTCAGCCCGCAGCGATTCTTCCTCGCCCCCCTGTGCCGTGGAGGTCGCCGATTCGACAGCCGTCCAGTCGTCGGTGGCGATCCTTTCCAAGACGTCGCGAAGCTGGCGGATTTCGTCGATCGATTGTTCCAACCGCGCCCGCAGTCCCAATTCACGGCGTTCCAAACGGCCCAACAACTCTTCTGGGGAAACCACGTCCAGTCCATACAGATCGCTTTGCGTCACGTGTCGGTCGGCAAGGCTGTAGCGATCGGTCGCTTCGGCAAACAAATTCAATCGCTCTCCCGGAGCCAGCGGCTTCATCACATCGTCGGCCGACAGCGCCCGCAAATCGACCTGACCGGCGTACGATCCGTCGCGATCGGGTTCGACATTCCGCAACACCGGTTGCCCGTTGGGCTGAGAAGCGGGGGCCAACGCGATCTCGGTGCGGCTGAGTTCGTAATCGTCCTTGACCTTCCCCTCAAACGGGATCTTGGCGACCGGCGTGATCGCCGAACCGATCCCCACCAGATTCAACGACACCTCCGGCGGTTGATCGTTGACCACGCCCAAGAAGAACCGAAACGGCGCCCCCGCAGTGATCTCCTGTCGGTCGACCGGCAGCAACAACAGCGCCTGGTCCTCGGCGAAATCGGGCAGCGACATGCTAAAGCTCATCCCATCCACGGCAACTTCCGCCGACAGGACTTTGCCCTCCCCATCGACGCCACGCAACATCACGTCGACGCGCGACAACGGTTTACTACTCTCCCCGATCACTTTCAGATCGGATCCTTCGCGGATCCGCAAACCGGGGGCGTAATTGACGACTAGATCGGCCGCATCGGATGTATTCTGCGGATCGCGAAGGTATTCGGGATACCGGCACTGAATCTCCAACTGAGTGACCGCGGGCGGATCGACGGCAAGCACCTTAAAATCGCTGAGCCGATCGTCCAAGCCGCGGACGGTGAAGCGGACATCTTCGGCCAGTCCATCCAACGGCGGTCCATCGAGCGAAAACTCTTGATACCCGTTCCGCTGCCCCCCGACGCGGCGCATATTCGCTTGGCCGCGTTGTCCCGAAGCGGTTTCGTAATGCACGGTGCACAACTCGGGAACGACGCGGTCGTCGGCGATCGCTCGGACGCGAAGCGTTGCCGAACCTCCGCGAGCCAGTCGCAGCTTGTGGTCCTCGAACGTCAACAGCTTGATTTCCGGCGGCGCCGACGAATCGGGATCGGCAAATGAAACGATCGGGACTTCGACACCCACCATTTCCAACTTGGCCTTTCGCGGCCAAGGATCATCGCTCAAGGTCAACAACCGCGAGATCGCGTGCGATGCGGTCGAAGGGGTGGCGAGCGCGAAGACGATTACCGCCAGCAGCATTACGACGGCCGCGATCGCTTTGTGCAGCAACGGCTTCCATTGAAAGACGCGGCGCACATCCAACGCGTCGCTCATCTGAGCCGCTTCGCGGCGGACGTGTTCGTACAAAGGCCGCGAGTGCGCATCGAGGTTCGATTCAGCGCGAGCCAATTGCACGCTGGTCATCAACCGTTCGCCCAGTTCGGGATGCTGACGTTCCAACAACAGCGCCAAGCTCTCATCGGGCAATTTGGCCGACAAGCGTTCGCCTAACATACGGATCGCCAACACGACCAGCACGACAAACAACGCGACCAACAACAAGATCCGCGCCGAACGCGGCATCTCCAGACCGCCCAACAGGATCGGTCCGTAGTCCAACAACAGCCCGCCCCAGAAAGCGGCACCGATGACGACCAACGCCGTCAGCACAAAGTCGGCGACGATGTACTTTCGCACCATCGATCGAAGTCGCTGGAGCACGACTTGCAATTGAGGATGAATCGATGATGAGTGATTTGGTTGAGGCATGGGGCGGTTGATTGCGTTGGTCGTTCCGTTTTTCGAAAGGATGTTGCGGTGGCAAGTCCACCACATCGCGGCGTTGCGTTAGGCCAAACGATTGAGCCGCCTCAACAGCCATTCCAGCGTCAGGGCACCACCGATCAACCACAACAGACTGGCGTTGCGTCGGCGGTGGAAGTCGCGATCGGGCGTGCCGGGCAAGATCGTCGTTTGCGGTCGCGGTTCGATCGCATCGACCAAGTCCAATGGATTGCGAGTTTCGGATCGGGGACCTTCGCTGCCCGAACCCTCCGCGAACAGCCCGCCGGTCGCAGAGGCCAGAGCCATCAAGGGTTCATCCCCCCGCTGCGGCCTTTCCAGTTCCAGCGTCGGCAACAAGATCTGCACCGGTTGGCGAAGGATTTGTTCGTCCAGAGCATCCCCCAACAGCAACTGCAATTCGAAACCGCCCGATTGCCGAGCGACAAATTGGCCGCCGTAAGTCCCCGGACGCGGCTGGCCTTCCAGCGGACGCAGGATCACTTCCTGCTTGGCACCCGATGGCGAGACGAGTTCGGCGGTGACACGAGGTTCGGTCAACGGACGGAATTGGGCGTCGGTCAGGACCGCGCGAACCGCAATCGTCTCGCCGACCATCGCCCGAGGCTTGTCGACTAACAAGACGCCGCGGGTCGAATCTCGCAACAGCCGTCCCTCGGTCGCCCAGCGAATCAATTTGGTGTAGTAGGTTTCAAAATAGGAATCGCTGACCGCTCGCAGACGCCACATCTCGCCGCTGCCCTGAAAGAAGACGCGTCCCGAGCCGTAGAATTGAGAGGCCAGGTAGATCGGAAAGCGTTGGTCGATCGAGGTCGTCGGATCGGAGAAATAGGCCAACACCTTCGCTCCCGGTTTTGCATCTTTGACACCGACAAAGTCGTAGACCCCGCTGAACTCTTCCCACACGCTAGCGCTATCGGCGGGGTTGTCGGTCAGCGACAGGAACTCACTGCGTTGCCCATCGGGAGTGAAACGCAGGGGCCACGGCGTCGTGCCGCCAACGCGGCCGCTGTCGAAGATCGGTCCACGTCCCGCCAGACTGACGGGGAAAAAGCCCTTGATCGTCGTCGCGCGTACATCGCCACGCAAGCGACTCCACTCGGGAAGATGGACCGGCCCAGCGACCAAGATCAGACCGCCCGACATATCGGACAACCAACGATCCAACAATTCGATCTGGGCTGCTTCGAAGGCCATCCAATCGGGATCAAACGCCACGATCGCGTCGTATTCAAACAACTCTTCGGCCGACGAAGGCAACTCGGTCAGGATCTCGCTCGCCTCCTGGCTCATCCCTTCCTGCCCGGTCTGCAGCAGAACGTCGACGGAGACTTCGCGATCGCGATGCAACAGATTGCGAACAAACCGATATTCGCGAGTTGGCCCCCCCGCGATCAACAGCACACGCACCTTGCGAGCCACGACTTCATAACGCGCATCGCGGACGTTGTCCTCGGGACGTTGATCCCCCGCCGCTCCACGCAACCGCACGGCGAGCTTGCGAGCCCCGATCGATGGCGGATCGAGATCGAACCGGATCCCGCTCAACTTGCCATCTTCGTCCAACAGAACGGTCTTCGTATCGATGATTTCGCTCGGTGGGCTTTCTCCATCGGGTCCTTCAAGGATCTCGACGTCGACTTTTTTGCCCATCATTCCGCTGGCTTGCAAGACGACCGAAAGGGCGAACTTATCGCCGGGATAGACGCGCCGCGGCAGGTCCAGATCGACGATCCGAACGTTAACAGGTGGCTTGGGCGATCCAAAACCGATCGGGTAGACCGGCACGCCATCGCGAGCGGCAAATGCGGCCGCGTCGTCGATCGGAATCCCAGCGTTGTTCTGTCCGTCGGTCATCAAAAGGATGCCAGCCAGGGTCGAAGGATCATGCCGCCCCAGAACACTGCGAACCGCATCGCCGATCCGGCTGCTGGCCCCCGATGCAATCAAGGTGTTCCGCCAGTCTTTTACCTCCTGCGTCTTTTCGCTTTCGAGACTCTCGGTCGTTTCATCGACGTCGACCGGCGGTGCCGCAAAGCCAAGCAACTGGCGAAAGGATAGAGACGTCTCGATGCTCCAGACCGATGTCAACAAGACGGTTCCCAACAACAGGCTGATCGTGCTAGCCAGGATCAAACCGCTGGCCCATCGCCAATGCAGCAGCGGCGCGATACCCGATGCCAAAAGCGACAGCAAGCCGAAGCCCAACACCGCCGCACCAACAAACGCAATCCGCACCAACGCAGGACGCCGCGCCGTCGTGGCGTTCGCGGAATCGACGTCTTCCTCACCCTGCTCGGTTGCATCGGTCGACGACTCCGCCTTGGCGATCGATGCCAGTTCGCGAATTTCCGTCGAATCATCAAAACCATAGACAGCAACGCGATGTTCCGCCGCAACCGAATCGAGCCACGGCGTGTCTTGCAACAGATTGGCGACCGCCGCGATCCGCGCCTGCGAATCGGGAGCTTGGTCGGCTGGCAGCGACATGCTTTGGCTGGTGTCGATCAAGACGACAGCTTCGGATGGTCGAACGACCTGCTGTTGCGCGCGGCGTTCGAAATTCAAAAAGAAGAACATCAACGCGACGATCGCCGAAAGTCGCAGAATCAGCAGCGCCAATCCGGTCGCCCGCGGCAGTTCCGCAGTGTCGCGTCGGTATAGACGAGCGATCACCAGCAGCAACAGGATGCTGCCGACAACGATTGCCGCCCAGGTCCACCATCCGGTCAACGAGACCAATCGCTCGAATTGGTAAACGATCTGTTCAGTTGCATTTTCGCTTGTGGGCTCGTTCATCCCTTGGCCCTCAACGGTGGATGGTAGCTGCCGAAATATCCGAGCACTTGCTCGCCGATCATCATCGCGGCCAACAGCGCCAACAGGATGCCGGTCCGGCCACCACTGTCGGATTCGCTGGCGTTGGCCATTTGGCCGGCATCAAAAAACGTGACCATCGTCGGACGCAGCGTCCGATCGAGTTCCGACCGCCCCACGCGACGCAGATCTCCTTCGCCATCGGCGATCACCGACGCCACCGGGCGGACTTCGCGAGAGCCATCCAAGCGGGTCAGCCACCATTCGAAGATCCCTGGTTGCAACAGTGTCGTGACGTCGACCGAACCATCGATCGCGGCGACCGCGGGAGAGAGATCCAATTCCAACACTTGATCGTCCTCGCCAGGCTCGGCTTGCAACTGCATCGACAATCGTGGCGGTGCCGTCGCCGCGGCCAATAGGTCGACGCTGCGGCCGTAGGATTCATTTCGCATCCGTAACTGCATCGGATCGCTAACCGTTCGCGAGGTGGATGGATTGGCGGTCGACCACAAAAACGCGTTGGCTCGCAGCAGGAAGACGACAAACGTGGGATCGCCGGTCCAATTGGTCCAATTGCTTTCCAGATCGGCCAAAACGGTTACGATCCGTCCCTGCCCATTGCGATGTTCGACGACAAACGGGAGATCGTCGCGGCGACGAATAACGGTCCGCACCCCCAGTTCCAGATCGCGATCGGTCTCCAACGACATCGACCTCGCGACGCGGACCAAACCAAACGCCCCTTCGCCAGCGGATGCCAAGGGTTCGACGATCGGATGCGTTCCGGCGGGCAACAGGTCGGGCGTCGCTTCGCCCGAGGGCAAAGGCAGGTCTTTGGCTGCGTTGAATTTCCCCGGCAACCAGCCTGGATATCTGTCGATCAAGCGATTGTAGTTTTCACGATCGACCGCATCGCCCAAGAAGATCGCCAACCCGCCCCCCGCGGCGACGTAATCGTTGATCGTTCGCGCGACGGCGTCTTCGATCCGCGGCAGGTTCAACAGATAGATGACGCGGTACTGCGCCAGTTCATCGCTGCGGACCGAGTTCAAAAAACTGAGCGGCCGCACCTCGGGAATCGCTCCGGTGCGAACCTGCCCGCCGGGATTTAAAACGCTGGCGACAAAATAGGCGCCGCGGCCTTCGATATCGCCATCGACGATCAATACTTTTTGTTGGTCGATCAACGGCAGCGTGCAGCTGCGCGTGTTGTCGGCGGCCAGAATGTCCTCGGGAATCGAAACGGTCAGCCCGTGGGTTCCCGGTTCGGCGACGTAAACCTGGAAACGCTTGGTCACTTGTTTCCCCGGTTCGATCTTCTCAAACACCATCGCCGGCAGCGAATCGGTCGGGCCAGAATAGAGTTGGTCGGTGCGCGGCGTTGCGACTTCGCGACCGTATCGAATCAACTCCGCTTCCAAGCTGACATTGGTCGCCGTCTCGGTGCCGTAATTGCGAACTGTCGCTTCGACCATCACTGGGACTCCCGCGACCCAGACGTCTTCGACGGGTTGCAATTGCGTGATACCGAGATTGGCACCGGGCAAGGCGGCACAATCGACCATCCGGATCTCGGTCCCCGCCTTGCTGAGTTCCTGCAGGCTGGCGTTGATCCGTTCGGGGCTTTCCCAATCGTGTTGCCGCAGATCGCTGAGCACATACAAGACGGTCCGGTCGGACGAGGTCGCTTCGGCCAAACCGGCCGCCAATTCGACAGCTTGCTCCATTCCTCCCCCCAGCGAACTGGGACTGGTCGCCATCAAACGATCCAAGGCGCGGTTTTCAGCGCCGATCGTTTGAGCACTCAAATCGGCCGCGGCATCGCCGGCGTTGGATCCCGCGCCGACAACCAATTCCGCGCGGCTGGTTCGGATGACGGTCAACTGATGCGAACCGTCGGCGGTCGTCAATCGTTTGCCCAACGACTCCAGAGCGCTCAAGGCACGCCGGTAGGCCGATCCACCACCGCTTTGGTCGGACATCGACAAACTGTCGTCCAACAGCACGATGTGATGATTGGTCTGTCCGCCCAACGCGTCGAGCCAACCGGCTCGCCCCGCCCAACCAGCCAACATCGCCACCAACAGGCCAACGACGGCGGTTCGCATCAGCAGCAACAACAGCTGACGCAGCCAGATCCATTTGCGCTGCTTGCGGTAACTGGCTAGCAGGAAATCCATCGCGGCCCACTGTCGACGTCGTTGGCGCAAGACGTTGATCAGATGGACCAGAAACGGCACCGCCAGCAACGCAAAGCCAATCGTTAGCGTGGGGAACAGGAACTGCATGTGGAATGAAAGTTAGGGTGGCAAATGGAAGGAACGGAAATCGAAGCGTCGGACGAGGTGGAAGTCAAGGTTTCTGCAAAACGGGATGGTCGGCATCGGCACGTCCCAGCGGACCGTCGCGCCCCGATCGTCCCCTGGAAATCATCCTTTTAAGGTGGGCATGTTCGACCGAGCACTCAAGAACTTCGCCAACACGGCGTCCAAGGGTTGATTGGTTCGGACCAATTCGTATTCGATACTCAATCGGGCACAGGTCCGGCGCGTGTTTTCCAGGAAAGCGTTCAAGGCTTCCAGGTAACCTTCGCGGAGCGCACGAGGGTTGCAGTTGAGGAATTGTTCGCTCTCCAAGCCTTCGAACCGCGTCGCTCCGGAGAATGGAAATTCGATCTCTTCGTCGTGCAGCGTTTGGAAGACGATCACATCGTGGCCTCGTTTGCGCAACAGGCTGAGCGCTTTGACCAACGACTCACCAACGCCCAACAGATCGCTGATCAACACGATCACGCCTCGACGTGGCACCGATTCGGCGACTTCCCGGACGATCGCAAACAGATCGGTCGCGCTATTCTGCGACGCACCATCGAGCGCGTCGAGGATTCGCGCCAACTGATATCGGCTGGTCCGTGGGGCCAGATTGCGGCGGATCTTATCGTCGAAGGTGATCAGCCCCGTCGCATCCTGTTGGCGATTGGCGAGGAAGGCCAGGCAGGAAGCGATCGACGAGGCGTATTCAAATTTGTTTTCCTCGCCGCTGCCGTAATTCATGCTGGCCGAAGAATCGACCAACAAGTGCATCCGGAAATTGGTTTCCTCTTCGTACTGCTTGATGTGCAGACGATCCTGCCGCCCCCACACCTTCCAATCGATGTGGCGTATATCGTCACCGGCGACGTATTGCCGGTGTTGCAGGAATTCGATCGATTGGCCGAAGTAGGGACTGCGGTGCATGCCCGACAGAAACCCTTCGACGACGCGTCGCGCCTTGAGTTCGAGGCGGGCGACGCGACGTGCGGCTTCAGGACGCAAAAATCTTTTTGAATCGGGCATCGCGCGACAGCTCGTCTTCGTTTTCTGGAGTAACAGCCAAGATCCGTGCGACCACATCATCGCTCGTAACGCCTTCGCTTTCGGCAGCGAAGTTGACGACCATCCGATGCCGCAGCACCGCAGGAGCCAGTGCTTGAATGTCCGACGGCTGGACGTGGAAACGACCTTCGAGCAACGCCCGGGCTTTGCCCCCCAGGATCAGGTTCTGAACCGCACGCGGTCCAGCGCCCCAACCGACCAGGTCGTTGACGAAATCGGGAACACCTTCGCTGCCAACGCGCGTCTGTCGCACGATCGACAAGGCGTATCGAACGACGTGATCGCTGACCGGTACCTGTCGAACCAGTTGTTGCAGACGAACGATCTCTTCGGCTTTCAAAACCGGTTGAACATCGTCCACGCTGGCGCCGGTGGTTCGACGCGCTACCTCGAACTCTTCGTCGAAGTTGGGGTAATCGACATAGACCTTGAACATGAACCGATCCTGTTGCGCTTCGGGCAACGGATAGGTTCCCTCTTGTTCGATAGGGTTTTGCGTCGCCAAAACGAAAAACGGATCGGCCATTGCATGGCGTTGTCCGCTGACGGTCACCTGGCGTTCCTGCATCGCTTCCAACAACGCGGCCTGCGTTTTTGGCGGCGTACGGTTGATCTCGTCGGCGAGGACCAAGTTGGCGAACAGCGGGCCGGGCATAAACCGCATCTGGCGGTGTCCCGATGCCCGGTCCTCTTCGATGATCTCGGTGCCGGTCACATCGGCCGGCATCAGGTCGGGGGTGAACTGGATGCGGTTGAACGAAAGATCCAGGCACCGCGCAAGCGTGCTGATCATCAACGTCTTGGCCAATCCTGGGACGCCTTCGAGCATGCAATGCCCTCGGCTGAACAGGCTGATCATCAATTGATCGATCACGTTTTGCTGGCCGACGATCACCTTGCCAAGTTGTTCGCGAACACGATTGCGGGCTTCGTGCAATCGTTGCGCGTCTTGTTCGGTGAACTCAGGAGGCGCCTGTGTGCTCATCCAGATCCTTTCGAGTCTTATTAAGTAAAATCCGAAACCAGCGGAGCCGCGGTTCCGATATCGATCAATCCATCTACGTTTACGATCTACATTCTGGCGCGTTCGAACAAACCGCCGTTCAGCGGCCTTTCGTCATCGCGTTGGGATGTTGAATCCACCGCCGATTCAAAGCGACGCCACAAGCTTACCCCAAATTCACCCAACCACCATAGCACGATCGGTGCAACTATTCGACAGGTTGGAAGAAACCAAACGGTTCCTTGGGTCGAATGGCATTGGTTCCATCGGCAGGGCCTGCGTTTCCGGGAACCTTCCCGGGGTCGGGTTTCTGTGGCGGCGTGTCTTGCATCTTGAAGCTCAATTGGTTCCGATCGATCGCCACGATGTATTGCCAATCGGTCGGATTGATACTGACGTGAGTGACCACTTCCATCGGCACCGTGCGAGCGACCAACTGAGTCGCTTCGTGAACGAGCCGTCCGTCGCGGACATCGATCGCCTGCAGCGTGATGTTCCAGGAGGGGATCCCATTGCCCGACCGCGTCGGCCGTTGACGTCGCGACAGAAACATCAATGGACCGCCAACGGGTTGGCCCGGGCTGACTCCAAACGCCCCGATCTCGTAGGGTGCCTCCCACAACGGTTTGCCCGTTTTTAGATCGAACGCCATCGCTGGGCCAGCCACTTCAACATGCTGTTGATCTTTGGCGCTGCGGCTGTATCGCATCTCTTGGTCCTCGGGCAATTCGATGTTAGGGAGCACGAGCAAGCGATCTTCCCACAGCAAGGCCTGCAGGTTCAACAGCGGTCCGCCCGGCGGCAGCGTCGAACTTTCCAAAGCCTTGCCCTCGATGAGATCCCAAATATTGAGATTGCCATCGGGTTGCAGCGTGACCGCAAAACGGTTCTCCACGACCTTTCCCTTCGTCCCCGGCTGCAACGCTTGGCTGTCGATCAATTGCTCGCCCGTCGCAGCATCCCACAACCGCAGCTGCAGCGCACCGCTGCCGTTTGCGTTGGCGGGCGTCTCGGTAAAGCTGAGCACTCGAGAACCATTGATCGCCCAGATTTGTTCGCCCGGTTCGCCCCACTCCTCGGTTTGCATCGGTTGCCCATCGCTGGCTCGGAATCGCAACACCTGGCGAGACGAAGGGCTGATCACCGACACGACCGAATCACCGGCCGCAAGGTAGCCGTCGTCGACACCCACCGATGCCCGCCAACGATCCTTGCCCGTCAACACGTCGACGGCGGTTAACGTCCGAGATTGAAGCATCATAAAATGCCCACCCCGAATCGAACTGGTCCGCAGCGCGGGTTGGTTTTGGGCGTTAAAGTGCCGCTGTTGCATTTGCCCCAAAGCGTTGGGGGCGCGGCGAGTTTGAATGTCGGAATTGCCGCTGCCGCTGCGCCAAACACGACGCCAAATTTCCATGTCGTTGGGGTTTTGCAACGCCTGGAACAAATCGATGCCAATCACCGCGGAGGGCAGCACAACGATCATCACGCCGTGATCGATATAGACTTCCTCGGGACCGTTGCGACCATTGATGCTACTTTCCAGACGATACATCGGCCCCAACATCCCCTGAGGCGTTTGCATTTGCAGACTGTCGGTGCTTTCACTGGCCAATACTTTCCAATTGGCAAACGCCAGCCCATCCCGCTGCATCACCTCCAAGAGGTCCGATCCGCTGCCGATTTCGTTGGGAAATTCCAGCGGTTGGACGTGGGCATGTTGCGGCCATTGGGCCAACGACAATTCGGAAGTCGGCTTTTCGCTGGCCAAACGCCGCAGTTGTTTCAACTGGTCGCTGGCCCAGTTGTCATCGAGCACAATCTCGTCGGGAGCTTTGATTTTTGCGAACGTCGCCAACGCATCCGCTTCCCATTGTACGTTCAAGTAGAGCCCGGCTAGAGTCGCCAGCCAGCGGTCGCGACGCGGTTGGGAATCGGCGGAAGCGATCGCGCCGCGCAACAGGCGTTCGGCGGCCAAGGACGAGCCCTCTTTGCGGAACCGATCGGCAACAGCCAACAGGATCGGGTCGCAAGCTTCGAAGTGGCCGAAGTGCCGCTGCAATTGTTGGCCGCGCGGGCCGGTGAGCGATGTCAGTTTTTGCAACCGTTGGGCAACAAGGTCGTTGATCGCGGCCAACGATTCCGCATCGGCCCGTTGCACCAAATCGTCGACACGCGCGGAGATCCATCCGCCGAGGTTGGCCGATCGACCATCGGCTAGCTCGATTCGCTGCGAAGCGTCAAACGTCTGCACGCCCATAAAATTGACAGCCGGGACCGACAGATCCAATAGCGCTCCGGCGGCTGCAACAAAATCTCCCGACTCCAGCAGGCCGGTCGCCTTGAGCCGCAAGACCTCCGCCGTTTCCTGGGGAAGTTCAGCCACGTTTTCCAGTTCCGCCAACAGTTTGATGTTGGCGGCAAAATCGTCTCGCAGTGCGCCGACCATCGCTTCGACGATCAGCACGCGAGCCTCCTCGTATTCGGGAGCGTCCGTCGGCACGCGTCGCAGCCACTGCAAGGCCTCGTCGCGTTGCCCCGCTTCGAGCAACAGTTCGCCTTTGCAAATCGTCGCCCAAATATTTTTGGGATCCGCCGTCAGCGCACTCTCGACGGCTGCGGCGGCGCTCTGGCGTCCTCGCGCCATCGCGATATGCGTGGCCGATTGCGACAACAATTGCCCCCGCACCGAAACCAGATTACCGAGCGAATAATGGACCGCTTGGCTTGCGATCTCCCGACCATCCCGCGTTCCGATCGATACCAACCGGTCGCTGCTGGTGGGAAACATAAACTGTCCGGGACCAAACGCCCCGCGGCCGACGATCGCTTCGCCGCGCGTTAACGGGGCTTCGTAATCCCAGCGACGATTCCCGCTGGTGACGTCGAGCCCGCGGATCGTGTCATTGCCGACCAGGATTGCGGTGTCATCGGCGACGCCCGCTAGATATTGCCAGTCTTCGCGAGGGATTGTGGCCCAGGCCGGTTTGCCGGTCTGCAGATCGAGGGCATACAGTCGGTCGCCTTCGACGGGCGTGAAAAGGACACGCCCTTTGTAAATCAGTGGGGTCCCGTCGTTCCAACGGGACAGAAGCGAACTGCTGTCGTCGCGACCACGGCCACCAAAGGATCGCGACATCTGGTTCAACATGTCGGTGCGTCGATAGCGGAATCCCCAACGGAATGTTCGCGTCGCCAGATCGAGTGCAACGATCGCACCGTGGCCAGTCGGGCAGACAATCGTGCCATCGGCATAAGCGGGCACGGCACCGCCGATCCGACGAATGGGATCGTCTTCGATCGAACCGGTCTCCACCGCGACCAGATGTTGCCGCCATTGCAACGCTCCGCTGGCGGGGTCCAAACAGACCAAGAACAGGTCCGATTTCTGTTCGGCGATCACATACAACAGGCCGTCGATCGGCAACGGCGGCCCGAGGAAAAACGTATCGACAAGCTCCGGTTCAGCGTTGTATTCGCCGCCGATCGTCCAAACCAATTTGCCTTCGGTCGCAATATCCAATGCGACCAACGTATTGGTACCACCGGCGGATTTCCGGATCCCTTGAATCCCCATCCCGCCAAACTGATTAAACGTTGCCGGGCGGACTTCACCCAAATCCATCAGCATGTAGGCTCGCGTGCCATCGCTGCTGACGCGGCCAAAGGGGAGATCGTTCCAGACGCGTTGGACCAGCAATCGGTGGCGTTGTTCATCATCGGGAATCTCATCGGTAGGAATCGCGGTGCCGTCGATGTTGTCGGAGAACCAAGGATATTCCCAGATATATTTGCCGGTTTCAAAATCGATCGCGACCATCCCTTCGGTCGTCTTGGCGAGGACGGTGTTGTCGACGACGATCGGTTGCCAGGTGGGAATCGGGAACGCTCCGGCTTGCTCGCGAGCCGCTTCAAAGCTCTCCAGAAATTCCTGTTGCCGGATACTCCACGTCGTCTGTTTCATCCAACGTTCGTTCCGCATCGGCAATTCGCTGCCGCGGTATCCGGTCCGCGCCGCGTCGCCGCCCGCCAGTGGTTGGTTGGCCGGAGCGTGATCCTGGAGATGTGTCAGTGGAGGGAAGTGTTGTGCCAACCAATCGGTGACCTGCGACACATCCGCAGACGATTTGGGCAACTCCACCGCACGACCATCCAATTGAACGCGGTTCGCCGGATTGTCGCCCAACGAGACCATCACATCGACCGCCCGTTCGGTCGATCCCGCTTGGTACCAACTGCCCGCCAGGGCGACGATCAAACCGGCGCCATGCTTGTTTCGCAGTCGCTCGTACCGATAAATTCGATCCAAGGTCATCGCGGCGGCCAGCGGTCGACCTTGATTCAAGTCGTGATAACCCAACAACAGTGTCGCTTGCTGGCCGGCATCGGTATGAAGATACTGACGCGAGACGGTGGCGATGCCACGCCAATCGTGTTGGGCGACGGCTTGCTTGAGTTCCGCCGCGGCGAGGCTGCCATATCGCAGATCGTAGATTTCCAATCCCTTGCTGGGCAATTGCCCCAACAGGTTCTCCGCTTCGCGCAGGATGCTGTTTTCAGCCAGCGTCTGCTGTTCGGATTCGAAAAAGAAGTCCTGCCCCTGCATCTCGCTGATACCGGGGTTCGATTTTCGCGCCAGCAATTCGCCCAGTAGGATGACCGCGTCGCCATAGCTGCCGCCCTCGATCGCCTGCCGCGCCTCGGACATCTCCTGCCGCAAGGAGCGGTCGGGCTCGATAAACTCGCCTCCCATCGAAACCCGATTCTGGCGAGTGCCAAACTGGGCGGCTGAATCGCTAGCAAAGACAAGCAGGGTCAAGAAGCAGACCCCGAACATGCGTGCCAGGCGGGGCCGTTGCCCGACCAATCGATTCGAGACGTGGTTGGGCTGCAAAGCTTGAAGCATATTTCAGGAATCCATTGCAAAGCGTGCGTCGCATGGCGAAGTGGCGGGCGCTGGAGGCAAACCGGAGATCCAGCGGCAACAACGTGTCGGTTGAATTGTAGCGTATCGAGACGGTGAAGGAATGCGAGTGCTGCGGCGGGCGGCAAACTCTCCCGGTCCCAACCAAGCTGCCCAGACGAACAAATCTTGAAAGCCTCCATGCCTCTGTCGGCCGATCCAGCCAGGCATCGCAACGCCGAAAAACCGCTACAACCGTCACAACCAGCCCCCTGAAAGGCGGAAATGCAAAGCTGGAGCGTTGATTGTCAAAGTTCATTCAAACGAGTTTTGGCTGTCGGTCGATCTCCTAATAATACATAGGGCACTATGTGGAACGCATACGAAAAATCGAACACAGTTGTTTGCACTGCAGCGAGAGGTTTGGCCGACGGATCGGTCGACCTTTCCATTGTTGTTAATGCAAGCAGGGTGGCTATCCGACCTACGATTAAAAACAGAGCAGTAAATCCAATGCGAAACAGCAAACTATTAAAGACAATTGTCACGATCGTGACCTGTGCGGCGATCGCCGTCCCACATCCCGCGATGGCAGCGTCACGGACGACTCAAATCGTTGATGGCGTCAAAGTTAGCCAAGACATCAAAAATGTCCGCTTGGGTGCCGCCAGCAAACTGCGTGGTGCAATCGTCGACCACAACGGTCGACCTGTCGCCGGAGCACCTGTCGTTGTAGGACAGCAAGGCAAGATCGTTGCTCAGCTGGATACCGCTGCTGACGGGCGCTACGAAGTCGCTGACGTTGCCCCAGGCATCTACCAAGTTGCTAGCTACGCTGGCGTTCAAACGGTTCGACTGCACGCCGCCGACGCTCCTGCCGGTTCGGTCGAAGGTGTCGTTCAGGTCATCGACAGCGAAGGCATCTCGCGCGGCCAATCCAACGGGCGTTTCAGCCTGCTGAAGCGTATTGCGACCAACCCACTGACATGGGCTGTTGTTATCGCCGCTGCAATCGCCATCCCATTGGCACTCGACGACAACGACGACGCTAGCTAATCATCTCGTATGAGTTAGGCTGGTCAAGCAAATCGAAAGAGCCGACTCGGCAAACGAGTCGGCTCTTTTCGTATCAACGTTTGTCCGATCTGGGGTCAGCGAGCCACCGCCGCCGTTAGCTCCAAGGCCAGATCCTGAGCCCCCTTCAGATCAAGCTTCCCCGTCCCCAGCAACGGGATCTCGGCGACCTCAAGAAAGCTGTCTTGCGAAGGGATGTAGATATTGGGCAGACCGGCAGCGACCAAATGCTTCCGCAATTCATCGGGCTGCTTCTCGCTGGGCAAATGCAGGACGATCAAGCGCTCCCCTTTCTTCTCGTCGGGAACGGACGTCACCATGACGCGAATCGCATCATCGTCATCCCCTTCGCAAAACGCAACTGCCAGCTCCTCTTCCACTTGAATGTGCGGGACCATTTCCCCTCCGATCTTCGAAAACCGACTGACCCGTCCGGTGATGTGAATAAAGCCCTCTTTGTCGATCTTGGCCACGTCGCCGGTGGCGTACCAGCCATCGCGAATCGCTTCGCAGGTTAGGTCCTCGCGCCCCATGTAACCCTTCATTACATTTGCACCGCTGATCATCAGCAAGCCATCGGTGCCCACCGGCAAGTCCTCTCCGTCATCGGCTGAGATGACTTTGGCCGCAACGCCATTGACCGGTCGTCCGACCGAACACTCGCGACAATCGATCTGAAATTTCTCGACGCTTCGCGAGGGTGGCACATTGACCGAGACCAGCGGGCTCAACTCGGTCGCGCCGTAACCTTCCACCGGACGGACACCAAAGCGTTTCTCGAACTGATCGGCAAGCGCGATCGGCATCTTCTCAGCACCAACGACCACGACATCCAGCCACTTAAACTGCTCGGGCTCGATCCGCCGTAGATATCCACGCAGGAAGGTCGGTGTCCCCAGCATCACCGTCGCTTTGTATTTCTCAGCCATTTTACCAACCTGCTTGGCATCCAGCGGGTTGAAGTGGTAGACCCCCGCGGACGACAAGGTGTTCACGCCCCACAGCGTGACGGCATAGCCAAACGAATGGAAGAACGGCAGGACTCCCAACACCGAATCTTCTTTTCTCAGTCGCACCACACAGTCGATCGCATCGACGTTGTGGCCGATGTTGGCATACGTCAGCATCACCCCCTTGGGCGTTCCGGTAGAACCAGACGTAAAAATCACCGTCAGGATGTCGTCGCCGCTGACATTTTGCAATCCCAGCAACCATTCGGTGAGCCGCGCCGGAAACACAAAGCCGCCAAGCAGGCCAGACAGTTTATCCATCCATCCGACGCGATCCTTGATGTCCTCCAGGTAGACCATCTCCGCATCCAGCTTGAAATCGAACTTCTCCATGAATCGGCGACTTGTCAGCACATGCTTGATCCCGGCGGTGTGAATGCACTTGTTCATCACGTCCGACGACACGGTGTAGTTCAGATTCACACCCACGCGCCGATCGATCGCCATCGCAAAGTTGACAGCGACGGCAGGAACGCTGGGGGGAAGCAAGATCCCAACATTGATTTCTTTGTCGTCCAGCACTTCGCGACGCAACATCTTTCGGAGCGCCAGGATCCGTACCAGCAACGTCTTGCCACTGAGTTCCGCCCCCGTCGAATCAGCCGACTTGATGCCACGGCCACTGCCACGCAACGACCGGATCAACCGACGCGTCAAAATGGGTTGTCGTGTACCAATCTGCTTGTACGCCTGGGCGTTTAATTGCTGCACCTTCTCGCGGACCGTCGCAACAGGCGTCTGCGTGGGCAACGGTTTGCCGATGTGGAGGGTCAGCGTACGACGCGTTAGTTGCGGCATTTTCCACAAAAACCGGCCGCCCGAATTGCTGAAGATGCTCCCCCACATGCCATCCAAATAGACGGGGACGATCGGGGCTTCGGTCCCCTTGAGGATCTTCTCCATGCCGGGACGGAAGGCTTGCAGTTGTCCGTTGCGTGAAATTCCTCCTTCGGGAAACAGGCCGATCACCTTGCCATGATTGAGACCGTCGCGGCCTGCCTTCAGCGCCCGCGCGATCGATTTGGGGCTGCTGGTCATCATGATCGAATCGAACACCTTCCCCAACGCAAACATGAACTTGCCGCGAAAGTTGCTGGCGTCGACGATAAAATGAACCGGCCGCGGGATGAACCATAACATCAACGATCCGTCGAGCCACGAGACGTGATTCGAACACAACAGATATCCCCCTTCGGCAGGTAGGTTCTCGAGTCCGACAACCCGCTTGCGATAGAGACAGGCGAACAATCCGCGGAAGTAGAGACGAACAAACCATTCCCATTGCAGAAAAATCGCCAGTACCAACAGAGCGTGAAGGGCGATGACCGACAGGGCAATGGCCAGCAATATTTGAAGCAACATCTTGGACCGTGTTGGGAACGAGTTCGAGAACAATGGATGGAAGGTGGGGACCTATTCCCCAGTTTATAGAGAAATCGGCTCCAGAAGGAGACGAGTTTTTCTCTGTCACGAGAGAGCCTCTTTTTAGACTCTGGTTTCGGTAATTGGGCGAGAACTTGCTATACTTGCTCTCCAGCGGGGACTTCGCTCCGCCCTCTCCCACCTGAACTAATTGCCCACCCTGCTGCCCAAGATTTGCTGCCATGAATAGGTTCCGCATCCCCGGCGTCTCGCTCCCCCCAGCCCCACACTCTGCATCGACTTCGCCGACCAAGTCTTCCTGGCTTGGGAAGCTGACCAGCTTGAAGCGGTGGCAGTTCGCTTGGCTCTACATCAGCCTGGTTGCCGGTTCGGCGATCGCAAAGGAGGCCAAGCCCGATCCGAACGTGACGGCGGCCCAAGCGGTCGCTGCCCGGCTCACCGATGCGGCGACCTGGACGGAGCTATTTAACGGCAAAGATCTGACCGGTTGGCAGGGAGACACCAAGGGCTATGTTGCCCAGGATGGCGTATTGGTTTGTCAGAAAGGAGCCAAACTGCTGCTCAGCGAGAAGGAGTACGGTGACTTTGCGTTCCAGTTCGAATTCAAGTTGGAACCCAGCGGCAACAACGGAATCGGGATTCGAGTTCCCGCCGGTGGGCACCCATCGACCGACGGGATGGAGATTCAAATCCTCGATCACGACGGTGACAAATACAACGCACAGATCGATCTGGGAAATGGGAAAACGCAACGCATCAACAAACTGAAGCCGTGGCAGGTCCATGGTTCGGTTTACGGCATCTTCCCCGCAAAAACAGGGTACCTGAAACCGGTTGGCCAATGGAACACGCAGACGATTGTCGCGATCGAAGACCACATCATCGTGATCCTTAACGGAGCGGTCATCGTCGACGTCTTCCTGGACGACCAAATGCCGATCGATGGCAAATCGCATCCAGGCAAGGATGTTCGCAAAGGCCATCTGGTGCTGTCCGGGCACAACGACCACGTCGAATTCCGCAACCTGAAGATCGCCGATTACAGCGTCTCGCCCCCCATTGCCACATCGAAAGTCGACAACACACCGCCGCCAGGTTTTGTCAGCCTGTTCAACGGCAAAGACCTCAGCGGCTGGAAGGGGCTCGCCGATGGCAATGCCAATCGCCGCCGTGCACTAGCGGGCAAGGAACTGGAAGCGGCCCAAGCGGCGGCCGACGAGGTCATGCGGGCGCACTGGAGCGTCGTCGATGGCGTGCTGACCTACGACGGCAAGGGACAAAGCCTGTGTACCGACAAAGACTACGGCGACTTTGAAATGTACATCGATTGGAAGATTCCCCCCGGAGCCGATTCGGGTCTGTATCTGCGAGGCACGCCGCAAGTTCAAATCTGGGACCCCTGGGATCCACGCGTGAAACCGGGCCAGTCGCCTCCCGCCGACGCCCTCGCATGGGTCGCCGCCTACCGCAACGGCCGCAATCTCGGTTCGGGAGGACTTTGGAACAACAAGCGTTGGCGAAACGCTCCCACCACGCTGGCCGACAATCCGCCGGGGCAATGGAACACGTTTTTCATTCGCATGGTGGGCGAAAAGGTCAGCATCTGGCTGAACAAAAAACTGATCGTCGATCGCGTGGCGCTGGAAAATTACTGGGACAAGACCGGCAAGGAACCGCTCGCCCGAGCGGACCAGATCGAACTGCAACACCATGGCAGCGAGCTGTTCTTCAAGAACATCTACCTCCGCGAACTCCCCTATTGATCGCGAGATTCCTTGCGACCGGCAGCATCGCTGCCGTGTCGGGGGGGACTTTTCACATGATTTCCAAAATAATTCCAGTCACGAGTCGGCCGCTCGTTGACGGCTGGCTTGGACTGGATACCATGGTGATATTGAGACCGGTTATCAACAGATCCCAAATGGCGATTCCCTTGAGTAACGAAACCCTCTTAAACGTCTTCCCGACCGACGATGAACGTCACCGCTTGGTCGTTGCTATTCAACGATGCGATGGCGACGCAGACCGCTTGGTGCTGCGTCAAGAAACGTTTTCTCAAGATGTAGGCTGGTTCACGCAAAGCTGCATTGCGATCGAGCCGGAGCAATTGCCCGGATTAAAGATGGCTCTGACCAGCAATACCGCTCGCAAACTGCAACGCCCCTGTCGGAGCGGTGGAGCGTCGCCAGCGGTACTCAGTTTCAGCGAAGCCGCGGCCAGTCGCGTAGGCTAACCCTCGCCGCGGTTCTTTTTCTGCAAGGCCGGATTGCTTAGCCGGACTTCTTGGCCGAGTGGGTCGCAGCGGCACCGGCAGCTGACGAATTACGCAGCAGCTTGGTGTATTCGTCCACGCCCTCTTGTTCGTCCTTGAGGATATCTTCCAGGAAGATCACCAAGGGGCGATTTCCTTCAGCGAGTTCCAAGGCTTTTTCGTACATTTCTACCGCCTTGGCTTCGAATTCCAGGCTGAACTGCAGAACCTCTTGCAGGTCGCGCGATTGTCGGATCTCGTTGCGAGTTGCAACGGGCACGCCACCCAATGCGACGATCTTGTCGCCGACCAGTTGCGCGTGGCCAAACGATTCCTTCGCGTCGCCGAGAAAACGGTCGGCGTAAACTTCGCGCCAGACACCTTCAATGATGAATCCGGCCTGCGAGTATTGTGCGACGCCGGTCCATTCGTGCTTGAGAATTTCGTTCAGTTGGGTGATCAGTTCTTGGCTTGCCATGATGAGTTTCCTTTTGAGCTGGAAGCAGTCTGTAATCGTTGGGGTACACTTGAAGCCTATCGAGATTACAGGCCAAGCAGAAGACCAGAAAATGGCGTTATCCGCTGGTTTTTCGATATATTCCGTGGTCTTGAAAGTGAGTCTCAGTTGCCCGCGTTTGAGTGTCGAGCGGCCGGATAAAACTTTCCGGCGGACGCTTCGGAAAGAGTCAATAATTGCGTTCGAAAGGCACCCCGTCAAAGCATCGTCGAGTGCGTCGATCGGACCGGAGGCAGGCTGCAGACTAACATCACAAACCGCCGGGGTATCGCGACTTCGCGTCCTCAACGCAGAACTGATATTCTGATAAATTGCCAGGCCGCAATGCACTCACTCACGCAGGAACCGATCTGTGGCAAATTCAAATCCCTCCGACGAAGACCGTTGTGCTGTTTACCTCAAGGCGATAGCGGATTCGCTGCGGTTGCAAATCGTCCGCGCGCTGCAATCAGGCCCGTTGAGTGTTTCCGACCTCGCGTTGGCGCTCGACCAAGAGATCGGGACCGTTTCGCACCATCTGCGCGTGCTCTACCACGCGAACCTTGTCACCACCCAGCGCGAGGGGAAGTTTATCTATTACTCACTGAACCAAGGTGTTCTGGGCGGCCAGGCGAAAACACGGCGCGGCGCGTTGGACTTCGGTTGCTGCAAGTTGGATATGGGCCCTGCATCAGGAGACTGAATGATTGACAATCATTCTGACGTTCGTGAGAATGTCGGTGCTTAGATACTTTCAATTTCCGGCAGCATTATTCAAACGCCACTCCAAGGCCCGCTTGATTACGCCCTGTATGCGTTGAGGTTCTCACGATGACATCCCCTATCCGTTTCATCATGATCGGCGGCTTTCTTGGCGCTGGTAAAACGACGCTGATTCAACAGCTGGCCCGGCGTTTTCAAGCCGATGGCAAACACGTTTGCATCGTGACCAACGATCAAGCCGCAGGGCTGGTCGATACGGAGCTGTTGAAGAGCCAAGGCTTTGAAGTCAACGAGGTCGCCGGCTCCTGCTTCTGCTGCAACTTCGACGGGCTGACCGACGCGATGGACGAATTCGAATCGCGTCGTCGCCCCGACGTGATCCTTGCCGAACCGGTTGGCAGTTGCACCGATCTGATCGCCACGATCGCGATTCCGATGATGGAGCGGTTGGGCGAAAAATTCGTTCACAGCCCCTACGCCGTGATCTTAAAACCGAAGCACGGCTTGAAGATCCTTTCGGGAACTGGCGGTGGGTTTTCGGAAAAGGCGGAATACATCTTCCGCAAGCAGTTGGAAGAATCGGAGATCATTCTACTGAACCGGATCGACGAACTGTCCGACGGGGAAGTCGACGAACTGAAGGCTCGCGTCGACGAACAGTATCCGGGGCGTCAAGTGATTTGCATCTCGGCCAAGACGGGCGAGAACCTGGACGCGTTGTACGAAGCGTTTCAACAACTCGCTTCGCCGCGCGAGGCCACGATGGAGGTCGATTACGACGTCTACGCCGATGGCGAAGCGGAGCTTGGCTGGTTGAACGCCACGGCCGTCTTTGAAAGCCCGTCGCCGATGCCCTTGGATCGCGTTGCCGTTGAACTTGTCGAGCATCTGCGACAAAGCTTGTCAAAGGTCGGCGCCGAACCAGGCCACCTAAAGGTACTCTGCAGCGGCAACGACGATGTCAGCGTCGCCAATCTGATCGACAGCGATTCTGCGACGGTGCTGTCGGTTTCCAGCGCAGCGAACGCGGCGAAGGCGACAGCAATCATCAACGCGCGCGTTCGGCTGGCCCCCGAGGAACTGCGGCAATTGGTCGACGCAGCGGTCTCCGCCACCGCGGCGATCTTCTCCGCCCAAGCGGATGTGGAGCAATTGGAAAGCTTTCGACCGGGCCGACCAACGCCGACGCATCGCGTGCAGTACTAGGCAAATATGCTTCCGCATCACGATTCGCGGCGGTCCATCAGCCCCGCGGCGTGGAATTCGATCGGCCGTGGCTTAGGAGCGAAACTGCGCCGCATTGATGTCATGTTTTTTGAGCAGTTTGTGCAGGCCTTGCCGCGACAGCCCCGCTTGTCGCGCCGCTTCGGAAACGTTGCCGGCGTGGATTTCCATCAAACCAACCAGATACTGGTACTCGGCCGCTTCCATCGCTTCCTCGCGCGACGCGTTAGAGAGCGCGGCGGGTAGAGTTGCGGTGGGGGAGGGGGATGCATCGAGCGACGATACGTGCTCCCGAAGGACGCTGAAATGCGAACCGGAGGCGGATGAGGAGTGCACTTTTCCGGGCAAATCGGCGGTGGTCACGAGTGGGCCAGGGGCCAGCGTGAGCGCGCGTTCGATGAGATTGCGAAGCTCGCGGATGTTTCCCGGCCAGTCGTATTGCAGCAGCGCTTCGCGGGCGTCGTCGGAAAAACCTTCGACAGCCGAATTCGGCGGACGCAAGCTATCCAACAGCGCATCGGCGAGCAGCAAGATATCGTTGCCGCGATTTCGCAATGGTGGCATTTCGATATGGATCACTCCCAAGCGGTAATACAGATCCTGGCGAAAGCGTCCCGCGGCGACTTCCATTTCCAAATCGCGGTTGGTGGCACAAACAAACCGCGTATCGACGGTCACCGGCGTGTGGCTGCCGACGGGAATGAAGGTCTGCTCCTGGACGGCTCTCAACAGTTTTGCTTGCAGGGCCACGGGGAGTTCGCCCAGTTCATCGATGAACGCCGTTCCGCCATCGCATTGTTTCAACAGCCCTTCGGCCTCGCCGACCGCGCCGGTAAACGACCCTCGCTTGTGCCCAAACAGCATCGATTCGAACAACGATTCGGGAACCGCGGTGCAGTCGATGACTTGGAACTTGCCGTCGCTGCGATGGCTGTGCGAATGAATCGTACTGGCGACAATCTCTTTCCCCGTACCGCTCTCGCCAGTGATCAAGACATTGGTGTCGGTGGGAGCCACGCGGTCGATGATCTCGAACAGTTCCAACATCGGTTCGCTTTTGCCGATCATATGCGGGAACAACGTTTCCAATTCATCGCGACCGCGCACCGGAACGGGGGGACGCGTCGATTTGTTTTCAGCGCTGGCGAGCACACGTCGTACACAGGCCAAAAGGTCTTCGAACTTGACAGGCTTCAACAGATAATCGGTGATCCCCAAGCGAATGCTTTCGATCGCCGAAGGGAGCGTCGGCACGCCGGTGATCACTACGATCGGGACTGTCGGGCGGTGGTTGCGTTGATCGTGCAGCAGTTCCAGCTTGAAATTGCCCGGCATACTGAGATCCGACAACACGAGGTCGAACGATTCTTCACGCAACCGCCGCATCGCTTCGGTCGCATTGGAAACGCAGACACATGCATAGCCGGCCTTGCGAAGCAGATCGCCAGTGGTCCTCAGGTAGAGCGGTTCGTCATCGGCGACAAGAATTTTCTGGGTCGGGTTGGTCATGCTGTTTCTATCCTCCGAGGCAACGTCACCGCAAACGTGCTGCCGTGCCCGACGCGAGATTGTACCGTCAGGCTACCGTTCATCCCTTCGACAAAGTTTCGCGACACCGACAACCCTAGCCCCATGCCTTCCTTCAATTCGCTTTTGGTGGTGAAAAAGGGTTCGAAAATATGATTCAGCGAGGCTTCACCGATACCACACCCCGCATCGCTGACAAGGATTCGCACCTTGTCCGGTTCGGCCTCCAAAGAGAGCTTAACCGATTGCTGCGGCTGCGAGGCTTGGATCGCGTTGCGAATCAGATTGAACAGGACCTGCTTCAATTCCCCTTCGGGCAAACGGACGATCTCTCCTTCGGTATCAAAATCGGTAACCAGCGTCACCTGATGTCGCCGCGCGATCGGATCGCATAACGTCGCCACGTCGCGGATCGACTTTTCGATCGAAAACTCAAACGACTGTTGGGGGCTGCGGCGATAAAGTTGATACATCTGGTGAATGATCGAACTGATCCGTTCGATCTCCTTGTCGACCAACTCCAACAGATCGTAATGCTCGTGCTCAGGCGTCAAACTGTCGCGGAACAGAGCGAACGCATTGCGAATCCCAGCCAACGGATTGTTGACTTCGTGGGCAACGCCAGCGGCAAGTTCGCCCAAGGCGGCAAGTTTCTCCATCTGCTGGCGATGTTTCTCCAGTTGTGCGATCCGTCCGGTCCGCTCTTGCACCAATTGTTCCAGGTGTTCGGTGTAGAGCCGCAATTGGTCCTTGAGTCCCTGACGATCGGTGATGTCGCGAACGCTGGTACGAAAGCCGAGATGTTTGCCGTCGTCGGCATACATCGACTGCCAAGAAACGGCCATCCAGCGCGCTTGCCCGTCGCAGGTGAGGATCTCGAACTCGAGATCGTTGTGCGACTTTCCCGCAACCGCATCGTCGAGCATCCTTTGAATCCGCGGACGATCTTTTTCAGCGACGATTGGCAACGGATAATCGGTCATCGCCATGCACTGCTGCGACGTATACCCAGTCACCCGTTTCACCGCATCGTTGACCCAGACCAATTTCCCGTGCGGATCGTGCCAACTTTCCCAATCATAGGTCGAGTTGGCGACGATACGAAAGAAGACGTCGTTGAGGGACCCATCGCGGAGGTGGGAGTACGGCATCGGCAGGCTGCTTTTTCGAAGTCGATCGCGGCGTTCAGCGCCGCCGGAAATCTGCGTGGCAGGAGGCCATCATGCCGGTGCTCGGAAAACGTCATTCCAAGCACCGCGAATGCCCCAAACGCTAACATAGCACAACGCGTGCCTGAATCTGCAAGTGCTATTGTCCCCCGTTCGCGACAGTCTGTCACCCGGGGTTCAATACGCTTAGATCCCCCCGCCGCTCAATCGATCGGACGAGCGGAATTAAAATCGTTGGAAGCTGTCCCTCTATTTCTATTTCCGCGTCGATCCGGGACGCGGTCGGAGTGAATGCGAATTCGATGCAGTTGGTGCCGGGAGCTCCGAAACGAGAACGGACGTGTCGGGAGCCTCGCCGGAATAGAAAGCAACGTAGTGTTGGCTTCCGATCACGGTGGCGTTTGCGTTCCCCGAATCCCATGCGATGGGACTCGCGATGGCGACTGCCTCCGATGCTGGCCAGGCGAGCGGATGGTCGAACACGCGGTCGGGATCGACGACTCGGCGCCGCAAGATTCCTCTGCCACGTTCGTAATAATAATTGCTCAGCAAACCCGTTTCGGCGTCCAGGATCAAGCTGGGCGTGGAGGCTCGGACATCGAGGATGTTGGTTTGGGAACGCTTCCAAGTCGCTCCGTAATCGGTCGAGATCAGCTGGAATTGCCCCTGCGCGATCTCCGTCCTTCCCACAGCCAGGATCCTGCCGTCGCCCAGATAAACCGCCGAGGGTTCGGTCGGCCAATCCGCTTTGGTCAATCCCGATTCGATGGTGGTCTGCGTCCACGTGACTCCGTCGTCGCGGCTGGTCATCGTTCCCCATGATTGCGTCGCAGCGTCGCTGTAGTCTCCCGCGAACCACAGCGACATCAGCCCGACCGTGGGAACCGCGAAGACGTCCGTGATTTGCATCGGCTGCACCGCAAGCTCCGGCGTCGCGACGCGCGTGAAGGTCACCCCATCGGTGGTTCGATAGAGGTCGTGGTTCCACTGCTTCCCAATTCGCCGCACCCACAGCAGCATCGCTCCCGTGGAATCGAGTCCCTTGGCGACGGTGACCTCTCCATCTCCCGGCGTGTCGGCGACAGTCGACTCCGCCGTCCATGTTTTTCCGCCATCGTTGGAGGTGCGTGCGAAGACGGCGCGGACATCCTCTTTGATCGAATGAGCTGTGCCTCGGCTGTAAACGCAGACAAGTTTCTCGCCGATCGCCTGGATCATCGGCCACGAGTTGTAGCCGCTTACGTCTTGCACGACGTGTGGCTCGGCAAGTGCCTTCAGCGGCGTCACCTTGACCATGGCTAGGCCCGCGGGCCGCGTGAACGAATCGTTAGGATCGCCCGGTTCCCGCTGGATCCGCACCGTCAACGGAGCTTGCGGATCGACTTCGTAATACGATTCCAGCACGATCGTTCGAGAGTAAAACGGCGCGGCGGGAAGCGCAGTTGGAACGGGCTTGCCCAAAAAATACTTGTCGGTGAACGGGGCATCCTCCACCATCTGCGACAGATGGACTCGGTAGACGTCGTTGTATTCGGGGCGGGTTGTCGGATCTGTCGTCGTGACAAAAATCTCGACTTTCACCGCGACACAGTCGTTCGGGAATCCGCTCACGATTCCAGCGACCGACTGCCCCGTTGTGCCACCCGAAAGCGACCAGATGGGAATGTGAGTGGATCCGCTGGACATCAGCACCAACGAGGGTTTGCCCGTCGCGATCGACATCTCGTTCGCCGCCAGGTAGACAGGCGAGCCCGCAGCACGTTCGCCGTCTCGGCGCTCCCCTCCGCGAGGCACCGCGTCGACAACAGCTCCGTTTTTGTCAGCGGGTGATCCGTTGGGTTCACTCGCCGCGAGGTTGGTGACGAGGGTGGCAAGCAGCACCATGTGGAAGAGTCGTGTTTGCAGATTCATGCTTCGTTTGTCACAGCTTCGTTTCGGGGGCGGCGGACTTCAGGTAAGTGCGGGCGTCGCCGATTTTCGTTTACCAACCGTCTGCGTGATTCGCGTGGACACGTCACGCGAAAGGATTCCTTAACGGCTACGTTTCTTCAATTCGTGCGGATGCCTGTGGGATGGAATTCTACCGTATCCGCCGGTGTTCGGTGGGGTGGGCACTGTCTCGGACCCACGCTAAATCGTTGTTTCAATTCGAGGAATCAACCGGCATGCGATTGCGTCCGGTTCCCTTGGGCAACGCCACGCGAGCGGGAGCCGGCAAATTTGCCTAAGAAGCGGACAAGCGATGAAGCCTGCCGATGCTCGCATTGCAAAACCTCGGCGGACCTGCGTTTCAATCACCCCGTGCTCCTCGAAAGAATCGCCGTGTGTAGCAAAAAGGGAAACTTTAACGCAGAGCCGCAGAGAGCGCAGAGAAGACACTTTTTTAGAAGCGAACAGCGAAACCTCCCGTTGGATTGGCACCGCATTTTAGAAACGCGGTTTTCTGTCCGGCTCTAAGCACAAACACTTAGCAGCCCTGAGGTTTACTCTCGCTTGCCAACAAGCCACCAAAAACTGGAACGCTGTCCGACAATGGGAAGGTTCGCGTGCGGCTGCATGCTTCGATCTACCAAACGTCGCCCTTAGGCACTGGGCTCCAGGCCACGGTGGGGTCCCATTAATGTCAACGGACATGTCAACGAAAGACCTCCTTATGGACAAACACTCCCAGCCAACAAGATGCAAGATTATTTGACATCTGCCTGTCAGTCTTTTAATCTACCTTTTCTTCTAGGGTAATTGCCTTGCTGATTGGCTGTGCCCTTTTGTTCACGTGTTTAGTTCCGGAAGGATGAAGCGATGAAACACTCTCAACCGATGCGCGTCGGCTTTACGCTAGTAGAACTACTTGTTGTTATTGCCATTATTGGAATCTTGGTTGGGCTGCTTTTGCCAGCTGTGCAGGCAGCTCGGGAAGCGGCGCGGCGGATGCAATGCAGCAACAATCTCAAGCAGCAGGGACTGGCGCTGCACAATCACCACGACACCTACAGGAAATTCCCTAACGGAGCGTCGCGATCCAACGGGCCCAACTGGCGTTTTTATATCTTACCAGGACTGGAAGAGGAGAACCTTTACGACCAAGTTGACCAGGGTGCCCATGTGCTATCGGGATGCAATTCTAGCAGCAGCTACGGACAACAGGCGACCGGCAATAATTTGATTTTGATCGACCTGACGGTGCCTACCTATAAATGTCCCTCGAGCGCCCTGCCATCCAACGAACCGGGAGGCAACATGTGCAATTACGATCGTCTGCAAACCCACGATTACGTCGGCATCAGCGGAGCGTTTCCCGATCCGGCAAATCGCACGAATGTTTGTTCAACCGGAGCTTCGTACGGCGTGTACTGCAACACGGGAGTGCTTGTCCCAGAGAAGGAACTCAGCTTCCGCGACATTACCGATGGCACGTCCAACGCGATTCTCGTCGCCGAACAATCGGGGCGTGTAGGAACCAATGACTATCGCAACAACTACCACGGTGGCTGGCGCGGATGGTCAAGTTCCGGCGACGTATCGACCAAGACAGGGGCACATCACATCGCCGGCGTCACGACGGTGGCCTCCGTGATCAATGCGAAAACCGCGCAATCCGGTGGCAATACAGTCCCAAAATCGGATAGGCCCTATGCTGGCAATACCATTCTCAATTCCTTCCACCCGGGCGGTATCCAAGTGTTGCTGGCAGACGGTTCGGTCCGTTTCTTGGCTGAGACATTGGAATTCACCACGCTCAGCCGACTCTCTGTCCGCGATGACGGCAATGTCCTTGCTGAGTTCTAAACTTTGACTTGCGCGCTGCGGTCGCCGCATCCATTGCGGCGACCCGGGCGCTGTCTATTCATTTCAAATAACACAGCAAGTTCGACAAACAATTCAAGCTCAGGTGATTTTATGGTGGCAGTATGCCCTACCCGTCGTTCGTCAGCGTTTCTCTACACAGTGATCGTATGGATCGGGGTTTTACCTTGGGTAAGCGGCTGTGGTAGTTCCCCTGGAGATCCTTCGGGGACGATCAGCGGTCGCGTCACCTACGCGGGGCAGCCTGTCCAACAAGGGGTGGTCACCTTCTACAGCAGCGAGCTTGGTGTGGGCATTTCCGAAGAGCTCCAGGAAGGTGGGCAGTACAAAACGAATACGCCGATCCCAACTGGCAGCTACGTCGTGACGGTCCTTCCGCCCGAACAGCCGCCGTCGATGGAAGAGGAACTGGTTGTCGAGATCGCCCCCGTGAAAGACATCCCCGAAAAGTACCGCGATCCAAGCCAAAGCGGTCTCAAGTTGGAAGTCACCCAGGGAGACAACTCCTTCGATATTGACATGACGAAGTAGCGACACGTCCGATGCTTCCGTCCGGCGAGGCCTTCAAACCGAAGGCCTCGCAAAGCGGCACTCTTCGGTAATTTGCACCCAACGATGAAGCCAAGCCGGGCCACGCCCAGGGGACAATGTTCTCGTGGTGAGATCGTCATTTGCCCTGCAGGTGGGCATGACCGTGAGGCGTTCACATTGACGGTTGCGATTGTTTCACCGTCGCGTGGCATGGGCATTGCGTCAACTGCGGCATCGATGCTCCTCTGGCAACGAGACGTTTCTTTGCAAACGCCAAAGGCTTTCGGAAACAGAGGTGATCGACGGACCGTTTGTGGCATTTCACTGGCTGTTTTGAAACAACGTTTGGCATGGCCTCAAGTCGAACGCTGATTGTCGTTGAACAACGATGGCGACGCGTCGTTGGGCTCAAGCCAGACGCTACCAGAGCATCACGGCTGCGAATGCGAGAACCGGTCCCATCAGGGCAAGGCGTTTGAGGGTCCGCCAGCGTCGTTGCGACGTCCCGGGTTCTATCCTGCGCCAGTCTGCGAGGTACCAACAGATCGTTTGGGCGCCATATAAGATACTGATCATCAAGAACGTCATTAAACGCGCATCGGGATTACGATCGTACCATGACGACGCTCCCGAGACGCCACTGGCAATCATCCATGTGACGCAACACCACGCGATCGTAAGCAGATACGCGATCCAATATAAACCCGGTGAGAGCCGACGTTGCTGGTTTTGACGCGCAGCCCAAATGGTCCATAACTCGCACGGAATGATCACCAAGCCATGGACCAACAACGATTCAACCATGTCACTCGGATTGAAGACGGATTGACCGTACATCGGAATCGCCACCAAGCCTGCGATCCCAAAGAAAATCCGAGCGCAGACGACAAGGATGATCGCCGCCGACAGATCGGAAACCCGCGCGGGACGTTGGCTCCACCGCCGCAATCGATGCCACGGGCTCTGAGCGCGTGCGGAGATGGCATCCCCCTCCAAAAATCGATGTAGGTCGGCGGCCAGATCCGCACTACGCGAGTACCGATCCTCAGGCACTCTCTCCAGACACTTCATGCAAATCGTGGCGAGATCCTTGTCGATTTCTGGCAGCACCTGCGAAATGGGCACCGGCGTGTCGTTCTGCAATCGCATCAATACCGCCGGATAATTCGACGCTGCAAATGGCGGCGATCCGGTGAGTAGATGGTACAAGATTGCCCCGATCGAAAAGATGTCCGTCGCCTGCCCTGCCTCTCCATCGCCTCCATGGGCTTGCTCGGGAGACATATACAGCGGGGTGCCCAGCATGACGCTGCTGCCGGTTTCTTTTAGACGCTGATCGATCGAGCATGCCAACCCAAAATCGGTCACCCGTGGGATCCAAGGCAGCGAGTTGGAATCGCCGTTCTCGCGGTTGGGAAACAACAGAACATTCGCCGGCTTTAGGTCGCGGTGTAGCACATTGTGCTGGTGGCCGTACTGAACTGCATCGACGACGTCAGCGATCGTTCGCGCCGCAAGTATCGGATCGATGGGGCCGGTTTGCCGCTCGATCCAAGCCCCAAGCGTCTCCCCCTCGCACAGGGCCATCACCAGAAAACGCTGTCCCTGATCGGTCGTCCCGATCTCATAGACCGGAACAATGCCGGGATGATCGAGCGTCGCGACCGCACGCGCCTCGCGGTGCAATCGACGATGCATTTCGGCCGGGTCAGTGCCATCGACGCGGGCCACCTTGATCGCGACGTCACGGTCCAGTTCGGGGTCACGCGCTTGATAGACCGTTCCCATCCCTCCGCGTCCCAACAAACCCGACACTTCAAAGCGTCCGATTTTCTCGGGCAGAACAGGTTCCGGCGGGGGCACTTCGGCCCGCTCAAAAACAGTATTCAGCATCCGCAGCACACGGGCCGTCTTGGCGTGTTCCTGTTCAAAACGAACGTCAACTGGATCCGAATCCGAAGCGAGCGCACGTTCATATCCGGCTGCGCGGCGGGCTTGGTCGTCGACGTCTTTGCGGGAATCGCTCACACGGCACCGTCGATCTGGTGTCCAATCGTTTGAATCGCTTCGAACCAGCGACGTCGGCAGGTGGAGGTTGGCAGATTAAGTTCTGTCGCAATCTGATCAAACGTACGGTTGTCGAGATAACGCATCTGTACGATCTGGCGTAGCTCTTCAGGCAATTGTCCGATCGCGCCAAGCAGTTGCGCCACGTCTTCTTTGGCAGAGAGCACCGCACTTGGCGAATCTCCGTCATCTGCCGTTTGGCTCAGACAGTTTTCCCCGTCGGGCAATTCACGCTGTAGACGCCGTTTCTCGGAAACCTTGAACCGACGAAAACCTTCGATCAGCTGGTGATTCAAAATCGTTAACAGCCAGGCGTTGAGGAGTTCAGGGCGTTGGCCCCGAAAGTCTCCAAAATCGCGTGTCGCCACCGCGAAGGCGTCTTGAACCAAATCGGAGCCCGACATCTTCTTTCGCATCTTCGAATCAAGCTTTGCCCGGGCAACATGAGTTAAAAGCTCACGATGCGGCTCCAGCAGTTTCCCCAACGACGCGTCGCAACCAGCGCGTGTTTCTCGCAGCAGTCGCTGGAATTCATTGTCGGTTAGCGGCGATCCATCGGCAGTAGTGCTCATGCGACTGACCTCTGACAAGTCGTTCGTATTGCTCGGATCACGAAATCGGTGGTGCTGACTTGCATGTACGTATTTCAACCTAACCGCACGCAAACCACCATACTGCACGCAAGTCCACCCTTGCGGGCTACCCGGCGGCCACCACGCGGCAGCTTTAACGATAATCCGAATTTTGTGGTTTTTGCGGCAAAGAAATCCGCCAATACCTTTTGAGGGGGGTTACCGGTACGCGTAACGATGCCACTGCGTCGGCACGTGGAAAAGCCTCCAGAACGACAATGACGGAATCCAAGCGGCACAGCACACGGTTAGAAAAGCGATCCGATGAGTCAGGCACGAATAAAACGTTCAAGCAAGCGAAACAATAAGTCACAATTGGCGCCGAGGCGACGACGAATGCTCGCCGAACAACTGGAAGATCGGCGGATGCTGGCGACAGTGGTTTGGGACGGTGGTGGCGACGACGCTTTCTGGTCGACGCCCGCCAACTGGACCAATAACGTAGCGCCTGTTTCAGGTGACCAACTTGAATTTCCTAGCGGTGCGGCTCGATTAGCGAACACGAACAACTTCGCCACCGGTACAGCTTTCGATTCGATCGTCTTCACTGACGCCGGCTACACGCTCACCGGCAACAGTATTGGACTGGCCAATGGGATCGACAACCAGTCTGCCGGCACAAACACGTTTAACGTACCACTGGAATTGACCGGCTCTCAGACGATTCAGACAGATGGTGCACTGGACATTCAGGGAACGATCGATCTTGGCACTCACACGCTCACGCTGAACGATGAGACGATTCCCGGCATGATGAGTCTTTCAGGCATGATTAGTGGCAGTGGCGGCATCACCAAGACAGGATCCGTTTCGCGAGTCCGGCTACTTGGCGACAATACCTACTCGGGAATCACTCAAATCCTTGAAGGGACGATCGACATTTTTCACGACGAAGCCCTCGGTGCAGCGTCGGGTGCCACCAGCCTGTCTTCCGGCGCGACCCTCGTCCTCAACGGAGTCACAACCGCAGAACCCTTTAATATTGGGAGTGCCACAATTACCGGATTTGGCACGTTAAGTGGCCCAACCACAATTTTGGCGAACAGCCCAACGTTCCTTTCGCAATCCAATCATGTGCTGACAGTTTCTGGCAACATCACCGACAACGGCGCCGGACACGAAGTCAGATTGCGCCCGTTTGGTGCGGACAGTTCCGTTGTGCTCTCGGGAACTGGAGCGTGGTCCGGCCAGACATCGGTAAGTGGAAGCGGGACTCTGCGGCTGAATGCCGCGGATGCAATTCCCGATGCCAGTCGTCTTTTCATCGGATCCGACAGCCCCACCATCGTTCTAGATGGTTTCGACGAAACGATCGGTTCGCTGCAGGGAACCGTTGGCGAGATTGATCTTGGAACACAAACGCTGACAACCGGTGGCAACGAGTTGAGCAATGACTTTGGTGGCCTCATCAGTGGTAGTGGTGGTCTGACGAAGATCGGGACAGGCACGCAGACATTGAGTGGCAGCAACACCTATTCAGGGGCGACATCTATCAATGCGGGGACTCTTTACGACAGCGGGGGCTTTGGCGGTGCCATCCCCAATGGCAGCGCGGTGGCGATTGCGTCCGGTGCGACTCTCAGCCTGGATCCAGCCATAGGCTTCGATGGAATTGGTTCACTGGCTGGAGAAGGTGACGTTGTTCTCAACGGATCTGTCAGTCTGCAAAATGGAGGCGACGGCCAATCAACAGCCTTCAGCGGTGTCATCCGTGGTGGCGGTCACCTGACACAGAATGGCTCTGGGACTCTGACTCTGAGCGGTGTCAACAGCTACACCGGTGGCACTGGGATCAGTGCTGGCTCAATCCGAATTGGCGCGTCCGGTGCAATTCCAGACGTGGGCGAAGTCGCTGTTAACTCCGGCACCACACTGGACCTCAACGGCTTCGATGAAACAATTGGTCGACTGCGTGGTCAGAACGGAGGCGGAGAGATCGCGTTGGGCGGTGGTACGCTGACGACGGGGGATGCAAGCAGTTCCACTTACAATGGTGTGATCAGCGGCACTGGCGGTTTAGTGAAGCAGGGTTCAGGTATATTCACGCTGTCAGGAGCGAATACGTACACCGGAGTCACCACGGTTCAAAGTGGACGTCTGAATATTGACGGTAGCCTTGCCGATGGACCTGCGGCAAGTGATGTCGTCGTCGCCTCCGGCACAACTCTCGGCGGTTCAGGGACAGTTAACGGTGCAGTGCAGTTGAATAGCACCGCCATGCTGAGTCCAGGCAACAGTCCTGGCAGACTCACTACGGGCGATCTCCGACTTACATCCGGTTCAACGTTCTTCGTCGAAATTGACGGGGCAACCGCCAGCACCGAGTATGACCAAATTGTTGTCAATGGCACGGTGGATCTGGGTGGTGCCACGTTGGATGCCGCGCGAACCTATGCGCCTCTGATAACCGACACGTTTCTGATCATCGACAACGTTGGATCTGACAGTGTCACCGGAACTTTTAACGGCCTTGCAGAGGGAAGTGTCGTTGGCATCGACGGTAGGAACTTTCAGATTTCCTACCTTGGAGGCGACGGCAACGACGTCACACTGACTCCAATGCCAAACGTCGTGAAGGGTGCGAAATTTGAAGACCTGAATGCGAATGGGGTTCGCGATCCTGGTGAGCCTGGTTTGGCGGGCTGGACAATCTTTGTCGATACCAATGGCAATCGTGTGCTCGATACCGGAGAAATCAGCGACACAACTGACAGCGATGGCGTTTACACGATTAGCAATGTTCCCGCAGGATCGCTTGATATCGTCGAAGTCGGTAAATCCGGCTGGGTCGCCAGTCTGCCAGCACCGGTGGCTGCCAGACTCGTCGAACCGAATCCGCCGATTCTGGCGCGTACCGGGATTTCGAATACTACATTGAGTACCGATATCACCGCAGACACGACGTGGACAAAAGCGGCTGGGCCTTACTTGGTGACCACCCCCGTCACCATTTCTGCGGGCGCGACTCTGACGGTCGAACCCGGTGTAGAAGTTTTGTTTGCGGCTGGTGCACACTTGGTTGTTGAGGGCGAGTTGTCAGCTGTCGGTACGAGCGCCGACCCGATTCTGTTTACATCATCCGCAGCCACGCCGGCCAAAGCTGACTGGAATGGAATCAATATACGCAATACGCAGGGGGGGCATGTGGTACTGGAGTTTGTGACGCTGGAATATAGCAGTACAGGGATTCAGGTCGAATGTTGCAGCACCACATCCCCTGCCGTGATCTCGGACAGCGTTTTCCGCCATAACCAGTCGGGCGTCGGCGGCTATTCTGGTGCAAAGGTTATCATTGAACGCACCGTCTTCGACAGCAACACTTACGGCGTTTCGAGTGTCGACAAGCAAATCACAGATTCATTATTCGCCAACAACACGACAGGTATTCGTGACGGCGGACGGACGACTGTCTGGACGAGCACATTTCGAAACAACTCCATCGGAATCACCGGTGCGTCGGACATGTCGGTGTATTATTCTCGGATCACAGAAAATGCGACCGGAGTGGAAGCATCCTTTAATTCTGGGCCCCGGCTGTACAATAACGAGATCAGTAACAACGATATCGGAGCGATCCTGGGCAGTGGCCGCAACGACGCGATTACGGTTGAAGGAAATTCGTTCCACAACAATACGACTCTCAACCTGAAAACCTTCGGCACCAACAACAAAGTCGCAGCGAACAATTACTGGGGTGTGACCGACAGCGCCAGCATCAACGCAACCATTGAGGATGCTCGAGAGGACGTTGGTCTCGGGCTCGTTTCCTACGAACCCATTCTTACTGCCGCGCCAGAGGTGACACCATTGCTTGCGGGGAGTTTTCCAGTAAGCGTGTCACATGGGGAAACCCTTTCGAACGTTGACTTTGGCAATTATCAACTAACGACGATCAGCGGTGTTAAGTTCGATGACATTAACGGCGACGGCATCAAAGACGCAGGCGAATCTGGCCTCGAGGGTTGGACGATTTACATCGACACCAACGACAATGGCCAATTGGACAACTTCGAACACCGAGTCGCGACCGCTTCCGATGGGACCTACGCCTTTACGAACCTAACCCCAGGCTCCTATCGGCTCCGCGAAGTCGGACGCGCTGGCTGGATCAACACCCTTCCGGCAACCGGGTTTGTCGACCTCTCCACCACCAGCGGGTCCACGATAACCGATATCGACTTCGGCCATCATGAAACCGATCGTCCCGCTCCCGTCGAAATTCATGGCGTCAAATTTGATGATCTTGATGCCGACGGCATTCAGGATGCCGGAGAGCCAGGACTGTCGGACTGGACAATTTTCTTAGATCTCAACAACAATCGGCAGAAAGATACCGGCGAGCCGAGTACCACCACGGCCGATGACGGCAGCTACAGCTTTACCAATCTGGCGGCGGGGACCTATTCCGTTGGTGAAGTGCCACAGGCCACCTGGCAGCAGTCGTTGCCAGCGTTGGAAACTCCGGCACCTCCGGCGGCACCGGCAACGACGACCATCGATCACGCAACGATCTCCACCGCCGCAACGGTAAATGGTGCGCTATTTGAAGACACAACGTGGAGCCTCGCCGATTCTCCGGTTCGCGTGACTGGCGATGTTTTGGTCTTTCCCGATACGACGCTCTCCATCGATCCGGGCGTCGTGGTGCTGTTTGATTCCGGAACCCGCCTGACAGTCCGTGGCCACCTAGATGCCGTCGGTACCGACGCCGCTCCCATCCTGCTGACCAGTTCGTCGGCGACTCCGGCGATGAACGACTGGAACGGCATTCAACTGGAAAACACGATCGGCGGCACAGCGGAACTGGGCTTCGTCGCACTGGAGTACGCCAATACTGCGTTCCAGGTTTCATGCTGCACCAATTCGATCATTCCAGCCACCATTTCGGACAGCACGTTCCGGCACAACTCGCTTGTCTTCGGCGGCTATTCTGGCGGAGACGTCGAAGTCTTCCGTTCGTTGTTTGAAAACAACACTTCGGTTTCCAGAAACGGTGACCGTACCTTTTACGATTCGATTTTCCGCAACAACGGCACGGTGATCGATCGTGCCGGGCGTCATAAGGTTGTCAATGGATTGTTCGAGAACAACGATATCGCAGTCGACACCGGCAGCGACACGCTGATCGAATACTCAACGTTCACGGGAAATCGCATCGCCGTTACCTCTGCTGGGTATGGCGGTCCGCAGTTGCGCAACAACAACATCGTTGGCAACGAAATCGGACTTGAACTGACGTCACATTTTACAACGGCAGTCACAAGCAACAACATCTTCGACAACACCGTCTTCAACGCCCAGAACCTCTCTGTCAATGATCGCAACCTAGCAGGCAACTACTGGGGAACCCAATCGGCACTTGAAATTGCGAATTCCGTTTACGACAGCGCTGATGACGGTTCCGTGGGAACCGTGACGGTCGATCCTTATTCGCTTCAGGAACTCGATGCCACTCCACCCGTGGTTGGATTCCATTCACTTACACTGGGATCCGGTGAGATCGCCGTTGACGCGAACTTCGGGAATTTCCAAAAGATAACCGCTTCGTTTTCCGACGCGACGGCATCGGCTGACGAGGACGCGGGTGTCGTGCAGATTGTGGCTCAGCTTGCCCAACCGCTGCCGTTTGATACGACGGTGCCAGTCACGTTCTCTGGCACGGCCGATCTGAATTTCGACTATTTCGCATCGGACCCGAACTTCTTTTTCCCTGCAGGTAGCACTACGGGTACGTTAACTTTAGCTATCGACGATGACCTTCGATTCGAGGGGGCGAACACCGTCGTCCTAACGATGCAGCCTGGCGTTGGTGTAGCGCCAGGTGCAACGCCAGTTCAAACGCTGACCATCAACGACAACGACGCAATCCCCGAATTGTCGTTCTTTACATTGGGCGTTACCGCCGCGGAAGATGCGGGTCCGATCGTGATTGAAGCACGTATTTTGGCGGAATCCGAAGTCGATATCCACGTACCGATTCTGTTGTCGGGTACGGCAACAAACGGAACCGACTACGCAATCGCCGCCGATCCTGAGATTTGGATTCCGGCCGGTTCGCTTCGCGGTTCGATTCCTTTGATGATCGTTGACGATACAACGCCGGAGTTGACCGAGCGTATCGTTGCAGAACTTGGCACGCCAATCGGAGCAACGCTTTCTACCGCCGTCGGTGATCCGCTGACGCACGTGATTACGATCCCACAGAATGACGTCCCCAATGTTAGTTTTACTGCGAGCCAAGGTAGTTTTAGCGAAAACGGCGGTCAGCTTGCGGCGACGGTGCGCCTATCGGAACCACATGTACTTCCGGTAACCGTCCCTTACACTCTTGTGAACGGCCTCGAGGTAACAGCTGGCGATTACAGCGTCTCGCCAATTGGGTCGATTGTGATCGCTGCCGGAGAGACGGAGGGCGTTATCACGCTGACGGGCCTGGATGACATCATCGACGAAAACAACGAGAACGTCACCCTACGGCTAGGAGAACCAACAAATGCCGTCCTGGGTACCACACGCTCATTTGTGGGCACCATCATCGACGACGATACATCGATCTTAGAGTTTTCGTCGAGCGGAACCACGGTTTGGGAAAATGCAGGTCCGCAGACGGTAACACTGACGCTAACCCCTCCGTCGGCAACGGATGTTACCGTACTGCTGTACACAACGGGCGTGAAGTCGACGGGCAGTTCACGCGACTTCGATATTAGCACGACCTCGGTCACGTTCACTGCTGGACAGACAAGCAAGACCCTCACGGTCGATCCTTATGCTGACTCCCATAACGAAGGTGACGAGTACGGCTACGTAAGAATCGCCAATTCCGACGGCGTGAAGATTGGAAACCAAGATTATTTTCGGCTCAAGATCCGCGACGATGATCCTTACGTCTACATGGGTGAAGGTTCCAGCATCAGTGAGCGAAACCAAACCAGCACGTCGATTACGTTGCGGCTGACAGCCTCATCAAACCGTACCGTCACGGTTCCGCTCTCCTATGCGGGCTCTTCCGCGGGGCGCAACAGAGATTTTACAGGACCATCAAGCGTAACGTTCAGCCCCGGCCAAACCAGCAAGACATTCACAATCAAAGCCAAGAACGACAGCATTGATGAATACACCGAAAAAGTTAAAGTCAGCATCGCAACCCCCACCAATGCTACGACATCATCGAAACTTAAAAGGTCAGAAACCGTTAGCGTATATGACGACGACGCCCAGCCAGTTGCTTCGTTTAAGGTGACATCGTATGAGCGGAAAGAAGGCCAGGGGGCATGGGTGGAGGTCCGGCTTTCCAGGGCAAGTGGCAAAACGATCACCGTGCCGATTGGGATTTCAAGATACTCGACCGCAACCACCAGCGACCATAATTTCCGCAACAGGACACTGACCTTTAAGCCGGGAGAGACGATCAAGTCCTTCCAGGTCAGAATTACAAATGACAGCCGCAGCGAGAACAGGGAAAGGTTGTTGCTGTTCCTCTCAAGCAATACAAAGAATGCCGTAACCGACAAATCGAGAAACCTATTCTCCGTTTACATCGTTCCAAGTGATGCCTGCCGAGTCTTGTCTTCCAGTTCAAGTAACGCGGAGACGGTTTCCGGCACGCTGGCCGTGAACCCAAGGATCAATTTAAAAACGATTGGCGATTGTCGCTCTGGGTTCGGAAGCTCGATCAATCTGTCGCAGATCCCCGTCTCCGACCGCATTTTCAACGGACAGTTAGCGGTCAACGGAGGCTATATCGTCGACGGCACTGCCTTCTTCGATGCCAATTTCAATGGAATCGTCGATTATCTCGACTTGAATGACAATGGTATTCAGGACGAAGGTGAACCGTCCGAACCGGTCACGACAACCCTGCAGGACGGAAGCTTTGCCCTTGATATCGATTCTGCTTTTGATGTGGATGGCAACGAGACCCTGGATCTCGATGAAGGCCGCTTCGTTCTAATCGGTGGCACCGATGGGGCAACACAACTGCCATTCGTCGGCCAGTTCTCGTCCGTACCCGGACAGTTACTGCTCAGTTCGATCTCGTCGACGATTCAGCATCTCACGCAACTGGGATTTGATATTCCACAGGCAAGCGAGCGCGTGGTTCAGTCGATGGGAATGCCTGACGGCATGGAACTCGACACACTGGACCTGTTTGAGGCGACGATGGATGGCAATGCGGATGCTGCAGTCGGATATGCACGTTCCGCCGAACTGTTCAATGCCACCGTCGACGCGGCAAGCCTGTTCTCCGCCGCGCCTGGCGCTCCGCCCTCGAATTTGCTTGTTGATCTGGCCTACGCTGAGATCGCTTCGCGCATCCAGGATGCTGGTTCAGAAATCGACTTGGCGAATGAATCCACCGTACGTTCGTTGCTTGAAGGAATCGGATTCCGTACCGGCATCACACTCTCGGCCGACGTGATTGATGGTGCAGCTTCATTGATCGCACGCGGCAATTTGAAGATTCGCGACCTGCCCGTCACCACGGACGCCGCATTTGTCGAAGACATCGTGCGGGTGGAAGCATGGATGCAGGGCGCTCTGGCTACGGACTTACAAGCCGTTGCTGGCGGTTCGACGGATATCGCGACCGTGCTCGCGGCCTATGCGGGCGCGGCCCTTGACACGGCTGTCGCCAATACGCCCGTTGGAGACATCGAAGTTCCCGTCATCTTTGTGAACGATGTCGTAAAGACCGAAGGCGACGACGGGACGACATCCTTTGACTTCACCGTCTCGCTGACCTCTGCGTCAAAATTCCCTGTCTCGGTTGAATACCAGACGAACGACGATACGGCGGAGGCTGCCGATGGCGACTATACGCCAACCAGTGGCACGTTGAACTGGGCTCCAGGTGAATCGGGCGAGCAAACGGTCAGCGTTGTCGTTCGTGGCGACGAGGTTGCCGAAGCGGACGAAAGGTTTCTGCTGAACTTATTCGACGCCGAAAACGCCATCGTGCGCCGCGAGGTTGGAGCGGGCTTTATCATCAACGACGATGCCGTCGATTATACGGCGACGCATCTTGCCGATCAGACCGAGAATCAGTTTGTCGTCGCACTAAGCGAAGAGGACGTGTTTGTAATCGAAGATGACGTGGAGGTCTTTGGTGGATTCCAGACCGAGCCATGGCAGGCATTGCTCACGGGACAAGACGATATCGATGATACGCTATTCCTCGACTTCTCCGCAGGAACTTATCGAAGCGACACGATCACGTTCGATGGCGGAGGAGGCACAGGATTCGATTCGGCAATTGTCAGCGGTGGAGATTTCGACACCGTAACGGTATCTCTCACCAATGCCACCGACGGCCAGACGGTTTTCGACCCTACCGACAGCGACGAAATCGTATCCCTAGTCTGGTTGGGACTCGAGCCCTTTGAGTTCAATTCGGTAGTCGAAGACATGGTTTTCGAATTGCCTGCGGGGGTGACATCTGCCGTTTTGGAAGACATCGATCCCACAGATGCCACCAAACCTGGCGTCATGCGACTCTACAGTCCAATTGGCGATTTCGAAGAACAGATCTTTCCGAATCCATCGGGATCACTGACCATTCGTGGAGGTGACGGCACCGACACGATTTCGATTGCATCGCTGGACCCGGCGTTCACAGGGGCACTGAACGTGGATGCGGATTTCCTAGGATCCGACGATGTTAACGTGGCCGTCGACGGGGCAATCAATGCAATTGCAGACTTCGCTGTCGAAGCGACTTCAATCACTGTGAATCAGCCGATTACTTTGACCGATTTCGATGTCCGCTTGGCAGCATCAGGGAATTTGATTCTGAACAGTCCCATTGAGTCGACGAATCGCAACGTCGAATTGTCTTCGGGAACGACGACATCGGTTAGCTCGAACATTACGGGGAACATCGTACTAAGTTCAGGCACGTTCGATTTAAGCAATGGAGACAACCTTAATGGGCAAGTCTCGATCCAAGACGGAGCGACAGTAGCGGGCGGCGACATGATTCACGGAAACGTCCACGTCGCATCGGGAGGAACGCTTGCCGGAAACCAAACGGTCACTGGACTCATCACCGTTGCCGATGGCGGAACGCTGAGTCCCGGAGCTGTCAGTCCGAGTGGAATTGGTACGATCCAGGCCTCGGCCCTGAAACTTCTGGCGGGTTCTCTGTACCACGTGGATATTCTCCGGACAGACGCTGGTTACTCAGACAAAATTATAACCAGTGCGATGTCCAACCAGGGTGGCAAACTCTCGGTCACACTTACCGGATCCCCGGATGCAGGAGAAACATTTCAGATCATTGACATCCGCAGTGACGCCGGAGCGGACGAGACAGGGACGGTGTTCCAGGGACTCAGCGAGGGAGCGATTTTCGCGACCGAAGCATCGTTATTCCAAATCAGCTACGGTGGTGACGCCGCGAACTACACTCTAACTGCGGTTGCCGCAAACACGATCACCGGCACGACACCCTCGCTGGCCGCGGGCGTTATCGCTGCGGGTACCACGGAACTGACGATCGACTTCAGCCGCGCGGTCGATGCGGGAGCTGGAACGGCTCCGTTTGTGTTGCAGTCGGTGGGACACGATGGTTTGTTGGGCAATGCCGATGATGTCATGGTCTCGATCGACCCGCCAACGTACAACGGCGATTCCGTAACGCTCACGTTTGCCGCTTTGCCGGAAAGCGTTTATCGCCTGACGAGCACGGATTCACTGCTTGGTCCCGGCGGCGATCCAATCGACGGAGACGGTGATGGTGTTGCGGGAGGTGACTTTGTCGCGGATTTTGTGGTCGGTGCGACGACGCACACACTCACGTCACCCAACGGCTTTGACTTTGACGTCGAATTCGGTGGTTTCGGTGCCGGGCAACTGGTGCAGGGAACAAACAATGCGTTTGACGGTTTGAATCGCCTGCAAGTTGACGGTATTGATTATGGTCCTTCACTTGTGGAACAGTCTTCAGTGCAATCGGTGGCTGTTTCCTCTGCTGGGTCGCTGACAGGAACATTTACAGATGTTCCGGGGCTTACAACGACAATCACGTTGACGGAAGACTCCGTCGTGCTGCTGGATTCACAATTGAACCTGCTGTCCCAGGATAACTCTGCATGGTCGGGTGCGGTGCGATTTTCCATCGATGGTGTTGCTGAACCCAGTTCAGCAACATTTTCCAATCCCTATCAGTTGCCTCAGTTGGTGGGATCAACGAGTTCAGAAAGTGTGAGTGTTGACCCGCCTAATACAATCACATCGGTTGAAGGCAGTCACTCTCATAGCTTTGTTAGCCGAGCGGGCGAATTCGTGCCCGTTTTGACTGAATCATACCATTATGATCCCAACCTAACTATCAACAATTTGTCGCAGAACACGGCATACGCTGGGAACCACAGCCACCAGGTGAATATAGGCCGACTTACTTCAGATTCGCATTCACATTCCCTGGAGCTAGCTCCGTCAGCCTCAGATCGTCACTTGCAAGTTGATGCCGAAGATTGGGTGATGCTACCAGCAGGAACATACGTCATCACGGTCCAGGCAGAATCGACAGGTGCCGTCAGCTTCCAAGCCGAGCAAAGTCTCGATGTTGTGAGTTTCATTCACGCAACAAGCGATGAAAAACTTGCGTCTCCTGTCGGGTCGCTGACAGGAACATTTACAGATGTTCCGGGGCTTACAACGACAATCACGTTGACGGAAGACTCCGTCGTGTTAATGGATTCACAATTGAATCTACTGTCCCAAGATAACTCAGCATGGTCGGGTGCGGTGCGATTTTCCATCGATGGTGTTGCTGAACCCAGTTCAGCAACATTTTCCAATCCCTATCAGTTGCCTCAGTTGGTGGGATCAACGAGTTCAGAAAGTGTGAGTGTTGACCCGCCTAATACAATCACATCGGTTGAAGGCAGTCACTCTCATAGCTTTGTTAGCCGAGCGGGCGAATTCGTGCCCGTTTTGACTGAATCATACCATTATGATCCCAACCTAACTATCAACAATTTGTCGCAGAACACGGCATACGCTGGGAACCACAGCCACCAGGTGAATATAGGCCGATTTACTTCAGATTCGCATTCACATTCCCTGGAGCTAGCTCCGTCAGCCTCAGATCGTCACTTGCAAGTTGATGCCGAAGATTGGGTGATGCTACCAGCAGGAACATACGTCATCACCGTCCAGGCAGAATCGAGAGGTGCCGTCAGCTTCCAAGCCGAACAAAGTCTCGATGTTACCAGCATTTCGTCACGCACCTCGCCAACTTTGAAAAATGCAGGGTCGATGCTTGTCACAGATGTTCAAACGATTTCCGCTTTCAAGGTGTACCGCGAAGTCACGGTTCCCACAACTGGCATCCACGACTTCGCTCACACGATCGAAGTGCTAGAAAATCCCACCGGTGCCGATATCACCACGACCGTCCGGATCGTTGGCAACCTGGGATCCGACGGCGATACAACGGTCTTCAACACCTCGGACAACGATACCGATGTGGAAATTTCCGATCAATGGATCGGAACCGACGACGCCGATGAAAGCGGTTCGCCCGCGATCATCCACTTCATCCATGGCCCCGGCGGGCTGCTGCCTTCGAGCGTTGATGTGATCGATGACAACATCGTCTGGGAATTTGTCGTGACCGTGCCCGCTCATGAAACGGTGCGGCTAATGACGCTGACGATTCTTGCCGATGCGCGCGAAGATGCGGTTGCTGCGGCCGAGAACCTTGTGACCGTTGCTGGTTTCGGCGGCCAAGCTGCCGCCTTCTTGACGCAAGACGAACTCGATTCGCTTTCAAATTTCCAGTTCCAGGGCGAGGTGGAATTCAGTTCCGCCACCGCCTCGGATCTGGAGACCACCACTGGCAGCAAGCTGCCCAAACTGCTGGTCGACGGCGTTATCAGTGAAGATCAGACCATCGACGTCACGATCACCGGTGGATCAGCGGATGTTGGCGACGACTTTACCTTGACCACCAGCGTCACGATTCCTGCCGGCACCTACGATGGAACCTTAGACTTCGCGATCGACATCCTTCTTAGCATCACGGATGAAAGCATCGTCGAACTCGACGAAACCATCGAACTCACCCTCGCCAATCCAAGTGCCGGCCTCCGGATCGAGGATGCCGACGGTGATTCGACAATTCAAGGTACCCATACCTACACGATCACCAACGACGATGCGGCAACGCTAAGCATCGACGATATCACGCAGAACGAAACGGATGCTGGAACGACGACCTTCACGTTCACCGTGACGTTGGATGCCGAAGTCGACACAGGTCTCACGTTCGACTTTGAAACGGCCAACGGTTTGGCGACCGCTGCCGACCATGACTACACCGGGATCTCGCTGACCACCCGTAACTTCGCCAGCACGGCGGCAGGTGCGACCGAAACGATCACGGTCCAAATCCATGGCGACGAGAAGGTGGAGCTCGACGAAACGTTCTTCGTCAATCTGTCCAACATCCTAGCCGGTGGTCGAGACGTGACGTTCGCCAACAACCAAGGCCTGGGGACGATCACCAACGATGATTCTGCCACGCTGAGTATCGACGATATCACGCAGAACGAAACGGATGCTGGAACGACGGCCTTCACGTTCACCGTGACGTTGGATGCCGAAGTCGATACCGGCGTTACGTTCGACTTTGAAACGGCCAACGACTCGGCGACCACTGCCGACAATGACTACACCGGAATCTCAACGACCACCCGCACCTTTGCCAGCACCGCAGCTGGTGCCACCGAAACGATCACGGTCCAAATCCATGGCGATGAGAAGGTGGAGCTCGACGAAAGCTTCTTCGTCAATCTGTCCAACATCCTAGCCGGTGGTCGAGACGTGACGTTCGACAACAACCAGGGCCAGGGGACGATCACCAACGAAGATACGGCCACGCTAAGCATCGACGATATCACGCAGAACGAAACGAATGCTGGGACGACGGCCTTCACGTTCACCGTCACGTTGGATGCCGAAGTCGATACCGACGTCACGTTCGACTTTGAAACGGCCAACGACTCGGCGACCGCGGCCGACAATGACTACACCGGAATCTCAACGACCACCCGCACCTTTGCCAGCACCGCAGCTGGTGCCACCGAAACGATCACGGTCCAAATCCATGGCGATGAGAAGGTGGAGCTCGACGAAAGCTTCTTCGTCAATCTGTCCAACATCCTAGCCGGTGGTCGAGACGTGACGTTCCTTGACGCTCAAGGCCTGGGGACGATCACCAACGATGATGCAGCCAGCTTCACGATCGAAGCGGTCACCGTTAACGAAGGCGAAACGGCAACGTTTACCGTCTCCCTAGATCATCCGATCGATACCGACGTGATCGTCGACATCGACTTCACAAATGGATCGGCATCGGCCGCCGACTACGCAAGCGTTCCTCAGATCGTGACGTTTGCCGCCGGTACTACCACCGCCAGAACATTCACCGTTGCTACGACGGAAGAGGACTTGGTCGAATTGACCGAGACCTTTACTGCAGCACTCAGCACATCGACAGAATTGGGCTCGCGCAACGTGACCGCCAGCGATAGTGCCACCGGTACGATTATCGATGACGATGCCGCCAGCTTTACAATCGAAGCGGTCACCGTTAACGAAGGGAATACGGCAACGTTTACCGTTTCGCTGGATCGTCCGATCGATACCCAAGTTGTTTTGGATATCCACGTTAACGATGGTACGGCTACGGGGGGCGTTGATTTTGATGACGCGTTAGTGCAGTTGACGTTTGATCCGTCGAGTGTCGCGGCTCAGACGTTTGACGTGGCAAGCATGGAAGATGCCATCGATGAAATGGACGAGGACTACGGTCTCTTGTTGGATACGTCGACCGACCTGGGGACAAGATCGGTCACGTTCGGAACGGCAACCGGTACGATATTGGATGATGACGAAGCGGGATTTGTAATCTTCCCCGTGGATGGGCTCTCCGTCACTGAAGCGGGCGGCACTTCCACGGTTACAATCCAACTCACATCGGAACCGACGGCCGAAGTGACCGTGCAGTTCTCGAGCACCGACGCGACCGAAGGTTTGGTGTCGAGCGACGGAGTCAGCTACGCGGCGACAGCGACATTGACGTTTGACGCCAGCAATTGGGATCAGCCGCAATCGATTCTGGTCCAAGGGCAGGACGATGACCGTGGCGATGGATCCGTCGCGTTTTCAATTCAATCCGACGTGTCGAGCGACGATCCCAATTACGACGACTTCCCCATCGCGGATCTCTCTGCCACCAGCCTTGATGACGAACCTGTCATCTCGTTTTCTCACTTGATCGATGGATACGCAGTGGTCGATCTGGCGGACGTCACCCCCGACGGCATCGTCGTCTTTGCTTGGGGAACGGGGCCAGGTTCCACGTTCCTACCCCAATATGGGGTTACGCTGGATATCGCCAATCCCACTTTCAGTTCATTAGCCGAAGGGGGGATCGATGGCACAACGTCCGGTGTCATTCCAGTTCCGTTTACGCTGGAAGGGGATAAATTTTGGTTCCAGGCATTCGAACTTGCCCCCAATCCGCAAGTCTCCAACGTCCTCCCCCTGAACATCGTCGGCTCGCCCGTTGTGGTCACCGCGAACAATCTGGCTCCCGAACCGACGGCAGAACTGCCAAACTTCACAGCCACCGTCGACAAGCCGTTCGACTTCGACGTCGTCGACGATCCGTTTGTCGATCCCGATTCGGACACCTCACTGTTCTACAACGCGCGGCAAAGCGACGGTTCGGCGCTTCCCGAATGGCTCACCTTTGATCCGAATCGCCTCGCCTTCCACAGCGATTCGATTCCCGAATCGGGACAGTGGTCGATCACGGTCACGGCAACCGACAACGGATCGCCGGTTCGTTACTCGAGCACGACGTTTGTTCTGCAAGCCGTCGCCGACCGCAGCGTATGGCAGAATGAATCCAATTCTCGAGATGTCAACGGCGACGATCGGGTTGAGCCGATCGATGCGTTGCTGATTCTGAATCGGTTGAATCGTTCCAACGATCCGTTGCTATCGCACCAACGCGTCGACGGAGCGTCAATGCTTGACGTCAATGGCGATCAACGTGTTACGCCGGTCGATGCGTTGCAGGTGATCAATTGGTTGAATAAGCAGAACGCATACGTGGCAGCGGAATTACCACCATCGTCCCAGCTTCCATCGAAACAGGACGAAGAGAATGATGAAGTTGTCTCCGCGGATGCATTGGATGGGAACCTGTATCCCGACAACGCGCCAACCATCAGGATCGACGCTCCGCATGCGACCACGCCTGTAGACCGTCTGCCATCGAACAACGAGTTCGAAGACTCTGAATCGTTGAGCGAATACGAGCAGACTGTCGACTCAATCTTCGCGGAAGATTTCTAAGATCCGGTTTGCCCATCAACCAGGCGTTTGGCACGGAATGCGAGCTCGATGGACTTCATTTCCACACAGCCAAAGCAAACATGGACGCTGACATGCAAGACAACGTTGGGCGACTTTCGTCGACGTTGTTGGCTTGGCAAACTCGCCCCCCATTCCAAAAGCACTTGCTGCGTCGCGCAACACGACCGTTGCGGCGTTCGCGCCGTCGATGAATTTTCTTGCGAAACCTCTCTCCGAAGCCCCACCTCCCTGCCCACAAACGTGTGCAACACGCGACACCGCGGTGGCAGTGTTGCGTGTTTTCGCCCAAACTCCCCCGCAGCAGCCTTGGCTCCGTAGCACTTATTGCCGGAGACATTCCGAAAGGAGGGATTGGCCTTGGCGCAAACTCTCCGGCAGGGCAGTACCGCCCCCATTCAGATCCCCGATGCACGGCAGGGAAAGGGACTTTCCTGTTCGCATCCCCTGGAAATTGCCTTGTCGGCCATGCTCAAATCGACCGTTGTCGTTGTTCTCAGTCCACCAGTGTTGGGGGACTCTCTTCGTAATTCTTGTGAACGTGACAGCGATGTTGAATCACAGTAATATTGCTGTCCCCTAGCGATTCGGCCTCACCTTGCGTTGGTTTGCTGTGCCCCCCAACATGCGTCAGGGATACCACTCCATTGTTTGCCGCGAGACGAAGAGCAATTTTGGATTCAGCTTCCCGTAGTGGGACGATTGCCTAGGGCCCCACCTTGGCCAAACTCAGTCAGGGCGCGCTCGAATAACGATCGGCATTAAAAATTAGCGCGTGCTAGGCAGGAAGCCGGTCGGTTGCTTGGAATGCTGCCGCTACCATTCGCCGAAGTTTCCGAGTCGTCCGTCTTGAATGGCGAAGAAATCGATGCCGGCGTTCGGGAACAGACGAATGTAAACGTCTTGCGGTGCCAGCGACCAGTCGAACTCGATCTTCCTCTCTTGAATCCCAGCCTCACGTTCTATCAGCACATCATGGAATTGCGATTTACAGCATTGTTCATGGCAATCGTTTCCGGAATTGCCAGTATCACGAATTTCTCGTTGATCTATTTTCCCGAACTCGGAGCGCTAAGCTACGAAGTGTTCAAGAACCCGAGCGGAAAATGGGCGAAACACAAATGGCAGTTGGCTTTGGTTCCCATGTTAACGGGGATCGTTGGTGCAGCATGTGCAATCTACTTGCCGTATGGATTCGCCTCCATGATCCTTTCGGTTGGTTTGTCGATCGCGATATTGCTCGTTCTTCGGTCTCCGATCGCACCCGCGATTTCGGCTGGTTTCTTTCCCGTTGTCTTGGGAGTTGATACGTGGTGGTATCCTATGGCGATCCTGGGCGGGACATCATCGCTTGCTTTGACTCGTTACGCGATGGATCAAGTTCAGCCCCCCGCTCCGCTCACGTTTGACCATTCCGAGGTCGAGCCAACAGATGACCAACGAAACAGCGCTCCCCATGTTGGCTCCGCAATCGTTCGGCTTTTGGTCTTCGGGCTGCTAACCATGGCGATAGCCAACTTGTTCGACAACAAACTGATCCTCTTTCCGCCACTCATTGTGATCGCCTTTGAGTTGTTTCTGCATCCCATCGACTGCCCTTGGTCAACAAGCCTCTGGAAATTGCCAACCACATGCCTTGCGACGGCAACCATCGGCGTACTTGCAGTCGCCTTGCTGGGGCCAGGCGTCATTTCAACTGCGCTCACCGTCGTCCTTGGGATCGTGGCACTTAAACTAATTCGACTCCATATCCCACCAGCTATCGCCGTTGGACTGATCCCTCAGATTCTGGAGGGCCCCATTCATTGGTATCCATTATCGGTCGGAGTCGGCACGTCCATCTTGGTGGCATTTGAGTTGGCCTCTTCCGCCATGCTTCGAATCTACCTAAACAAGACGCGAGTTCAATTCGACTCGCAAAGTTGAAGCAGTTTCGCGAGGTTTAGAACAGGCCGATTGGTTGCATGCCCGTCGTTGCGGAACTCGTCAAGAGTTTCGGAGGAGACTCGGCTCGGCGTGGATCGAAAGTCATGGCGACTTCCGCTACGCGCTCTAGGTGTAGAGCTGGTCGGTTTTATAGATTCGCAGCGTTACCTCGGAGCCGACTCTTCCTCTGGTGGGGCGCGAGTAATAGGCGATCAAGACTTCATCATCGACGAAAGTTGCCGAGGGATAGGCGATCTCGTAGTTGTTGCGATTGTCGATGTCTTGAACGTGCTTCCAGGTTTTCGCTTCATCGTCTGAAATGGCGACGCTGAGCGGATTTCTCGGCCAATTGGAACTCGAACTTACGTTGTTCCAGATCACCATCAAGTCGCCGGTGCTTGGGATCCGCTTCAGGAGCGCGGGAGACTCGGGGGAAGTTAGCACCGTCGGCTCGGGCGTCGACCACGTTTCGCCGCCATCGATAGAACGGCTCGCGTACTGTTTCTTGTTCGTATTCCGCATCAAACAATACAGGCTGCCATCTTTCAGCTCGACGATGGTCGGTTCATGGCACCCACGCCCTTCAGCCGTCATGCTGTTTTTGCTGGTCTTCCACGTTTGAAAGCCGTCGTCCGAATAATAGACAAACGAATGCAAGTCGCCTCCTTTGTAACGCGTGCCGCCGATATAACGCGGGTCGTAGGGGCCATGCGCCGGCAAGAGAATCCGCCCGGTGCTTAAGCGAATCGCGCGGTCGGCGTTGTTACAGTACCAGCCCGGCTGTGAGATTTGCACTTGCGCGTCCCACGTTTGGCCATTGTCGAGCGACCGCCGCCGAAAGACGTTGCGATCGGTCGCGGAATCCCAGCCGACATAGAACATCAAGAGTTCGTTCTCGGAAAGCCGAACCAGATTGGACTGCTTGACGTTGTGTTTCCACTCATTCGGTTGCAGCACGCGTCGGTCGCTCCACGTGCGGCCGCGATCCGACGAAATCATGCTCGAGATCTGACACGAGACTTCGTCCCCGATCCTTGCATTTCCACCCCGCTGCGATGGCTGCGCGGCATTCAAGTAGTATTCGGACCAGACCAACATCAGGCGATCCGAATCCAAGGGCAGGATCGTTTGATGGTCGTTTCGCGGATGCTCCGCCGTCTCGGGACAAATCACCTGGTCGAAAACCGGGCGCAGCAACGGACGATCTTCGCCATACGATTTCGCCCAGCTGTTCGCCGAAATGCCTGGCAGGGTGCACGCTCCGCCCCAACCTGCCGCCGCTTTGATGAGATTTCGTCGATTCAGCATGGTCGCCATGCCTCCGTTGTTAAAGAGGTAATCGTCTTTTCAGACCTTTGGGAAAATCGCTCCGAACTAATTCGGTTGAGCGCCTTCCAGCGGCAACGCAAACTCGATTTCATCTTGATCGTCAGCCAAGTCGAGCGTCGTTTCGTAAGCTTCAAACAATGCCTTCGGCGGCGCATCGGGGTTACTCGGATCTTTGATCCCGTCAAAGCCCGTGATCCGAACGGAAGTCGGCCCGCTGAGCGCCCCTCGGCCTCCATCAGCCGTATCGAACAGACCGTTTCGGATCGGGGCGAACCCGCCTCCGACACCCTTTTCGATCGGTTCGAATGAAACCATCCCCACTGGCACGGGAGCACCTTCAAAGGTGACGGTGCCAGAAAGATCGTGCCGCTCGACGCCGCTCTTGGGTCCGCACCCCAGAGTTCCCAAAACCATCAACGCCATCGCGACCCGCAAGCCGACTGAATGAAAACGCTTCATAACAATGCTCCAATTCTTCTTAGTAGTCGCCGACAGGATTGCCGTCGTTGGGAATGAACAAGTTTTGCCAGACGCGATTGGCATCCGACGGTTGCGAGACGGCTTGGGCGGCCAGTCGGAAGAAGTTTGTGGAAGAACTCGACGGGTAACTAGTGAGGCTGTCGACGTTTTCGCTGATAAATCGGACCGAGCCGTCACAACGAGTGATGTTAACGCCACCAGGATGCAAGCTGGAATAGGCGGTCCGCGTATTCAGCGGATCCGACGTGCCCGAGATGTCATCGAGATCACCGGCATAGGGAGTATTCGGCGGCCAAGCGGCGCGGCCATGGGCCTGGACGTTGCCCCCGGTCCTGCTGCGTCCTGCCCAAATGCCTCCCACGCTACGAAACGGCTGCTCTCCCAGAAATCGTTCGCCGTACAGGAGCGTATTGGAAAGCCCATCGGTGATATTGGCCAAGCGGCACGCTTGGGTATAACCGCTGTCGTTATAAGGCACCCAAAAAACACCCTGGCTTGGCAAGTAGTTTGCTTTGCCATAGTCGTTGAACGCGAAGTTCAGATCGGGACCGGGGTCCGATGGACAGATAAACCCATCGATCCGCGTGGCCAGCAAAGGCTGGACACTCACGTTGGGAATCGCATCCCCTTGGGGATTCAACGCTTCGTGCAATGCCGATTGCTCAATAAATGGCATCAACAAAACGTTTGCTCCCCAGTTTGTCGTTCTGCCGTTTTGCCAGACTTCCAGCGGGGGAATCACCTTGAACGTATCGGCATAGTTGTGAACCGCTAGGCCGAGCTGCTTGAGATTGTTTGTGCATTGCATCCGTCGGGCTGCTTCGCGAGCTGCTTGAACCGCAGGCAGCAGCAGGCCAACCAAAATCCCGATGATCGCAATCACAACCAACAACTCAACCAATGTAAAGCCCATCGTGCGGACCGACGTCACGGGACGACTCCCCCTGCGGCGCAGTCTTTGATTCGGGAAACAGGTTTGGTGGAGCATCGCGATAGTCCTCAGAAATTTAAAACGGGATCGAACGGATAAAGGGGGAACGCACAACGGTGTTGCGGCATCGTGGTTCAGCGCACGTCCATATCCTAGCCGCCCGCTGCGCGCAGGTTCAATTCAGTTTTGCGAACAACTTATTCGTTTTTGCGTCAACGCCTGTTTACCAGCCCCATCCTCTCCAGTTAGTTTAGATGCGAGTATTTCAGGCAATTCGAGATGCTTCGTCCCTTTCTCACGCTGCGTCCTCCCAAGGTGCTACCCGTTATGCAACCGACACCACGCGTTGCCTTGTTCGTCGAAACGTCGCGGGCCTACGGCCGAGGCGTGCTGAAGGGAATCTGGCAACATGTTCAAGAGCATGGTCGTTGGTCGATCTTGTTCCGTCCCCGCGGATTGGAAGAACCGACACCCGCATGGATGGCCTCCTGGCAAGGCGATGGAATCATCGCGCATGTAACCAACCTGCGAACGGCGGCGGTTCTGAAACGTTCGGCGGCTCCCTGCGTCGACGTTCTTGGTGATATCCCCAACACGGGGTTCCCTGTGGTGAAGACCGATTGCCTGCGGATCGCCGAGTTGGCGTTTGGGCATCTCGCTGGCTTGGGGCTGAAAAACATCGGCATCTGCGGCATGCGCCGCGGCCATCGCCCGCGCCTCGACGAACGTTGTGATGCTTTCCAATCGCTGGCCGAAGAAGCTGGGTACGACGTCAACATTTTTCAGCCACGTGGCGGCGGTCAGTACGGTCCGTCTTGGGCGAAAGAACAAAAGCAGTTGGTCGATTGGGTTCGCAGTTTGCCAAAGCCGATCGGGATCTTCGCCTGCAATGACATCCGTGGCCGCGAGACGCTCGACGCCTGCGCTACCGCGGATATTCCGGTTCCCGAACATGTCGCCGTGATCGGCGTTGGCAACGATGAATTGCTGTGCGAATTAAGCGACCAACGGCTCACCAGCGTCGACGTCAATCCGATCCGCGTCGGCTACCAAGCCGCCGATCTGCTCAGTCGAATGATGCAGGGGCAAAACGTTCCAGCGAAGTTCAATGTCTCGCCACGACGCGTTGTCGAAAGGCAATCGACCGACATGCTGGCGGTCGAGGATCCGGAGGTCGCCGATGCGGTGAAATACATTCGCCTGCATGCTTGTGATGCGATCGACGTCAACGATGTCGTGCAGGAAGTGGCCGTAGGAAGACGTGTGCTGGAGCGTCGGTTCCGCGACTTGCTGGGACGCTCGCTCAAATCCGAAATCGTCCGTGTTCGACTGGCGCGGGCCCGAGAACTGCTGATCGAAACATCGCTCTCGGCAACAACGGTCTCTTACCGATGCGGGTTCAGCAGTCCCGCGTATTTCATGGATCACTTCCACAAGAAAGTTGGAATGACCACCAAAGATTTCCGCGAGTCCGCGCGGCGTGAAGAAGACCCGGACCCAGATGAAGATTGAACCCCAACGATCGCGAAATGCCTCTCGCAATTATTGAAGCGCGGGGAACAGCGATCGAGCCTGTGCAACCGGAAACGGTTCCATGTCGATTGCAGAAGCGAGAATTCGCTAATTGAACAGCCAATGATATGCAATCATTGGCCCACCCACTGATCTCGCCCAATCGGGCGTTCAGTCAATAGCAACTGACTAGAGCTTTGCCCAGCTTGATTACTTTCGTGATTACATCGCGATTTGGTCGACAGCAAAAAACGCAGTTTTCTTTATAGTCGGGCTGACAGGATTTGAACCTGCGACCTCTTGACCCCCAGTCAAGCGCGCTACCAACTGCGCTACAGCCCGTGTGGTCCATATCGTCGGCGGGAAGTGGCTTTTTGTCAAGCCGGGCTGGCCGCTGGTTGCGGCCGTTTTTGCACTATCAAAGTCTATCGGTTTGCGTCGCAGCGGTTGCGCCAATCGTCGGATTGGGCGCGGGATATTAGGTTCCCGCGGTCCAGGGGTTTTCCCATTCGCCCCAGCCTTCTAAATAGTCTGCGTAGGCCTGGCAGTCGTCGGCGCGTTCGACGATATATTGCTTCGCCTTGGCAACCAGTTCTTGCTCGCGGGTGACATCGATCCGCCCGCTGATCACGTTAAAACGCAGGAAGACAAAATAGGTATCCAAGACATCGCAGCGGCAATAATCGCTGATCGTCTGCAGTTCGCCCTGTTCATAGAGCCCTTGGACCATGTTCCCTGCAACAACCATCTTGCCCGGTTTGCCGACCAGGTTGGCCGCCAGATTCAGTCCCCCGCGGAACCACGTCGAACCAAAATTTGTCAACATTTCGTGCAGGTCGATGTGCGACTTCATGTTGTAGCGGTTGCGGTTTTGGTCGTACGTACGCGCCGACATGTTGAACCATTCGGGCAGCTGAATGCCGTGCCGAAAGGCCGCAAGTTCCATCAACGGGATGTCGAAACCGCGTCCATTAAACGTCACCCAAGTCGGCTGTTTATAAGCTTGCCAGCCGCGCCAGAAATGCTGAGTGATCACGTGCGGTCGATGCAGCGGTTCGTCGAGCGAGACGAGGTCCAACAGTTCCAGGTCGGCCGAGACCTTGGCGATCACGACGGCCACCGGCATCTGGAAGGTATAGGGAATGAAGTCCTTGCCACCCTCGTTAACAAGATCGCTGCGGAATTCTTCGATCGCGTCCCCCGCCTGCATCGTGTCGCTCTTGTAGCGAGCACGCGCGATTAGGTCGCCGTCGGCGACACTCTCCACGTCAAAAACCAGATAACGGACGTCGGTTGCAGCTGACATGGGGGCTCAATTCCTTGTTCGTCCGTGCGGTCGGCTGGCCTCGATGCCCGTCGCCCGCTATTGCTTTTTATGGATCAGCGCCTCGGGCTCGCGAAGCACAAAATGGTGCCCGTGATCCGAGGTTACGATCAGCGCGGTGTCGTCCCACGCATCGCGATCATCGATCCAATTGACTGTTGCCTGAAACGCGTCTTCACCGCTGAAGACGGCGCCGATCGAGCTGTCGATATTGTTGGCGTGGTTTGCCCAGTCGATATCGCCCGCTTCGATCATCAACCAAAATCCCTTTTCGCTCGATTGCAGAACCTGCAACGCGGCTTCGGTCATTTCGGCGAGAGTTGGATTTTCGTTGATGTCGGCCGGTTCGTAAACCTCGGTTCCTTTGACATCCTCCGCAGGGTTGTAGCGTCCGTCGGCGGTGCGGAAGGGGAGATGCGCCTGGTCGGTGCCAAAAAAGCCTAGCAAGCGACCGTTTTCGGCGATCGCGCGGCGGGCTGCATCGTCGAGCAATCGCGAACCGTTTTTCCCCGCGGTTCGTTGCGCGACGACATATCGGCCTCCGTTGTCGATCTCGCTGCGGCGCAGATCCTCGAGATCGGCGTAGATGTTCCCGGCGGCAAAGTTGTCGCCTTGCCCAGGCGCTTGATCCTGGTAAACGCCCCAGCCGGCACCGATCACGACGTCGGCTCCTTCGAGCGGCATGCGGTGACTGGACGATGGCAGTCCCAACAGGTCTCTCGTAATGTCTTGGTAGTCGTTGCGGCTGACATTGTTTGCGTAAGCAGCGGCCGGCGTCGCGTGGCTGATCGGGACGCTGGTCACCATGCCGACGCGGAAGCCGTGTTCGCGCTGCAGCCACCTCGCGACCGGTTCGACTTGCTTGCCGTCGACGGTCACGTTGATCGCCGCGTTATAAGTTTTTATGCCGCAGGTCATCGAGGTCGCCGACGATGCTGAATCGGTAACGCAATCGGGCTGTTGGCGGTCCTTTCCGATCAGATAATCGCGCGACTTGGCATGTTCCCACGGAGCCCAACCGCCACGCAACGGATCATATCCTCCTGCGTCGCCCAGTTGGCCGTCGATCACCAGTTGGGCACTGACGTCCGTCTTCGCATCGCTGTGATGAGCGCTCGTGACGCAATATCCGTAATCCGATGGGATGCTGCGGTAATCGAGGAAAGCCAGCCCCGTCCCGCGGCCCTCGGTGAAAGCGACATTTTGTTGCTTGTAGATCGCCGCGGCCTGCGTCGTGTTCCAGTCCATGCCGTCGAAGACCATCAAGATGATATTCTTTTTGCCCGCGGCAAACGCCAGCTTCTGCAAGCGATAGATGTCGGTCTGATCGAAGTACTCGGCCTTGGGGTTCAGCGATCCGGTGGGGACGCGACCGTAAAGCTGCTGCAACGCATCGGATCGCCGATACTGACTCCCTTCGTTTCGCAACACTTCCATATCGAGCCCGAAGGTGTAGATCGGGATCAAGCGGTTGGAGTGGTTCGTCCAGGTCGAATAGCGACTTGGATCGGTTCCCCAATAGCCCCACGAAGCCGCCTTGGAACGCATCGCATCAGCTTGCATCTGGCGGATCGGATCATCGGCCAAGACCGATGTCAAACTGAGCAACGAACCGAGGACGAGGGTCAAAAAGGCAATGCAGCGTTTCATGAGGGGAAAGGTCCGAGCAGAGTGAAGGATCGCATCTGCAGCAGGCGATCGAAGAGCAAAATCTCACAGACCGTAAACGATAGTTACAGGGCGCCGTCGCGCCCAAGGGGGTAAGCTGCGAATGCCTGGCGTTTTCGCTCGACAAGTCAAATCTTCACAATTGGGCGAGGAGAAACCGCGCCAAATCGGCCCGATACGCGTCCCCAAATCGACCAGCCGAGATCGACCGAAGAGTTGACTGGGGGTGTTTGGGCGTGCCGCAGAAGATTCCTGCGACCAGCCAAGTTCTGCAGAAGAACTTGGTGAAGAAGAATGAAAAGATCGAAGCAGGCGTATAAGCCGGGTCCTGTGCAACGCCGAAGCGCCGGACGATCATTTATCTAGGACGGCGATTGCTCGCCGCCTCAAGCAACCTACCCGGAAGTCACGGCGATACGAACCGCATCGCGTCGCAGACCGCTGGCACTTTGCAGCGCTATCGATCTGCGAACGGCTCCCTGTTTGGTCTTGCTCCGGGTGGGGTTTACCAAGCCGCCGAAGTCACCTCCGACGCTGGTGAGCTCTTACCTCACCGTTTCACCCTTACCACGCACCTCTCCGCGAGGGAGAGGCCGTTCGGCGGTCTGTTCTCTGCTGCACTTTCCCTAATCTCACGACCGGTCGGCGTTACCGACCACCCTGTCCTGCGGAGCCCGGACTTTCCTCTTGCCTTGCGACAAGCGATCGTCTTGCCCGCTTCGATCTAAGCCAGATGTGGATGAACGATTCGCATCGCGGTAAAGCCTTCGCGGGTCAAGGAATAAGCTCCCTTGAACCGCTCTTTGACCAACAGTCCGCGTTCGGTCAATCCCTTCAGGGCGTTGCGGTATCTTTCCAGTTCCGGTCCGTAAAAGCACAGCATTTGGCCTGGGCTCATCAGAAACTCACGAAACGTTTTCAAGACACTCTGTTCCGACTTGGTAAAAGTTTGATCTCGAACGACAGGCATGCAAGTCTCCGCTGGGTAATTGACGAATGTGGGGACATCCATAAATGCCCCACAAACGGTTACTGAAAATCTTGACCTTCCCTAGTCACTCGTAAACGACCAATCCTCTGTTGAGTTCCGGCAAACAGCGGAACTCACTTTATCTAATTAGTAGCGTCCGCCACCGCCGCCGCCGCGATAACCGCCGCCGCCACCACCGCCACGATAGCCGCCGCCACCGCCACGATCTTCGCGAGGGCGAGCTTCATTGACGACCAAGGCGCGGCCATCATAATCTTGCTCATTCAGACCTTCGATTGCCGCAGCGGCTTCTTCGTCGCTGGACATTTCGACAAAACCAAACCCCTTGCTGCGTCCTGTTTCGCGATCGCTGATCACTTGAGCGCTTTCGACAACGCCAAACTGACCAAACAACTGCTCTAAGTCGGAACTCGTAGCACCAAAAACCAAGTTCCCGCAGTACAGCTTCTTACCCACCATTCGTCTCCCTAGGACGCAATCTCGCTTGTCCGTCGCCAACAACCAACGCTCGGCGAGGCCACCGTTTGATAGACAAACATCGCAAACACAAAAAACGCCAGCGTTGATCTATCGACAAACACTGACCACCGTTGGCGGAACACGGGCCGGCCTGGCAAGCGAAAACAACTTTCCGCCAGCCCACCTTCGACGCGCCCCAACCGACCAACAATATACCCCGTTTTACGGCACATGTACAGCCCCGGCGCCTTTCGACTGGGGCAGACGCCCCGCCGACATCGATTCGCACAACAATCGATCTGGATCAATTTGGAGCTTCTGGCCGGGGGGCTTGGAGAAGGGAGGACGGAAGGGATGACTGGTCATTCAACAGGCCATCCACTTATGATGGAGGCAACAGCCGGAGCCGCTAATTTTCGACAGCAGGGCTACGTCAGAATCTATATCTTATTTTTTGCACGGGGGCGTGCCACTTTGGAAAATTGCCCGCTTCCCGTTCACGCGCGCGAGACACCGCCGGATGAAAATTGCGTTCAAAATGATGTTGGTCTCGCTGTCGGTCATCGCCGCGGTGACTTGGATCCTGTCGTGGTTTTTGCTGCAGCAACAGGAAGATGTCTTCCTGGCTCGGGCCGAAGAAGTCGCTGGCCGGTTTGCCGCCGAAACGACCGGAACGCTGGCCGGTAGCCCCGCCTCGGAACGACGCAAAATTTGCTCGGAGATGTCACGTCCCCCTTCGATTGAATGGCAGTATCACTCCCGTTGGGTCTGGTTCGATGCGCAGTCCCCACAGGAAGGGCCGCGCGTTGCCGTCGAGATCCAATCGCTGCGACGCCAGCAATTGCAAAGCGTGCCGGTCCGCGATGCCGAGGGTCAGCTGCATCTGTTCAGCTATATTCCGATCGAAACCGACCAAGCTCGCCCCGGTGGTCTGGAATTCGTCCAATCGATGGATCAATTGCAGCAAGCCCGCCAGGAATCGATGCGAGCGATTTGGATCCTGGCCGCCGCGGTGATGGTTTCGTCGACGCTGGCCGTTGGCGTTGCCAGTCTCTATTTTCTGGCACACCCGCTGCAACGCTTGACGCATAAAGTCGCCCGGATCGCCGACGGAGATCTCTCCTCGCCGCTGCAAGGACACGCTCGCGATGAATTGGGAGAACTGGCCGACGGGATCAATGCGATGTGCGAACGGTTGACCGAGACACAATCGGCGGTCGATGCCGAATCGGCTGCCAAGGTCGCCGCGATCGAGCAATTGCGCCACGAAGATCGTCTGCGCACCGTGGGCCGGTTGGCGTCGGGGATCGCTCACGAACTGGGCACGCCGTTGAACGTCATCCAGGGACGGGCCCAATTGATCAAAGGGGCAACCAACGATCCACAGCGAATCGACACCAGTGCCGGTGAGATTATCAAGGAGTCTCAACGGATGACCTCGATCATCCGCCAGCTGCTCGATTTCGCTCGCCGCGACACGCCGCGTCGGATCGTTTGTTCGTTGAATCAAATCGCCGAACAAACGATCTCGCTGCTGCAATCGATGTCCCAGCGCCGCGATGTTACGCTGGAATTGATCGCCAGCGACGACGTGTCGGGCGAAGTCGATGCCAATCAGATCCAACAGGTTTTGACCAATTTGATCGTCAACGCAATCGATGCGTGCGACGCCGGCGGCCGGGTCAGCGTGCAAGTCGCCCGGCACGCCGATAGCGCCCGAATCGACGTCGTCGACAATGGGCACGGCGTCGACAACGAAGACATTCAACAGGTCTTCGAGCCCTTCTACACAACGAAGCCAGTGGGCGAAGGGACCGGTTTGGGACTGTCGATCGTCAACCGAATCGTCCAAGAGCATGGTGGGCAAATCGATATCCACAGCGAACCAGGCGTCCAGACAACATTCCAAATCACACTGCCGATCGCTTCCCGCGATCCGATCCCCGCCGATCCGACAACTCACGTTCCTTCCTAATAGCGACCTCCATGCCAGACAATGCTCCCTCCAAGCCCAAGCCGCGCGTGCTGGTCGTCGACGATCAACAAAGCATGTGCGAATTGACAAAAGACGCGATCGAACCTCACGATTTTTCAGTCGAATGGTTCACCGATCCGTTGGAAGCGTTTGCCGCGTTCCAGCGGAATCAGTTTGATGTCGTGTTGACCGACATGCAGATGAAAGGCCTGAACGGGATCGAGCTGTGCGACCGGATCGTTTCCAGTCGCAGCGACGTCCCGGTTGTCGTGATGACAGCGTTTGGCAGCATGGAAACAGCGATCGGCGCGATCCGAGCGGGAGCCTACGATTTTGTCACCAAGCCGCTCGATTTTGAGATGTTGGCGCTCACCCTGGGCCGCGCCGTCGAACGCCGCGACATGCAACAACAGATCCGCTTGCTGAGCCAACAAGTTGCGGCCGCGCGACGCGGCAGCCTGGACCAGATCTTGGGTGAAAGTCCCGTGATGCTCCGCTTGGCCGACCAGGTGCGACAGATCGCCGATTCCGAGGCATCGGTCCTGATCACCGGCGAAAGCGGATCGGGGAAGGAGATGGCAGCCCAGGCGATCCATCGCTTGAGTCGAAGATCGCAAAACACCTTTGTCGCGCTCAATTGTGCAGCGCTCCCCGAATCGCTGCTCGAAAGCGAGTTGTTCGGCCACACCAAAGGAGCATTTACCGACGCGTCGGCCGATCGCCAGGGGCTGTTCTTTCAAGCCGATGGCGGCACGATCTTCTTGGACGAATTGGGGGAGATGCCGATGCCGATGCAAGTCAAATTGCTGCGGGCGCTCGAACAGGGAGCGGCGCGTCCGGTTGGTGGTAGCGACGAACGACCGTTCAACGTCCGCTTGTTGACAGCGACCAACCGCGATTTGGAAGCGATGGTCGAAGCGGGAACGTTTCGCGAAGATCTGTTCTATCGAATCAACGTGATCCAAATCGAAATGCCGCCGCTGCGCAGCCGTGGCACCGACGTGTTGATTTTGGCTCAGCACTTTATCGATCAATTCGCCCGCCAAGCAGAGCGACCGATCGGCGGCCTATCCGAAACAGCGGCACAGAAATTAGTCGATTACAACTGGCCCGGAAACGTCCGCGAACTGCGGAACGTCATCCAACGCGCCGTCGCCTTGACGCGTTACGACCACATCGCTCCCGAAGACCTTCCCGAAAAAATTCGCAACCATCGCGGCAAACAGGTCCTGATCGGGGGCGAAGACCCGGCGGAATTGTTGCCGATGGAAGCTGTCGAAGCACGCTACATCCAACACGTTCTCGAAGCGGTCGGTGGCAACAAGACGACGGCTGCCAAGATCCTTGGATTCGATCGCAAGACGCTTTATCGAAAGCTCAAAGAAACCAAGTAGTTCAAGTCTCCCGATTGCCAAACCATCGCGAATCACAACACACGAAACGGACACCGGCTCCCCTTGCCGCCCCTCCCTCAAACTGTGTTGGGAAAGGGGCAAGCATTTCCTGCGTTCAGCCCGCATCACCGGGCAAGAACGCCACGACCAGCAAGCGGCGGATGTCCGATCCAACGCGTAGCGTATCGCGGGCTAGTCCTTAAACACCTCGCTTGTTGGATCGCCAGCTGCCATCACATAGGCGATCAGATCGAGGACCTGTTCCTTGGTGAAGTAGTTCAGCAAGCCGGTTGGCATCGCGGACTTTTCGTTCTTCTTTTCGTGCTCGATATCCTCTTTGATCACGACGGTCGGTTTGTCTTGGTTCAACGGATCCGATTTCACGTGAACCTCGGTTGCCGTTTCGGCAACGACAAACCCAGAGATTACTTCGCCAGAGATCATCAGATAGGTCCGCATCGCGTACTTCTCTTCGATATCTTTGGAAGGATCGAGCATCGATTCCAGCAGATAGGCTGGGGTGCGTTTCTTCTTGTCCAGATCGGCCAAGTTGGGTCCGAAGACGCCTCCTTCGTTTCCGATCTTGTGGCACTGAATGCAACCGATTCGCTTGAACGCCAACGCCCCCGATTCGAACGAACGTCCGCCAGCGGCCAGGTCGGCGTCGCTGAAATCGCTCCCCTTCCATTCTTGAACCAACTTCGGAATCCAGCCATCGGTCGATGCTTGCGCGACGGCGACGCTGCCATCTTCCATCGGATATTCGGCCAACAGATCGACAGCGCTCCAGAACGTCGCATCTTTGCCGCGGTCGATCGCACGCATCTTCGCGACGTGTGCCGGATCGATCGGCTGGGCCCGGTTAGTCCACGAGTTGCGGACGTAAGTCAGAACGGCGGCGATCTCTTCGTCGTTGAGCAGTTGACGGAAACCGGTCATCGGCGGCAGCGGCGGAGAACTGTATCGCTTCCCTTTGACTTCGATCGTTCCATGCATGCCATCCAACACCATTCGGATCAAACGATCTTGATTGCCGGTGGTCCACAGGCTGCCATCGATCGGTGGATAGAGATTGGGCAAACCCTGGCCGCTCGGTTGATGGCAAGTCGCACAATGGCTCTCCCGAGCGTACACCTCCGCCCCCAGTTCCATCACCTTCGGATCGGCCTTGACCGGAATGCTCGCCCGCAGTTCGTTCAACTGCTTGCCTGCACCGGCGACCGCCTTTCCCGTGGCCCGAGTTAGACGGGTCCCCAATTGCAACAGATTCGCGAACGAACCGCTCTGCCGCTCAACCGGCGTCGCCGCATCGGCTCGCTGAAGCAGCGTCTGCAGGATTGCCGCCGCGTCCGCTTCGGACAACTGTTGGGCAACCTTCTGACTAGGCAACGAAGCGAGTGCCTGTAGCGCCGCCCCCGTCAGCGAATCGGCCGTCACCAGCTTGGAAAAATCGGCGATCTTGGCATCCAGATGACCAGGCCAAGCGGCGATCACTTGCAACGCTTGCTGCTTCAGATTGCCACTGCCAGCAGGCCGCAAGACCGTGGCATCGATCATCTGCTTGGACAGCCCTGGGCCTTGCCACGCAACCGCCAATCCGTCGCCACCGCCGTTATCAAAGTAATTGACAACGATCGAATGCAACCCGGCATCCAATTGCGTCTTGCCGCTCTTCTCGGACATCCCGTGCAAGCCGTCGTTGTCGATCAATTCTTTGCCATCGATGAACAAGCGCGACCCGTCGTCGGACGTCAGGTAGAACGTGTACACCCCGGTGGTCGGGACAACGATCGACGCGGTTTGCCGCGTGGCGAAGCCATCTTTCTTACCGCCAGGGACATACTTCTCGAACTGGTCGAGCGATCCGGTCAACTGAGGGCTCAAGTTGTCCAACGTTTCCCGTCGCACGTTTTTAGGATTCGGGACATAGTACTCAAACCGCACCGCTTGGCTGCTGGGCGCCGCTTGGTTGTCCTCGGCGCTGCGGAGCGATTCGGGCAGATCGAACATCAACCGCCGAACCGATGGATAGACCTTCGCGCGGGCAGCCTCGTTTTGCATCTTGCCAACGCTGGACAACGCATCGCGCAATCGATCGCGCGACCCCAGTGCGTGTTGCCAAACACTGTCGACATCGCCCGTGTTCAACCAAGCGGTGTAAGCGGCTGCGCGAACTGGCGACACTTGCGTTTGGTCGGCCAACTGCCGCAACACCCCCGCGTTGGACGAAGCGTTCCCTGCGACGATCGGAAGCAGATCGGCGAGGTCGTTCAGGCTCCCCAGTTTCTGCTCTTCCGCACCCTGCAATTGGATCGCCAATTGTTCCAACGGCGATCGATCATTGGCTTTCGCAATCGCTTCGATCGCTTCTCGCCGGATCGCCGCCGGAATCCGCTCCCGCGTCAACAACGCTTCATACACGGCGTTGGACTTGTCCATTTCCAACAACAGGTTTGGAGAGGCGTTGGCCAACGCGTACGTCTGAGCCGCGGGAGACAACGGCGTCTTGGACCGGATCGCTTCGCCGATCATATCGTCGACGCGAATCTGGCTGCGAGCAAAGTTCAGGACGTCGACCAATTCGGGATCGGTCGGACGCGTTGCGACTTCGAAGATCGCTTCGGCGGACGGCAAGCCACCAAAATCGACAGCCGCTTTGACCGCCTCGGCGCGGACGAGTGCCGAATCGTCTTGCGCCGCTGCCGACAACAGTGCTTCCCAACCGGGCAAGTGATCGGTCATCGGTCGTCCGGCCAGTTTGTGGTTTGCCCAATGTCCCAGCGTGCGGATCGCCGCCGCGCGGACGCGTGGCTCCGCGGCCTGGAACGTCTTTTCCACCAAGCCGATGTTCGGGACGCGATGCTCCTCGTGAACCCACAAACATTCCAACAACGCCTGCGATTCGTCGCGGTCGGGATCGGCATGCTGGGGATTCAAGGTGGCGGCAAAGCGATCGACGGCGTCGATCACTTCTTTTGACTCGCGACCGCTCAATTCGATTCGCGTCCGATAGCGAACGCCATTTTCTTTGCTGAAGAAATTTTGAAGCACTTCCGCTGTCGGTTTCCCCTGCATCTTCACCGGCTGCAACAGCGGGCGTCCTTCCGCCGCGATCCGGTAGATCCGCCCATGTCGATCGTCGCGATTCGGATCGCGCATGTTGTGCTGCATGTGTCCGATCAACGTGTTTTGCCAATCGGCGACGTAGACCGCGCCATCCCCACCGACTTCGATATCCGACGGACGGAAGTTCGGATCGGATGACTGCAGCAGATCGACGGTCCGATTCGCGGTGATCTCCGCTCCGTTGTATTGGACTTCGTATTGCAACACGCCCAAGAAACCAATCGTATTGCAGATCAAAAAGTTGTTTTGACTGGCATCGGGGAAATGGCTACTGGACAGCAGGCCCGTCGCCGCCACAGGCCGCCATTCTTTTTTGAACCATTGGCGACCGCCTGGGCGTTGCCCTTTCCCGATACTCACATATCCACCGGTTCCCGAAGTTCCATCGTTGGCGAATTGATACCCCCAGCGGTCGAAGACGTCGCCGTGCGGATTGGGGCCAATCGGATAATGGAACTCGAATTCAAAGGTGCGAGGATTGAAGCGATGAACGCCGCTGGCCCCCGACCGGAAGGTCTGTGTGGGCGTTTCGAGAGCCGCCACGTTGAAGATCCCTCGCGACCAGTAGACCCAACCATCGGGGCCCAACAGCATCGCGTTGGCGCTATGGTGCGTGTCGGCGCTGGAGAGTCCTTGCAACATGCGAATCTTGACATCGGCGCGGTTGTCCCCGTCGGTATCTTTCAGGAACCACAATTCCGGCAAGGCCGCGACCAACACGCCACCTCCCCAGAACTCAAATCCGGTGACGCTGTTCAATCCATCGGCAAAGACGATCAATTCATCGGCGCGACCATCGCGATCTTCGTCGGGCAGGATGACGATCGCATCCTTGCGAGGTTCGACAGGATTCCAGTGAGGATAGGAAGGCCAAACCGAAGCCCACAAGCGTCCATCGGTATCGACCGACATCTGGACGGGATTGACCAGCCGCGGGAACTGTTTTTCCGAAGCGAACAGATTCACTTGCATCCCCGGCTGGACCGTCATCTGCGAGATCGCTTCCTCGCCATCGAGATAGGGGAACGCACCGCCGGGCAAGGGCCCTTCCTTGTTGGGGCGGACGACCAGTTCGGCTGGAATTTTTTCGTCCTTCAGATCGAGATCACCTCCGCTGGCAATAGCCCAGATCTTGCGATCGCGATTAGCCGTTTTGACGTCGAAGATTTCCATCTCCCGCATCATCACGTCGGCGTTGGATTGTCCGAACCAAGCGAGTTTCGATCGGCCACCAAAGACGTTGTATTCGTCCACGACGCGGTACCGGCTGAACCATTGATAGTTCTTATCGAGGATCGCCTCACGCAATTTTGCAATTTCCGCATCGCTCGGCAGCGTTGGATTTCCCAGTTCGGCAAAGGGAGATTCGGGGGAAGCAAGCAGCGCCCGAGCGACAGCCCGGTTGCCGCGATCGAGCAAGTGAATCCCGTTCATCGTCAGCGGTTCATCCGCTTCGCTGTAAAGCTTCTTCGAGAGCGTAAACAGATCGACAAAGGGGACTTGCTTGGCGGCGCAAATCTTCTGCATCGCTGTCGTGTAGATCGCTAGATTTTTGTTGTTCTCGCTGCCGTCGGGCAGATGCGGACTCTGGAGATCTTCGTGCGCCAACGGGGAAAAGACGATCAGCTTGGGTGCCGATTCACCGTTGTACTTTTGAGAGCGCATCTGATCGATCATCGTCGCCAAATCGGCTTCGAAAGTTTTCAGTCCCGCTTCGCCTTTAAGCGATTCGTTGTATCCGAAGAAGCAGAGCACGACGTCGGCACCACATTTGGACAGCCACATGTCCGCGTCGCCAAAATTGTCGGCCCGCTGCCGTAGCTTGACTTCGTCCCCGGAGAATCCAAGATTCCGGAAGGTCAACTCATGCTCTGGCAATAACGCATGCAGATAGCTCTCCAACCACGCATCGTGTTGCATCCGATCGGCAAGCGTGTTGCCGATATAGACGACATGGTCTCCCTTGTCGAAGATCGGTTCGCTGGCGACCGCCTGGTACGACGAGACCAGGACAAGAAGTGCAGTAATGGAAAGGCGAAGCAGCGGTAACATCAATCGTTCATCTCGACGGTGGGGGGGGGAACTGAAACGGAGGGATTGCAAGCGTGAGCTAGCCAATTGCGTGATACCACAATTAACGAAACGACAACGCCAAAGCGGGAGGGTCTTTAAACCTCCGCAGTATCATAATTGGGGGGCGGGTCCCGTCATAGATCCCAGGACAAATGACGTTTTCCAACCGAAGCGTCTCAGAAATATGGAAACCCGAAGCGTAAGCGAGCAATTCACCCGGTGCCTCGCTTATCCATCGAGTTGCCAAGATTGCCCAAACACAAACCATGATTTCCCCTGGCAGCAGTGCGAACACCGATTTTCATTTCGTACGTCGCGGAGACTAAGATGGACGGCCATGCCAACGCACAGATGCAACCGTTCTACGGAAGCATTCTGTGCCACTTGGCGGCGACACGCTCCTCCTCCACCGAATCGACAAGTCGCGAAGTTTCCTCTCGGCCCAACGGCCCAAGCCGATCTTCGCGACAGCCGTTGCGGTTGCTTTCGAATCAACGCAGCCGAAGCGTTTTATAAAAAGGACAACTGCATTGAATTCACCCTCTCGTAAAACATGCGACTGGTTGCTTGGGATCTTCGTTGGGGCATCCCTCGGAATCGCAACGACAGCCGGTGCCAAGTCTCCTGACGCCCCGAATCGCCCCAATTTTGTCTTGGTCATCGCCGACGACATGAACTGGGACGATTGCGGTGCATACGGTCATCCATCGATTCGCACTCCCAACATCGATCGACTGGCCAACGAAGGACTGCGGTTCCAACACGCCTACCTGACGACCAATTCGTGCAGCCCATCGCGGGCGAGCATCATCACCGGCAAATATCCTCATAACACCGGGGCCGAGCAATTGCATTGGCCGATCCCCGAGGGAAGTCGCACCTTTGTGGCTCAGCTGAAATCGCTGGGCTACTACACCGCCGCCGCGGGAAAATGGCACATGGGCGATGCCATTCGAGCTGATTTTGACAAGATCTACGAAGCGTCGACCGCCGGATTTGTCCTGCCGACCGGAGCGAAAGGGGAACCGTCTCGGATGGTTGCGGCGCAACCCAGCGGATGCGAGGACTGGGAACGAGCGTTGGATCAGCGTGCCGAAGGGAAACCGTTTTTCATGTGGTTGGCGTCGCTCGATCCGCATCGCGAATATACAGCCGGGGCACTCGATCCACCGCATGGGTTGGATGACGTCATCGTCCCGCCGCATCTACCCGACACTCGCGACGTTCGCGAGGACCTACGCCTCTATTACGATGAGATCGGGCGTCTGGATCGCTACGTTGGCAAGGTACTGGCGAAACTGGAGAGCCAAGGTGTTGCAGAGAACACCATCGTGTTGTTTATCAGCGACAATGGCCGGCCATTCCCACGCGATAAAACGACGTTGTATGACGGCGGCATCCGCACCCCTTGGATCGTACGTTGGCCCGCCAAGATCGCCGCCGGAAAGAAGACCGAGGCGTTGGTCAGCGCGATCGATATCGCGCCGACATTCCTGACTCTAGCTGGCGGTGATCCGAAAGCTCTGGGAGGTGAAGGCGAAAGCTTTGCAGCGGTCTTGAGCGATCCGCCCCGTGCGGGACGCCAGTTTGCGTTTGCCGAAGATCACTGGCACGATTACGAAGACCATGCCCGCTGTGTCGTCGATCAACGCTTCAAATTGATTCGCAACGACTATCGAGATCTCCCTTCGACACCATCGGCCGACGCGGGTCGCGGGCTATCGTGGCAAAACATGCTCCAGCTGCAACAAGCTGGAAAATTGCCACCGCATCAACAGGCCTGCTTCCTCAGCCCACGGCCGCGATGGGAACTCTATGACCTGCAGCGAGATCCCGGTGAACTCTCCAACTGCGTCGACGATCCGGCGTATCAAACGGTCAAAACACGCATGATGAACGCGTTGGACCGCTGGACAGAAACCACCGGCGACTACCTACCATCCAAACGCACCCCCGACGAATTCGATCGCATCACCGGCGAACCCGATCATCGTGTCCGCGTTCGCCCCCGGCCATCGAAACAGCAGATGTTTGGCACCAACGAAAAATACTGACCCGCACAAACACTCAAGAGAAGAAGTCCGCTTGATCTCGTTTCGCCCGAGCGAAATGGAGAGCCAATCGCCAAGAAAACTGGCGTTCGTGCTTCGTCGTTCGGTGCTGCAATTCAAAATTTGGGAGGCCACGCAATTGCTGAGGCCCCACCGCGATCGATCACCCAGTGCAGGCGTTGACGATCTGTTCAGCGCGGTCGCAGAGAGCTTTGGCTTCTTCGAGCGTGGGGGCTTCGGCGATGAAGCGGACGATCGGTTCGGTATTGCTGCCGCGGACCAACAGCCAGCGGTCGGACCACGATAATCGTAGCCCATCGATCCGGCTGACCTCTGCGTCGGGCAGCTCCGCCGCGATCTGGTCCATCGCCGCTGGCAACGCTTCGCGGCCGATCTCCGCTTTCGCTTTGTAGATCTCAAACCGCGGCAGCTCCGCCGCCAGTTCGGCGATCGATTTGCCGGTCGTCGCCATCAGCTCCAAGACGTGAGCCATGCCGACGAAGCTGTCGCGAACATATCCGACGGCTGGATCGATCGGCCCGCCGTTCCCTTCGCCGCCGTAGACCGCAGCGTTCGCGATCATCATGTCGGCAACGTTCGCTTCGCCGACGGCGCTGCGATAGGGAGTCGCCCCGGCGTCGATCGCGACTTGCTGCGACATGCTGCTGGTTGCCAGATTGATCACGATCGGGCCGGGCTGTTTCATCATTGCCCGCTGAACGCACATCGCGACTGTGTACTCTTCGCCAATGAACTTGCCATCGGCATCGATCAGTGCCAGTCGGTCGGCATCGGGATCTTGGCAGAAGCCGACCTCACAGCCTCGGCTCTTGATCGTCTCGCAAACGCCTTGCAAATTTTCGACGATCGGTTCGGGAGGATGTGCGAACTGGCCGTCGGGCTCGTCACCCAACACGATCACTTGGCAGCCGAGCGCTTCGAGCAGCCGCCGCCCCAACGTGCTCCCCGATCCGTGGTTGCTGTCCAAGACGACGGAAAAGTTCCGTTTGCGGATCGCTTCCACATCGACAGTCGCCAACACCGCATCCAAGTGCGATGCGTGGGGATCGTCGATATCGCAGCAGCTGCCCAAAGCGTCGGCCGCCTTCCACGAGATCGAATCGTCCAGGTACAGCTCGCGGACCTTGGCTCCGCTGGCAGCATCCAACACTCGGCCGACGGCGGAGAAGAGTTTGATGCCGTTGTAAGCGGGAGGATTATGCGAGGCGGAGATCTGAACCGCTCCGGCCGCTTTAAATTGTTTCACCAGCACTCCGACGGTCGGCGTGGCGGCGACGCCAGCGTCCAACACATCGCGGCCACAGGCGACGATCGCCGCGGCGGCCACATCGCGCAACATCGGTCCGCTGGTCCGGCCGTCGTAAGAGAGGACGACGGGGCCCGGTTTGGTCAATTGGTTGCAAAACGCTGCCAAATAACGGGCCGCCACCGGTGGAGTCAGCGTCTCCCCAACAATCCCTCGCAATCCGCTGACGCTAATAATCAGTTCCGACATCTTTTCGTTTTATCCTTTTACTAATCTCAGCTTACCAGTCCGCCCAGCTGCTGGTTGCCAGCCTCAATACTCAGGCTTTAGAATCTCTGCAGGCTGAAGTTTTCAGCCTTTTTTTCAGCTTGCAATCCATTGTTTTGCCACGGCCCGGCAATCGGACCGCTACCCCCACCGGGTCACCTAACAAACGAAAGAATACGCGATCCCCATGACACAAACAGCCCCCACGATCACGGTTGAAACGGCGCTTGCACAAATCGCAACAGCTCATACCGCGGGCAAATTGACCGCCGGTGCCGTCGAGAATCTCCGCGCGTGGCTCAGCGAAGACCGATATGCCGCTTATCGCAACGATATCCTGCTGCATGTCGAAGACGAAAAGTGGCAAAAGTTGGACGACGTCTTCTGGACGATCATCCCATTCGGGACCGGTGGCCGCCGCGGACGGATGTACGATTTTGGTTCCAACGCGATCAACGACCGCACGATCGGCGAGAGCGCTCAAGGGTTGGCGACTTATGTCAAGCAACAGCACCAGGGTTCAGCCAGCGGGCTGTCGTGCGCGATCGCTTACGACACGCGGCACAAATCGCGGCACTTCGCCGAATTGTGCGCCGGGATCATGGTCGCCAACGGCTTCAAGGTTTACTTCTTAGACGATTACCGCGCCACCCCGCAGCTCTCCTTCGCCGTCCGCGAAAAGCACTGCAGCTGTGGCATCATGGTCACCGCCAGCCACAATCCGCCAAGCGACAACGCGGTGAAGGTCTATTGGTCGACGGGCGGTCAAGTTCTGCCGCCGCACGACAAAGCGATCATCGATCGCGTGATGTCGACCGACGCGATCGAAGTCGTGGCGTTTGCCGACGCCCTGGCCGACGGCCGCGTCGAGATCTGCACCGAAGAGATCGACAAGGCGTTCACCGACAGCGTGACAGCGTGCAGTTTCAGTGGCCCGCGCGACGCGAAGATCTTGTTCACACCACTGCACGGCGTCGGATCGGCCGCCGTCCTCCCCGTGCTTGAACGCGTTGGATTCGCCGACGTCGAGGTCTTCCAACCGCACGCCGAACCGAGCGGCGACTTCCCCAACGTCCCCGGGCACGTCTCGAATCCGGAGAACAAACAAGTCTTCGACGCTCCGATCGAACAAGCGAGCAAAGAAGGCTTCGATCTCGTGATGGCGACCGATCCCGATTGCGATCGTTTGGGCTGTGCGGCACCGTTGACGACCGAAGCGGGCAGCCCTTGGGCGACATTGACCGGCAACCAGATCGGCGCGTTGCTGACCGATTATGTGCTCAGTAGCCGCAAGGCCGAAGGGAGCCTTTGCAGCGACGACTACATCGTCACGACGCTGGTCACCACCGCGATGGCCGGCCGGATCGCCGAACATTACGGCTGCCGCTGCGAGAACAACAACCTCGTCGGATTCAAATACATCGCCGGCGTGATGGATCGCGAAGGAGCCGACAAGTTCGCTTTCGGCTTCGAAGAATCGCACGGTTACCTGATCGGTAAATACGCCCGCGACAAAGACGCCGCGGCGGCCTGCATGTTGATGAGCGAATTGGTGGCGAAGCTGAAGAGCGAAGGAAAAACGATCCACCAGCAGATGGATTCGCTCTCGCAAACCCATGGCCTGCACGCCGAACATCTGATTAACGTGATGATGGAAGGTAGCGAGGGGATGGCGCTGATGACCAAGTTGATGGCTAAGTATCGCCAGGATCCCCCCAAGGAGATCGGCGGCATGAAGGTCGCTCAGGTCCGCGATTACACCGCCAAGACGATCACCGCAGCCGACGGTTCGACGTCGCCGTTGGACGGTCCCGACGGCGATCTGGTTATTTTGGACCTCGACCAGTCGGGGAACTACTTCGCCGTTCGCCCAAGCGGAACCGAGCCGAAGGTGAAATTCTACGTCTTTACCTATCTGCCACCTGCAGAGTCGCAAGACCTGCCAGCGGCCAAGGCTAAGCTGGCCGATCGCTTGGCGGCGATGGAAGTCGACGTCCGCGCGTTCGCCAAGACCGTGTCGTAGTCGTCGCTCGCGTTGCCGACGTCAAACGATGGATTAACAATGGAGAGGTCGCTGCCCGACGCAGCGGCATCTCTTTATTGGAGCGATCCGGTCCGGCAACTTAGCCTCAACGGCCAGCGGTTTCCCCAAAACGCGTCGAAATCCTGGCTCGACCACGTCTCGCGTTCTCGACATCCGCCAAGTATTCTGCAACACTTGAACCCGATCCCCATGGAAATCTCCCACCCATAAAGAAGACCGCTCAACGCGGCTCGGCGGGGAATTTCCGCTGGTCGCCTTTCGCTCCGCGAAGGTGCGCTCAGCAAACAGCGATCATCGTTCCATGAATTCACGATCGAACCGCGAACGTTGTGCGTTGCGTGCATGCGCGGAACGAACGAGGACATTCCCTCTCTCAATCCAACAGGCAAGAACGCCTGCCCACCCTACATAACCCTCGAAAGAATCGAATGAGCGAAACCGAAGTTGCGCCGCCGGCCGAATCTGGAAACTCTGTCGACAAAGTCCATGCGGACCGCGAATTTTTGAAACAGGCCGCCGCCGAAGGCCGCCTGCTGTCGGCTTTCGTTCGACTTTCCGGCCCCGGTTGGTTGCAGAGTGCGATCACATTGGGAGGCGGTTCGCTGGCCGGAGCGCTCTTCTTGGGCGTGCTGGGCGGAACCAGCATGATCTGGCTGCAACTGATGGCGATCACGATGGGTGTGATCATGCTTTCGGCGATCAGCTACGTCACGCTGTCGACCGGACGCCGCCCGTTCGAAGCGATCAACACCGAGATCAACCCGGCGCTCGGCTGGGGTTGGTTGATCGCGACGATGATGGCCAACATGATCTGGTGTATGCCTCAGTTCAGCCTCTGCTACGACGCGTTGGATAAGAACCTGATGCCGCTGGCAGGCCAGTCGTTGGGTGAAGACATGGGAGCGAAGCGAACCGTTTCGTTGATCCTGTTGTTCGCCGCCGGATTTGTCGTGTTGCTGAACACGCGGCGCGGTGCCGCTGCAAAACTGTTCGACATCACGCTCAAAGCTCTCGTCGGAATGGTCGTGATCTGTTTCTTTGGCGTCGCGATTCTGTTGGGCGTCAAAGGGGAACTCGATTTCGGTGCCATCTTCTCCGGCTTGATTCCCAACTTGAACCAATGGACCCAGCCGACAGGCGATCTGGCAGCGATGGTCGCCAGTCTTTCGGAGCAAGGCCAGTCGTTCTGGACCAACCGTTTGGTCACCGAACAACGGGCGGTGATGATCGCCGCAGCTGCGACCGCGGTCGGCATCAACATGACCTTTCTGTTGCCTTATTCGATGCTCGCTCGCGGCTGGGACAAACCGTTCCGCGGCCTGGCTCGCTTCGACTTGGCGACCGGAATGGCGATCCCATACATCCTCGTCACCAGCTGCGTCGTGATCGCGGCGGCATCGACGTTCCACGGTAAGATCGACGACCAATTGGCTAGCAACGACCTGTCGGTGATGGAGCAGAGTCCGATGTTCGACGCGGTTAAAGGATCGTTGATCGCTCGCGTCGACCAACAGTTGGGCGACGCGGCGGCGGAAACATCCGAAGCTGACAAATTGGCGATGGTCGCTCAATTGGATGTCACCGAAAAGAAGCTCGCCTCGACGCTCGTCAAGCGCAACGCGTTCCAATTGGCCGACACACTGGCACCGCTGTTGGGCACATCGCTCTCAAAACTCGTCTTCGGTTTGGGCGTCTTCGGAATGGGATTCTCGACGATCATCATCCTGATGCTGATCAATGGATACGCCTTCCGCGAAATGTTTAATCGCCCCGACGGAACGTTTCCGTTTGTGCTGGGCGTTGTCTCGGCGGGGCTGATTGGTTTCTCGTGGATGTACTTCTGGGCAGGTGGCGCGAAGTTCTGGCTGGCGATTTTCACCTCCAGTTTCGGCATGATGTTGCTGCCGATCGCCTACATCACGTTCTTCTTGATGATGAACAGCCGCCGGATTCTGGGGGACGAAAAGCCGACCGGCGGACGGATGCTGCTTTGGAACGTATTGATGATCTTCTCGGTCTTGGGAGCTCTTGCGGCTGCCGGAACCGCGATCTACGACAAAGTGACCGACAAAGCCAATCCAGTTGCGGGACAAGCCATCTTGGGCCTGTTAGTCGTATACTTGATTTTGATTGCGATCGGTTTCTTTGTGCGTAAGAACAAGTCGACTAGCCCAGGAATGGAATGAGCGAGAACTCAGAGTCTGCCAATAATGCTCCCGAATCGGGAGCCGAGCTCGGCTTTGAGTACGCGGCCGCCAAGGTCCGCACGTTTCCACAAACTCCCGGCGTCTATCTGATGAAAGATGCCGCCGGGCGGGTGATCTATATCGGCAAGGCGAAAAATCTTCGCAGCCGCGCCGGGAGCTACTTTCTGAAAGCGGCGGCCGAGGAGCAGCGGACGGCCGACTGGATCGGCGAGATCGCTGACATCGACTTCATGGACTGCGATTCCGAAGTCGACGCGCTGCTGATGGAATCGCGGCTGATCAAAGATATCCAGCCCAAGAACAACAAAGACCTTAAAGACGACAAGACCTTCCCGTATCTAATGATCACGACGCGGGAGGAGTTTCCGCGGATCGAGGTCACGCGGGAACCGCGCGATCGCGGCGTCAAACTCTATGGTCCCTTCCCCAGTGCCGGGGCGCTGCGTGGTGCGATCCAGGTGCTGCAGCGGATCTTTCGCTTCCGTACCTGTTCGCTGGACATCACCGAAGGGGACGAGCGATGGAAATGGTTCCGTCCCTGTCTGTTGGCCAGCATCGATCAATGCACCGCGCCGTGCAATCTGCGGATCAGCAAAGAGGACTACCGGCAAGACATCCGCCGTCTGCAAACCTTCCTCGACGGTGGCAGCAAGAAATTGCTGAACGAGCTGCGCGGCGAGATGATGGAAGCAAGCAAGGCGTTGCAATTTGAAAAGGCGGCGAAGCTGCGCGATGAAATTCGGATGCTCGAGAAACTCGATGAGCGTGGCGATCTGGAAACTCACGCCCAGCCGGAAGTCTTTTACGTCGATCCCAAGAAGGGGCTGACCGGACTGCGGAAAGTGCTTTCCCTGAAGGAGACGCCGCGAGTGATCGAAGGGGTCGACATCGCACACCTCAGCGGCGGCGAGACGGTCGCCAGCCTTGTCCAGTTCATCGATGGGCTGCCGTTTAAGCCGGGCTATCGACGCTTTCGGATCAAAGACGTCAAAGGGATCGACGACTACCGCAGCATCTATGAAGTGGTCTCGCGGCGCTTCCGCAGCCTCAGCGACAACCAGGAAAAGTTTCCCGACATCCTGCTGATCGATGGCGGCAAAGGGCAGCTGAACTCCGCCATGGCCGCCTTCCGCGATCAAGAGATCACGCCGCCGACGGTGATCTCATTGGCGAAGCGAGATGAAGAGATCTTCGTGCCGGGTGAATCCGAACCGATTCGGTTGAGTCGCAACGCGTTCGCGCTGCGGTTGCTGCAATACGTCCGCGACGAATCGCATCGCTTCGCCCAGCACTACCACCACATCCTGCGCAGCAAATCGACGCTGGAACGCTAGCCGGCAGCGTCTCCATTGCCAACGCATCGCTTGCCCGATCGGAGCGGCAATGCAACATGCAGATCATTCAGCGAGCTTGCGTATCGGCAAACACTTGGGATCGCTTGCGTTGGGGCCAGCCCCAAAAACTGCGTTTGACTTTCGAATCGTCACTAGCGAGAGCGTTGGTGACGCTTGCCGCCTTTCTCTTTTTCTGGCGTTCGAACTGGAGTTCGTCCACGAAACGCTGCATCTCCCGAAGGCGATCGTGCAATTGATCGACGTCTTGATCGCGACATGCCGACTCGCAGTCCACAGCTAATTGAGACAACTGCGGCAGCCCAACGGTGCCACCGGAACCTTTGATCCAGTGGGAATGCCGGGCGACTTCGTCGAACTGGTGAGCGGCGCAGGCGTCGAGCATGCTGGACATCTCTTGGGCAACCTTGTCGACGAAGAAGCAAGCAAAATCTCCTCGCCAATCGTCTGACAGCCGATTGGTGTCGGTTCTTTTTTGTTGTTCTTGTTCCGTCGCAGTGAGGTTTTGCGGTTCGGCCGCCCGCGGCATTGCAACAGCGTTTTGCGGCGGTTTGGATTGTGGTTCGAACGTCTCCGCTGGCACACCGACCGAATCGCATTGCGTCGACGTGGTGGAACCAACTGTCACGATCTGCAGCAACGCATCCAAGTCGATCGGTTTCGTCAAATAGTGGGTGCATCCCGCCTGTCGACATTTCGCTTCGTCGCCGACCATCGCATTCGCTGTCAATGCAACGACGGGGCGATTGTAACCACGATTGCGCAACATTCGTGTTGCAGTGTAGCCATCCATGATCGGCATCTGCATATCCATCAAGACGATGTCGACCGATAGCTTGCGATCGAGCAACAGCTCGACAGCTTCTTTACCATTGGTTGCCGTCGTCACTTCGCTGCCAGCATCCTGCAACAGGAACGTCATCAGTTTCCGATTCGTGTCACAATCGTCGACGATCAGCACGCGAGCCCCCGACGCGTCGGCCTTTCGGAACTGTTGCGATCGGGTTTGGCTGGCGAATGCCGTCGCTTCATCGGGACTCAGGATTGGCGTATCGGCAAGCCGTTCGATCGGCAGCGAAAAGACAAATTTGGTTCCAACATTCAGCGTGCTGGAAATGCTCAGCGATCCCCCCAACGCTTCCGCCAACCGTTTGCCGATCGACAAACCGAGCCCGGTACCACCATGTTTCCTTGTCGTCGACGTGTCGGCTTGAACAAACGGTTCGAAGATTCGCGACATCTGTTCGGGCGTCATCCCCGATCCGGTGTCGTCGACGGAGATCTCCAGTAGGCTCGGTGACTGCGGATCGCCTTTGGAGTTCAGATGGACCGTGACTCCACCGGTGTCGGTAAATTTGACTGCATTGCCGACAAGGTTGGTGATGATCTGACGGAACCGCGTGGGATCGCTGACGATCGATTCGGGAATCGGACTGTCGATCTGGAAGTCCAACGCGATCTCTTTTTGGATCGCTTTGGAACGGAGCGAACGGACGATCTCATTGATCAATTGTGTCGGTGCGAAGGGGACGCGTTCGATCTCCACTTTGTCCGCTTCGATCTTGGAGATGTCCAAGATGTCATCCAACAGTTGCAACAGGTGGGTGCCATTGGAATGAATCGTTTCCAGATGCGCGGTGCGATCGTGTTCGCTGGGCACGATTCCACGCAACAACAGTTCCGAGAAGCCCAAGATGCCGGTGATCGGGGTTCGGATCTCGTGGCTCATCCGGGCCAGAAATTCGCTTTTGGCGTGATTGGCGTTTTCGGCGGCTTCTTTGGCACGCTGCAGTTTCTCTTTGGTTTTTTGCAGCTGTTGGGTCGTCAGTTCCAATTCCTTCGATCGTTCAACGACTGCGATAATCCGATCCTGAACCTTCTCTTCCAGGTTCTGGTTTAGATCTTGCAACTGTTGGAAACCGTCGGCCCGTTCCAGTCCTGCTCCCGCAAACGAAACCAAATAATCAGCGATACGAATTTCATCGCTACCGAAGAGATCCGAAAAACGCTTGTTGCGAATGTACAGGAATGCCGCCCCCTTCCCATGCACTTCGATCGGACTGCACAGAAAAGAACCTTTGCATTTGGTAACGATGCCGCGTTCGGATCGGTTCTCTTCATCTTTTACAACCGTCGTCTTCTTTCGCTTGGCTTCGGCTAGCATGCTGCTGTCGAAGACGTGCCCTTCGGGAAAGGTGACCAGATCGTCGCTGTCGGGCGAGATCGCGATCACAAAAGCTTGTTCGCCACGCAGGATCTTCTGTGCCGCGATGCCAACCTCGCGATAGATTTCCGCTGGCATCACGCTGTTTGCGATCTTACGTCCCGACGCGAGCAGGGAATCAAATCGATCGAACTCCGAAAGCGATCCTCCCTGTTCGACCTTCTCGTCAGCGAATTTCAAACGGGAGATTTTGGCGAACGCTTGGGAGTATTCGTCGGGGTCGATTTCCCAGCCGAACTCGTTGGCAAATTCCTCGCGAACCATGATCGTTTTCGCATGCTCCAACTTCGCCCCTTGCCGCGTCGCGACGTCGAGACTGCGTTGAAAGCAGCGTTGGGCAACCCGTTGGCGCCCCGCCATCGCCGCAACGGCAGCGGTCTCGCGGAGCGCGTGGGGAAGTTCGTTGGGAAAGCGCTTGCCATACGCGAGCGCCTTTTTGGCAGCGACCGCAAGTTGCTTCAACCGTTGTTTCTGCATGGTGACCGATTTGGCCGGCTGGGCTTCAAACAGCTTCCGCATCGCCGTGCAGCGCCAGGAATAACAAGGGCTGATATAGGTGTTGGATACCTCCGCGCGTTCGGCAATCTCGATCGCCGCTTCGAACTGCGCAACCGCTTCGCTATACCGACCTTGATAGAATTCTCGGACTCCGCAGGCCAACCTCACCTGGGAACTTCGCTGTGCATCACAAACATCGCGCTGCAGTTCGGTTTCCAGAATCTCCGCTGGGATTTCACCAAACGAAGCTCTTGCCCAAACGTCGATGATGTTCCCTGTCGCCTGGTAGTCGCCATGATTCACGGCGGAGCGATAGTTCAATTGGGAATGACGAACGGCTTCCTCCGATCTGCCGAGCCGGTAGAACGATGCGGCCAATTGGTAGCGGGCGATGTGCACTTCCCAATAATCGCCTGTCCGTTCCAAAATTTCGACTGCGCGCCGCGCTTGTTCGATACAGTCTTCGAATCGCGCGAACGAATAGAGCAAGATGCTGAAAAAGTTGCGTGATTGCCCCTGCCCCCAGAGATCGTCCAACGATTTACGCATCTCCAGCGAACGTCGCGCGTATTGGATCCCACGGCTTTCCCAACGCATCAACGACATCGCCGGTGCATGCTCGGAATAGGCTTGCGCCAAATACTGGTTCGCGGGGTAGCGTTCGGCGGCGTTCATGCCACGCAGATGGGCCCAGAGCGTGTAATATTGGTCGCGAGTGTACCAATAGGCATGCGCGATTTGGCTGTACAGACTCAACGACATCTTTTCGGCCTCGCTCGGTTCCCCGCGCCGCCGCCCGCAGAGCGACGGGATCAGAGAATTTCGGATCTGTCGCAACAGTTCGATGCCGATGTTCCAGGCGACTTGCAATTTATTGCTGCAAACGGTTTCACCGAGCTGTTTCAGCGAGGCTTCAAAGTACTCGACAGCGAGGTCTTTATTACCGCGTTTGAAGTGTAATTCCCCCCGCTTCATCGCGACCTTCGCGTGGTCTTCGTCGGTCACCGCGCTGCGCGCCGCAGCCTCCAACCATTCCTCGGTTTGGTCGTATTCCCCGCGTAGCATCAAGACTTCGCTCATCATCGATTCGACTTGATGTCGCGTACCGCTATCGGCATGTTGCAGTGCTCGCGCCGCAATCGACAGTTGCGTTTGAGCACTGACCAACGAAAAGCTTTTCAGCGCAACCTGCGCCGCGCGGAGCGCGTAGGGGAGCGCTTCGACGTGCATATCGGCCGCGTCGAAATGGTAGGCGATATCGAAAACCTGATCGGGAAAGTGCGACTCCAGATACCGTCCCAATTGACCGTGCATCGATCGCTTGGTCTCGTCGGCGATCCCACTCAAAATCGCAGCGCGAATTTTGTCGTGGACAAACGAGAACATACTGTTGGGGCGGCTCCAGACCAGACGGTGCGCGCGGGCGGGCTTAAACGCCACGTGCGCATCGGCCATCTCCATTCCCGCCAAACTGGCCGCTGCATCGAGACTGAAATCGTGCCCGATCACAGCCGCCGCGGTGAGCAGATTTCGAGAGTTGTCGGGCAAACGGGTCAATCGATCGACCAAGATCTCGCTGGAATTGTCCGCCGCTTGAAAGTTCGACAACAGGTCGTGATCGATTTCCCAGGCTTCGTTTTCGACGCTCAAAACCTTCGATTCCACCATCCCACGCAAGACCGCGGCAGCCATAAAAGGACTCCCTTCGGCATACCTTTGCACGACCTCGATCGCCACGCTTGGCAACGGACCGGCCATCGAGAGGGCCAGTTGTTTGACGGCGTGATTGCTGAGCGGTCCGAGGGTGGTGGTGTGGGAAACCCGTAGCGCCCGCTTCAGCTGATGGCCAACGTGATCGTCGGGGCGCATCACGGCCAGCAAAAACAGATGTGCCGCGTCCGCCTGGCTGATCTCCGTCAACACTCGCATCGATTGGTCGTCGATCCACTGACAATCATCCAACGTCAGCATGACACATCGATCGGCAGTCCCCAGTCCGGCAAACAACGTGCGGAACGCCTGAATCACACGTCCTTGTCCCAGTTCGTCGGGCCCCGACAAACGCGTCCCGGTCCATCCCAATACATCTGCGATCGCCGGCATCGCGGTGATGACTTCCTCGCGAAAACCCTCCATGCGACGCGCGGTTTGCTCGCACAACAGCCCATCGTTGGCAAGGAACTTGGCCAGTTGATCGACCATCTGCAACCAAGCCGCATTGGGTTGTTGGGCGGCGTGTTGCGTCGACCTTCCGTTGAGAATCAGGAAACCTTTTCGAGCGGCGGCTGTCGAGATCTCGTTCAACATCCGGGTCTTACCCATCCCCGATTCGGCGACCATCAAGATCTTGTGGAAGCGACCGCAGTGGGCATCCTCGATTCCCAGGCGGAGTTCGTTTGTCTGTTCTTGGCGACCGACAAATGCTGGCTCGATCAATACCGTGCGTCGGTCGGCGGTACCAATTACGAACTTGGGAGCGACGATTCCCGCCTCGATAAAGGAGAGGATCTTGTCGACATCAAACAGCGCCGCCCGGGCCGATTGGTAGCGGTCGCGAGGCTCTTTGCAGATCAATTTCTCGATGAACTTGATCACCAGATCGGGCGTTTCGACGGCGAATCGCTCGGGGGCCGGATCCGAGGTCATGTGCTGGTAGAGGATCTCATTGACCTCTCCATCAAACGCGGGAACGCCCGTCAAACAGGCATTCAAAACATGCCCCAGCGAATAGAGATCGGAGACTTCACCGATGTCGTGATCGATGACTCCCGAGAGTTCGGGGGACATATACGACGCGTACTCGCGGCTCAAATCGTCATCGCTGCCGAGCCCGTCGGGAGACCTCAGCGGCAGGTAACCGCACAAGACCGCGAGTCCATCGGGGCGGATCACGATCTTCGATGGGCGGAGATCGCGTTGGATACAGCCGATCTGATGGACGTCGTCGAGAGCTATCAGCAGATCGCGGGCGATCCGCATCGTATCGCGTGGCGTAAATCGGGCGTTGCCAATCCGCGCCGACAATAACGTCCCCGGCACCTCGGCGTAGACCAACCGCAAGTGATCTTCGCAGAGCTGGAATTCCAACGGACGTGAATAGGTATCGCAAGAAAGTCCCGACGTCAGCCGGGCTTCGTTCATGAATCGCGCAAGGCCGCTATCGCGGAACTGCCGCTTCGGCACTTGCCGCAACACGACGCGTTCGCCGGAATGAAGATCCAGAGCGCGATAGCCGCAGACGACCGAACTGTTCGGCAACCGGTCGAGAATCTGGTATCGCTTCTCGCCAATCGTTAGCGTTTCGTGGGAAACCGATGTGTGTGTCATGAACTTGACCGCAAATCTTTGCAGATCGGATGCGAAACGGAAGCCGCTCCTTGCTTCGACAGGGCAAGTCGTCAGTGGGTGAATACAACGGGGTCAGGCAGAGGCGTGCCATCAAAGAAAGCTTAGGTTCTAAACGCGGCAGGCTTCGAAAAAAGTTTTCCAACCGCCGATTCGACAGGCTTGCGAGATCGACATGAAACCCTCCGTGATGCCACACCGGCGCGTCGTGCCGCATGCAAAATGGTGTCTACCCAGATAACCGTTGCAGTGACGATCGTTGCAAAGAAGTGACTTCGACCACCAAACCACGCACCTCTGGATAGAGACACATCACCACAGGTGCTAGCTCCTGGAGCGGCTTCGATGAATCCGCTATTTGCGCAATAGTATTTCCCGCAAACTCCACCTCGATGGGAGCTTTTGCACGCCCTCTAACTAGCATCGATTTGCACGAAGCAGAGCCGACGCTTGGCAGCTTCGAACCATTTGCATCTTGTCTTATTGGATCGATATTGAGGTTGGAAGATGGTGAGTTCACAGCTGGGGCCGATGTCCATTTCTTGGGAACAGGACTACGAGAACCGAATGAACCCAGGCTTGGTGACAAGCTTGTTACATGAAGCGGTCCCGGTTTTGAAAGCGATCGATTGGCGGATAACCGAGGTCCGCGAGGGGATGTGCACAACGGAGTTGCCGCTCAGCTATGCGTCGACCAATCAGCACGGTACGCACCAGGCCGCCTTGATTTCGTTGTCTGCGGATTACACCGGTGGTATCGCGTTGGCGGCGCTGTTGCGAGGTGTGCCTGTTGTGGGGGTACATCCATGTCACGAAGAGGAGTCGGCGTCGCTGTGGCTGGCATCGATGGATGTTAAATACCGAATCCCCAGCACGGGACATGTGCGTGGATTCTGTGAGATTCCCGAGAAGCTTGCCAATAAGGTTCGGCAGCGTTATTTCGCCGGCAAACGGGTCTTGGTCACTCTGCCGGTCGTCTTCACCGCCAACGGAGATGTCGTCGCCGAAGCGGAGATGAAATACTTCGCCCAGCCTTCGATCCAGTTGCGCCCCACCGAAGCGCAGCCGCAGATCTCTCCGCTGTACAAGCACAAACTGAAGTCGTCGGCGCGGATGATCGCCGGTCTGCGATCATCATCGCAGAGCGAACGACTACGGCTCGATTCGGGGCACGAACGCGTCGCCGCGGGCCCACATGGCGAACTGCTGGCGAACCGGTTATGCCGCGTATTGCCCCAGTTGCAAGATATGGTTCTGGCGCGAACCGGCCACATCGATCAAACAATCACCGCAGTGGAAGACCTGAAACAGGTAGTGATCCTCGGGGCGGGATTGGACATGCGTCCGTTCCGGTTGTTCGCCGAGGGGCCCAAGCCGACCTACTTCGAACTGGATCTTCCCGAGATGCTCGAAGAGCGAACGCGTGTGATCTCTCAGATGAAAGATCGCCCCGACGTCCGACGCCGGATGGTCGCCGCCGACTTCAAGCGAGACGACATCGCCAGCCTGTTGTTGGAGCATCCCGATTTCGATCCCGAACTGCCAACGGTCATCGTCTACGAAGGCTGTTCGATGTACTTCAGCCCCGCGGAGAACCGCCGCATTCTTACATCGGCCAGCCAATTGTTGGGGCATCGCGACAGTCGCATCTGGTGCGACTTTGTCACCCGCTGCGTCGTCGATGGAACGTCGCAGCACCCCGAGGTCGCTAAGTTTCTCGAGGGGATGGATGAGCTTGGCGAACGCTTCATCTTCGGCTGTGACCAGCCGTCCGAAGTGATGGATAGCTGCGGATTCGCCAAGACGCAAACGACGCCGTCGGGCGAGTATCTGGAATCGGACGATTCGCTGTTATCGGAGTATCAGTTTGCAGTCGCGTTTGGCGGTCGGCCGACGAATCCGCGTTAACGCGATCGCGTTCAGTCGTCGGACCGCTTCGCAACCTATCGGCGTTGCCAGCCGTGCCGTTGCCATCATCGGTTGCCAGACCCCGAAACGCTGCAGGGGGACTTCCGCAAAGTAACTGCATTTACGGCATATCGCGAACGGTCGCCGTCGCCGAGAGTCGATAAGGCTGTCAAAGACCGAACGAAGATTGGATTCGTTCACTCGTCGATATTGGGGGGCAGCAGTTATGGCAACACTTCATCGTTGCGTAAAGTTTGTCCAAGGCATGTTCCTGTTGCTGGGCACAACAGGTGTTTGTTTTGGTCAAGGGGCAATTGTATCATCAGCAGGCCCAGTTCATCGGGGGATGGGAGGCGCATCAACCGCTGCGCCGATCAGTGCGCTTGGTGCACTCTATTGGAATCCGGCAACCATCAGTGGAATGGAACACGGTGAGCTGGAAGTCGGCATGGACCTGTTGTTCACGCAGCACCGCGTCGATTCGACCTTTGGTCCGTTCAGCGGTTCGACGGAAGCCGAACCCGGGACGTTTCCAATCCCTAACATCGGTTGGGTTCATCATCTGGAGAACTCGCCCGTCAGCCTCGGCTTGAGCGTCAACGCAGTCGCCGGATTCAAGACCAACGTGCAATCGGATCCGACCAATCCGGTCATGTCGCCTCAACCGACGGGGCTGGGCCGGGTTAGCTCTGAGGCGTCGTTCCTGCAGATCGCGCCGGTCATCTCCTACGCCGTCACCGATCGGATCTCGATCGGCGGCGGCCCGGTGATCACGAGCGGCCAGGTGGGATTGGAACCGTTTGTGTTTGGTTCGGCCAACTCCGATTCCACTTATTCGTCCGGGCGATCCAGTCGGTATCACTGGGGTGGCGGCTTGCAAGCGGGCGTCTATTTCATTCCCAACGAAGACTGGCGTTTCGGGGCCTCGTTCAAAAGCCCTTCGTGGATGGAAGAGTTTGAATTCTACGGAGAGGATGAAACCGGAGCGCCACGAGAATTGAGCGCTCACATCGATCTTCCGATGATCCTGTCGTTGGGAACCGCTTATGCCGGGTTCGATAAATGGCTGCTGGCGGTCGATCTCCGCTACATCGATTATGCCAACGCGGACGGCTTCGGCGATCCCGCCACCTACGATGCCACCGGACGTTTAAACGGTCTCGATTGGAGCAGCGTGATGGCCGTTGCGTTTGGTGCTCAGCGAGCTATCGGCGACCGCGCCTTCATTCGCGGCGGGTATTCGTACAACCAAAATCCGGTCCGCGAGAGCGAGTCGTTTTATAACGTCGCGACGCCGCTGATCTACGAACACACGTTGAGTGTCGGTGGATCGTACAAGTTGAACGAGATGCTGGCGCTGAACATCGCTTATTCGCACTTCTTCGAGAACTCGCGAACCGGCCCGATCGTGATGCCCGGTGTTGGAGCGATCCCCGGATCGTCGGTGACCAATGAGATGTCGGCCGACGTGTTGAGTTTCGGTATCTTGATGCGGCAGTAAACAGCGTCGCGCGGCAACAACCGGCGACGCGATATCGCCGCGTTTAGCGTTCCACCAGAGCGCGGCAGATCATCGCCAGCGAGGCTTCGTCGCGCAACTGCATGACGGCGATCCCGCTGGCGACCAGCGGGCCCGCCGCTTTGCTATAGTCATCGACTTCGAAGGTGTTGATGATCGCGGTCACTGCCCAGCCGCGGCGTTTGAATCCGGCAAGCACCTCCGCCGTGCCGGAGTCGCACTTTTGCACGATCACGATCAGCGTCGTATCGCGAGACAACCGCGATTCGACTTCTAAAAAGGTCTGCGACAAATTCAGCCCGTCGGTGATCTCCAACCGCGCCAACATCCGATGGACGTCGCGATAATGGACCGGGCCGCGCTGAGCCGACAGACAGACTGGTTTCAGGTGCGCGTCGACCTCATGCATTTTCAGATGCTGCGTGGCGGCATCGCGCGTCCGGTAATCGGTCATAAAACCTTCGGTCCGGATTCGATCGGCGGCGTCGCGTCCGTTGGAGACCAAACCGAACGGCTGATTCATCTGGTACAGTGCGTTGCTGATCGATGCGGCCAACGTGATCGCCAACTCGCTGCGGACCGGTTCGTGCTGCCGCGGATTGGTGTCGCGATGGAGATCGATCACCAGCGTCGCTCCGGCGATCGACGACGCTTCGTAGATCTTGCTGTGCAGTTCCCCGGTACGAGCGGTCGCCGACCAGTGGACACGCCGCATCGGATCGCCAGGTTGCCATTGGCGGATACCGACGATTCGCGTTGGGTCGTCCATCAATGGATGCGACATGCGGATCTCGCCGATCGGGCGACGCGATTGAATGTCGTAACCGTGCAAGGGAACAACGCGTGGCATCACAAGCAGATACTGCGGTACAGCGCCGACGCGGTAGCGACGGTTCAGCCCCATCAGGTCCCCGGTCTCCAAGACCGTCGGTCCGATCTGATAGTACCCGCGGCGATTGCATTTGATTTCGTAGCGGATCGTGTCGGTCTCGCCAGCGGATAGCGAGATGACGCGAATTCGATCGCCTTCGATCTGCAGCGCGGGAACCTTATAGAGCAACGCGTCGCGGGGCAATAAGTCTTCGGCTAACAGCCAGGGGATCAAGACCTTCCCGGTGTTTTGAATCTCGATCTCGATCGGCACGACTTGGCCAATCTCCGCTTCCAGCGGGCCGCTGACACGGTGCGCCCTCGGCGCGACCGACCATGCGTTGGTCAACCAGCGGCTGACGACAACGACCGCGATCGCGCTGTAAGCGGTGTACAGCAGCAGCGACGAACCAAACAGCATCCCGACCAACAGCACCGCCGCGCCGAGTGCGATCCATTTAAAGGAACCCTCGGACGCCGCTTGGCGTGAATCGGCGGGCGGGGCGGCGGCGTTCATGCTTCGCCGACCGTTGGGACGGCGATCTCACCGAGGATCGATTCCATCACCTTTTCGGCGGTGACCTTCCTCAGCCGGCTTTCGGGGCGGACGATGATGCGGTGATTCATCACCGGGCCGACGATCCGTTTGACGTCATCGGGCTGCACAAAGCTGCGGCCGCGGATCGCCGCCATCGCTTGGGCGCAGCGGAACAAAGCGATCGTCGCCCGCGGCGACGCTCCCAACGCAAGGTCTTCGTGCTCGCGGGTGTCGTGCACGATTTGCAAGATGTACTCGCGGACCAAGCGATCGACATGCACATGTCGCACCGCGGTTTGGCAGGCGACCAGTTGTTGCGCCGTCGCGACTGGCTTGAGTCCGTCGATCGGATGTTGGACCTGCAACAATTCCAGCATCCGCAACTCTTCTTCCAACGACGGATAGCCGAGCGAGAAACGCATCAGGAAGCGATCCAGTTGAGCTTCGGGAAGCGGGAACGTTCCCTCGTGGTCGACCGGGTTTTGCGTCGCGACAACTAAAAACGGAGCCTCCAGTTGATAGGTCGTCCCGTCGACGGTGACTCGCGATTCGGCCATCGCTTCCAACAGCGCCGCCTGAGTTCGCGGCGTGGCGCGGTTGATCTCATCGGCTAGGAACAACTGGGTGAACAGCGGCCCTTTGCGAAACTCAAACTCGCCGCTCTTCTGATTGAAGATCGACGTTCCGGAGATGTCCGAAGGGAGCAGGTCAGGGGTGCATTGAACGCGTTTAAATTTGCAGCCAACGCTTCTGGCCAGCGCCCGGGCCAACATCGTCTTGGCCACGCCCGGCACATCTTCCAAGAGGATATGTCCGCTCGAAAACCAGGCGACCAACGACAGTACCAATTGTTTCCGCTTGCCGACGATTGCTTGTTCGACGTTGCTGATGATCTTTTTGGAAAGCTCGGTAACTTCCGTCACATTGGGCGATGTAGGTTGCGGCATGATGGATCGGAAGGGCCCAAGAACGGAGCGGCGGACAATGGAATCACAGGGTCGGTGGACCTATTGTGGCCTAGATCGACGGTGAATGCGATACGTTTGCTATCGCGGAATTCTTCGACTTCTACAGCTTTCCCGGGTATGAATCGTTGGACCCTCGTCGGCGTGACAACCGAAAACTAAGGATGAGAGAAGCAGAACCGGTTGCGCAGCTAAAACGGGCGGCGCCGACGGGACCCCGCATTTCGAGGGATCGCAACCCTAGCGAAAGGTTAGTTTCATGCTGAACTGGATGGATCATGTCGACACCTATTTGCAGCAGCTCAACGAGACCTCCGATGCGCTCGCTGGGACGCTGGTTGGGTTGGAGCAAGCGACGCGGAAAGCGGACAGCGAAGAGATCAACAGCGCGTGTGCAAAATTAGGCAGTCTGTTGCGCGTGCTCGAACAGCAGTTGAGTCAACGCGAGGCATTGTTGGTTGAATTTCCCGATGCCGCCGATACCGCACCGGCCAATCTGCAGTCCGCCTTGGGGACGATCGAACATCCTCGCGCCAGCGAATTGGACAAGCGTTGCACGCTGATCAGCAGCGAGTTGCGCGGGATTCACCAGAAAGCTATCGGTTTGTTTGTCGGCCAATACCATCTGACCAGCGTGACCGAAGAATTGCTGCGGTTGATGTCGGGCGTGTCGGCCAAACCGAACACCTACGATTCGGCGGACGAAGAGACCAACGGCAGCTTCTTGGATCGAGCGGCATGATTTTCACCGCGTGTGAGAAGCCACTTGCGGCTTCGCTGGTCAGCGAGATTTCTGCCGATCTCGCCTCGGGGCGGGTTGCGAATCCGTCCAGAACGTCATTGGTCAAGGCAACGACAGCAAGCGGCAGCCCGCTAGCTTGCACTCGTGTCGCACCGCAAATCCGTGCCCTCGTCTCCATCAACGCGAAATCGTCGCCATGTCGCTAATCTCTGCTATCCAGAAATCGGTCAGCGGTCTGAACGTTGCCCAGCTTGGGCTGCAGGTGGTTGGCAACAACATCGCCAACGCCAACACGCCGGGCTACATTCGCCAAGAGCTTGTCCAGGAAGCAGGGCACGTCAATCGTCAGGGCGACCTGTTGATTGGCAGCGGTGTGCGGCCGATCGGTATCACGCAGTCATTGGACCAAGCGTTGGCGGAACGATTGCGAGACGCCACATCCGCGCTCGCCGCCAACGACACCTTGGGATCAGCCCAGAAACAACTGGAAGCTCTGGTCAACGAACTCGGGGACGCTGATCTCAGCACGCAATTGTCGTCGTTCAACGGAAGCCTGCACGACCTCGCCAATCAGCCCGGCGATTATGCGTTGAAACAACAGGTCGTACTGGAGGGACAAACGCTAGCCAATCACGTGCAACGATTGCACCAAGGGGCAACCCAGTTGGCCGACGCAGCCGATGCCACCTACGCCGCAGACATTGAACAAGTCAACATTTTGACGACGAAGATCGCGTCGCTCAACGGCAAGATCGTCGATATCGAAGGGGGCCGAACGCTGGGCAGCGATGCGACGGGGCTACGCGACGAACGCGAAATGGCGTTAAACGAACTGGCGGGATATCTGGACATCGATACCCAGGAACAATCGACCGGATCGGTGGCCGTCTTTGTCGGTGGCGACTTCTTGGTCACCGATGCGATCTCGCGCGATGTCTACAGCACCAACGTCAGCAAAGATCCCAGCAGTGCGTCGGAGATTCGAATCGTCGACACCAACGCACCGTTACAGATCACCGGAGGCAAGCTGGGGGGAATCAGCGAATCCCGCGAAGGGATCTACGGCAAATTCCTTACCGATCTCGATTCGATCGCAGCGGGGATTGCCGAATCGTTCAACCGCATCCATTCGCAGGGCAAGGGGACCGTCGGTTATACCGACCTCACCTCATCGGTCGCGGTTCCCCGCGACGTTTCGTTAGATCAAGCGGGGCTCGATTTTCAGCCTGAAAATGGTTCGTTCGAAGTGCAATTGTTCGGCGATACCAACCAACTGCTTTCGACACACCGGATCGATATCGATCTGTTCAGCGATGGCAACGGGACGACTCTGAACGATGTCGCCAATCAGATTAGCGCTGTCGATGGACTGCAGGGGAGCATTACACCCGATGGTCGGCTGACAATCTCCGCGACAACGCCTGGCGTGACGTTTGGATTCGGCAGCGATTCCAGCGGTTTTCTGGCTGCCGGTGGAATCAACACCTTCTTTACGGGGAACGATGCCGCGACGCTGGCGATCTCCGACAAACTGCTGGAGTCGCCGGAGTATCTGGCGATCAGCGCTGAAGGGATTGGAACCGACGCGGACCACTTGACCCAATTGGTCGATCTGTTTGAAAAGCCGTTGCCCGAATTGGGAAACGTCTCGGTTCGCGATCGATACCAACGCTTGGTCACCACGATCACTCAGGGGGCCGCGATCCAACAGAGTGTGACCGATGGGCTACGCACGTATCACTCGACGCTCGAAGGGGATTATCTGTCGGTGACCGGAGTGAACATCGACGAAGAAGCGGTTAAAATGATCTATTTGCAACGCGCCTTCCAGGCGAGTTCGCGGGTGATCTCGACGGCCAGCGAGATGTTAGAATTGCTGGTCTCACTCTAATACGTGCCTCACGCAAATCCAGAAGGCTACAATTGAAACGCAGAACGCTCGACCTGCCGACCGCAGCGGCGGTCATCGACGACATCGATCATCTCCGCGCCGTTGGTTACACCAAAACGAAGCGTTGGAATCTGACGCAGATCTGCCAGCACCTGGATGCGACGATGACTGGCGGAATGGATGGCTTTGGGTTTCGCTTGCCTTGGATCCTGCGGCGGACCGTCGTCAAATGGGGCTTTGGTTACGCGCTGAAGAAACGCAAGTTGATGAGTGGCACCCCGACGTTGCCGATCTTGCAGCCACCGGCGTCGACCGATCGCGACGACAACGAAGTCATCGATCGCTGCATCGCCACGATCCGGCGGGCAGCGGAGTTCAACGGCTCGATGAAGGAATACGCGTTGTTGGACGATCTGTCACCGGACGATTGGCGGGACTTTATGTGGATCCATGCCGCCCATCATCTGAGCTTCTTAGTTCCCCACGACGGCGCCTGAACGAACCGGCTGACGCCCGTTCACATCAACAAGATCTGATAACACCATCGAACCGTCTGGGCGTTGCCTTCGCCAAGACTCTCGGGACGTATTTCACAGATCCGATCGTCGCCGCTGCAGCTGGCAACGGTTTGCTGATCGTCGGGGGCGATTTGAACACAGGCTTCGTCGACGCGAAACAAAATCCCCGCAAAGGCGTCGGTTTGACAGTCGACCCCATCGGCCCAGCGGTAACTGCTGCCTAGCGATTCGGGAAGCGAGGTGCAGCGGCAAGCGCAATCGATCCGCAGGCCTTCGCTGTCACCGGCCAGCGTCTCCATGCTGATGCTCCAATGACTCGTGCCGGCCAGCCCGACGCCAAGGATCGCCAAGCGGCCATCGATCGTTTCCAGCGAAGCCTGTTGCAGCGGCGGATTGGCGGGCCAGGGGAGTTGCTGTGGATCGGCAACCGTCTGCAACAACGGCGTCCGTTCCCCTCCTCGCAGCAATTCAATCACATGACCAAACCGATCCTCTTGCCAGACCAGACGCAGCGCCAGTCCCAGGGTGTTCGGATCGCCAGCGGTCAGTTCGGCGGAGGTGTTGGGTTCGATCAGAGTCATCGCGCAGCAAGGCCATCGGGACAAGGGAAGTGAGCAACGCCCGGGAGAGCACAAGGGGCCGCACGCTCGCAGCGATCGTGCGAGCGACGCAGCTTGGGCAGCCGGCGTTGAAAGGACGGCGGCGGCCAACGCGGTTGGCCGCCGAGGATCCGCGATCATAGCAGATCGCTGCGTTAGCGTTTGGCGGGTTGCGAGTAAAGCGCCGCTTCGGCCATATAATTCACTTCATCGCCGACCGCAAATCCGATCCACCCATCGCGAAGTTCGAACTGAGTGATCGCCAGCCCTTCCATCGCGGGATGGTTCCGCAATTGTTCGCTGGTCAATTCCAGCGATCGATTGGGCGAAAGGACCTTGTTGAAGATCGTGCGAACCGCCACGCGATCACCAAGACTCATCCGCGGTCCGCTGATGTTCAAATGGCCATCGCGAACCAATGTCGGTCGCAAACCATCGATCTTCGGGATATAGGACGCTTTGACGATGAAGTTTCGCAGCGTGATCCCGTCGGTTTGATCCAGCCGGATAATTCGCATCGTCAGATCCAAACGGCCGTCATGAATTTCGACGGTCACCGGGCGGCTGCTGGTGAATTGAATCCGCACGTCGTCGGGCAGTTCCTCGGTCGCTTTGCGGCCTTCGAAACCAAAGACCTGCATCGTTTCGCGAATGGCCGAATCGACCAATACCGCCTGGCCTTGAGGCGCCAGACGAGCCATTGCGTTATTGAGCGTCGATTGATGCATCTGGACACTCATCATGCAATGTGTTGGAGCCCGTGGTCGAGGCGTAAAGCTGGCCAATTGCCAGTCTCCCGACAATCGATATCGAACCGTCAAACGCTCTTCGGTCGTCGACATGTCGACAACGGTCGGCGAAAGGTCCAACATCGCCAAGGGGCCGATCAAACGGGACGAAAACTTCTGCTCCGCCTCGTCGATCTGTTTCTGCAACGTCTCGCTCAACTGGCTTCCAATCTTCGATCGCATCCGACGCTCGCTGTAACGCTGGGCATACGAACGGGTCTCGTCGTGACGTTGCTTGACATATTCACGGACCAACGGCCCCAGCACGGGAAAGCCATCGTATTGTGTCCGCAGTCGGCGCAATTGGTTGTCCGCATCGACCTTCACATCGGGCTGGCTGACATCGACGCCCCCGCGATCGACGCGGATCAAGGTCCCGGCATCAAAGTTCGCGTTGCCGACGTGTTTCAATTCGGCAGGCCCTTGTTTCGACCAAGTTTGCGTATCGATCTTCCCTTGGCTCGCCAAACGGATCTGCCACGCGTTTGGCGAAGGCTCCAGACGGATGTTCAATTCGGCCGTCGCGCGACTGGTTCCAAGGACCGAGGCGCCCAGAACGCGGTCTCGGATCGGTTCGGTTTTGCTGGGGATTTCCGGCAACATCCGATTCAGCATCGCTGCGGAGACCGAGACGCGGAGGTTCGCGTTTCGGTAGTGGCGGTTGATCGATTCGGCAATCGCATAGGCGCTTTGGTTGCTCGCAAAACGGAGCGTCTGCATCGTAGCGGCCACACGCCCACCATCGCGGTCGAGCGTATCGGTCTCTTGAATTTCAATTTGGTCCAACAAGGCGACGTAATCGACGGGGCCATGCGCCCACGATCGAATCGTTTCCCCCAGCTCTTTACAAGCCGATTTGTGCAGCCATTCGCTTTGAGCTTCGCTCAGTTCGGTGTACTCGACGCGCGATAGATACCGTTGAGCGATCAGCCGGCGTTGAGCGTCGGTCGTGTTGCCCAGGCTGGCCGCTTCGATCTCGTCGAGCATCAAAAAGGTCTGCCAATCGGCGGTGTCGCGAGTTTGGCTAACCTGTTCTCGCAATTCGGCAACCAATTCTAAGACGTTCGACTTTGCTTGCGGACGCTCTTGTCGAGCACCGACCGCGGCGGCATGCAAGTTGTTCCAAACCGCATGCCAGACGTCGGCGCGTCGTTCGACGGCATAGGCGGCTCCAACCCAGCTGCGCTGACGTTCGAGCGGATCGTTCTCGTCGACCATTCCATAACCGCCGTCGGCCAACGAACGCAAACGATCGATCAAGACGCCCGATTGCTCGGTGGCCAGTTTGGGTTCTTCGCGCAGTTCCTTGAGCACTTCGCGAACCTTCGCACTCCACGCGATCCCGTCGGGACCGGTCTGTTCGACGTCCAACAATTGTTCATCCAACGCCGGAGTCTTTGGCCATTCGGTGGGCACTTGCGTCACCGGTGTGCGCGCAACGGGACTGCTGATGCTGGACGATGGGGGCTCGGGGGAGGGCGACTTGCGAGCCAGCGGCTGCGGATCGATCCGATTGCTGCTTAATTGCATCCCGGCAAATGGATCGTCAAAGGCCTGTGGATCGGGCAAGCCGGCCAATTCTTCTTTGACATTCACCTTGGGGGCCGACAACGTGACCAACGGTTGGTCGTCGTGCAAGTCCGACGGGCTCACCGGTTCCAGGGTCGTCTTGGCAAGCGACGGGGCGTTCAGGTCGGTCATCAAAACCGAAGGCGTTTGCGGAGCTTGAAAGGCAAATTCTTGGGCAGGCAACGGATCTGGGCCGGCCGGAGCTTCCAGCGTTTCGATCACGACGGGAAGGTCGTAGGTTGGTTTGCTGACGATCGGGATTTCGACAGCTTCCAAGGTTTGCAGCGTCGGAATCGGCGGCCCCGCTGGCGGGAAAGGATACGACAGCTCGTTCCGTTCAAACGGCTCGCGACTCAACGAAGGTCCCGTCCACGCAACGCGCGGCCCCGGTGTTCGTTCGTCGTCAGAGATCGTCCAGGGACGTGGCAGAGGGCGGGTCGAAGCCGATCGCACCTCGGGGGTCCCCCCTTGATGAACCTGTTCGCGCTCGAATACGCACAATAATCCGATCACCGCTGCCGACGCTGCCGCAGGCCAGAAAATGATCCGGAATTTTCGTAATGGGCCCATGCCCCGCACTCCTTGCTAAAGCCTTCGTCCTTGAATTCGCACGATCCGGAATGGCCCGAAACGCAACGATCCTTTCCTGATCATCGATCGGACAGATGCAATGCTGAAATCCAATCAGATCGGTACCGGCCGCATAATCAGCCCTGCAGGTAGCAATGAAAACGCTGGTGTTCCGGGCCTCACGACTCGGGGGGAGCCCATTGGCCGTTGCACTTTTCGGCTGGGTATTTCTTGCGATTGAGCACCATCTTTTGCTCGATCGCAGCGCTAAGATCGATCCCTAGAGTGGATGAGAGTGCCAGTAGATAGCAAGCGACGTCGGCCATCTCATGCGCCACTTCGGTGCGCAATTGGGGATCCTGCGCAATCGCTGCGGATTCCTCCGGCGTCCGCCATTGGAAGTGTTCCATCAACTCGGCCACTTCCACCGCCAGGGACATCGACAGATTTTTGGGCGTATGAAATTTCTGCCACTGACGCTCGTCGACGAATTCGTCGACGACAGCACGGAGCTGGGCGACGGAGGTCTGGGAATCATTCATATTTATGAGTCGACAACTTCCTCGGCAGATCCGATACCAACAGGCCGAAACCGCTCTTCGGTTTCACAGAGGGGGGGACCGCATCGCGATCCCCCGGTGAGACGCTTCTCGCCGGGCAAACGTTCGACGAAGCGTTGTGGAGTGCTTTCACCCTACAGGGCTTACAGCTTTGGCAGAGGACGTTTGGGGGCAGGCTTCTTCAACATCCGCTTCTTCTCATCCTCAGCCGCGGTCATGTTGTTATTGTTGTTATTGTTCCCGCCAGCACGAGCTGCTGGAGCGAGGTCGGTAAACTTTTCGACCCATTTCCAACCGATCGGAGTCTCCAGTTCGTTCTTGGCCAATAGCGCCCAAGGGGTTCCAGCGTGTTCCGTGACAACACCTTGAAGCAGCTCGCGAGCTTTCTCCGCCTCCCGTTCCCACTTGCTGCCGACGCTGACCTCATCGGCCGCTTCGATCACCCACGTGTTGTTCTTTTCTTCTTGAAAGGGCATGCCGCGCTTCGCCTTGGCGAGCATCGCATTGTAGGTTTCGGTACGGACCTTATGGGCCAAGACGCGGCCATAAGCGAGATCAAAACCAGCTCGCCACCGCGGGCTCATCTCCTCGTCGCGATCCTTCAATCCCTGCTGCAAAATCTCGGCCATCCGAACCAACTGGGGCTCGATGATCGCCGCCGCTTTCTGAGCGTCTCCCAATTCAGTCGCCAATTGGGCTTCGCTGCGACGGACAAACCGCATCTGCGGCGCTTGTAGCGTCTCCAGCTGAGAATCTTTCGCTGCGGTCGTCAGAGCCGTCCGCAACGCGCTGGCCCGCACCTGACGGACGTATTCCTCGGGGGATACGTAATCAGGACGATAGCGGGCCATGGTGTTGGAGTCGAAGAAGTAATCGATCTGTGCCGAAAACGCCTCGGTATCCTTCTTACGAACTCGCTTGTTGACGTTTCGGTTGGGGTGGACCGAAAAATAGATCCCCCCGGTTTCATAGCTCAACCGAGTCAGAGCAAACGGCCCGAAGCCCGAATCGATCACCGGTTCTTCTTGATAGTTTCCGGAGTACCCGATCTTAACCCGTTCGGGCATCACGCTCTCGGGGCCCGCATCGACCTGAGCCCACTGTGGGGATTGGTCGTACTTCGGGTCGGGGTCGACATATTTGACCAGCGAGTGTTCGCGGCCAAAGGGAGCGGGGGATCCGATCACATAGACGGGCATACCATAGCGTCGACACAGATCGATCGTCGTTTCGAGCCCCTCTTGATCGTCGCCCCGTTCGTCGGTCACGACGACCAGCATCACGTTTCGCAGCGGCCCTTCTGGCCCCCGTTTGACGCGGTACTTCTTGAATTCGTTGGCCGCCATGTAAACGGCGGAAAAGGCGCGTTCGACGCCACTGGAATCAACTTCAATGTTGTTGACGGTATCTTTGATGACCTGCAAGTTGTCGGTCGGCTCCTCGGTCAACAGACTTACGTCTTTGCCAAAACCGACGATCGACGTCAGCAAGGGAATTTCGCTGGCGTTCTTTCGCTTGCCCGACTTCTCTTTTTGGCTGTCGATGATCCCTAGTTCTTCATAGATCTTGTCGAAGCGGTCGCGAATCTCTTGACGTTGACGATGCAGCGACCCGCTTTGATCGAACACCCAGACGACCAACGTGGGGCGTTCTTCCATCGATTGCAGAATCTCGAAGGTCAACCGATCGACGGCCCCTTTGGCTCCGTTGAGTCCCTGACCGACACTCCCTTTCTTGTTCACCATCGCCTGGGTGGGAGCGACCGGTTCGGTGAAGAAGTTGTTTAGATCGATCGTCGCCAACTCCTGCGGCGCCATATCCATCGGGCTGGGAATCTGGGCCGTTTCAGCAAACGTTTCCGCCGTCGCCATGGCGATCGCACTCTCCAGCGAATCGCTGTTCGAACCGATCTGATCCTGCGGTACTTCGCTGGCAACGATCTCTTCGATCGAATGGATCTTATCTTCGGCAACGTCACGCATCGGCGAAACGATCACGATCGCTTCGGGATCGATGTGGGGGGCAAACGTTGCCAAGGCAAGGAATAACACGATCCCCATGTGGGCCATCAAACTGGCGACAAAAGCTATCGATTCATCGTCGAACCAACTCTCGTCGTCATCCTCGTCATCGTAGTCCTCCTCCTCAAATTCCGCCTGATCGGCGATCGCGTCGAGTCGCTCGCGCTCGATTGCCTCGGAACGGTTTGCGGAAGATTGTGGACCAGCAATGGCTTCGGCAGGTACGGAAGAGGTGCTGATGTCGATCGACATAAGATCGTGTTCCTCGGTGAATTGATTTACGCACCAAACCCGTCGGTTTGGCGTGAATCGGCCGACTTGGCGTCAACTTGCTGTGCGGGGGGCCCGGTAATAGCATACCGGATCGACGCTGCTATTTCCACGTCTAACGTTGCGGCAGGCGACGACCACCTGTATTTTCGTCGATTAACCGATATAAATCAATCGAATGTCGTTTCTGGCCTGACACCCGACGGACTTTTTCCGCACCCGGCTCTGTCGCTAGAACGGGCACCGACGGCTTTTGTACTCACCTTGCATCGACCGCGGGCTCGACAACTTCTCCACAACTGGCAACCATCGATTAAATATGCAAGAGAGATTGATAGCCATTGGGGACATACACGGATGTTCCGACGCGCTTCAGGCACTGCTCGATTCGATCGCCCCGACCCCTCAAGACACGCTGGTCGTCCTGGGGGACGTGGTCGACCGCGGCGAGGGGACGCGTCAGGCGGTGGAATTGTTGCTCGAAGTCTCCCAACAGACCCAGCTGATCACGATCCTGGGGAACCACGAGGAGATGATGTTGCGGGTGCTCGACGGGGAACCGCCGCAGCGTTGGTTGCAATTTGGTGGGATCGATACGCTGGATAGTTATGGTTTTACGGGAGACTTTTCGGCAATCCCCGAATCGCATCACGCCTTCTTCGATGCGATGCGAGATTACTACGAAACCGATGACTACTTCTTCACGCACGCGGCTTACAAACACGACCTACCACTCGATTATCAACCGGCCGATCTTCTGCGTTGGCACTCACTAAAGGAGGGTCTCCCTCCAGCTCACGAAAATGGCAAAATTTGTTTTGTCGGCCACACGGCTCACAAGGAGGGTGAGATCATGGATTTTGGGCACCTCGTCTGCTTGGACACCTACTGCTACGGCGGCGGTTGGCTGACGGCGATGGATGTTCGAACCCGGCAGACCTGGCAGGCAGATATCTCGGGGCAGCTGAGGGACCGTTAGTTCACGACGTTCTCGAGTGCAAATCCGTTGACGGCGTCGACGACGCTAAAGCCGCTGAACGGAACGATGCCGTAGATTCCTTCGGTGAAGACCTGACGGACGAAGTTGTCGAACAATCGGATCGGACTCGACGGCACGACGACGACATCGCCATCGCGGAGCCAAATTTCATCCGCGGGGAGCGGGGATTTTCCGAGGATTGCACCTCGCAGATCCAAGACGGTCGAGATCAAACGCCAATCTTCGGCGCGACGGAAGACGACCACCTGTCGCAAGTTGGCACCGACCAGGTGCCCTTGGGCCAATGCGATCGCGGTCAGGGCGGTCGTGGGACCTTGCATCTCGAACCGTCCCGGTTGATTTACTTCGCCGAGTACCGACACAAAATGAGTCGCTTGTTGTTGCAAGCCTGCTTCGACCTCGAGCCCTACGACCATCGATCGATAACGCAGATTGACCTCTTTTTTGATTTCCGCCAGAGTTAGTCCCTGCACGCAGACGGGGCCAATTTTCGGCAACGCCACGCGTCCATCGGGAGTCACGATGCGAGCGATCGCTTGTTCGTTCAAACCGCTGGCACCGCCAATCGCATTGCGAATGTCTTCCAACAAGATGTTCGTCTTGATCGGCGTCACATCGATGCCTGGTTCGTTGTAGTACTTTTTGTACTTTTCTTCGAGCTGATCACGCAGCTGATCGATCGTCAAACCTGCGGCATGAATCGACCCCAAGATGCGAACCGAGATCGTTCCGTCGGGCTGCACCTCCAAACCGCGTTCGAACGTACCGCGGGTTAGCACCTCTTCGTCGGCCAACGATTCGATCAGCAATTGGTCGCCGATGCCAATCCGGTACGAACTGCGCATCATGTCGCGAGAGAGAACATACGTAAACTGCAGCGTGTCACCGACGCGGACCCGGTATTCTCGCATGTGAGACAAACGCGACGGACCGGCGTATTCCCCCTGCCCATAGGGCCCGAAATCGATCGGGTACATGTTCTTCCATTTCAGCTTTGGATTGCATTGTCCGTTGGCGCAATCGAAACCTTTCATGCAGGGCTGGCAGCTGCCCAGGCAGGCCGCCGGTGGCGTGAGGTTGCCGCAATTGCAAGCTGCCGCCGACGGGCCGGTGAGCGCTCGCGGCGCTCCCAAAACCGTACCGTTTGATGACGCAACCTCGTATCCCGGTTGCGCGTATTGCACTTGGGCCTGCGCGACGGCGGGCTGGGTCGATAGACCGCCGAAGCAGATCAGGCCCCACAATACGATTTGGGCAACATTTTTAAAGGACATTCGTGCGTTCCCACTCATCAAGCAAGACATCAATGATTCCTAGCGAAAGATCCCTTTGACACGGTCAAAAGTGCTGGCCACGCGGCCTTGCTGCTGCGGTTCGGGGTTGGTTTGTTGAACGTGCGGAGATACCGGTGGTTCTCCTGCGGCGGCGACCTGTGGCGTTCCAGGCGACATCACTTGAGGCGACATTTGAGCGAACTGCGATGGTGTTAATTGCACCACTTGGGCGACGCGTGGCTGCTGGCTTTGCAGCAGAGCAAGATTGGTCGCACAGGCTTGAGCCAGTTCCATGTTGCCCGTCACACGATGCAGTTCGGCGAGGTTTTGCAGCGCGGCGGTCGAGGGCTGTTTGGCGTAGCTGTGTTCCAGGGCCCAACGGGCTTCATCGAACATTCCCAGGGCGAGCAATTCATGCCCCAGTTCGTTGGCGGCGACCGCGTTGTCGGGATCGCAAGCGATCGCCGATCGCAGGCAGCAGACCTGAGCTGCCGACAGGTTGCTGTCGCCAACATCAGCGGTCAAGGGTTCGGTTTTCGCCACGATGATCAGCGCCCGCGACGCGGGAGCCCAACCAGCGACGGCGTCGACAAAGCGACCGCGTGCGAATTCGTAATAGACGTCGGCGGCTCGCAGGGGAGTTACCTGTTCCAAGTCGCAGCGTTTGAGGACGAGCGTGGAATGCGAATCGACAAGCCGCTGCATCGCGGTCGCATCGACAACACCAAACCGGCCCAAAAAGTCGGACGCTTCGCGGATCGCGGTCAAGGCTTGCGTCAGCGCTTCGGTCCCTTCGCTGCTTCGCGTCGTCTCATCGGTCGATTGGGCGATCAGGTGCAACGCTTCGATCGCTTGTTGACGAGCCGCCATCGGCGATTGACGCGACAGCAGTTCTTCGGCCTGTGCAATCTTTTGCGAAGCCAAGCGTCCCAATTGCCAATTTGATACCGTTTTCGTTCCGACGTTGGGGACGGGCAACAACGGCTGTTCGACGGCCACGGTTTGCGAAGTAGAGGTTGATCGAGCCGGAGGCATTGCCGGTTGCAACTGCAGCGACGGTGGCATTGCATCCATCGGTTGGTATCCGGTTGGCGTCTGTCCTTGCAGCGATGCGACGTCCAGCACCGATTGCGACGCTCGCTCCACGGGGGCCGCGTTCGCAGGCTCCGCAGCGTATGTCGGTTCGGGACGCTGCGCCGCTGCAAGATGCATCGATGACGCAGCGATCCGATCGCGTCGTACCGCGGGCGTGGTGGTGGCGGGGTTGCGGTATGGGTAGGCGTTGCCGTCGCGAGCTGGATCGTTCGTCGGAGTCGACACTGCCACGGGGGAGGTCAGTATGCCGACATGCTCCGGCCGCATCGGCTCGGCTGCGGGGAAGAGCCCCCGCTGCGCAACGGGCGTTGCCGCCGCATCCACCACCGATTCCGTGCTCAACGGCGGTTCGGGGGGTCGCGGTACGATCGTCGACTCGGACAACAGCGCAGCAGCCTGAGAATGCTCGGACGATCCCTCTCGCGGCGCGGCGGCGCCTGGCAATGGGGATTGGGTTTGAGCGCTGTACGAACTGCTGGCAGCATATTTAATGGGGCGCGGGCTCGACCAATCGTCCAACCGGTCGGCGGCGATCACTGCTGGCGAGCTCAGCAGAGCTGCCAGCAATGTGATGTTTCGAGCCTTGGCGGCAGATATCTTGGAGTTCATCCGTTGACACTCGTGATCCGAACCGAAAAACGGGGTTAGGCGGCACAATACGAAACGGCATCGTGCCTAATTCAGATCGGTGTGTTACAACCGGTATAACCATCGAATCAGGCGAACGAATTACCGTTGCATTTGAAACCGGTGGAACAACCGGAACATTGAGAATAGGCAGCCTAGGCCTCAAAACTTACCAAAACACCCCGCTCGGGCGGACCCAGGAAGCCCTGATAAACTGGGCATCCAGATCGTGGCCTCTCGTGGCAAACTGGGAGAGATATGTCCGAAACAACAAGCCCCGTCACAACCCAAACGCTTGCAAAGATGGCAGCCAAGGGAGAGCGGATCGCCATGCTGACCGCTTACGATTTTCCGACAGCGCGCGCTTTGGACGACGCGGGGATCGATGTCCTGCTGGTCGGCGATAGTTTGGCGATGGTCGTGCAGGGGCACGATACCACCCTGCCGGTGACGCTGGATCAGATGATCTATCACGCCGAAATGGTCGGCCGCGCGGCGCGGCGGGCTCTGGTGGTCGTCGATCTGCCCTTTCCCGAAGGCCAGCTGGATCTCGACCGCACGCTTGCTGCGGGAGCCCGGATTTTGAAGGAAACACGCTGTCGGGCGGTCAAGCTGGAAGGGGGAAGCGAGCAGGCCCATCGGATCGAAGCCTTGGTGACCGCTGGCATCCCCGTGATGGCCCACGTCGGCTTGCGGCCGCAGAACATCCATATCGATGGCGGATACCGCGTCCAACGCGATGCCGATCGGTTGATCGCCGATGCCCAAGCGGCTGCCGATGCGGGGGCGTTTTCGGTTCTGATCGAATGCGTGCCGAGCGACATCGCCGCTCAGATCACCGCGGCAGTCCAAGTTCCCACGATCGGAATCGGCGCCGGCGGAGATGTCGACGGCCAGGTTTTGGTCACGAACGATCTGATCGGATTCACCAGCGGATATATGCCGCGATTTGTCAAGCAATACAGCGACGTCCGCGGCCAGATCGTGTCGGCGGTGCAAGCTTATTCTAAAGAAGTGAAAAGCGGAGCCTATCCCGGCCCCGAACATCAATTTTGATCAGCCTCGCAGCGGCAGGAGCCTTTCCCATTTCTCGAGTCACACGATTTCGCGGCTACCGGCTGCACTACAACGACGCCGAGGCGATGGAGTCGATGTGTCGCGAGGCGGACGAATTCCCCGCCTTCTTCACCCCTCGCGCCGACGACGCACTGTTTATCGATTGCGGTGCGAACATCGGCGTGACGATGCTCGAATGCAAGGTTCGCTGGCCACACGCCAAGATCATTTGCTTCGAGCCCGACCCGTTTGCCTTCGCGTCATTGCAGCGGAATGTCGACGTTAACGACCTTCCCGGTGTTCGCTGTATCGAAGCGGCCGTCAGCGATTGCGATGGCCAGGCGACATTCTACGGCGACCTGGCGCCAACCGCCGATGGACGTGGCAACTCGTTGAACGCGGGCTGGGCCGAACGACCGGGTTCGACCAGCCGAACGGTTGCCTGCCGCAGGCTTTCCCCCCTGATCGCCGACCAACAGATCGACTTTCTGAAACTGGATATCGAGGGGAGCGAGCAAGCGGTTTTGCAAGAGATCGCCCACCAATTGCCGCAGATCCATGCGATCTATGTCGAGGTGCACGAGACGCCAGCCACATTGGCGGAGAATTCCGTCGATGCGATCACGCAACAATTGACCGCCGCCGGTTTTACCGTCGACGCGCAACAGCGGGATTACGAATTCGCCCTGCCACCCCATCTGGCCCAGTGGCAAGCGACAGCCCGACCAACCCAGACCCAGCTGCTCTGCTGGCGATGAATTTTCAACGGTTGCGGCGGGGAAATCGAGGTTGACCGCGGCCGTTTGAATTGCATACCACACATCTCTGGCGGCAATTCGATTGCCGGAATCTTCAGCGCTACCTAAGCGAGCAGGGCAAATCGGTGTTTCAGTTGACGGTATCAGCTGGCACGCGCTAGCGTCCGGTTCTCCAACGAACCGTGATCTATCGCGCCGCGGCTGATCTGCCTCCAAGCAAAAAACGATTCCCCCTGTCCGTGCGAGCGCTCGCCCCCCTGGAATTCAGACAAACAGTTAAACTATGACTTTGAGCAAACAAACCGGTCTAGGATTGACCCTGTTGGCTTTGTCGATGGTTGTCGGTTGCGGCTCTAGCAGTGCGCCGGTCGCCGAAAACAATGCTAGCCAAAATCCTGCAGCCTCCCCCGCTCCCAAGCCAGCCGTCGACATGACCCCGGCCGCCAATGTGGTCAGCCAGTTTCTCGACGCCATGCGTCGCGGCGGCTCGGACACCGAATCGCTCAGCTTGGTAACGACCAAAGCTCGCGATGAATTCCGTCGCACCGGATTGGTGATGCAGCCGATCGGTTCGCCCGACGCGAAATTTGAAGTCACCCGTAGCGAACCCGTCCCGGGGCAAACCGATGCCGCATTGGTCCATTCGCACTGGACCGAACCTTCCGAATCGGGCGAATCGCAAACGTTCGAAGTCGTATGGGCGGTTCAACAGGAAGCGGGCAACTGGAAGATCTCCGGTCTGGTGATCGGCCAGGCGACCGGCGACGCTCCGATTGTCGTCGACTTTGAAAACGGCAGCGATCTCGCCGCGATGTTCCAACCCCAAGCGAACCCTGCCGGCCAACAGCCAACGCTGCAGGCGACCGCTCCGGGGTCCGAATCGGGCGTCCCTTTGGATACCGAAGCTCCCGTCATCCGCTAGCACGTCAGCGGGATGAAAGCATGCAAGCCTGACGGGCCAACGACACGCTCGCCACTGGCGAGCCGGCAACCGAACGGACGATTCGTCAGTGCAAGGCGATCGTCTGTTGCAGTGGGCGGAGCACGTTTTCGATCAAGTATTCGTCGACCAGATCGCGTCCCAACGCGGCCAAGCGACCGTACTCTTCGGCAAAGCTCTGCCCGACGCTGAGACTGTCAAAACGGCGAACCGTCAGATAGACGCTCAATTGATCTTCGGAAAAATCGGTGGTCCGGATCTGATAAGCCGTCGTGCGGGTCTCGAATCCGATCCGGCACTGCGTGCGACACTGATCGTCCAACGCAAACTGGATCGACGGTTCGTGCGACAGCAATGAGATCCCAGGGACTTCGAGCGCCTTCTCAAACGCCGGCAATACGCCCAACGCTTCGGCTAGCAATTCGTTTTGGTTGCCGCGAAAGGTGAAGTCGAATCCAAACATCACGCTCAACGATTCGCATTCCAGCGGGCTGATCGAGAGCGCGTAAGGTGCGGTTTCGAGCACCGAGCGATGCTGGGCGACCAAATCGTCGATATTCTTGGGGTTCACTCCGCCGCAACTAACGCGTCGCGCTTCGACTGAAGCCCAATTGTATTGCCCCGACTCCTTGTCCTCTTCCAGGACAAATTCGTTCTTCTCGCGAGCGTAGAAGTTTTGCATCGACGGATAGCGACGCTGGATCTGCTCGAAGAAGTGCATCACCGACTCCCGATCACGCGGCATATCCAGCTCGGTGGATAGATGCATGTTCATATAGTAGTCGTCGCTGAAGGCGTCGTACCCACTCATTCATGTCTCCTCATGGTGGTGATGCGAAAAGTGGCAGGATCGAGAGGACTCGACGGCACGAGCTTTGCCAGCGCGATTGCTGCCTCAAGCAATTGTTAATCCCCCGAGTGCCAGTGTATAGGCCATTGACGCCAAGAGCGGGCAAATGTCAACCAAGAATTGCCTGCAAATCCTGCAAAACCAACGCTTTCGCCCATCTCAATGGCAAACGGCTCAATTTTGAAAGCTCGCATTCCGCTTGGGACACATCGGCTATTCCGCCGTTGCGAACCGCTGCTTGATCGTACGGAACAATCGCTCCACCGTCTCGGACGTCAACGCTAGCGTCCCGGTCCGCTGCGACCGCGCGATATTGATCCCAACGGCCTTGCCATCGAGATCGATTAACGGTCCACCGCACTCCTCGGGCAACAGGACGCTATCGTGCGTCACAGCAAACGGGAACCCATCGCGTCGCTCGCTCAACCGCCCCGCCATCGCCGCGTCGTCCTGCGACTTGGGATCGGACCGATGCCCCAATCGCACCGCGACGGTCATCTCGCGGGCATCGCGACGGACCCGCAATTTGATCACATCCCCCCCCACAAAACGTCGCACTTCGGTGGTGAGGGCCGCGAAGCTGGAGATGTTGACACCGTTGACGGCTAGGATCACGTCTCCCACTCGGAGAACCGAACGGTCGGCGCCACTACCTTTGACAATCGATTCGACATAAGCATCGGGGCGCGTCGGCGATCCACCGACGCCCATGAAACCAGGTGTCGATCGGATCTCGCGGGCAGGGACGCTGATCACGCCGGCGGACAATGGTGTGCGGCCGCGGCTGGTGCTGATCACCCATTGCCCAACCGCCGCCGCGCCGTCGGTCTTCCATTGAACCGCCGACAGGTCGGTCGCATCGATTTTCAGCCAGGCCAGATCGTACTGCCGATCGACTTGGACAAGCTTCGCCCGATAGCGTTCGCTGTCGAACAAGTGGCATGTGATCCATTGGCGATCGACGACCGCTTCCAACTCGCTCGCCTTCGTCACGACCCATCCATCGCTGTCGAGAATCGTTCCGGTCGCGACCTGCTCTCCATCGACCAGCACATCGACCGTCCAACGGCTCGCCTCTTCCGTCGCGTTCCGCAGCACGTTCAGTGCAGCCAGCCCGCGTGTATAGTGATGCTTGCTGAGGGCATCGAGTTCACCGGGGCTGTCGAACAGCATCTGGCCGGGGCGCTCGAGTTGCACGTTTCGACGCTTGGATAGATCCAAACCGATCCGCGATCGCAGATCGCTTATCTCCTGCGGTTGTTCGGCGTCAAAATCATACGTTTTGGCCAATCGCAGGTAGGCGTCGCGGCGTGGCCCATCGGGCAGTTCGGTCAGCGTTAAACGTCCGTCCTGATCGAAATCAAACTGAGCCAAAAAGCTACTTGCAGGTCCCAACACCGAAACCTGACTGTCCTTCAACCGCTCCCATGTCCGTCGATAGGTCACGATCGGAACGTGAAGGTTGCCGGTCGCATCATTATAAATCCGACTGTGGACACCGATCACATATCCGCGTAGGTCGACCAACGGCCCCCCCGAATCTCCCGGTTCGATCGGACAATCGCTCCGCAAGCGGTATCCATTGACCGAAATGACGCGGCCCAATCGCAGCGGGGCGGAGCGTTTTTGATCGTAACCGCCGGGATGTCCAGTAGCCAAACACCAATCCCCCGGTTTTGTCGTCGTCTTCGGGCCGGCCACCGGCAGAAAAGGCCACGGCCCTGGACTATCGATCTTGATCAACGCCCCGTCGACATCGGTGTTCTGCCCGAGCGTTTTGCCCCGCACCTTTCGACCATCGGAAAGAGTCAACTGGACAGTTCGCCCCGGCGAACCGCTGACGTGCGCGGCGGTCAAGACATACCCGCTAGCGCTGACGATCACGCCACTTGCATAAGCATCGCCCAAACGAACACCTACCGTGGCAGCGATCGCCTTGGCGGCGAGTGGTTGAAGTATCGATTCGAGTTCGCGAAAGTCGTCGATCTGGGTCGGGAACGCTTTTTCGATCGTCGGGAGATCCGTTTCCAAATCGCTGACTTCCTGCGATTCGAACGCCAGCAGATCTTGCCCCCGGGAAGAATTCGCCGCGACAGCGAACAAGACGGCGAACCACAGGAGCACGCGACGCATATATCGAAAGCAATTGATCATAGTCGACTCATTTTTCAGGTGGGCGGGCCCTAATCCCTAGACCGCGGCAGCCGGGCTGGATGCATACAACTCATTCTAAGCGGCTTTGCTCTTCTCGCCTCCACGATTTCAGCGCGCCGCCGCTCGACGGGCGACACACAACCAATATTTATAACCCTCCGACCTCCCCGGCGGGGCGATGGCTCACTATAAAAAAGGCTCCCAACGTGCGATCCGCCACCGATCGCTTCATGTTTCGCCCCCACGAACCACTGAATTCCCAATGCGTCCCATCCGAAAATTGCTTGCCGCCAACCGCAGTGAAATCGCAACCCGCGTTTTTCGCAGTGCCCATGAATTGGGAATCCGCACCGTCGCGATCTATTCCTACGAAGATCGTTACGCCCTGCATCGCTTCAAAGCCGATGAAGCGTACCAGATCGGCAAGCCGGGCGAACCGATTCGTTCGTATTTGGACATTCCGACGATCGTGCAAACTTGCCTTACGCACGACATCGACGCGGTCCACCCCGGATACGGATTCCTTTCCGAACGAGCCGATTTCGCCCAAGCGTTGGAAGACGCCGGGATTACATTTGTCGGACCAAGCGTCAATTCGTTGCAACAGCTCGGCGACAAAGTAGCCGCTCGCAAAATCGCACAACAGGTCAACGTACCCGTCCTCGGCGGGACCAATCAAGCCCTCCGCGACCTCGATGACGCGATCCAACAGGCCGCAGCGGTCGGATATCCGGTGATGTTGAAAGCGTCCAAAGGGGGCGGCGGTCGAGGCATGCGGGTTGTCCGCACCGAACAGGAACTGGCCGCCAATTTTGAACAGGCTCAGCGAGAGTCGCTGACGGCGTTTGGCAGCGACGAAGTTTTCGTCGAACGCTTTGTCGAGCGAGCTCGGCACATCGAAGTGCAATTGTTAGGCGATCAGCATGGCAACCTGTTGCACCTGTTCGAGCGCGACTGCAGCGTCCAGCGGCGGCATCAAAAGGTGGTCGAACTGGCCCCCGCTCCGAACCTCCCTGCCGAGACGCGTCAGGCGTTGTGCGATGCGGCGTTGGCGATCGGAAACAAAGTCGGCTACGAAAACGCCGGAACCGTTGAATTCCTGCTGGATGTCGATTCGGGAGACTTCTTCTTTATCGAGGTCAATCCACGGATTCAAGTCGAGCACACGGTTACCGAAGAGGTGACCGGGATCGATCTGGTCAAATCGCAAATCTTGGTCGCCAGCGGTTTGTCGTTGACCGATGCCGAATTGTCGCTGCCACCTCAAGACGAGATTAAGACAGTCGGATTTGCGATGCAGTGCCGGGTGACGACCGAAGATCCCGCAAACCAATTCCTCCCCGACTATGGCCGGATCACCCACTATCGCTCCGCTGGCGGCCTTGGGATTCGCTTGGATGCTGGTAGCGCCTTCAGCGGTGCCGTTGTCAATCCATTCTATGATTCGATGCTCGTGAAGGTCTCCGCACGCGGACGCACGCTGGCCGAATCGGCATCGCGGATGGAACGCTGTTTACAGGAATTCCGCATCCGTGGCGTGAAGACCAACATCCCGTTCCTGGTCCGTTTGATCAAAAACGATCAATTCCTTTCCGGAAATGCGACAACGCGTCTGATCGACACGACTCCCGATCTGTTTAATCTGCCGAACCGTCGCGATCGTGCGACCAAACTGCTGAAATACCTCGGCGAAACGATCGTCAACGGGAATCCGTTGGTTTTGGATCGCCCGGTTGCCACGCGGCGGTTGCCCGCGCCAGTCCCCGAGATCCCTGTCGCCGCCAAACGCCCCGAAGGCTCCCGCGATGTGTTTCTGAAGAGTGGTGTCACCGGCCTGGTCGATTGGATCAACAACCAATCGAGCTTGCTGTTGACCGATACCACGATGCGCGACGCGCACCAATCGCTGCTGGCGACGCGTGTGCGCAGCTTCGATATGCTGCAGATCGCACCCGCCTATTCGCAATATGCGTCCGAATTGTTCTCGCTGGAAATGTGGGGGGGGGCGACGTTTGATACCTCGATGCGTTTCCTGAACGAATGCCCCTGGAATCGGTTGGTCGATCTGCGAGCGGCGGTCCCCAACATTCTGTTCCAGATGCTGCTGAGAGCCTCCAACGCGGTCGGCTACACCAACTATCCCGACAACGTCGTGCAACTGTTTGTCAAGGAAGCGGCCTCCGCCGGGATGGATGTCTTCCGCGTCTTCGACGCCTTGAACTGGGTCCCGAACATGCGTGTCGCCATGGATGCGGTGATCGAGGCGGGGGGGATCTGCGAAGCGTCGATCTGTTACACCGGCGACATCCAGGACCCTGCGCGGACGAAATACTCGCTGAACTATTACGTCGATCTGGCCAAGGAACTGGAAAAACTGGGGGCTCACCTGCTGGCGATCAAAGACATGGCGGGGCTGCTGAAACCCCAAGCGGCCCGCACGCTCGTCAAAGCGTTGAAAGAGAACGTCGGTATTCCGATCCATTTCCACACCCATGACACCGGCGGGATTCAAGGGGCTTCGATTCTGGCGGCTGCCGACGAAGGCCTGCAGATCGCCGACGCGGCCCTTGCGCCACTGTCGGGGGGAACTTCGCAGGTCAACCTGAACACGCTGGTCGAAGCGTTGCGAAACACACCGCGAGCCAGCAAGCTGTCGACCGAAGCGTTGACCTCGTTGGCCACCTACTGGCAAGCGGCTCGCGAGTTCTACACACCGTTTGAAAGTTTGGTCCTACCCGCCACCGGCGATCTGTACGAACACGAGATGCCGGGGGGCCAATACACCAACCTGTTCCAACAGGCCCGCGCCCTGGGGCTCAGCGACCGCTGGGCCGAAGTCTGTAAAACCTACGCGTCGTGCAACACGTTGTTAGGGGATATCGTCAAAGTCACGCCAACATCCAAGGCGGTCGGCGACCTGGCACTCTTCATGGTCGCCAATGAATTGACCGCTGACGATGTGCTGCAAGCGGAAAAACCGATCGCGTTCCCCGCATCGGTCGTCGATTTGGTCGGTGGCCGGATGGGACAACCACCGGGTGGTTTCCCCGAACGGATGCTCGAAGTCGTGCTGCAAGGCGAGACGCCGGTGACTGGCCGTCCGGGTGAATCGATGCCCCCCGCGGATATCGCAGCGGCTAAAGCGGAAGCGAAGGAATTGGTCGGCAGCGACGCCGATCGCTACGCCGCATCGATCCTGTTGTATCCCAAGGTGTTCCGCGATTACGCCGATTATCGCCGCGAATTCGGTGACGTCAGCCACATCCCAACCCCAAACTTCTTCTACGGCCAACAACCGGGCGAAGAGATCGCTGTCGATATCGAGCCAGGAAAACGCTTGATCGTCAAATATTTGGCGACCGGGCAACCCCATCCCGATGGACACCGGACCGTCTTCTTTGAACTCAACGGCCAGCCCCGCGAAATCGAAGTGATCGACAAGGCGTTGGAGCCAGAGAACGCCAAAGCGGTTAAGGCCGACCCGAGCGATCCCGCCCACATCGCAGCGAACATGCCCGGCATGGTCGTCAGCGTTGCGGTCTGCGAGGGTGATAAGGTTCAGGCCGGGCAAAAGCTGCTGGTATTGGAAGCGATGAAGATGGAAACGACCATCGCTGCCCCCCACAAAGGTACGGTTGGGAAGTTAGTTGTGAAGCCCGGTAGCCAGGTGGACACGGGAGATCTTGTGGTTATTTTGGACAGTTAAAACAACTGGATATTGACGGGGACGTCGATTGGCACCATCTTGGCGGTGCGGGTTGTTGGGATTGTGACGATAACACCCAGTCCAGCGGGATGGCTTCGCGTCCCGCTGGCGAGCGGGGTCGGTCTTCGCAAATGCTGTTTTTTTCCACGTCCAACGTTGGTGTCGTGGAGCTGATTTGTCGCAGCAGCTGAATCTGTCGATTCAATTCGGCAAGTTTTGATCGCTTCGTTGGATCGAGATAGTGAATTTTCGACAATTCGGGTAGAATAGGTGGAGTTTTCAAAGGTATCGATCGGCGGACATGGTGTTCGCAGTAGCGGCTTGGGAAATTGAGTTCGCGATTCGAAATTATGGGCCCGCAACAGGCAATCGTCCCCAAGAACTGATGGAAAATGCAACCGACGAACTTCTGAAGTCGCAGCGTGCCAAGGGTAACCCCAAAGCGGAAGGCCTGTTTACGCTGGTATACGAAGACTTGATTCGTCTGGCGGGCAGCTATCTGCGCGATGAACCCGATCGGGACAAGCTTAGCGCCACCTCGTTGGTGCATGAAGCCTATTTTCGGATGATCGATCAGAACCGCGTCGATTGGGCCGGCAAGACCCACTTTTTTGCGATCGGAGCGCGGGTCATGCGGCGAATCCTTGTCGATCACGCCCGCCGCGTCCATGCACAGAAGCGGGGGGGCGAATGGTCGCGGATCGAACTGGATGATGTTTCCACCTTTTCGATGGAACGCGATGCCGACGTGTTGGCGCTGGACGACCTGCTGGAAACCCTGGCAGGCCTCGACCCCACCCAAGCGCGGATCGTCGAGATGCGGTTCTTTGGCGGGATGACGATGAAGGAGATTGCCGGAGCGCTTCAGATGGGGCTTCGGACAGTTGAGAAGGAGTGGGCGATGGCCCGAGCCTGGCTGCGCAACACGCTCGACGAGGATGCTCAAGAATGACGCCGGAGCATTATGCACGCGTCAAGGAAATTTTTCTTGCTGTCGAAAGCGTGCCGACCGAACGCCAGCAGGATCAACTCGAATCACTCTGCGGTGACGATGCGGCGCTGCGACATGACGTCCTGAAGCTGTTGAAGCATCACGATTCCGAAGCGGCAACGCAGGAAGGACAGACACCGTTCCAGCAGCAAGCATCACAAACCATCATCAACGATTCATCGGTCCTCGCTCGCTTGCGTCCCGACAAACCAACGGTCTCGAGTTGGTTGAAGTCGCGTCTGCAAGCCGACACACGGGGGATCGTGTTTGCGTTGGTCTGCATCACGTCCCTGCTGCTCGCTTGGCTCGTCGACCGACGCGTTCGAGAATATTCGATCGATTCCGAACGGGCAGCGCTGCGGTCGAACGTTAAATCGGCAGCGTCCGAGGTGAAACTGTGGGCGACGCAGTTGGAGACCCAGGCGAAACAGTGGGGACGCGACCCAAAACTTTTGGCCTTGGCACAACAATATCTCGCCATGAGGCCAACTCCCGACAAGGATCAACTCCTCGATTCCGACCTGGCGCAGCAGACGCGAGAACGGGCCGACGAGCTATTTGGTGCCGGTGTTCCTTATATGTTATGGACCCCTCAAGGCCTGACCCTGGCTAGCGGACCATCCGACCAATCCGATGTCGGGACGCATTTGCCCCCCGAGGCGATGGTCGAATTGGCGAGGGCTGCCAATGGCGCGGTGCAGTTACAATTCCCAACTCATCCGAAACAGAGTTCCGATAGCGTTTCGCCCGAAGCGCCGAAACAGATGTGGGTATCGTTTCCGATCCACTCCACTGGTTCCGCTCCCGTGGCGGTGATGCGGGTGCGAGACACGGCATGGCTGCAGCACTTCCAAGCTTTTTTCGAAAAGCAAAACGTGGGCACGCTGGCCGATACGTTCTGCATCGATCGCGATGCCCATGTCTTGATGCGCACCCGCCATGCGGCGCTGTGGCCCGACCTGGGGATCGTTGACGCCACCGATCGGCCCGATTCCGAAGACGGTTTTGTCCGCGTGGTCGATCCGGGAGGTCCGCTGGCGGATGGCTATCGCCCCGACCGGTCGCGGCGGATGCTGCCCCTGACCGAAGCCGCGGCTCGGGTGACCGTTGGCGAAGACGGAACAAACATAGTTGGGTATCGCGATATTCGCGGCGAGCGGGTAGTGGGAGCATGGCGTTGGCTTCCAGAATTGGAACTGGGGATCGTCAGCGAAGTGAGCTTTGACAGCGCTTACGCATTCCCCCGAAGGATGCGGTACGGGCTGGCGGCGGTGCTGTTGTTGCCGTTGGGGCTGACGGGGCTAGCTTGGTTTGGCGACAGCTTCCTGCGCCCGAAACACTTGCCGACCAACGCGGGTGGACAGCAGGTTGGCGCCTACGAACTGCTGGAAAAGATCGGCGAAGGGGGAATGGGATATGTCTACCGTGCCCGTCATTCGCTTCTGAAGAGAGCGAGCGCCGTTAAAATCCTGCGGCCGGATCGATTGACGATGGTCGATGTCGGGCGGTTCGACCGGGAAGTCAAACTGGCGGCCCAGCTGACCAGTCCGCACACGATTCGCATCCTCGATTACGGCCGGACCGATGATGGTTTGATCTATTTTGCGATGGAGTACCTGGACGGACTGACGTTGAGCACGGTGATCATGCGCAGCGGATCGCTGTCGGCCAGCCGGACGCTGCACTTTTTGATTCAGTTGTGCAAGTCGATCGAAGAGGCGCACACGGCGGGGTTGATCCATCGCGACATCAAACCGGAAAACATTATCATCACCCGCCGCGGGAACGAAGCGGATTGGTTGATCTTGTTCGATTTTGGGTTGGCCAAATCGGTCGCTCCCAACAGCAAAGAGTTTCGCACGCGAGAGACGATCTGGGCGGGGACGCCGATGTTCATGTCTCCCGAACGCGTTCGCACTCCCGCGGCAGTCGACCCGCGAATGGATGTCTACGCGATCGGCGCAGTCGGCTATTTCATGCTGACCGGTCGCCCCCCATTCACGACCGCCAATCCCGAAATGATCTTCGAACAGGTGCTGGGGGTGATGCCGCTGCCGCCGAGCCAAGCGGGAGCGACGTCGTCGATTCCGGCTCTCGATGCGATCGTGATGCGGTGCCTTGCCAAATCGCCCGACGATCGCCCCGACAACGCCGCTCAGCTGCGGACGCGACTGGAAGAACTTGCCGCCAAACAACCCTGGACGGCCGACGAAGCCAACGCCTGGTGGCGAGCCAATTCCCAGCCGAAGCCCCAGCCGAAGCCCCAAGCGGCCACATAGGCCGTCGTTGTGGCAGCGCTCGGCGAAATCGTGTCCGGTGTCGACTCGCTACGCCGCCACTCCCCGGCCCCCCTACTTTTTCACCGCTACTCGCAGCTTGGCGCTACGAGCTCTTGCGTTCTCGGCGTTTTCGCGGTCCGATGCGAGAATCGGTTTGCGGGTTAGAATCTCCAGATCGTCCGCTTCGCGAAACGCGTGTTTGACCAACCGGTCTTCGAGCGAATGGAAACTGATCACAGCAAATCGCCCGCCGGGCCGCAGGCAGCCGGGAAGATCTTCCAACGCTTGCTTGACGATCCGCAACTCTTGATTGACCGCGATTCGCAAGGCTTGAAAGGTTCGCGTGGCCGGATCGATGCGATGGTTCTTGCTGCGTGGGACACATCCGCGGACAAGCGAAGCCAGTTCATCGGCGGTGCGGACGGCCCGGCGCTCTTTGCGCCGCTCGACGATCCGTCGCGCGATCCGGCGACTGCAACGCTCTTCGCCAAACTGATAGATCAGGTCGGCGATGTCTTTTTCGGGCAATCGCAACAACAGCTCGCTGGCCGATTCGCCGCAGGTTGGATCGAATCGGAGATCCAAATCGCCGCTGGTTTGGTAACTGAATCCACGCGACGGGTCGTTCAATTGATCGCTGGACAGCCCGAGATCCAACAGGATGCCGTCGACCGCATCGATCTCCAACTCCTGCATCAGTTGTGGCAGTCGATGGTAGCTGTCGTTGATCAGTTCGATTCGCGAAAAGGCTTCGCCGTCGGTCGCCGGCATCGAAGCATGCCACTGGGGCCCATACTCTTGAATCGCTCGAGGATCGCGATCCAGGCCGATCAATGTTCCGCCGGGGGCGATTTTCTGCAGGATCAACCGCGAGTGTCCGCCACCGCCAAAGGTTCCGTCGACGATTGTTTTGCCGGGGGCAAGATCCAACGCATCGAGCACTTCCGAAGGCAGAACCGGCACGTGCATGCTGGTTGAGGAAGCGGTATCTGACATGTGTGTTTTATAGGGATGCGATGGCGAGGGATGGAAAGAGCGATGTCGGGGCGAGCGAGAAAGCAAGCCTGACCGGGGCACATCCATGTGCCCGGTAGGTCAAGACTTGCACGGCGGACAACCGAAGTTGTTCACCGTGCGATCGCGACTGTACACATCATGTCTACAGTCCATGGACTCTTTCTTCAATATTTCAGACACATGCGATTCTGCGAATCACCGTTTGCCTGACCCATCGTGCCGTCAGCCAGTGGCCGTTGGCTGACCGCTGTCCAAATCCATGCAAGGCATTCCTCGCGGAAGGAGGATCGTGGTGCGAATTGGCACCTCCATGGACCCGAACTCGGCTCGACACGTCAAGTCGATCGATTCGTGCCTACCAAGGCGTCATCCGCAAGCTGATCAGTGTTCTGCCCGGCTCCATTAGAACTCCACAGCAAAGCAACCGTCCACCGCCAATCCTTGGGGTGCTCGTCGCCTTCCAGCATAATCTCTAATGGCTTGCCTGACAGGGTCATGTTCGCGTCCTGCAATCGATTTCGTCCCTTAAATGCGAGCGTAAGATAGGATCCGTGAAGATCTTACGTCGCGATGCGTGACCACCACAGAATACCGATCCCCGGCCGGTGGTCAACCAAATCCTCGCAGAAAACAGCGGCCCTGGCGACCTGCTAGCAAACTTAGGTCATTGCCTGACAAGCACTTCGGAACGTGGATTTTTTTCCAACCGGGCTCGTAGACGCTTCAGGAAGCGGACGCCAAGCGTTGGTATAGATCCCAATAACGATCGACCATCGCCCCAACCGAAAACACATCCGTCGCCCTAACATCATTACTGTCAACAACTTGTGACCGAAGCGCCGGATCGTTCAGAAGTGCCGACAGCTTCCCGCAAAGCGAATCGGTATCGCCAAAGCTGACGACTTGCGGATCTGCCATTTCGCCCAGCAACTCGCGAACTCCCTCGGCATCGGTCGAGATTACTGGAAGCTTCGCTGCCATTGCTTCCATCACGACGTTTGGCATTCCCTCATAACGACTAGGAAGCAAAAGCAAGCGTGCAGCTCGCATCAACGGTGCTATATCCGCCTGCAACGGCATCATCGCCGAGCGGCCCTTGGGCAGTTTAGCGAGACGCTCCGCCACCATCCCCCTCCACGGCCCCGATCCAACGATCACCAGAGCGGCTCGGGGATTTTCCAACAACAATCGCGGAGCCGCATCCATCAACCAGTCGGTTCCTTTCTGGGGGTGCAGCCGCCCCACATACAGGATCACATCGGCATCCGAGTCGAGCCCCAATTCCTCCCATACGAACGGCGTCGCCGTCAGGAAACGTTGGCCATCGACTCCATTAGGAATCGTGAGCATGGTCGCCTGGGGGGATCCGAGGTGCTGACGAGCAAATTGCTCGACCGATCGGCTGACACATACGATCGCTTCCATTTGTCGCGCCGCGCGTCGTTCCAGCCACAGTCGGGCTCGATTGGGTTGTGCGACCCTTACCCCTCCGACCCTGATCGGAATCCCCACCCGCGATGCGGCCCAGGTCCCGATGACATTGGCGTGAAACAGAAACGTCTGCACCAGATCGGGGCGATCGGCAACAAACAATCGCTTCAACCGCGCGATCGCTTGAGGAACGGCCCACTGCGACCGGCAGCCCAACGAACAGACTTCGATCCCGGCCTCCTGCAGCCGTCGCAACAATTGGTCCTGAGGGGCGGTTTGAGCCAATTCGTCCAACGAGATCACTCGCACCGTAGCCCCTCTCTGAGATAGTCCGATCGCCAGTTCTGTCAGCTGACGTTCGGCCCCACCAATAAACAATTCGGTGATGACCAGATCGATTCGCATCCCAAACGACCCTTTCGTTAAGTGGCTTCATGCGGTGGGCGGCGGATGGATAAAACGCTGCGGTTCCTAGGGGAATGAGCATAGTAGCAAACCAGCAAACGGGCAACGAACCGAACCCCAGCGGGCCGTTTTCTGCGGCGGCGGTTTGCGTCGCCCGATCCGGGTGAGTAGCATTTTGCTGGACCAGACGATTCTCCCACCAGGCAAACGAGCGAACCGATGATGGCACTTCTGCGCAGCAGCATAACGACGGCGGGCATTTTGATCATTGCATGTGCGCTCGCGCAAGCTGACGATCCGGCGACCTCCCCAACCACAACTCAAGAGACGTGGGGCGAGATCGTCTGGAAACCGAAGTCGCTGGAACTGCATGTCGAATCGCTGCCGGACGATCGCAAGATTTCGTTTCCGCGACTAAACAACCGCATGAAAAGTCTTCACTTCCAAGGGGAAGACCCCGAGCAGACGAAGCTGAAGTTCCGCCCCGAACCGAAGACGTGGGACATCACGTTCCCCAAAGAAGCTCAACCGCAGGGGAAGGTGGTTGTTTTCGAGACGCTCGAACCGGTGCTGTTGGCCGAAAAACCACACCGAATTTCGCAATCGGAGGACGGTTCGTTCACGCTTCCGGCTCACCATGCCGTCACGCACGGAACGCTGTTGCGATACGAACCCCAACCGCACAAGAACACGGTCGGCTATTGGGCCAATGCCAAGGATTGGGCTCAGTGGCATCTCCACATTTCACAACCGATGGAGTTCCAGGTGGAAGTCCTTCAGGGCTGCGGCAAAGGGCACGGAGGAAGCACCGTTGCGATCCAGCTGGGCGACCAAACCGTTCAGTTCATTGTCGAGGAGACCGGTCATTTTCAGAACTTCAAGCCGCGGCAGATCGGTAAACTTCGTGTCGAATCCGCAGGCGATTATTCGCTGGACCTGCGGGCGATCGAAAAAGTCAAAGGGGCCGTTTGCGATATCCGCCAAATCCGCTTGATTCCAGTCCGCTAACTTCCCCCTTCCCCCACTGCAGGCGACGGCGTCGCCTGCACATTTTTGGCGGGAATCGTTGGTCAAATCAGTTCGGGCAGCGATTTGGCGTGGTACCGGCTCGCGATTGGCATTAAGCTGCCAAGTCGTTGCCTCCACATTCGATTCCCCTTTCATCTTTCAGAACGGTGCCCATGTCAGCCGATTACGACCGCGAAGCCCTCAAAGCACTCGTCAGCGAATTTGCTCTGCAAACCGGAACTTTCACGCTGGCCAGCGGAAAAACCGCCTCTTATTACCTCGATTGCCGGCAAATCACGCTGCATCCTCAGGGTGCCAATCAGATCGCTGCAGGCATGCTGGCGATGCTCGGCGATCGCGTGAACCAGATCTCGGCGGTTGGCGGAATGGCAATCGGTGCCGATCCGATCACCGCGTCGATCGTCACGCTGGCCGGACAACAAGGTCTGCCGCTGCGTGGTTTTATGGTCCGCAAGGAACCGAAAGGGCATGGCGCCGGGCGTCAGGTGGAAGGGCCGGTTGCCGCCGGACAAAGCGTCTATATCGTCGAGGATGTGATCACCAGCGGAGGCAGCGCGCTGCAGGCCGTCGACGCCGCCGAAGCCTTCGGTTTGAAAGTCCTTGGCGTGCTGGGGATCATCGATCGATTGGCGGGTGGCGAAGCCAAGTTTGCCGAGCGTGGATTGAAATTGGAAACTCTGCTGACGATTCGCGACTTCGGTATCGAACCAGAATAAGCGCTCGCCAGACGAGAGGCCCTTTCGCCGCGAAGCCGAGAGGGCTCGGCTGTTGCTAGCTCAGAAGATTCCTAGCACCCTTGGGTACTAGCACGAAGCGCAAGCGAGTGGCGTCTGAACCACCAAGATTCCACTCGCTTGCGCTTCGTGCTGGTATATGGTCGCACTCGCTAAGCGAAAGGCGACCTCTCCACAAAAGTGCAATCGGGTATCACGCCCTATCGCAACAAGACCGATCATTCATTACCAGCACGAAGCGCAAGCGAAAGGCGACCTCCCCGCAAAAGTGCAATCGGGCACCCCCCCCCGATCGCGACAAGACCGATCATTCATTACTAGCACGAAGCGCAAGCGAGTGATCAACTGAACCACCTAGGTTCCACTCGCTTGCGCTTCGTGCTGGTATATGGTCGCACTCGCTACGCGAAAGGCGACCTCCCCACAAAAGTGCAATCGGGCATCCCCCCCCCGATCGCAACAAGACCGATCATTCTTTACTAGCACGAAGCGCAAGCGAGTGATCAACTGAACAACCAAAGTTCCACTCGCTTGCGCTTCGTGCTGGTATATGGTCGCACTCGCTACGCGAAAGGCGACCTCCCCACAAAAGTGCAATCGGGCATCACGCCTGCTCGCAACAAGACCGATCATTCATTACTAGCACGAAGCGCAAGCGAGTGATCAACTGAACCACCAAGGTTCCACTCGCTTGCGCTTCGTGCTGGTAATGGTCGCACTCGCTACGCGAAAGGCGACCTCCCCACAAAAGTGCAATCGGGCATCACCCCCGATCGCAACAAGACCGATCATTCATTACTAGCACGAAGCGCAAGCGAGTGATCAACTGAACAACCAAGGTTCCACTCGCTTGCGCTTCGTGCTGGTATATGGTCGCACTCGCTACGCGAAAGGCGACCGCCCCACAAAAGTGCAATCGGGCATCACCCCCGATCGCAACAAGACCGATCATTCATTACTAGCACGAAGCGCAAGCGAGTGAGCGTCTGAACCACCTAGGTTCCACTCGCTTGCGCTTCGTGCTGGCAATGGTCGCAAGACTCAATCCAAGGATGGAATGATGGAGACATCGCTGCACCGATCGCTCAAGGGAATGTATGCCGCGTCGGAAGCGGATACCGAGGTGCGGTTGGGAGACTACCGCATCGACGCGATCCGCGGCGATGAACTGATCGAAATCCAGTTCGCCTCGCTCAGCGCGATCCGTCCGAAGATCCAATCGCTGCTGCAGCGCCACGACGTTCGCATCGTCAAACCGATCATCAACCGCCGGCGGATCGTCCGGCAGGCGACTGCAGAGGGGCCGGTTTTGGGACGTCGACTGAGTCCCAAACGCGGGGCGCTGTTAGAGATCTTCGACGAACTTATTTATTTCACCCGGGTCTTCCCCCACCCACGGCTTACCATCGAGGTCCCGATGGTCAACGTCCAGCACTGGCGTCTGCCGCCGGATCGCCGCAAGCGACGACGTTGCGGCAAAGACTACAAAACGAAGGACTACGTGCTGGAGAGCATCGAATCGACACATGAGTTCCGCACGACCAAGGACTTGCTGAACCTGATCGGCAGCGACCACCTGCCCCATCCCTTCGACACCGCCGAGCTCGCCGGTCATATCGCCTGCCCACGTGGAACCGCGCAACAAATCGCTTACTGCTTGCGGCAGACCGGTGCCGTCGACACCTGCGGCAAGCGAGGCAACGCGATCCTCTATCGCGCTGCCTAAAGACTCGCACCGCATCCGCTGTCGCCGCGCGTCGAACCAGACACCTCTGCGACGGATCGCAGGCCACGCAGTTTCGCCAATGGAAGCTCACCGGCGACACCCGATCTCTATTTCGGGGGATGGCGCTGGACGCACCCTCTGTCGCACGGCGGCCAACGACGCTCCTGGCACCAATTCCGAAAACGAACTGAAGTACTAGCTATCGTTAGCCTTTGACGGCCAAGGACGATGGTTCGGCAAGGGAGAAAGCAACCCCTTCGGCGGCGCCAATCCACTGCCGCGCGACGATCGCTGGTAAGGGGGACCCGACAAAAAAAATGCCGGTCGAATCGATGAACGATTCGATCGGCAAATTGAATGGGTTCACATCGATCGCGAGCGACTGGGGATTGCGACCGCCGCGATCGTTGCAATTCGGCCAGTTACTTGGTGATGATCTGTCCAGCAACTAAAGCGCTACCTGTCAGATCGCCCGGCAGGTCCGTATGGACGATCAAACGCTGGCTCTTGGGGCCCGCTTTGTCACCGGCGGTGATCTTCAGCGGCAAGACGTGCATTTTTTTCGACTCTTCGTTCGACTTGTATTCGATGCTAAAGCCTTCGGCCTTGATGTCGGTCAAACGGAACGGTTTGTCGCTGCGAACGACCAAGCGTTGCTCGGACGATTCGCCCGGCTTCAGATTGCCGATCGCCATCACTTGCGGGCTAACGATCACTGCAGGGCGAACGTCATAGGTGACTTCTAATGGAACGCGTGGCATGGCGCGATCGTTGGTGACCACGACGATGTTTGTGTGAGCTTGTCCCGGTTCGGCCGCACCGTCAAAAGCGACGTTCAATTTGTAGGAAACCCGGCCGCCGCTGCGCGACAACTCTTCGAATCCTGCAGCGACGTTAGGGGACGACGATTGGACTTCTACGATCTGCCAATCGCTGCGGCCGGCATACGTGACACCGACCTCCTTGTGAACCGATTCGCCTTGCACGACCGATCCGAACTCGATCTGCCCAGGGTTGAAAACAATATCGCGACGGATGTAGCCGTCGACACGCAACTGAACTTCGGCGTAGTACGGCTTATCGATCACGACCGTCAGGGTTGCCCCCTTTTTGCCGTGGAACGAACCGGTGTTGAATCGCGCCAAGATGTGGCCGGTTTCGCCCGTCTTGAGCGTGTGGTTTTCAATGATCGGCGTCGTACATCCACAACTGGCTCGCACTGTCGCGATGTGGACATCCTCTTTGTACAAATTCTTGAACGGGAATCGAAACTCGGTCTTCGCCGCAACCGCAACCGTTCCGAACTCATGCTTCTTGACCGGAAACATGTTGTCAGCCCATTCGACTGCCTTCGCCTGCGGACAGATCAATGCCAACAGCACCAACCCCAGCAGGCCTTCTGTTCTTATTGTTTTCATCTCTCTCAAATCCCCATCCAAATTTTTTGTCGATCAAAGCCCTCGGCTCTGAGTCAGCCTTTCACTGCCCGATTGATACGGTTTCCGAACCGATTCCGGACAGCCTTAGCACGGACACCATGTCCAGCGATCGCATCCATGCAACTCAAAACCCACTAGAATCAACGAAGTCTAGGACGCTTCCCGATACCAAAAGGCTTTAGCTACTATTTTACGCAACAATTTTCTTGAAAAACGCGTGCAAGTTTCGAGAGACAACTCTGGCCCACAGCGGGACCGGCAGGATACGAAAGCTGGGAGGTCTACAATACTATAGCGACCACGATTGTTATACCGCACCGGGAGCGGTTCAACCGTCACACAAGCTAGCCCGCGTTACCCGACAGATCAAGACAAGGGGGGACGTATGAGCGTTGCTGCACGCGTTATGGGGGCATTCCCCAAGGGGAGAAAAGTTTCAAAAATTCCACAAAAAAAACCCAGGTCCGATGAGAAACCTGGGTGTTCGTTTTTTGTAGTCCGGCGTGTTACCTAGACTTGCTTGTCATCGATCCAGCTCATCAGCGAGCGCAATCGCTTGCCAACGTTTTCGATCTCGTGACCTTGCTCCAGACGACGGGTCGTCTTGAACATCGCCGCACCGCCGCGGTTCTCCAAGATCCAGTTGCGAGCGAAGGTGCCGTTTTGGATTTCGGTCAGAACGCGCTTCATCTCTGCCTTGGTTTCAGGCGTGATGATTCGCGGGCCGGTGACGTAGTCGCCGTATTCAGCGGTGTTCGAGATGCTGTAACGCATGTAGCTGAGTCCGCCCTGGTAGAACAGGTCGACGATCAGCTTGACTTCGTGCATGCACTCGAAGTAAGCCATCTCGGGCTGGTAGCCAGCTTCGACAAGCGTTTCGAAGCCCGCTTTGATCAGTTCGCTCAAACCGCCGCAAAGCACGACTTGTTCGCCGAACAGGTCGGTCTCGGTCTCTTCTTGGAAGGTCGTCTCGATCACACCACCGCGGGTGCCGCCGATTCCCTTGGCATAAGCCAAACCGATCTGCTTGGTCTCTTCGCTGGCGCCTTCGCCCAAAGCGATCAGACTGGGGACGCCGCCCCCCTTTTCGTATTCGCTGCGGACCAGGTGCCCTGGGCCTTTAGGCGCGACCAACAGGGTGTCGACGCCCACGGGCGGTTCGATCTGGCCGAAGTGGATGTTGAAACCGTGCGAGCACATCAACACGTTGCCAGGTTGCAAGTTGTCGCGGATCTGCGCCTTGTAGATGTCGCCCTGAACTTCGTCGGGGAGCAACAGGTTGACGACATCGGCCTTGGCGGTCGCTTCGTCAGCCGACATCGGTTCGAAACCGTGGCTCTTGGCCAAATCGTAGTTTGGTCCGCCAGCGCGTTGACCGATGATCACATCGCAACCGCTGTCGCGAAGGTTCTGCGCCTGGGCGTGGCCTTGCGAACCATAACCAATAATCGCGATCGTCTTGCCCTTGAGGTGGGACAGATCGGCGTCGTTGTCGTAATAAATCGTAGCCGCCATGTCAGGTGGTTCCTTGTGCTATCGTGGCGAAATTCGGTTTAGAAAATTGGACGGTGTTCAGTTTTGGTTTTCGGTTTTGTTTCGATTGGCAATTCCGTCCCGCAGTGGGCGAGCCAATCAAGCGGGGCGCGACTTGCACACCTCTATTCGGCGGACGTGTCGACGGCTGCACCGCTGCGGACCATGGCGATTCGCCCGGTTCGAACCAGTTCGATGATTCCGTAGGTTCGCATCCGTTCTATGAACGCTTCGACCTTGCTTTCGCGTCCGCTCATCTCGATCGTGATTTCGTCGGGACCGACGTCGACGATCCGGCCGCGGAAGATATCGACAAGTTCGCGAACTTCCGATCGCGAAGGGCCAGGGGCCGCTTGCACCTTGCACAACATCAAATCGCGTTCGACGAAATCGGTCGCGCTGATGTCCATCACGCGGACAACCGTCACGATCTTTTCCAACTGCTTGCGGACTTGCGCAAGCGTGTTTTCGTCGCCCATGACGACAAACGTCATGTGAGACAACTGGGGGTCGTCGGTTTCACCGACAGCCAAGGAGTCGATGTTGTATCCGCGCGAGGCCAACATCCCCGAGATGTGAGCGAGCACACCGGGAACGTTTTGAACGAGGGCCGAAAGAACGTGTCGCATGTTGTGTTTCTGGACCGTGGTTGAATCCAGGCGGTAGCCTGGTCGAGCGAGAAAAGACCGCATCATAGTAAGGGGTTTTCCAGGGTACAAGGGTTGGTAATCCGCCAAAAGTTGACGAAGTGGTTTGCAGTTGCTCTGCGCCTCCACAAATCGTGCTTTTCGGCGACCATCGGGGTGGGCGATCGGGCCGCCAAGCGGGCGATTGGGATGCCCAGATGAGACCCTTGCGGGGAGCGAAGGTTCATGCGATCGTGACCGACACAGGCGCTCATTCAGTCGCCCGATCTAGCGTGCAATGCAAAAATTCGCCACATTAGTGGTTTGGCTCGATTTCTCCGACAACTGGAATCGGCCGATTTTTGTCGAGCGGATCGGCGGAACCACCGCAGCGCCCCGACGCGCTGTTTGGCTAATGCCTTGAAAGCTATTCCCAATGACCTTCCGAATCGAATTGCCAGCCTACCGCGGCCCGATGGATCTGCTGTTGTATCTGGTCCGCCGCAGCGAACTGGACATCACCACGATGTCGTTGACCAATGTGATCGACCAATACCTGGAATATTTGGAAGTTTTGCAGGATCTGGACGTCAACGGCGTGGGCGATTTTATCGATCTCGCTTCAACCCTGGTCGAATTTAAGAGCAAAGCGGTCCTGCCGCAGGCCGACGACGAGCAGGAAGAAGAGGTCCTGGAAGACCCTCAGGACGAGCTTGTCGAACGGCTGTTGGAGTACAAGCGATTCCGCGACGCGTCGAGCATCTTGGACGAGATGGGAGAGCAGTGGCAGCAGCGGTATCCACGGATCGCCGACGATCTTCCACCGCGCCAGATCGATCCTGGCGATCAACCGATCGCCGACCTGGAGCTGTGGGATCTGGTCAGCGCCTTTGGCCGGATCATGCGCGAAGCCTCCGGCCCGCCGCCGACCCAAGTGGTCTACGACGACACGCCGATCCATGTCTACATGCAACGCATTCACGAACAATTGCTGAAGGTCGATGAAGTCCGTTTCTCAGACTTGTTCGATCTGGGGGCTCATAAGTCCGCAATGATTGGTATCTTTCTTGCGATCCTAGAGTTGGCAAGGCACTACGGTGTGTCGACCCGGCAGGAAGCCGGCGGCATAGATATCGTGGTCACTCGCGGCGAACGGTTCGAGACGGAGCTGAATGTAAGCGAGGTCGACAACTACGACGCCAGCGCCGTCGATGAAACGAACTTGCCCATTAAAAAGTCGTCTTGAGAGAGTTGATGTTCGAAAATATTCCGTTGCGGAAGTGCCAGCACGCCGGCCTGACAATCGAAGGTTATTCGCGCGCGGCAGTGCAAACCTGTTGGCGAATTCCCGAATTGAAGTGTGGATTTGATCTCGGCGTTCAGCCCTGGGATTTCATGGGCACGCCGACTTGGTTTGTCAGCCATACTCACCTGGATCACATCGCTGCGCTGGCCGTTTACGTTTCTCGCCGCCGGATGATGAAGATGGATCCGCCGGTGATCTATCTGCCAGCGGGTTCGATCGATCAATGCCTGGCGATGCTCCGCTGCTTCACGCGGCTGGACAAAGGGGCGATGCCGTGCGAGCTGTTGCCGGCCAACCCAGGAGATGAAATCGAACTCTCCCGCGAACTGGTCGTCAACGTCTTCCCCACTCGGCACACGATCGAATCGGTCGGATTCATGGTCAGCGAGCGGCGGAAGAAGTTGAAAGAAGAATTCCAAGGGCTGCAGGGGACCGAGATTCGCGATCTCCGCATGAAAGGTGTCGAGGTCTCGCACGAGACGCGGATGCCGATCCTCGCCTACACCGGCGACACCCAGCCGCGCGGGCTCGACGAAAATCCGGAGGTCTTCGATTGCAAGATCTTGATCGCGGAGATGACCTTCATCGCCGCCGACCACCGCAAGGAAAAGATCCATAAACACGGCCACATGCATTTGGACGATTGGGTCGCGCGGAAGGATCGCTTCAACAACGAACTGATCATCGCGTCGCATTTCAGCACGCGGTACAGCGACCAACAGATCCGCCGAATGGTCGAAAAGAAGCTGCCCGGCTTGCTCGGCGGCCGGTTGAACCTGTGGTTATAAAAAAGGATCCCCCATGGGACCTCGCCGCCCCGGCGCGATTGGATCCGCCGCGATCCGCGTACGTCCATGTGCCGTTCTGCCAACACCGCTGTGGATACTGCAATTTCAGCGTCCTGGCCGGCCGCGACGATCTCGTCGACGCCTACCTCGACGCCCTCGAGGCGGAACTGAATCGATTGGTCGAGCCGCGCACCGTCGACACGCTGTTCATCGGCGGCGGCACTCCAACCCACTTCGACAGTCCTGCCCTTACCCGTTTCCTGCGACTTGTTGGCCATTGGTTCCCCCTTTCCGGTGGCGCCACCGAGTTCAGTGTCGAAGCGAATCCAAACGATATCACTCAGTCAAAGCTGGATCTTCTGAAGCAATTTGGAGTCGATCGGATCAGCCTTGGCGTGCAATCCTTTAACGCAAACAAATTGAGCACGCTTGAACGATCGCATTCTCCCGACGAAGCGCGGCGGGCGATCCAGTTGTCGGCAGAGACGATCGGCAACGTTTCGATCGACCTGATCTTTGCCACCCCCGGCGAAACGCCCGACGTGTGGAGAGCCGACCTGTGCGATGCGGTCGCGATGCCACTGAGTCATCTGTCGACGTATGGTTTGACGTTCGAAAAGGGGACACAGTTCTGGAATCGGCTGCAGAAAGCGACGATCGCCACGGTGATCGAAGAGGACCAGTTGCAGATGTTCCGCGATGCGATCGCGATTCCCAAGGCCGCCGGTTTTGAGCACTACGAAGTTTCCAACCACGCGATGCCGGGGCGACGTTGCCAGCACAACATGGCGTACTGGCGAGGCGTCGGTTGGTATGCAGCCGGCCCCGGCGCTGCGTCGTTTGTCGACGGGCGGCGTGAAGTCAACCACCGCAGCACGACGACTTACATCAAACGCTTGTTGCGTGGTGAATCGCCGATCGCCGAATCGGAAACCTTGACGCAGGAGCAATTGATTCGCGAGCGGGTGGCGTTTGGGCTGCGAATGTTGGCCGGAATCGATCTGTGCGAAGTCGGACCGCTGGCGGTCGTCGACGCCCTGCTGGGCAAGAAGTTCCAGATGCTGATCGAGATTGGGATGTTGGCGCGGACCGGCGACCGGATCGGATTGACCGCCGACGGGCTGTTCGTCAGCGATTCGGTCCTGTCGGAGATTCTGTAGCCGCGACCAGGAGGCCAAACGTCATTCGGCCGGAACTTCATCCATGCTCGCCAGATAGCCCTTCATCCACTCCAGGATCTCTTCGTTGGAGATCGTTGCGTCGATGACTTCCATCGGGGCGGCGGCGACCGCGTGCAGACAGGCGGCTAGCGAGTCGATGATCTCATCTTCGGTGCGACGGAGCGCGGTGACTAACCGGCGACAGACACTGGGCCCCGCGGGGGCAGCTTGATGTCCGTATTGGGCCAGTGCGGTCGAGAGCGGAATCGCGGCGGACCAGCGGTTTTCCAACAGATCGCCGACATGCTCGAAGACGATTTCGTTGGGATCGATCGCCATCAGCGCGATCCCGGCCGAAGCGGCGATCATATCGACGCGGTGATTCAGCAGATGCTCCAGAGCGGGCGCTGCGGCCTGCGCGCGAGGTCCTATCGAATGCAGGGCTTCGGCCGCGACAAGGACTACCTGTTCGTCGCGTGAGCGCAGCATTTGCGTCAGCGCCGGAACAAAGGCTTCGCACGATTCACCCTGTCGCCCGGACACCTGCTCCGCTGCCAGGAACTGAAACGATTCATTGGTCGAAACCAGTTGTTCGGCCAACTGTTGTATCGAACTTTGCGGTCCGGGGACCGTCGATGCGTCGAGGACCATCGTGCAGGCCGCCGGCATCGATTTGTGAGCTTGTTTGAACGTCACCTGAGCATCGGCGCGCAACAACCGGCCCCACGCAGGATCGGATTCATTTCGCAATCGCGCCAACAGGGCCGCGGCGTAACCGAGGTCAGCCGAGGTCAGGTAGCCCAAACCGCGGAGTGTCTTCACCGTGGCAGCGGGTGTGCTGCAGCAAGACTCTTTGACGCTGCTGTTGCAAACGGCGACGACAAATCCGCCGCAAAGCGTTGCCAGTTCGGTGAGCCATTGTCCCTGGTCAGGCATCTCGCCCGGATCGAACTGTTTCAGGCGATAGTGCGAAATCTCGTGTGCCAAGGTCGTGACCAACCCTTGGCTGTCCGACAGGGCTGCCCGAGGGATGCGAATCTTGGGCGATTCGCCGATCTGATGAACCGCTGCTGTCGGGCTGTCATCGACAACTTCGACCGGCAAGCCGGCGATATCGACTTGCAGTTGTTTGGCGATTCGCGAGGCAACCGACGGCAGTTCGTCCTCAGCCACGGTTGTCGACGAGACGAAGGACGCAGGGTCTGTCACGATCGCCGTCTGTTGGATCACAGGCAATGTGAACCGTTCGACCAAATACCGCATTCGCAGTTCGATCTGCCCGCGGCGCGACGCCGTAAGCGGCGGCTTCGCCTTGCCAAATCCAAATAGCATCGTCAACAACCTCAAGCCCTTCGTGTTAAGTATCGCTGCCGCGACCGCGGCTCCAGTAGAACGCCACGTTAATCGTGGTCGTGACCACCTTCTTCGTGAGCATGTCCGTGCTCGAGTTCTTCATCGGTTGCGTCGCGGATTTCGCGAACCGTGACATCGAACGTCAACGTCTCTCCGGCCAGCGGATGGTTCCCGTCGACTTTGATCAATTCGTCGCCGACCTCGATGATCGAAAAAATCATCGGGCCGTCGGGGGTATCGGCTTCGAACTGCATGCCGACTTCGAAATCGTCGACACCTTCGAATTCATCGCGTGGGACTTCCTGGACCAGATCGTCGCTGCGCAAACCGTAGCCCTCTTCTGGCTGAAGCGTGATGTTCAAATGATCGCCGACCGTCAGACCTTCGAGCGCGCGCTCCAGGCCTTCGACAATTCCGCCCTGACCGTGCAGGTACAGCAAGGGTTCGTGTCCCTCGGACGAATCGATCAGCTCGCCAGCGTCATCGGTCAGTTTGTAATCGAACGCGACAACTTTGTCCGCTGTAATTTGCATCGGTTTGCTTTCTTAGATTGATGTCATTATTGGGGACGGGCATGATTCGTGTCCCCGCCTCGGCTCAAGATACCACGAATTGCAATTTCGCAACGCACAGGCACCCTACTTTTTGACCACTTTGCGAATGAATCTTCGTTCGCCGAAACACGTCGCACGCGACCGGGGCGACAGCCTGTCGCATCCCGATCGGGTCGGCATGCGACGGCATAAAAAACGGCCGCCCCGTTACCGGGCCGACCGTCGCTAAATCAAAAGTTAGAAGCTCTCAGAGATTACTTCTTCAGTGCAGCTTGAGCAGCGGCCAGACGTGCGATTGGCACGCGGAATGGGCTGCAGCTGACGTAATCCAGACCAACTTCGTGGCAAAATTGGATCGAAGCTGGGTCGCCACCGTGTTCGCCACAGATGCCGCACTTCAGACCCTTCTTGCTGCTGCGACCCTTCTTGACGCCCATCTCGACCAATTGGCCGACACCGGTGGTGTCCAGCGATTGGAAGGGGTCGCCGTGCAGGATGTCCTGCTTCAGGTAATCGGGCAGGAAGGTGTTGATATCGTCGCGGCTGTAACCGAACGTCATCTGTGTCAGGTCGTTGGTACCGAAGCTGAAGAAGTCGGCGTCTTGAGCGACTTCGTCGGCGGTCAACGCGGCGCGAGGAATCTCGATCATGGTACCGATCAGGATGTCCAATTCGCCGTCGAACTTCTTGGCGGCCTTGGTCGCTTCGATGGTCGCTTCGACCTTTTCGCGAAGCATCGACAATTCGGCGCGAGTACCAACCAACGGGATCATGATCTCCGCCTTGGCATCGACCTTCTTGTTGACACAAGCGATCGCAGCTTCGGTGATCGCGGTGACCTGCATCTCGAGGATTTCGGGATACGTGACGCTCAAACGGCAACCGCGGTGACCCAACATTGGGTTCATTTCGTGCAGCTGTTCAGCACGCTTCTTGACTTCGGCAGTCGAGATTCCCAACGCTTCGGCCATCTCTTTTTGAGCGGCTTTTTCGTGTGGCAGGAATTCGTGCAATGGTGGATCCAACAGACGGACGGTTACCGGCAGTCCCTTCATCGCGGTGAAGATGCCGACGAAGTCCTTGCGTTGGAACGGCAACAACTTAGCCAATGCCTTGCGGCGATCCTCTTCGGTCGTCGCCAGGATCATCGCACGCATGTGACCGATACGGTCGCCTTCGAAGAACATGTGCTCGGTGCGGCACAGTCCGATGCCTTCGGCGCCAAACGCGCGAGCACGCTTGCTGTCTTCAGGCGTATCGGCGTTGGTGCGAACCCCCAGGGTGCGATACTTGTCGGCCCATTCCATCACGGTACCGAAGTCGCCGCCCAACTTAGGCTCTTGGCGATCGACAGCACCTTCCATGACTTCGCCGCTGGTGCCGTCCAGGCTCAACGTGTCGCCAACACCGTAGGTCTTGCCGTTGACGGTGATCTTCTTGGTCTTCTCGTTGATGTCGACATCGCCGGCACCCGCGACGCAGCACTTGCCCCAACCGCGAGCAACAACTGCCGCGTGGCTGGTCATACCGCCGGTGCTGGTCAAGATACCCGCAGCGGCGTGCATGCCGTCGACGTCTTCGGGGCTGGTTTCTTTACGGATCAAGAGGACCGATTCGCCAGCTTCCGCACGCGCCTTGGCTTCCGCAGCGGTGAACGCCAATTGGCCAACCGCAGCACCTGGCGAAGCGGGCAGCCCCGTTGCCAAGACGTTGGCTTTCTTTTTCGCCGCAGGGATGAAGCTTGGCAGCAGGCACTGGGTCAAGTCGCCAGCGGGGATACGCAGAACAGCGGTCTTCTCGTCGATCAGGCCTTCTTTGACCATGTCGACGGCGATCTTGACGGCAGCGATACCGGTTCGCTTTCCGTCGCGGGTCTGCAGCATGTACAGCTTGCCCTTCTCGATCGTGAACTCGATGTCTTGGACGTCTTTGTAGTGCGATTCCAGCTTGTCTTTGATCGCGATCAATTCGGCGTGGACAGCTTTGTTCCACTTCTTCATCTCGATCACAGGCTGTGGTGTACGGATACCCGCGACCACGTCTTCGCCTTGAGCATTGATCAAGAACTCGCCGAAGAACTTGTTTTGACCGCTGGAAGGATCGCGAGTGAACGCAACGCCGGTTCCGCTGTCGTCGCCCATGTTGCCATAGACCATCGATTGAACGTTAACCGCGGTGCCCAACAGGCCGCGGATGTTTTCGATCTCGCGATAGCGAACGGCGCGTTCAGTGTTCCAGCTGCCGAAGACAGCTTCGATCGCCAGTTGCAACTGGTGGATTGGATCCTGAGGGAAATCTTCGCCGCCGTGCTTCTTGAAGACAGCTTTGTAAGCTTCGCACAGTTCCTTCAAGCCTTCAGCTGGCACGTCGGTGTCCAGATCGACTTTGTATTTGGTCTTGATCTTGTCGAACGCGTGCTCGAATTCTTCGTGATCGATTCCCATCACGACGTCGCCGTACATGTTGATCAAGCGGCGGTAAGCGTCGTAAGCGAAGCGTGGGTTGTCGGTCGCTTTGGCCAAACCTTCGGTGGCGGCGTCGTTGAGGCCCAGGTTCAAGATCGTGTTCATCATACCGGGCATCGAAACCGCAGCACCCGAACGAACCGAAACCAACAATGGGTTTTCGTCGTCGCCGAACTTCTTGTCCAATTCCTTTTCCAGGATGGCAACCGCTTCGTTGACTTCGTCCATCAAGCCCTTAGGCAATTGCTTGCCGTTCTTGTAGTACGAATCGCAGCAGGCGGTGGTGATCGTGAAACCGGGAGGAACGGGCAGGCCGATGCGAGTCATCTCTGCCAGGTTGACGCCTTTGCCGCCCAACAATTGCTTGCCTTCGCCTTGGCCTTCGGTCTTGGTCTTACCGAAGTAATAAACCATTTTGCTGGAAGCACCAGCCGCTTTCTTCTTTGCCATCTTCAATAGCCTCTGCGTGAGTATGGGGTAGTTGTATCGATCAAACGAGTGAAATCTGTACGCTCAGCGCAACGTTGCTGTGGCTAGATAGGGCCGGACGTTCCGAGCGGAACATCGATGAGCGCGATAGAATTTTGTTAAGTTCGCAATCGGAAGCGAATACCTGGTGTCGTGGGTTCGACTTGTTGGGTAATCATCCAAACGGAAATCCGGAGAGCACTCGACGCGATCCGTAAGGCTCTCGAAGGAGCCGATCGCCCCCTTCGGAGGTCCATTAGTTGGGAAAATGTAATTTGTAACGCCAAAGACGTCAATATCCCGCGATTTTGCCCTCTCGCTCCTAAACTGCTTAATCGGCTTAAACGGTTTGCCCGATTGCATAGATTGCTTCGGCATCGAGCTGCTGATCGTTGGATTCGAAGAGTCGCTGGATCGCGGCGCGATGAATTTTCATCTTCGTCCCGCCGACCCCAATCGCTCCATAATCAATCCGGTCTTGCCGCGATTTGCCGCGATCCATCACGTCGATCCCCTCGATGCCAACCGGGGGCACCGCGTTCAGATCGATCGCCAAACGAACGTCGGAGCCGGCCAATTCGTCGCTGCTCAACAGCTGAACACCCGCCGCGCCACAGGCAAACACCGCGTCGCAGCCGCCGATCGCTTCGCTGCCGACAACCGCACTCAATCGCTGGCCGCAATCGATTCTCGCGGCAATCGCATCGCAAACCGCCCTCGCGCGATCGATTTGCCGCGAAGACAATCGGACTGTGGCCCCCGCTTGCAGCAGTAGCCGAGCGACGCGTTGCCCCACTGGTCCGGTACCTCCCAGAACCAAGGCAGTTGTTTGGCTCAAATCGAGATGTTTTGCGGCGCGCAGCACCGCCGCGGCAGCCGTTGTGTTGGCGCCGTTGGAATCGAGCATCACCGAGACCCGCATCGGACCAAAAAAGCACTTCTCAATTCGTTCGTAGACAGCTTCCCCCGCCGCTACGTCGCTGCCACCGACAAAAATTGCTGTGCGATGCAGATCCTCGGGGCCGCGAGTAAACATCGCTCCGTGAACCAGCCCCTCGACGTTTTCAGTGTTCACCTTGGCGTATTGCAGAAGCGTATCGACCCCTGCATCGGTCGCAACCACTGCATCAAACGAACTGGCATGCGAATCGGTGTCGAACTGCAACAGGATCTTTGGCTTTGTCATCGGGAGCTCGATCGGGTTGGCGGGGTGGAAATTGGGCACCGGGCAACAAAAAACCCTCGATGAATCATCACCGAGGGCATTTACAAGTGCATCTCGCGAGCACGCTGCGGCGGACGAACGGTTCCCGCCGGCCGCGTTCTTCGCCGCTTCGACGCACGTCTGGCGCGCGTCGACGGGGATGCAGAGGGTCGGCAAAGCAGAGGCGGCTGGCAAATCGGCCCACCGCCATCGTCGGTAAGACTTTGCTTAGAAGCCCTTGAATGGATGATCGACATCCTTTTGAGCCAGCATTTCGTCGGCCGATGGCTTGTTGCCCATCGCATTGACGATCGCCATCTTGGTGGCGCTGTAGTTGTAGTCGTAGATCTTCTTGTTGTCTTCGGCTTCGGGGTGAATGAAGACACCGCAGACGATCACGAGGTTTTCAGCTTGGTCGGCTGGGATCACGCCGTCGCCAACCGAATCGGCAACTGCTTTGGCAACCGCGGCTTGTGCGGGGCCAAACATTTGAACCGCTTGCTTCATTCCCTTGATGGTTACTTTGGTGACCATCACGGTAGCTGGTTTAACGGCAACGTTAGGAGCCAAAACGGCCAGCAGGTTGGTGTGACCTTCGCTTTGGTTTGCCAAGGCGTTGGCGAACGCGACGCCAACAGGTCCGTCTTTGCTACCGATCATCAGGTCGATGTGCGCGATTTCGTTGCCATCGCCATCAAGTGCTTCGCCGATGTAAAATTGCATTCGAGTTTTCTCCAGCCAACGGTTGTTGAATTGCTCGCCTGGGAGTCGGCGAAACATGGTGGACTACGAGCCAGCGGCGATCCCCAACAGAAGGTTGGTCAGTCCAAAGATCGTCGGCGAGATTCCCAGCAGAGTTCTGATCGGAATGCCTCGCTCGCGCTTCGGGCTGGTGAAACACAACAAATTGTTGCCTTCCACGGTGACTCCACTCAGCTACTAAGAACCACAAAAGTTACCAGAGTCGCTGGCCAATGCAAATCCCCGAAGCTAGCGATTTCCACCTCTTGCGGTGCAAAAGAATCAACAGCCCTCGTTATTGAAGTACCAGTCGTGTCATCTTCCGCCGCCGGGAATATCGTTTTCGTGGGAGCAACCGCCCGCGCCGCGGCTCAGTCCGCACGCCGCAGCGGGCTGCGCGTCGCTGCGATCGATCTCTTTGGCGACCGCGATCTACGCGACGTCTGCGATCGTTGGTCTCCGCTGCGCAGCGACCGATCGCTTACCGAACAGTTAGCTGGCGAGTCCGTCGACGCGGTGGTTCCGCTGGGCGGACTGGAAAGTCGTCTTCAAGAACTCGATGCGCTGCGGGAGACGCATCGTGTTTTCGGCGCTACCGCGCAACAGATCCGCCAGTTGAACGATCCTGCTTGGCTCGATCGAGCTGCCCAAGTCGCGGGACTCGCGCGTCCGCCACGTTGCACGCACAAGCCGTCGCCGGCGAGCGGATGGCTTTTCAAACGAGCGCTCTCTACCGGAGGGCTCGGCGTTTTCATTGCCGATTCAATGCCAGCGGATTCCGATCCAGATGATTGGTTCGAATGCCAGATCCCCGGTCGCAGCTTCGGCGTCAACTTTCTCGCATCCCGCGACCGTGTCGATTGGATCGGTGTCGCGGCGAGTTTGCGGAGCCGCCAGCGGCCGAAACCGTTTCAATACGAGGGATCGATCGGTCTGCCGATGCTTCCCGATTCGCTGCAGCAACGTCTGCAGAGGCTGGCGGAGTACATTGTCCAAGAAACCCAACTCCGCGGCCTGTTTGGGATCGATGTGATCGTCGATCCGGCGCAGCGGATCTGGTTGTTGGAGGTGAATCCACGCTGGACCGCATCGATGGAATTGTTCGATCACGGCTCCACTTCGCTGCTGCAGCTCCACGTCGCCGCATGTCAGGAAGAGGAAGTTGCGGCGATTGAAACATCAAAAACGTTGATGGGGAAGCGCGTACTGTACGCCGATCGCCCGATCCATTTCGTATACCAGCGCCTGCGCGACGCGATCCCGGCCGCGATTCAAATCGCCGATGTGCCAACGGAAAACAGTGAAATTCCCCAAGGGCAACCGATCTGTTCATTGATCGTTCTGGGAGCGTGCCCGCGCGAGATCGCTCGGCAGCTGGCCGCCGCCTGCCGAAACAAGCGGGTGTCCGTCGACCGAAGGTGAATTCGGATCGGGCACTTATGCCGATCGGGGTGCGACCGATTCCAACACCGAATATTGGCCATGTTCATTTTCGCCGGTGTCGATCCAGCGCCAACCTCGAGCGAGGTAAAACGCTATCGCCGCACGATTTGCGTTGGCGCACTTGAGAGTCCAGGGACGGGGGAGCCAGCCTTCGAGCGAATCCAACAACAACGTGCCGACGCCCTGGTTTCGAAAGCGGGAATCGACATAAAGGTGATGGCTAAACGCATCGGGGCGCCAGACCGCAACAAACCCTTGGCTCACGTTTTCTGCGTCGCAGCAGACGAAGACCTCTTCGCCGACCGATGCGGCGGCGAAATCGGTCTGGGATCGCGATGCGGCGGGCAGCCAATGGGCGCTGCTCACGACATCGCGATAGATGCGTCCCGCAACGATCTGGTCCGCTGGCGTTGCGCGGCGGATGCTTTTCATCTGCATCGCTTCACCTCACCCCATCGTTCACCCCGCGAGGGAACCCGAGACGCATTTCCTAAAACATGTCCTGCAGTGCTTGATCGACATCGGCATCCGATGGCGTGCGGCGAGTTCCCGCAGCCAGACTTTCGAGCATCAGTTCGCTGTCGCCATGATCCAATCCCAACAGATGGCCTTGCTCGTGCAGGATCACCGACAACAGATCGATCGACGCGGCGGCTGCGGGATCGCCGTTTTGCTGGAACTCGCTGTCGTCGTCGGGAGTCGCGTCGACAAACCAGCCGAATCCGGCGGCATTCAAATCGATCGCGATCCGATCTTGTTCAGCGAGCCCTAACAGATCGCCGTCGAGGTCTTCGATTTCGACGCCGAGGTCACGCAACCGATCGAGTCCCTGGTCGCTCAGGCCAGCCCGTTGCCAAATATCGATACTCGCGGCGTACAGCGCAGAGAGTTCATCCGAAGTGACCACCGCACCATCGCCGGAGAGTGGAGTCCCTTCAGCACGCAACGGGAACGAGACACCATCCTCGTTGCGGATCGTGACCGACGTCGACGTATTCAATCCAATCGCCGTGATTTCAATAACGCGGTCGACGTTTTCGATCTCTTGGTTGTTGATGGCTTGCACCAAGATCGACCCGGACGTCGCTTCGGCAGGGATGATGATCCGGGAACTCTGTACGGTGTAGTGCTGCCCCCAAACAGCCGTCCCCGCAAACGACAGGTCGACGATCGTCGGAATCGATTTTGCAGAGCTAAGTTGCGCCGTGATTCGGGCGATGCCACCATCCTCGCCGATCAAATTGAGATCGGCGGCCAGCGAAACCGTAGGCGCGTCGTTGTCGACGATCGCAACATCGAACGAAGTCTCACCGCTTAGCGTTCCTCCCTGGGCCGCGCTAAACACGACGGTAAATGACTCGTCCTGATCGTCAAGCAGATCGTCGATCGCATGCGCGGCAACCGATCCAGCCAAGCTACCCGCGGAGATCACCAACTGGCGCGGAAGCCTGTAATCCTCGTCCAACGCAGCGGTGCCACTGGGAGTGAGATCGAGAACCACATCGTGATCGGTCGTTTTGTCCAATGTCGCAGTGAAGGTTACAAAGCCTCCCATCTCATCCATCGAATTTGCCGATGCGGTCAGGGTTGCCACGGGAGGTATTCCGTTGTCGGTGTCGCCATCGATAATTGTGACGGTGGTGCTCAAGACCCCCGCTTCGGTCGCTCCACTGACACCAACGACCTCGACGATGATCGATTCATCGATTTCGTTCGCCAGATCGTCGAGCGTTTCCAGCGTCAGCGTTCCGGTGGTCTGCCCCACCGGAACGACAACGGATAACGGTGCGGTAAAGTCTTCGTCGAGGGTTGCGGTTCCGGTCGCATAGTCCAGCGACACCACAACCTGTTCGCTGGCCGGTTCGGAAAGCGTCACCGTCACCGCGACCGACTCGCCTTCGTCGACCGAGGCCGATGCCGCGGAGATCTCCGTCACCAGCGGCAACGATGCCGTATCGTCATCGACAATCGTGACAGTCGTCGGCGGTGCGTTACCATCCAACGCCCCAATCACGCTGTCGATCGTCAATTCGATCGACTCGCCAGCCCCTTCGTCGATGGCATCGTTGATGCTCGTGATCGTTGCGGTCGCGAACAATTCCCCCGGTGCGATCGTCAACTGACGCGGCGATAGTGTGTAATCCGCTCCCAGTGTTGCCGATCCGCCAACTCCCAGCGTCACGACGACGGGATGATCGAGCGCTGTCGACAAAGTCGCCCACACGGTCGATGAACCGGACGAATCGTTTTCGGTAATCGCCGCTGAGGTAACCGACAACGAGACCGTCTCGGTCGGATTGGTGTCGAACTGGAAGTTGCCAAAGTCGTTGCCATCCGACGCTTCGCCATCGGACAAACTCACCAAATAGAAGCCTGGGGCTTCCGAGACGCTGCTGGTATGGATACTGACACCACCGGCTGCGAAGGCGACGACGTAATCGAGTTCGGCATCGCCATCGAGATCCGCGACGGCGATCGATTTCGCTAGCAGCGGGTTGAAGTTCGGCATCGACGGCATCAACAGGTTCGAAGCGTAGCGGAACGTTCCGTTGCCATTATTGATCCACAGCGATTCGCCCCCTTGGCGATTGGCGATCAACAGATCGACAACCCCATCGGCGTTGAAATCGGTTACATCAATCGCCTCGGGACGTTGCCGCATATCGCCACTGACACCGCTTTTCACCGCTCGGACATCGAATTCGGTAAACTTCCCTTTGCCATTGCCCAGATAGGTGCGAATCGTGTCGGTACCCGAATCGGCGACGACCAGATCGTCCTTCCCGTCGTTGTTGATATCGACCAACAGTAGATCGGTCGGATTGGTAAGATCGCTGATCGTTTCGCGCAGTTCAAAGGAACCATCGCGACCGGTGAAGATCGAAACGCTGCCCGACTGGTAATTGGCCACGGCCAGAAGATCGCGGCCGTCTTTTGCCAGTTGAGTCAACGCAAGGGCGACCGGCTCTTCACCGGTTGCCAGTCCGATCGGTGCGGCAAAGTTCCCGCCACCGGTTCCTAACAAGATCGAAACGTCGTCCGAACGATGGTTGGTGACCAACAGATCGACGATGCCATCACCGTTCAGATCGCGAGCCACCAGATCGGACGGCCCCTCGCCTGCGGCGATCGATCGCCAAACCGGATCAAACCCCAATTCGGTTCCGACGAACAACTGCAAACCGCTCGCTCTGGAACTACCGATTGCGGATCCCACCACCCCTGCCGATGCGACAACCATATCGGCGATCCCATCCCCCGTCAGATCTTGGTCGGCGATCACCGCTTGGGGGCGTGAATCATCGGGCAGCGGAAGCGTTGACTGTGCGAAGTTACCGTTGCCATTGTTGGTCAACAGAACGATGTTCGATTCATGCTTCTTGGAATCGGAGTATTCGTTGGCAACGATAATGTCCAGATCGCCATCGCGATCGATATCGGCGACAGTCGTGAAGCCGGCATAATCACCGGTTTTGACCGAAACGTTCCCCGACGTGACCATCGTGGGGAAACTCTGACGCCAGCCCGCTTGGCCCAATTCGCGAACGGTGTAATCACTGGCCAGCAAATCGTCGAACCGATAAACGCCTTGATCGTCGGTGATCGATGTCGGTTCGCCCACATCGAAGTTGGCGTTGTTATTCAAATCCAAATAGATCGTCCAATCGGGCAGCGTCGGTTCGCCGGCATCGCGGGCCCCATTGTCGTTCAAATCGTGGAACTTGACGCCGCTGATCGAAGCCGTTCCCCCGGTGCCACCACCGCCGATGTCGACAATCGTAACCGTGATCGTTCCCACCGCTTCGAGCCCCAATTGATCGGCAACGGTATAGGTGAACGTCTCGGTTCCCGTCGTCCCGGTCACAGGTGTGTAATCCACTCCCTGTGCGCCGGGGGCGATGCTCACCTGACCGCCGAGATCGCCTTGGCTGACCTCGCTGACTTGCACCGTTTCGCCCGGCACGCCTTCTTCGCCGATCCCAGGACTGATCGCGTTGGTCAGGTCGATGGCGATCTGACTGTTCGTCGCGGTGTTGATCGTTGCGGAGACGTCGCCGGCAATCGGTGTCGCGTTGATTCTCAAGATGTCGACCGTCACAACCACCGGATCGCTCTGGTTGGTGCCATCGGACATCACATAGCGGAACGAGTCGGCAGCGGTACCAAACAAATTCGCAGGCGGAGTGTAAGTGAAGGTGCCGTTGGCGTTTCCGGTAACGGTCCCCTTCGTCGCGGCCATACCATCGGTGGCATCGGTTTCAAAGCGAACCACGCGTTTGAACCCCGTCGAGACCGAATCGTTGTTCAACAGCACAAAGTCGGTGCTGAACGTCGTCGCCCGATTTTGGTTGACAGCGATCCGATCAGCGACCGCCATGGGAGCCGATGGATCGATGATCTCGATATCGATCAACACCGTATCGGTCGCAGTTCCATCGGAGAAAGTGACGCTGATCTGATCGTCGTGAACGCTGCTGGTCGGCGCGTGATAGACCAGATTCCTGCCCGCCGAAGTCGCGACATCGCCGTGGACCGCCGACACCTGGGTGACACCGACCGTATCGTTTTCGTTGGCCGGCTGAGGCAGCAGGAACGAATTGTACGGAATCGCAACGGTAGCCCCACGCACCGTCTTCACCAAAATCCGTTGTCCGATCGGTGGATCGTTGACCGAACCCACGTCGACCGTCACGGTTCCCGTGGCGATGTTCGTTCCGTCATTGATCTCGTAGGTGAACGTGTCGGGACCAAAATAATCAGCGGCAGGTTTGTAGAAGACCTCGCCTTGCTCGATCCTTGTCGTGCCGTGGCTCGCAGGGCCAACCGAAACCACGTTCAGATCGGCCGGCGACGGCAGATCGTTGCTCAGAACGTCGATCTGACGTTCCGCGGCATCTTCGGGAATATTAACATTATCGGTCACTGCAGTGATCGGCAACTCGGTCGGAATCACAAACCGGCCGATCACAAGTCCCGTTCGTTCGTCTTCGATCGTCTCCGGATCGTCGGCCAACAAGATCGAAATCAGTTCGTCGGTCAACGCGACATCCGAACTGGCACTGGTCCCATACAGCGCGATCTCCGAACCGATCGGATTGTCGGGCAGGTCGAGCGTGAAGGTGACGTTATCCTGGGCGCGGACCGCTTGCATCTCGATGCTGAAGGCTTCAAAGTTCTGCAACACATCTCGATTCTCCGTCACCGGCAGACCGTTCTCCAAGGCCGGACCGACACCACCAATTTCATCGAACGTTTCCTGGTTGCCGGGGTTGTAAACGCCCGAGCGAACATCGCCATAAACCACGCGGTTCCCCATCGTCGAACTGCGGAAGTCGATGTTGTACAGCAATGAGTTGGGATTGATCTGCGACTGATCCGTGGTCGAGTAAACGGGGACTTCGACCAAGCTGCCCGTGACCGCTGCATCGGTGATGGTATCGGTGTTCACGATCAGGTTCGGTATGTCAGCGAACTCTGCGTTTTCACCGACAAAACGAATGATGTACTGGAAAGGATCGCCGGTTCCAACAATTCCCCCACCACCGTTGTCGGTATCCCGTCCGCTGCGAACTGCTTGGTTAACCGAAACGGTGCCGGCTCCCAATCCAAGCCCTTCTTCGATGGCGATTCGGATCGCATTTTCGGGATCATCCTCAAGGCTCGAAACGCTGGGGTCGCCGCTGCGAACAGGGATCTCCGCCGTCCGATCGGGATCGTTGCCAAAGGCGATGGTCAGCACTCCCGAAGCGTCTTCGAGATTTTCCGACAGTTCGATGATCTGCGTTTCGCTGAGCACCGGTCGGAACGAATCGATACCGCTAGCCAAGATATCGACGTACAACGAAAAGACGCCCAAGCGGTGGTCGACCGGTGTACGGAGATCGGCATAGCGGACTTCGACGTCAAACTTCTCCCCGACGTTGACTTCAAAATTTCGCGTGTTCTCGGCGAGGATCGACTCGCCATCTTGCGTCACGTCGAGCTTGATGTTCAACAACGGATCGACTTCACCTTCGCCACGATTGACGCGATTCAGCACGATCAACGCGTCGACGGGTGTCAGCGCACCATCGGCATTCACATCGGTGAAGCGATTCGCCGCGCTGTTGTTGGAACCGAGTTCCCCCGCCCCGTGGCGAGCCAGATCATTGAGCACCATCAAGGCATCGCTGGGGGTGACTTGAAAGTCGGCGTTGACGTCTTCGGCGACCAGATAATTGTGGTTTGCCATCAGCGATACAGGCGCCAGATCAGCCGCCAGCAATTGTCGCGATTCGAGCGATTCAGCCAACAACATACGCAGCTGACGATGCTTTCCCCCCTGTTCCAACCGGCGTGCAGTTTTGCGATCGTTGCGCGAACCAATAAAGCGTCCAATGTTCTTCATCGACATAACGTCTTTTGCCTGTCTAAATTGGGGGTTGGGGCCGCTGTCGGCAGCCTGCCTCGCGGGCGAATGGGGTTCGATGAACTGGGGGGGGAACACTCAAAATGAGTCCAAACGACACGCCTGGCAGTTTTCCCAAACGCACGCCTTCCCGAGGCACAATCTAATCAAAGGTGGGGATTAAAGCACCGGTTTAACCGGAAAAAAACATCCAATCGGACCCCCTTCCCGGTGCGTCAAAGCAAAGATGCTCCCTCGGCGATCGACCGCCTAAAAGCGAGGAGACTCCCATTTGGGAATCCCCGTACCTTGTTTCTGCCGCTCGAATGCCTCGTGGAATGGGCGGGTCTTGGACATCGGAGCCGTCTCGTTGACCATCATCGGACGGGTCTTTTGCCACCAAGCGTCGTAGGCGTCGCGCATCGCTTGGACGACTTCCGGATGCTGGTCGATCACGTTTGTCTTCTGCCCCGGATCGGCTTGCATGTCATATAAAGCCTTCCCCTCGACCCAACGGAACCGCTGATTGCGAACCGAAAAGTTCTTCCATTGAGATTCGTTTGGCTCCTCGCCCGTCTTCCAACGCCCCTTGTGGGTGAACAGATAGCGATCCTCCCAATCCGCCTGCGGGTTTTCGATCAGCGGCAGCAGGCTGCGACCTTCGACCTGTCCCTGTGGCAGCGTCCCGCCAGCCAATGCGACAAGCGTCGGAAAGAGGTCCAGGTGAGCTGCGATCCGGTCGACGTCTTGCCCCGCCGCGACATGTCCATCCCAGCGGACGAAAAACGGCACCCGGCAGCCGCCTTCCTCGACACTCCCTTTCAGTCCCTTCATACCGGCGTTGTAGGGACGCATCAGTGTTCCATCGGCTAGCGTTCCCATCGGTTGGTTGCCGCGCCCCGATCCGCCGCCGGTCATCCCGTTATCGCTCATGAAGATCAACAGCGTATCTTCCTCGAGGTTCCATTGCTCCATCTTCGCCAGCAGCTTGCCGACGTTTTCGTCGATGTTTTCGATCATCCCGTAGAACCCCGCTTGGTCGTCGGTGAAACCGAGGTCGGTAAAGCGTTTCGCGTTTTTGGCGGGGGCGATAAATGGACTGTGTGGCGCGTTGGTCACGATGTAGGCGAAGAACGGCTGCTTCTGATCGTGTTGCTTTTTAATCCAGCCCAACGCGGCGTCGAAGAACAGATCGGTGCAGTAGCCTTCGGTTTGAACGAACTTCCCGTTGTGCCGCAGCACGGGATCGAAGTACTTGTTGCCGGGGGCGTCGGCGCAACTGCAGTCGTACGCTTGGCCGATCCCACCGGCGCCATGGATGAACGCTTCGTCAAAGCCACGGTTTTGGGGCTGATACTCATCCTCGTCCCCCAGGTGCCACTTACCGAAGATTCCCGACCGATAGCCCGCTTTGCCAAGCACTTGGGGCAACGTGGTCGCATCCAACGTCATCCGCTCCCGTTCGAGAATCGTATGCGTGACGCCGTTTCGCATCGGGTGTCGGCCGGTCATCAACGCCGATCGCGTTGGCGCACACGTCGGTGCGACTAACATCCGCGTAAACCGGGTGCTTTGATCATAGAGAGCGTCGAGGTTGGGAGTCTGGATCCAAGGATGGCCGTGGCGGCCGACGGGACCGTACCCCTGGTCATCGGTCATGACCAAGATGATGTTCGGTTTCGAATCGGCCAAAGGCACCGCGGCGAACAAGCCTTGGGCAAGCGTCAACGCGGCGACGATCGTTAAGAGTGCTCGAATCATAGGACGTAACGTTCTGCAGAGGATAAAGTGAAGATAGGAACGAGCGTGCGGGGTGAGTGAAAACACAACAACGGACCAGATGCACCCGCACGAACACCCACAAAGGCTAGTCGCCCGCCTATCGTAAACCACGCCGTCGTCGAGGACAAACATCCAACGGCTCCACAGCAAAGCAAATCTGAAATTCAATTCGAGGTACGCTCCGGCACGCGCTATCGCGTCGATCTTCACATGGCCGAAAGACTCGCTGCCAGGGACAGCCCCCAAGAGTTCAGCGCGACGAACACATGAAGAGACTCCGATGTGGATCGATCGCAAATCAGCGACCGCTAAGAGTGCGGCCGCAGGGCCAGCCGAATCGAGTGTCAGCCCGTGGGATCTGACATGGCTTGGATCATCTTTTGAAGATCGTCGGTATCGATGATTGGAATCCCAAGCTTCTCCGCTTTTTCGCTCTTCGATCCGCTGGCGGTTCCGGCGACCAGGTAGTGAGTCTTCTTAGAGACGCTCCCCGAACACTTGCCGCCGAGTTCTTCGACGCGCTGTTCCCAGTGACGCTTCCCCTCGGGAAAGCCGCCGCTGAAGCAGAAGTTCTTGCCGGTCAGCAGCCCCGTTTTCGGCGACTGCGGTTCGACGTAATTCAGCAGATCGTCGATCGCTGCGGCGTTGGTCGCCAGATAGCTGGAGACGGTCTCGGCTGTCTTCTCACCGACGTCGCCGACTTCGATAAGTTGCTGGACCGTGGCGGCGCGGATCGCATCGAAACTGCTGAAGTGATCTTCGAGCGCTTTGCCTGCCGACTTGCCCGCCGCTTCGATGCCGAAAGCGGCAAACAATTGCCACAGCGGAACCTGCTTCTTCGTTTGCCGAGCCGTCGCGATCGCGATCCCCAACTCGTTGTTTTCCTTCTTGTCGGGAGCGGGAATCATGTGGATCGCTGCCAGTGCCAACAGCGACTGTCGTTCGGTCAGCCCACATTCCATCGCGTCGTCCAAGTCCAAGCGATAAAAATCGGCGTGCGTCGCGACCTTGCCTCCTTCGACCATTGTCCGCACCCGGCTCTCCCCCAGCCCGACGACGCCAAAGGTGCTCAGATAGTGGCACAGGCCGTGGACGTTTTGCGCCGAGCAATCGGGGTTGGGACAGACAAGTTCCAGCATCTCTTCGGTTCCCCCTTGCTGTAGCTGGGTCTTCGCTTTGCAAGCCGGACAATGATCGGGAAACTGCGGCTCGCCTTGCCCCGCAATCACGCCGGTCACTTTGGGGATGATCTTCCCCGCCTTGCGAACCGCGATCGTCGACCCGATCGTGATCTGATTGCGGAGCATAAATCCGGCGTTGTGCAGCGTCGCCCGGGTCACGTTGGTGCCGGCCAAACGAACGGGATCGAAGATCGCCACTGCGACGATCTTGCCGGTCCGGCCGGTCTGCCACTGAATGTCGCGGATCACCGGCGTCGCTTCCTCCTCGCGGAATTTCCAGGCGATCTTCCCCTTCGGATTTCCGGTCCTCGGATCTCCGTGGCGGCCCAGTTGTTCCTGGTCCTCGAGAGTGTTGACTCCGATCACGACGCCGTCGACTTCGAAATCGAGAGTCGGCACGGCGTCTTCCATCGCCTGCAGGTTCTCGAAGCGAAACGGTTGCGGCTCGATGTAGTTGATCCCCAACGTCTCCTGACACCAGCGAGCCCTCTCGATCTCCGTCTTATAAGGCGGATGGTCGAGCGCTTCGATCGTGTAGGCGATGAAGCTGATCCGCATCCTCGCGGTTTTCTCGGGGTTCTTGAATTGGCGAATCCCACCGGCTGTGTGGTTCCGCGGATTCGCTCTCAACTTCTCCCCTTCGTCGGCCAATTCGGCTTGCACCTTTTCGAAGTCGGAGAGCTTGCAGATCAGTTCGCCCCGAATCGAACAAGTGATCTTCTTAGGAAGCTTTTCCGGAACACCGGCGACATAACGAACTTGCGCCGTGACATCTTCGCCGTTAATCCCGTCGCGCGGTCGCAGCCCGGCGCGGACAAGTTTTCCCTGTTCGTAATAAAGAGCGATCGCCACGCCATCGAGCTTGTAGGCGGCGTAGAACCGATCGGGGCTGTAGACGACCGGCTGGCCGTCGTAGCTCATCCCCGCGACGGTAATCAAATCGTCGGGCAACGCGTCGGCAAACAGCTCGCCCGCGGGAGCTTCCGCAACGGCCGGGGCATCGGCGCCGCGGAGCCATTTGAAAAGCATCTGTTGCTGCACGGCGAGATCTTCGTGGCTCGCCTTCTCGATCGACGTCAGCGGTGGGTGGTGAACGACCTTCGCAACCGCACTCTCCAGCTGCGACGCGGTGGCCGTCTCGAAAAGCGTCGACTGGGGATTCAGCGTCTGCAGCTCGCGACGCAGCGCATCGTATTCGCCATCGCTGACCAACACGCCGGTGTCGGGATGCGTACACGCGATCCCTTGTTCGTACTGCGTGTCCAGATGGGCGATGATCCGTTCCAGCGTTTGCACGCGATCGGATTGCTTTGTCGCTTTCGCCACAGCGGTGTTCCTCGTCCTTGAAGCCTTGGGGAATGTCGTTCTGATCGATCAGACGACGATGGTTTTACCCGGCACCGCGACGGGATACGAGCCGTCGTCGGCAGGCAGGACCGGCGGAACATCGTCCCACGATCGCAAGGAATCGAAATCGGCCAAGGCGATGTCGCTGTGAATCGCATCGTCCCAGCGAACGACTTTGCCGCCGTAGGTGGCCATTCGCCCCATGATCGCGGTCATCGTGCTGTGCGCACCATAATCGGCTTCGTTCGGCGATTCGCCCCGTCGCAGCGCGGCGAACAGATCGTGATGCTGTTGCTGCCAACCCTTTCCCTGTTCGACCGCCGCATCGCTCTTCCAGATCAGATTGTCTTGGTGATCGTAGATTTCGGCTTTGTTGACGATCGCGTAGCCGCGGGTGCCGTGAACGTATTCGCCGACGCTGTTCCAACAGCCTTTCATGTGCCGGCATTGGCTGATCAGCTTCGCCCCGCCGTCGTAGGTGTATTCGACAAAGTGGTGATCGAAGATCTGCCCGGTGTCCTCGCCGGTCCGCACTTGGCGGCCGCCTTGGCCTTGAGCTTCCACCGGGAAACCGTCCATCACCCAGTTGATCACGTCGAGATTGTGGACGTGCTGTTCGGTGATGTGATCGCCGCAGAGCCAGTTGAAGTAGTACCAGTTGCGACACTGGTACTGCAGTTCGGTATCGTTTTGCTGCCGCGGACGGACCCAAATTCCCGATCCGTTCCAGTAGGCGCGGGACATGATCACGTCGCCGATCATGCCGGCGTGCAGTTGAGCAACGCACTGGCGATAGCGGGCTTCGTGGTGGCGTTGCAGCCCGACGCTGACCGCCAGACCGTTGTGTTTTGCGATTGCGTTGGCCGCCAGCACACGTCGCACGCCGGGAGCATCGGTCGCAACCGGTTTCTCCATGAAGACATGTTTCCCGGCGTCGACGGCCGCTTCGAAATGCAAGGGGCGGAAACCGGGAGGGGTCGCCAAGATCACGACGTCGACATCGGCTTGCAGCACTTTTTGATAGGCGTCAAAACCGACGAACCGCGTGTCGCGGGTGACATCGACGCGGTCGGGATGCTTGCTCTTGATCGTCCGAAACGCTGTCTGCATGCGGTCTTCGAACAGATCTCCCATCGCCGTCAAACGGACTTCGCCATCGACGGTGCTCAATGCCTGAGTCACCGCGCCAGTTCCGCGTCCGCCACATCCGATCAACCCGACGCGGATCGTGTCGCTGCCGAAACTGTGCGCCGCCCGAGCCACGCTCAGCCCGCCCGCAACCGCACCGCCGGCCAACAACAGGCTGGAGCTTTGCATGAACTTCCGTCGCGATGAATCCGAACGCGTGGCGTCGGTGGAGACTGTTTTCTTTGTGCGATCGGGTTTCGACATCGGCGTTATCGATTACCAGCTGGAGAGAGGCGAGCGGAGTCTTGAGCGGGCTTCATGCCCGAGTCAATCTTAGCGGCCAGCCATCGTTTTTTCAATCAACTGGTTCAACCGTGGGGCAACATGTTAAGATGTCGGCGTGTTCCCTGGCCGGCCCGGATTCCGCCTGACATCACCGCTTTTTCGCACCCTCGACTGTTAAATATGAAGACATTGCTTGACGAACAACAGTTGGAGCGCGGTGTCAGCGAATTGGCTCAACGGATCAACGATCACTACGGCTCGCGGCCGCTGACGGTTGTCGCGGTCATGACGGGCAGCTTGATTCTGCTGGCCGATCTGATTCGCCGGTTGAACATGCCCATCCGGGTGGGCGTTGTCCAAGCCAGCAGCTACCGCGGCGGCACCCGCAGCGGCGAACTGTTGGTCAACGCGGCGATGTTGATCAACATCCGCGACCGCGAGGTGCTGTTGATCGACGACATCTTCGACACCGGCCGCACGCTGGAACGATTATTGGAAGACATGCGACAGATGGGTGCCCAGGACGTCAAAAGTGCGGTGCTGTTGCAGAAGAATCGCCAGCACGACGTGCAAGTCCGCCCCGATTTTGTCGCCTTTGAAATCCCCGACGAATTTGTCGTCGGATACGGATTGGATTACGAGGACATGTATCGCAACCTGCCTTATTTGGGCGTGTTGGAACAAGCCGATCTCGACCGCCACCACGCGTTGCACGGACCGGCCATCGATCGATGAAACGATTCCAAGTGCTGATCGTCACTCGACGCTACTGGCCGCATTGCGATGATGCCAGCAGTCGCTTGACCGCGTTTGTCAGCGGCCTTCGCCGCCAAGGATGTTACCCGACCGTCTTAACGCCACGCTATCAAGCGACTTGGCCGGCGGAGTTCCAACATCGCGAGATACCGGTGCTGCGTCCGTTGGCTGCGCCGCGAGGCGAATGGTCGATGGCTCGTTATGTTCGGAACTTGGGGAAGTGGTTGCGAGAGCAATTGCCGCGGTTCGATCTCGTCTATTGCGACATGATGCGGGAAGAGGCGGCAGCGGTCGTCGAGACCGCCCGACAAGTCGGCGTGCCAAGCGTCGTCCGCTGTGGAACGTTGATGGGGACTCAAGATATCGTCTGGCAAGCGTCGCTGCGTGCGCGGCGGAACACGTTTGTCCGCAGCTTTGCCGCCGACGCCGTGATCGCTCCCCGCGCCTCGTGCCAGCAAGCGTTATTGGTCGCCGGAGCCAAAGCGGCAACGATCGTGCGGATCGCCGACGGCATTGGCGATCCGATCCGTCGCACTCCCGAATCGTGTAAAGCAGCGCGTCTGACGCTCGGCAATATGAATCACGACCTGATGGTGCCGGTCGATGGCAAAGTCATTCTGTGCATGAATCGGCTGTCGCCCGAAGGAGGCGTTTTGACCTTGGCGTCGGCCCTTTGGCCGCTGTTGGAGGCTCAGCCCGACCTGCGGTTGTGGATGATCGGCGACGGACCGTGGCGTCAGAAACTTTTTAACGACTTAAAACATAACGGCGTCGGCCAAGCGGCGTTTCTGCCGGGCAACTTTGATCATGTGGAAGAATTAATGCAAGCTGCGGATATGTTTGTGCTGCCATCGGCGGCTAGCGGAGCGGAGTCGTTTTGGCCGGCGGCGATTGCCGCGGCGCTCCCCACCGCCGTGGTCGATTGCGCCGATACGCGAGCCTTCGCGATGGCAGCGTTTTCGGAACTACACAGCTTTCCAGCCGATTCGACCGACAAGATGCGGGAAGCGGTCCAAAACGTCTTGGACGATCTACCGATAGCTGCCGCGGGAGCCCAGCGGATGCGGAGCCAGTTGTCCGCGGCGGCGTCGTTCTCCGATACGATCCGCCGACATGTCCAGTTATTTGAACGCTTGGCGGGGAATTCCTCCGCCAAAAATGTGAGTGGAGCAACGGGATGACCCAACGGATTTGCCATATCATCCCGACCTTGGTTCGCGGCGGTGCCGAGAAGCAACTGGCTCTTTTGGCCAGCGGTTTGCCGCGCGATCGCTTCGACGTGCACGTCGTCGTGTTAACGCACGATGGTCCGCTGCGAGCGAACTTGGAAGCTGCGGGGATCGAAGTCACGGTGGTCGGCAAGCGATTTAAAGCCGATCCGTCGGCCTACTTTCGCTTGAAGCGAACGCTCAAGAAACTCTCTCCCGATCTGGTCCACACGTGGCTGTTCGCAGCAAACTCTTACGGACGCGCGGCCGCTCGCAGCTTGGGCGTCCGGCGAATCGTTGCCGGTGAACGCTGCGTCGATCAATGGAAGACAACACGTCACTTTGTTATCGATCGCGCGTTGGCCAAACGGACCGACGCGATCGTCACCAACAGCAGCGGAGTCCGCGATTTTTATGCCGCTCACGGAATCGAGCCCGATCTGTTTCGAGTGATCCCCAACGGGATTCCGCCTCGCACAGCGAGCACGATCACGCGGGAAGAGGCCTGCCAGCGTCTGGGCATCGATCCTAAACGCCGCCTGATCGTTGCCGTCGGCCGGCTGTGGCCTCAGAAACGACTTCGCGATCTGATCTGGGCAGCTCAGCTGATGGAGTCGGCTCGCAACGATTCGACCTTTGTCATCATCGGCGATGGGCCTCAGATGGGCGAACTGCAGCGGTTCCGCGATTCGGTTACGACCGGGCAAGCTGTCACGTTTGCGGGGGCACGCGACGACGTCGCCGAACTGCTTCCGCACTTCGATCTGTTCTGGATCGGCAGCGGTTACGAAGGGCAGAGCAACGCGTTGATCGAAGCGATGCAGGCCGGACTGCCGGTCGTGGCGTCGGACATTCCAGGCAACCGCGATCTGATCGAAAACGGCGTCACGGGGATGCTAGCCCCGGTAGGCGAGTCGGCGGAATTCGCCAAACACGCCTACCAGTTAATGTTCACCGACACCGAACGCGCGGCCCGACTGGGGCAGGCCGGGCAGGAACGGATCGCTAGCGACTTCACCGTCGCCCAGATGATCGACCGGCACGTCGATCTGTACAGCGAACTGCTGGATCAATAATCGGTCGGTCCGCTGAATTCGGCGTACTGATCGAATTCGCTGTGCCGTTCGGGAGCCTTGTTGTGGAAGCGAGTGAACGCTCCTTCCCAGGTCAATTCGACATCGCCGACAGGTCCGTTACGCTGCTTGGCGATGATGATCTCCGCCTGGCCTGCGTATTGTTCCTTGTCTTCGCCGCGATGGTAATACTCTTCGCGATGCACAAACATCACGATATCCGCATCCTGCTCGATCGCCCCCGATTCCCGCAGATGGCTCAGCTTTGGCCGGTGATCTTTGCCCTCTTCGGACTGCCGATTCAACTGCGACAGGCACAACACGGGGACTTCCAATTCACGAGCCATACCTTTCAGACGCCGCGCGATTTTCGCAACCTGCTCCTGCCGCGGATCGCGCGAGTTATCGGGCTCGATCAACTGCAGGTAATCGATCACGATCAATCCCAACGCGCCGTCGCGACGTTTAATACGCCGCCCCGCCGCGGCGATTTCGCTGACCGTTCGGCTAGGCGAATCGTCGACGAATAGTGGCGCGGAGTGGATCTCGTTCGCCTTTTCCACCAAGCGTTCGCGCTCCTCGCTGCTGATCGTACCGTTTCGCAGCTTGTGACCGCTGACTCGGGAGATCGAACACAACATACGATCGGCCAACTCGATCCCCGACATTTCCAAACTCAGGAACAAGACGGGGTAGCGGAGCTGCATCGAAACGTTTTCGGCGATGTTCATCGCAAACGCGGTCTTACCCATCGAAGGCCGAGCCGCAAGAATCGCCAATTCACCGTTGTGCAAGCCGCCGGTCATCGCATCGAAATCGGTGTACAGCGTATCGCAACCGCCATCGGTGTGCTCGCCTCGCAGACGGGCGTCGATCCGGTCCATCGCCTGGTGCAAAATATCGCTGATGCTGTTGACCGAATTGGATTGTTTGCCGTCCATGATGGCAAACACCTTCTGTTCCGCACTGGCGACCAATTCGCGAGCTTCCTGCGTTTGATCGTAGGCGTCGCGCAGAATGTCGGTGCTCGATTCGATCAGCTTGCGGTAGATCGCCTTCTCGTTAACGATCTTCGCGTAATAGACCGCGTGAGCCGCATTGGCGACCGATGTACTAAGCCGTCCAAGATAGGCCGGTCCGCCCATCAGATCGTATTGCTTCGCCTTCTTCAACCGACTGACTAACAGCGTCACGTCGATCTTCTCACCCATGTCGTGCATCTCTTGCAACTGGGTGAACAGGATCCGGTTGGCATCGTCGTAGAAATCGTCGGGACGCAGCAGCGTCGCCAGGTCATCCAAGCATTCCGGCAGCAGGAGAATACTCCCCAACACGCCCATCTCGGCTTCCAAGTCGAATGGAGGCTGGCGTTGCAGAATTTCGCTAGCTGTCGACTTGGGCTTCTTCTTGTCGCGGCGTGAACCTTTGAATTTGTCGTCGTTGCCTTCTGCAATCACAGCTGCCTGCCTCCTGAGCGAGTCGATTCCGTTGAGTCTAATTATGCTGTCGTGTCGGGCGTCGATTGACAAGCCCGACGGCCCTCGGATTCCCCGGCGGCCGTCGACTGCGACGATTCCGACCGACAAATATCGGGGTAAAAACTAATTTCCAATATTCGGTCCGCTTCAACTGCGGGAACCGCTGCGGTGGACAAAGTGTTCGAAAACGGAAGCCCGTGCCGCGATGAAGAGATTGGCCAGCCGCTGCCGAACCGGCGGGCGACTTTACAGTCGCGGCGCCGTCCCCAATCTTCAATTCTGTACTTTTTCAATGGCTTAGAAAAGCTGCAACTGCACCGCCAGCCCGCGGCCGGGCCATCGAGGCATCGCCGCCACCTCGGGCAACAGAGCTTGCACCCGCTCGTGAAACATCTCTGCGATCACCGGTCCGTCGCTCACATTTTCGACGTCGATGAACACGTAGGGTCGCTTCTTTTTCACGATCCATTCGGCGACGACATCGGCCCAAACGTCGAGCCAAGTCGGGACCAAAAGCTGATCCAACCTGGCACCGCAAAGTCGTAACATCGGCATCGGGCCGGTCGCATCGCAGCGAACTTGTTCGGGAAAGCGGATCCGCCGCGATTCGTTGGCCGCGGCCTCCGTGACCGGGTCGTCCGGATCCCACTCCGCCACGATCGACCGATCCAGACGCAGCCGTTTCAGCAACCGATGCAACTTGCGACCCGCCGGAGCGTCGGCGAAGAAGTCGGGATGCTGCGCCTCCACCGCGATCGGAAATTCGACCGGCATCGACTCGAGAAAATGTTCCAACACCGGTAGCTTCGGGCCGTCGAACGCCGGCGGCAACTGCAGGCGCGAAGGGCCCAAGCGATCGTGATCTTGCAACACGCTTAAGAGATCCAAAAACGGATCGAGATCCAACAGTTCCCCTTGCAGCATCGCGTCGTCGGTGACGCTGCGTGGGAAGGGCAAGACAAACCGGAAATCGTCGGGCGTCGATCGGCACCAACGCTTCACTTTTCGCAGATCGACTTTGCCATCGCGGCTGATCGGTTCTTCGACGGTTCTGAAGACGCGGCTGTATTGACTCAACCACTGCGCAGCGGGAGCGCCAGGTTTGTAGAGGCTGCCTTGCCAATCCGGGCAGGCCCACAGCGGACATCCGAGTCGATAGAGTGGGCTCACTCGCGGTTACCTTGGACCTGGGTTGTTGACCGTTGTCGCATTCCGCTGGGTCCCGGCAGGCGTTCCACGAAAAGCGTTCTTTGCGATCGGCAGACGATCTCCCGTTTCGCGATCAAACGAATCGGACGAGATCTGATCGGGAACCGTATCCCCCGTCGCGACCGACCACTCGTCCAACAGCTTGCGCAATCGGTCGGCATCCGCAGCGTAACGCTTGTCGTCGATCAAGTTGTTCAGCTGATCGGGATCCGCGTCGACAAGATACAACTCTTCGGCGGGTCGCGGTGCGGTGAAGACATCCTGTTGTGCGGCGGTCAGTTTGTTGCCGTCGCGTTGCAAACGCAGTTGTTCGTGCGATGGGGAGTTAACCGAATCGGCGGGGCCTTGCCAAGGAAACTGTGGGCGGTTGTTTTGAATAAACAAAAAGCGTCCGTCCCGGATGCTGCGGCCGTGGGCTTCGAAATCGTGCCAGTTGTGTTCGGAGAAGGCGTATCGTCGGATCGTCGCCGACGGGTCGGAAAACAGGGGCAACATGCTGACACCTTGCACCGTTTCGGGAATCTCGGCTCCCGCAACGCTCAATACCGTCGGCGCGATGTCGATCGCGCTGACCAGACTGTCGCTGACCTCTCCCGGTTTGATCGTCGCGGGCCAATGGGCGACAAGCGCAGTCTTCATCCCCGAATCGTGCAGCCGCGTTTTGGCGCGTGGGAAGGGGCGACCATTGTCGGCCAACACCAGAATCAACGTGTTATCCAACACCTTTTGCTCGGCCAACTCCTGCACCACTTCGCCGACGAAATAATCGAACCGCGTCACCTCGTTGTAATAAGATGCGAGATCCTGGCGTGTCGGCAGATCGTCGACGAGAAACTTTGGAACGCGAACGCTCTCAGGCGTGTGACGGGGACCGTATTTTTTGGCATCCCATTGCCTGTCCCCATCCCAAGCGCGATGGGCGTCGTACGCTGCGTACCAGAAGAAGAAAGGTTTGTCGCGCGGGCGATCCTTGGCGATTCGAACCCAGTTCGCATGGCCGCCGCCGTTATTTTTGTTGCGTCCTCGATCGATCAAATCGAATGCTTTGGGACGTGCCGATTGGCCCGGTTCCAACTTCCCGACCGACATGTGATTTTTGCCCGACAACGCGGTGTAATAGCCTGCGTCGCGGAGCCGTTCGGGGAACCAAGGGAGATTGGCAGCGATCGGCAGATGAAGTTCCGACGCCGGGCCGTTGTTGTGCGGATAGCGTCCGGTGATCATGCTCGCCCGCGACGGGCTGCAACTGCTGGCGGTCAGATAGGCTTGATCCAACCGCAGCCCGCCGGCAGCCAAGCGATCGATGTTCGGCGTGCGAGCTTGCGGATTTCCATAGCAGCCGAAATCGTTCCAACTGACGTCGTCGGCGATGAAGACGATCACATTGGGCCGCGCGTCGGCAGCGTTGACAATACAAGGCGAGAAGCAAAGAGCAAGGAATAAGCAACGCACGGTCGAACGAATCATCGGAGTTTGCCTGGTTGTCGGTTCTAAAGTCGCGAGGGAGCGGAATCGAAGATGGGACCACTTAAGATAAATCTCTCCGCCGCGACAAGCCAGCATTAAACCTTAGCTTAACGAAGGTTCTGGTTCGATCGAATCTTTGCGGTCAACAGGTTCGATTCGGTCGACAACGGGAACTGCAGCCCGCTGCGCTGCGACAACAGACGGCGATAACTGGCTTGGCTGGCAATATACTGCTCGCGAGCCCGACGGCCGACCGGCTGACGATCGGCGACTTCGGTCAAGATCGCCGGCAGAACTTGCAGCAGGGCATCGTTCAAACGCTGCTGATGCAGTTCGACCGAACCATCGGCTCCCATCACGACCAAACAAGGGGCTTCGGTGATCTGGAAGACGTCCCGACCAACGGCCAGCGTGTCGTCGATCCACGGCATGCCCACGCCCCACGACCGCAGCATCCTTCCGGTGTCGGCCGACGATTGCGGTTCCGCCATCACGACCGCGGGATGGATCCGCTGTTGAACCTCTTGCGGCAACGCGTCGATCGCTTGTTGCAACGCCACCGCCGCCTGCTGCGACGAACCGTGGTTGGCGATCCACATCAAGACGGTCGCCGGACGGCCGCTCCCCGATTCGTTGACGTCAAAGCGTCCGGTCGATTCGGGCAAACGAAAACTACTGACGCGAGAACCGACCAACGCGTGCGGCGCCGCGGGTGGCGGATTGATTAGCGTCGTCACCTGGACCGACATCGGCGGCGTTTGCAGGGCGAACACCTTCGCTGGCAAACGCCGCTCGAATTCCGCGCCCGCCAATTCGATCGTCAGCGACGCGTCGGTCAACTGCGGATCGTTAGCCAATCCAGGAGCGATCGCCTGCCAGGGCAGCTCCAACCGGCGGATCAAATAATCTTCGGCGTCGATCCACAAGACGTAGCGGAGAGGTTCGGCGTCGATCACGACCGATTGGCAGGCGTGCCCGTCGACCGATTGGCGTTCGCCCAAGGCGAGTTCCGCGGGAGCTTGCAGCCATGCGGCGAGCGGATTATCCGACAGCAGCAGCTCCAACTGAGGGGCCGGTCCGCCCATGCCCGAACCCGCAAACTGAGCGACCATCGGGTCGGCGTAGACCTCTTCTAATGTCAGTCGATCGGAAACCGGAACCGACAGGCACTGGCCATCAAAATGATTCGTCTGCGGATCCTCGATCGTCGCCTGCAGCCGCTTGCCATCGCTGGACAGCTGAACCGCGTAGGCGTCGATCGAAAGTAGGTTGGGGGCTTGGAAGCTGACCGCCAGCGGAGCCCGATCTTCGAACGGTTCGCCCGCCAGCGAATAGGCCAGCCGCACGTAGCCCTTGTCGCGATAAGCCGACGCGGTCTGGTAGGCGTTGGCTGTCAGATCGATCAGCGCGCGAGCTTCCGCAGCGGTGTCGGAGCCCTCGCCCGACGCGGCGGTCGGCGCCTGCGTGGACGAACTGCAACCGATCGCGCCGATCAGACACGCCACCATCATCCACGAACCGAATGTCTTGATCTGCACCATTAAATCCTCAAAGGTTGGCCTGCCCTACCGCTTCGAACCACCCAGTTCTAAGATGCTGGCAACAGGCGGCAACGGCCGCCGTTTGAATTCGCATGCTTAAACCCGATAATTCCTACTATCGTCACCCTGGAGCCCGAAGATTTGATGTCTACCCCGGAACCTCACAGATTCTGGCAGGATGGCCCGCTAGCAATCCACGGCGGCTGCGAAGCGGAGGTGCTGACGCTAGCACCCGTCGATTTGCAAGCGTTGCCCGATCCGCGGCGGTCGATCCGCGACGCGCTGCAGCACGCCGAGGATTACCCGCCGATTCATCAAGCGATCGTGCCGGGAGATCGGATCGCGGTGGTTGTCGATCCGAATCTGCCCAGTCTCTTCGACTGTGTCGCCGGCGTTTTGGACGCGATCGCTTCGGACGCAAATGGTGAGATCGAAGTTGTTCTGGGGGAGGATGCTAGCGAGGCGACGCTGCAGCGGTTGACCGAAGTCGTCGGCAACCAAGCGAAGGTCCATCGGCACGATCCCGACGATCAAGCGACGCTGGGCTATCTGGCGGCTTCCGAAGCTGCCGACCCGATCTATTTGAACCGCATGATCCTGGAAGCCGACTTTGTCATCCCGCTGGCGATCGCCCGTCCCGATGGGGCATTGGACCCTCGCTGCGAAGCGGGTGGCGTGTTTCCTCAGTTTGCCGATCGCCGCAGCCAACAGCGGGTGCGAGACGCTCAATTTTTCGGGCGTCCCTCGGAAGCCGCTCCGAACACGGCTCGGAAGCAGGCCGACGAAGCGGCTTGGTTGCTGGGGATCCAGATGGTCGTCGAGGTCTTGCCGACCGTCGATGCCCGCGCGGCGGAAATCGTCGCGGGAACACCCGGTGGCGTGCGGCGGAAACTGACATCGTCGATCGAATCATCGTGGCAACGCTCGGCGCCCAATCCTCCTTCATTGGTCATCGCCTGCATCGACGGAGACGATCAACAACAGAACTGGAACAACGTCGCCCGGGCGTTACACGTCGCCCGTGGACTGGTCGAAGTCGGCGGTGCGATCGCGATCTGCTGCGATCTGACCGACACTCCCGGCCCGGCGCTGCGTCGATTGGCGTCGGATGCTTCGTACGAAGATCTGCAGAAAGCAACTCGCAAGGATCTCACCCGCGAAGGGATGATCGCCAACGTTCTGTTGCGAGCCCGCGAGGAATCGCGGATCGTCGTGGCCAGCGGACTGCCTCGCGAACCGTTGGAGGAGATGGGGCTAGGAGCGATCGAAACTCGCGAGCAGCTGCAAAACCTGGTCGACCAATATTCACACACCGTCGTCGTGCGGGCCGCACAATTCTGTGTCGCGACCGTGGGCGAAGCTGACGAAAACTAAACACGAGCAACATCCGATGACGACCGAATACGAAGCCTTTACCGCGGGCCGCGCGTGCGTGCGGATCGACGACCTGTGTGTCGTTGAAATGACCGGCGACGATCGCACGACCGTCCTGAACAACTTGACCACCAACGACTTCAAGCGGTTGGAAGTCGACCACGGCTGGGAGACCTTCATCACCGATGTCCGTGGCCGCGCGATCGGTCACGTCTGCGGCTTCAATGAATCCCAGCGGATGCTGATGTTAGGATGCGGATCGCAGGGAGAAACCTTGGCGTCGCATATCGATCGCTACATCATTCGCGAAGACGCGGTGATCACCGATCGCAGCGAAGCCTTCGTCGGTTGGTTGATCAGCGGCCAGCAGGAACCGGTGATCGAAGGCTTCACGCCCGCAGAGGCTCCGCGTCTGGCATGTGGGACGTTGGCAATCGGCGATGCCTCGGCATCGTGGTTCCAATTGCCATGGACCAGCGGGCAGGATTGTCTGGTTGTCGCCAGCGCCAACGCTGCCGAAGCCGTTGAAAAATGGTTGACCGAGCAGGATTTTCCAGTCGTCGATGGGCAGGTCTTGGAATCGGCGCGAATCGCCGCCGGCTGGCCTCGCTTTGGCATCGATTGCAGCGACGCCAACTTGCCTCAGGAAGTCGACCGCAACGAGCAAACGATCAGCTTCACCAAAGGCTGCTACCTCGGTCAGGAAACGATCGCTCGCTTGGACGCGTTGGGGCAGGTGCAAAAGAAGCTGGTGAAAATGCAAATCAGCGGCGACGCGGTTCCCGCGACGGGAACCAAGCTGATCGATACGGACAAACCGTGCGGCGAGATCCGATCGGCAATCGCATCGCCGACCGACGGCCAAGTGATCGCCATCGGATACGTCCGCCGCAAGTGGTTCGACGCCGGATCACAGCTGCAAGTCGCCGATTCGGACCAAACCGCCACCGTCCTGTAGTTCACCGCGTTGACCTGGGGAGATTCCCCATCGCCGGCATACTTGCAGGTTGCATTGCACAATCTACACGGGTTGTTACGGGAGATTTGATCAACGTCAGGGAGGAAGCCGGAAATCCGCAAGCTAGTGATCCTCGGTGTCTCATTTGGACTATGCTGTGGAAAACTGAAGACAGTGAACGAACGGAACGCCTCCGCTCGCGTTCCACCCTTGCAATCTCTCCATCGCCTTCCCCATCAACATTCCTCCAATGGACGACGCCAACCAACCCGCGATCCCGTTTCGATTCGCATTTGATGGACCACTTGGTCGGGTCTTGCAACAGCATGCCGTCGCGGACATCGCCGCGGCGCGGCTCAGTTGGAAATTCAAAGCGTATTACCGCTTACGTCCCTGGATTCCAATCGCGCTGCGACAGCAACTGCAGCGAGGACGCAACCGTTCATTGGACGCACCGGCCGACTGGTATCTGCCGACGCGATTCATCCACGATTGGCGGCAGGCCGTCGTTCAAACGCTTGCGTCGACACCCAACCAACGGACGTTGCATCCTTGGCCCGATGGTTTTCGAGTCGGCACGGTACTGACGCACGATGTGGAAACACGCGTCGGTGCGAAACTGGCCCCCGCGCTTGCCAGCTTGGAGGAAGAATACGGATTTCGATCGGCGTGGAATTTTGTCCCCTACAAGTACAAGATCGACGCGGGACTTTTGGATGATCTGCGCGGTCGTGGTCATGAAATCGGCGTACATGGATACAACCACGACGGCCGTCTATTTGAATCGCAACGGACATTTGAATGGCGCAAGCAGCGGATCAACCAAGCGATCGAAGACTTCCAATCGACGGGCTTTCGAGCCCCAATGGTCCATCGCAATCTCGATTGGTTGCAGGGACTGAACGTCGATTACGACGCCAGTTGTTTTGATGTCGATCCGTTTCAAGCGATGCCTGGCGGGATCGGTTCTCCCTGGCCATTTATCGCGGGTAAGTTTGTCGAACTGCCCTACACGCTTCCGCAAGACCATACGCTGCTGATTGCGTTGGGAGAGAATTCGCCGCAAGTCTGGATCGACAAGATGCAACACCTGCGCGAGATTGCCGGTATGGCGATGCTGATCACACATCCCGACTACCTAGACACCGCCGCGAGACTGAACGTCTACCGCCAGTTTCTGGAATACCTGCGAGAACAAACCGATCTGTGGCACGCGTTACCGCGCGACGTTGCCGCCTGGTGGCGCCAGCGCGATCAATCCTCGATCTCCTCATCCGGCGATTCGATCGACGGCCCCGCAGCGGATCGCGGCCGTGTGGTTGCAATCGACGAACTGTTTGCGGCGAGCGGTTGTCCAACGCACTAGACGTTGCACCTGAGTTTGCGTCGCTGGCCGTCGGCATCGGAAGCATTCGACGTATTGCGGCGACGAACCGCGGTCGGCTGAAGCCTCCAATCCAACAGATCCCCGCTAGACCACAACATCAACCTACACGGTGACCGTTGTTGTAGTGGCGAGTCTTTGTGCCGCCGCTGACGGCCGTCAGATGAAAGCGTTCGACCGAGGCCTGCGTCCCTTCGGGAAGCGACGTACGAGTTCCCGATTCTAGCATCAGGAATCGGTAGCACGACGCGGTGGGCAACCAACGCAACATCGCGCTGCTGGTCGCCAGCCCGATAAACAGCGGCCGCTTGGGACCCGCCGGACGGCTGATCCGGTTCATCTCGATCACTTCGACGTCATAGGGAACGTCGGCGGACAATTGGCTCACGATTCGACGATGGCCGCGAAGCAGATGGATCGCCCCCCAGCCTCCCGCAGCAGGCGAAAGGGCTTCGATGCGGATCGTCCGTCGCGCGATATCGATCAGCTCGCTCGACAACGCAACAAATAGTTGCGGGTCCAAGACGACTCGCCTTCCCGGTACCAAGATCGGCGTCTGCGCCGACTGATCCGCTGCGTTGACGATCGATTCAGCAAGGCTGCGCAGCGATGCCGTCGCTGCGGTTGGCGAGGCCGTCGCGTGTGGTGGATCGATCGCAACCGTCGCCGCCGGTTGTTCCGTTTCGCCCGCGGAGGCCAATGCCTTTAAACGGGCGGAGACTCGCATCGATGCCGGAATCCGTGGGCTGGTCGGCAGGCTTGTCATAGGACCACTCATCCCTTGCGGATTCGGCTGAACAAGGTCGTCAGATCGTTGAGTGTTTTTGCCGCCGCCGGAATCGCCGGTTGCGGCACGATCCCATCGATATCTTGCACTTCGTCTTCGATGATCAAGAGATCGCGATCGTCGGCGACTTCGATGTCTCGGGCGGCCTTCGGTTTGACGTTGGCATGAGCCGCATGCCCGCGGGCTTGCAGGCCTTGGAAGTGCCCCGAAACAACTCCTGGGTTGGTATCGATTGCAGCTCGATTGATCGAGATCACCTCGGTTCGCAGCAAGTCCTCGTGCTCGCTGCGCGGTGGATCGTTCGCGTCATCAACACCCGCAATCCACAAAGCTGGATTTGCTTCGGCGTCAGCAAGAGGCGCGACGGATGAATCGTTGACCGCGGGGAACAAAAGGTTGCCGGGCTGATGCACTTCGATCGCGATCTCGTCGTCGAAGTCGTCGCCAAACGGATCGATCGGCTGTGGAGCGGAGCCGATCGGTTGGTCGGACGTCTCGGGGAGATCGGTTGCTGCGATCGCGTCGCGATCGGCGAAGTCGGCGTTCCAGACGCTGTCATCGATCGTACCGAAAGCCGATTCGCTGGTGACCGGTTCGTCGGTGACGTTGTTCATCTCGAAATCGGTGGCGACCTGTTCAGCGATTTGCAAATCGACGTTCGCAGCGATCTCTTCCCGGAAACAAACCGTCTCGGAATCGAGTTCGTTCTCCGACGCCGCGGTTTGGACGTCCTGCAGGTCACAGGTTGGCTGGTCCTGATCGTCGCTCGTGTGGACTTCGGCGACAGGTTGATCGTTGGAACACGCGTCCCCTTCGCATTCGCTCTCCGAACAACATCCCTTGGTCGACAGATGGACGACGGGAAAGTCGCGGAAAGTTAGCGAAGCGACTTCGCCGGCGACGGATTGATCCGCTTCGGCGGTCGGTTGGTCGGTAACCGCATCGGCCGCGGTCGCTTCCACCGAATCGGCGTCGGTTGCTGCGATCGATTGGCAATCGTCAACCGCTTCGGTCGCGTCGTTGGCTTCCGCAGCGCCGTCTTCGTATTGGCCGAGCACATAGTTCGGCTGTTGCTCGTCTTCGCTCGATTCGTGTCCCTCGGCGATTACCGATTCAACGCCAAAGGCCGCGGCAAAGGCATCCGCCAACGAAGTCTCCGATGGGGTGCCGGCGTCGAAAGCAAAATGATCGCGTTCGTGCTCGGCCACCAATTGAACGCATGCCTCGAGCATCTCAAAGCTCTCGCTAACCACCTGATCTCGATCGATCGGTTCGAGTTCATCCGAATCGTTTTTGAGCTCTGCCGATCGTTCCAGATCGTCATCCAATGGCTCCGAATCGAAATCGGCGTCCGTATCGATATCGGAAAGTTCGCCAAACTCGATCGATCCCGCTTCGTCGTCGCTGCCGAGCGGTCCAAAATCGACAGCCGAAGTCGCAGCCGTTCGCGTCGCCGGACGCGACGGTACAGGCAATTGTTGCAAGTCGGCCCAAGCGTCCTGAACGATTTCGGGCGTGATGATCTCGATCGCCTGTTGCTCCGCGAAATAGAGCACATGGTTCATCAATTGGTTGATCAGACGTGGGATCCCGTCGGACGCGCTGTGGACGCTGGAGATCGCTTCGTCGCGGATCAGTTCCTGCGGTTCAGCGCCAACGCGTTGCAGTTGCTGGCGGATGTAGTCGGCGGTTTCGCCAACCGACAACGCGTGCAGATAACATCGTGTCGCCACACGTTGCGAGAAGGAAGCGAGACGCGGGTCGGCCAGGTTTTCATCCAACCGCAATCCACCCGCCAACAGCGTTCGGACGCGCGGCTTGCCATCGCGAACAATGCTGCTGATCATCCGGATCTCTTCCAACAACTCCGACGACAGCGATTGCGCTTCGTCGATGATCAACAGGGTGCCGTTGTCTCCCGAGTTCTCTTTGGGACGCAGGAAATCGATCAACGCCAGCCGCAATTCACCCTCTTCCTGGTCGCGGTAGGGAAGGTCCAGTTGGAACATGATCGCTTGCAACAGCTCGCGGCTGGTATCGATCTGCCCTTCGGAAAGGAATGCAACTTTGTAGAGGCTGCGGTAATCGTTGGCGATCAGATTGCACAACAACGACTTCCCCAAACCTGGGCCGCCGATCACGATCGATGGGCCCTCGGCCCGTTCGATCGAACGCTTGATCCGGCGACGCGTTTCTTCGACCGAACCGATCCCACAATACGATTCCGCTTGCGGCGTCGCTGGAAAGGGAGAAGCAGCAAAGTAGAACTTTGATTCAACGTGAGGATCGTTCTTTTCAGCCATGGTCGTCTACTGTTTTGATTGCGGAGGTAAATCCGAACATACGGTCTAATCGGTTTGTTCGGCACATCTTGCCAGCCGACTGAAGCGAATCGGGACGATTCACGACGGTCTAATCGGGGGGCCCATATATCGCGATGGCGAGGGAGACAATTGCATCTCAGTGGAGACGATTTGCGAGCGCTGCTTGCATTTCCGACCGAGCCCACGAGCGGTGATCGCCGCCACTTGCGGAACCACAGCGACGGGGATGGTTCAGACCAGGTCGGCGAGTTCCGCCAACGGCCACTTCGTCAACCGTTGCATCCCCATTTCCTTGCGAGCCGAACCGACCAACAACAGGCCGGTGACAACGATCCAGAGAATACAAACCGTCCGAATCGCTTGAGCCAACCGCTGGAACGGGGTCCGGCGCACATGGAACCACGATGCGGGTAGATGTAGCGTTTCGTCGTGCCCCGCTTCGTCGCGTGGTTGTTGTCGATAGGCCAGCCAATCGACGCCTGCCATCGTCAAACCACCCAACAAGCCGCAGAGTGCGGCGAGCCACAGACCGCGCGTCGTCGGAAGTCCGGGGAGCGTTGTAACCGGGGTTGCGACGGCCGTTGGTTTATCCAATGCCAGCAATTCTTCGTACGCTGCCGCCGCCCGATCGTGCTGACGCGTCCAGAAATCGTGTCCGGTCAACAGTTCGTCAGGTTGGCCCGAACCAGCCGGAACATCCCCCTCGGGAGAACCCGATTGGCGATAACTGGTCAACGTCATCGTTGCTTCTGTTGTCGCCGGTTCGTCGGCCGATTCTTCGACAGCTGCGACCGCTTGGTTGAACTGACGCGTCATATCCCGATCGGCGTAGTGCTGGGTCATCCTCAAACGCCACCGCAGACGTGCGGTCAGCAATTGGGGAAGTCGCGATTGCGAGCGAATCGGCGTTACCGCGGTTCCCGACGCGATCACGCGCTGCGGTGCGTCGGCGTGATTGGCGTCGGCGATCGACCAGACGGTGCGCGGCGAGTCGGTGGGCACAAACAGAATGGCAAGCAGAAATGCAGCGATCGATGCAAACAGGGCGTGACGAATTCGCCGCAGAATTGTCATCAGATCGACTCCCGTTCGTCCATCGCAAGCAAGCAGAATGTATCGGTTATGCCCGTTGTATCGGCAACCGACCGACCGCCGCTTGACACCAGTCGCTCACCAAGGGGCGAATGCCCGAACAAAATCGGCCGGTCGCAGAAATGCCAGGCTGTTGCGGGAAGAAACTTTGGCTGCGGCCCAGGCAGTAGACCATCGCGCCAGCCCAGAGCCGGACGCGATGGTGGCGTTGAGATACGTCACCAGCGGGGGACGTTGAATGAGAGGCCTGGACTTGGCGGCGATTACTTCAGCAGCGATTCGATCTGCTTGGTCAATTCCGCGTCGTTGGGTTCGGTCTGTGGGGCGTAACGACCGACCAGATGCCCGTGGCCATCGACAAGGAACTTTTCAAAGTTCCACGAGACGTTCCCCGGTCCCTTGGGCTTGGTCTCGGCGGCTGACAAATACTTGTACAGCGGAGCGGCGTTGGCCCCTTTGACTTCGACCTTGGCGAACATTGGAAAGGTGACGTCGTAATTCGACTTGCAAAACGATTTGATCTCGGCCGAGGTGCCCGGTTCCTGCTTGCCAAATTGATTGCATGGGAAGCCCAAGACGACCAATCCCTTGTCTTGGTACTTTTCATACAACGCTTGCAAACCAGCGTATTGCGGGGTCAATCCGCATTCGCTGGCAACGTTGACGACCAACAAGACCTTCCCTTTGTATTGGCCGAGGTCGACGGTTTCGCCATCGATCGATTCGACCTTGAAATCGGTCAGATGATCGTGGGCGTTGGCATGGTTCATGGCGAGGCCTAAGAAAAAGCTGGCAACAAGCAGCGAAAACGAAATTTTCGACACGGATTTTCTCCAGAGCAAGGAGTGGGTGGGAAACGGCCAACCTCCGCCGCAGGCGAGCGGAAAATCGTTGGCAAACGCGATGCAGTAAGCATAATAGCAGGCTTCGATCGCGTCTGCGCTTGGCGTCCCCCGAGTGATCGCGACGCGACGGACCGATTTGGGAAAAATTATCGACTGGGCAAGGCGAGCAGCCAACTTGACGTGGCGGCTTGACAATGGCAGCATTTGCACCACAACCCCAGGCTTCTTCAAAAGCATTCCTCCTTTCCACGGAATTTAACAAATGTCGAACGATTCGGACTCAGCGGCGGCGGCCCCCAACGCAAAACGGCTGCTGTGGGCAGGCTTCATGGCGATCCTGGCTGCCGGTGTGGGCTTTTCGGTCCGCGGTGGCATCTTGGGGCAATGGGCCGAAGACTTTGGCTTTACGATGACCGAACTGGGAACGATCACCGGTGGTGGTCTGACCGGTTTTGGCGTGGTGATCATCGTCACCAGTCTGTTCGCCGACGCGATCGGATACGGCAAATTGATGACCGGTGCGTTTGTCCTTCACTTCATCTCGGCCGTGATCACGCTGGCCGCCCCGGCTGCCTTTGAAGCGGGGGGTAAAGACGCGGCGTTCCAGTGCCTGTTCTGGGGCATGTTCATCTTTGCCGTCGGCAACGGGGTTTGCGAAGCGGTCGTCAATCCGTTGACCGCCACGCTGTTCCCCAAATCCAAAACACACTACTTGAACATCCTGCACGCGGGCTGGCCGGCCGGTTTGGTGATCGGCGGTTTGGCGTCGGCCTTCATGGCGGCCAAAGTCGACACCGACGGGACGATCCTGAAAGCCGCTGTCGATTGGAAGATTCAGATGTCGTTGTTCCTGGTCCCGGTGATCATGTACGGCATGATGCTGCTGGGGCAACGTTTTCCGAAGTCCGAAGCCGCTGCCGCGGGCGTTTCCACCGGCCAGATGCTCGCTTCGGTCGTCACGCCGTTGTTCTTCATCCTGTTGGTCCTGCACGCCCTGGTCGGCTATGTCGAACTGGGAACCGATTCGTGGATCTCTAAGATCACCGGTTCGATCATGAACGATCCCCAAAAGGGTTTGATGCTGTTCGTCTACACGTCCAGCCTGATGTTCGCGCTGCGATTTGTCGCCGGCCCGATCGTTCACCGAATCTCGCCGCTGGGGCTGCTGTTTGTCAGCAGTATCCTGGGCGCTATAGGACTGACCCTGCTGGGAACTGCCACGTCGGTGATGATGTGCGTCCTGGCCGCGACCGTTTACGCGTGTGGCAAAACCTTCTTGTGGCCGACGATGTTGGCCGTTGGTTCGGAACGCTTCCCCAAGGGAGGTGCTGTCGCGATCGGTCTGATGGGTGGCGTCGGCATGTTGTCGGCCGGTTTGATCGGCGGTCCAGCGATCGGTTACAAGCAGGACTACTACGCTTCCCAAGATCTCCGCGACAACGCCGAACCGACCTACGAACGCTATTCGGTTGAAACCCCCGAAGGTTTCCTGTTCCTTCCCAAGATCAAGGGTCTCGACGGTGCGAAAGTTGGCGTTTTGGGAGACCAAGGCAAGGAATTGGCGGCCGTTGGTGAAGCATTGGCGGCCGATGGCGAGACCGATGAGAACTACAATAAATTGGCCGCTTGGTGGAAAACGGCAAAACCGTACGCTAGCGAAGACAAAGCTCCCGTCAGTGCAGCGACGCTGGCTGGTGGCCGGATGGCGTTACTGTTGACCGCTGCGGTCCCAACGATCATGGCTGTCCTCTACTTGCTGCTGATCCTCGGCTTCAAAGCGACCGGTGGCTACCGTGCGGTTCACATCGACGACGCCGAAAAATTGAGCGGTGGTATCGAAGGACCGATGGAAGCGTAACCAGCCGAGACGATCGCACGGCGGGCCGCCGTCCCAACGACCGGCCCGCCTCGTCGATCTTTTCTCAACTGGCGCGATCGGACCAATACCTTCCGCGGAGCCCCGGATCTCTTGAAGTTGCTACCGATCGAATCTGCAGGTCTTTGCAAAACGCCACTCGGCGTTTTGCTGCACCAATGGACTGCGGAGGGTTTGTTTCGCGTCGAGCTGTTTGCCGACGCGACCTCCCCCAAGATCCAAGCAGCCCTGAATACGCCCCAGCCAGCGGCAACCGCTGAAGCCGGCCGATTCGCCTCTCGGATCGACGACTATTTTGCCGGCAATCCGACTTCGTTTGCAGACATCCGGATCGATCCGTCCGGCTGGACAGCCTTCAACACCGCTGTCTACCGCGCCTGCCGCGAAGTGCCGCCAGGAGCGACGATCAGCTACAAAGAACTCGCCCGCCGCGCCGGACGTCCCGCCGCGGCCCGCGCCGTGGGTCAGGCGATGGCCCGTAACCGGATTCCGATCGTGATCCCGTGCCACCGCATCGTTGGCAGCAGCGGTCGGTTGACCGGATTTTCAGCTGACGGGGGGATCGATACCAAACGCTGGTTGCTCGATCGGGAGAGTGGTCGATCGCTGTTCGAGATCGATCCTTCGGCTTAACAGTGGCTGCAAACGGAACCGAGTGACGGAACCGACCAACGCTAGCTAGACGAGAACGTACGCCGTCAGGATTGATGTCATCAACATCATCAGGGCGAGCAGCCACCATTTGCGGGGCGGATTCAGCCGATGTTCGCTCGCCAACTGGCGTACCGCCAATCGAGCGGTCTCGACGTCGGCCCCGGTTTCTTCGCAACATGCAACAACGGCATCATGCCAATTGCCTTGCTGAAGAAGATGAAGCACAAGATCCTTCTGTGAATCCGTCATAAAATTATCGTGAATCGAAGGTGGGAGAACCGATGCTAGGTGCAACAAACTCTAGGCGAAGGCCAATTTGAACGGAATTCGTCGCGATGCGATCATTGCATCCGCGGCAAATCCCTGGCTCGGGGCACAAAACATTTGGGTATTTTAGGAGGGGCAGGGTGGATTCGCTAGCCCTGACACAAATTCTCGCCAGCAATTGCTGCGTTGAGGTTGTTATTTCCGTAATATCCCCATAGATTATCCCCCAGAGCGCAGCGCAAAAGCGATCGCGAAACCCGTAAACTAAATTTTAACCTGCATTTAAAACGTCGGAGTGTCACCTCCCATGACAATGGATAAAAGCCTGAAGGTTCAGGCCGGAGCGATCAAGAGTCGCAATGTTCTCACCCGTGCCGAACGTATCTCGCGGTTGCAAGAACTCGACAAGTGGACGGATGACTCGAATGTCGTGGGCATGCCCAAAGTCCGCGTGCAGAAGGTTTCGCTGAAGAAAAAGAAGAAGGTCAAGAAAGAAGACGACAAGAAGAAGTAGTCTTCCGCCTTTGCAAGGGCCCCTCCTTCGGCCCCAATCCAACATACAAAAAACGGTTCGCTCTGCTCGAACCGTTTTTTTCGTGCGCAGATCGCTCACTTCGTCGCCCCGCCTCAATAACACCACCGCGACTTCTCGGCCTCGCGATCACACGATCGCCCCCACCGATGGCGTGGGCGAAGCAACAGGTCACGTTGTGTCCGATGCTCCTACCGGCCCGACGCCATCGCTCCGCGACCTGTATCGGGGCTAATCACTTTTTCAAACTGCAGCGTTGCAGGAAATGGTAACCCGCAGCGTAAGCGAGGAATTCACACGGCGCCTCAGCTTACGCATCGGGTTACCAAGAAGGCCTAAATTGAAACACTGAATAGCTCCGCGACCTGTTATTGCCCGGCTGGGCAAGGGGTACGTTGTGGGTGAGAATGGGAAGATTCAAAAATCGGCTACGTGGGGGATCGTCATGAAGACCAAACAGCTGGCACCGGCAAATTTTCATCTCGCCAGCCCCTTCCCCCCTGCAGGCGATCAGCCTCGCGCGATCGAAGCGTTGGTCAACGGCCTGCACGGCGGCAAGCAGCACCAGGTGCTGATGGGGGTCACCGGATCGGGCAAGACCTACACGATGGCGAACGTCATCCAAGAGATGAAGCGGCCGACGTTGGTGCTCAGCCACAACAAGACCTTGGCCGCCCAGCTCTATTCGGAATTCAAAGAGTTCTTCCCCGAGAACGCCGTCCACTATTTCGTCAGCTATTACGACTACTATCAGCCCGAAGCCTACATCCCGCAGCGCGATGTCTATATAGAAAAGGACTCGTCGATCAACGAAGAGATCGACCGCCTGCGGTTGGCATCGACCAGTTCGTTGATCAGCCGCCGCGACGTGATCATCGTCGCCAGCGTCTCGAGCATCTATGGTCTCGGTTCGCCGCAGGACTACAAAGAGATGGTCGTCCGGATGAAGGTGGGGGAATCGTTCGATCGCGACGCGCTGTTGCTGCGGTTGATCGACATTCAATACAGCCGCAACGATGTAAATTTCGAGCGCAGCAAGTTCCGCGTCCGCGGCGACTGTATCGAACTGTGGCCCAGTTACGAAGAATTTGCCCTGCGGATCGAGATGTGGGGGGATGAGATCGAACAGATCTCGATGATTCGGCCGGTCTCGGGCGAGATCATCGGCCGCACCGACGAAGTCTATGTCTACCCGGCGAAACACTTTGTGATGCCTGAAGACCGGATCGCCGCGGCGATCGAATCGCTCCAGCAAGAACTCGAGGAGCAGCTGGAGAAGATGAAAGGGCAAGGCAAATTGCTCGAGGCGCAACGTTTGTCGGCGAGGACTCGCTTCGACCTGGAGATGATGCAAGAGGTTGGCCATTGTCCCGGCATCGAAAACTACAGCCGTCCGCTGTCGGGCAAACCGCCCGGCGCGACGCCCGATACGTTGTACGACTATTTCCCCAAGGACTTTCTCGTTTTTGTCGACGAATCGCACGTCACCATCCCGCAGATCCGAGCGATGTTTGCGGGCGATCAAAGCCGCAAGAACACGTTGGTCGAACACGGCTTCCGGTTGCCCAGTGCGCTCGATAATCGTCCGCTGAAGTTTGACGAGTGGGAACAGAAATCGGGCCAAACCATTTTTGTTTCCGCCACGCCCAGCGATTACGAATTGGATCAGACCCATGGCGAAGTGGTCGAGCAATTGATCCGCCCCACGGGCTTGCTCGATCCGTTAGTCGAAGTCCTGCCGGCTCATGGGCAGGTGAATCATTTGGTTGGAGAGATCCGCAAGCGAGCGGCGGTGGATGAACGCGTGCTTGTCACAGCGCTCACCAAGCGGCTGGCCGAAGATCTTTCCAGCTACTTCCAGGAACAAGGTCTCCGTTGCCGCTGGTTGCACAGCGAATTGAATGCCTTCGAACGGGTCGATCTCCTAAAAGAACTGCGCGAAGGGAAGTTCGACGTGCTGGTCGGCGTCAACCTGCTCCGCGAAGGCCTCGATTTGCCCGAGGTCTCGTTGGTCGCGATTTTGGACGCCGACAAGGAGGGCTTCTTGCGCAGCGAGACCAGCCTGATCCAAACCATCGGTCGCGCCGCGCGAAACGCCAACGCCCGCGTGATTCTGTACGCCGACAAGATCACCAAATCGATGCGGCTAGCGATCGACGAAACCGCTCGCCGTCGCGAGATCCAAGAAACGTTTAATCGAGAGCACGGGATCACGCCGACAACGGTCAAACGGAACATCAAATCGGGAATCGATGCCGCCGCGAAACAGCATCGCGACACGACCGCGGCCGCCCAGGAACCAACCGAAGGCCGCTACGTCACGCTCGAATACATTGCCGAATTGGAGGCGGAGATGCTCGCCGCCGCCGAAGAGCTAGAATTCGAACGGGCCGGGGCGTTACGCGATCGGATCGATAGCCTCAAGGGACAGGTCGGCAAACGATTGGTCGAATCGGAACCCGACCAGGAATCGAGCGGGAAATCGGGGCGAGGGCGCCGCAAAAAAGGGGCTGGTCGCCGAAGCGTGCCACGCCCTAAAAAGGGATGACGATCCGATAGCGTCGCCCCCCTCGGAGCTGCGAATAATCGACGGAACTACGAACTGCACGAAAGCATCGAACATCCGACCTTATCGCGGGCCCAGTCGGGCCGCTTGGCAAACCAGTTTTCGTGCTCCGGTTGCTCGGCGTAGGGCGTCTTCAACAGTTCGTACAGTTCGTGAATCAACGAGACGTCGCCGGCGGTCGCTTTGTCGATCGCCATTTGCGCCATGTAGTTCCGTAGCACGTACTTCGGATTCACGCCATTCATGCGACGGGCGCGATCGGCATCGGACGGCTCGCTCGCTTGCAAACGCTGCACGTACGCGGTGAACCAACTTCGCCATCGCTCCAAAACCTCCCCGGATAATTCCGCGGGAGCGTAAAACGCGTCGGCGATCGGCTCCAGAAAATCAATCCCTTCGCCGATCGCGTGCTCCCGCCCGACCGACGCTAATCGGCGGAAGAAGATCGTCATATCGGTCTCGGTCAAATGCAGCAGTTGTTCCAGGTCTTCGAACAGCGTTTCGTCGCCATCGATCGGTTCATCCAGGCCCAGTTTTGCCGCCATCATCGCAGCGTATTGGACCGGAAACGCCGTTTGAAATTCCGCCAATACCTCGCGCAACGGTTCCGCATCGCCGACCAACGGCACAAGCGCGCTGGCCAGCTGAGCGAGGTTCCAGAGGGCGATCTGCGGCTGGTTGCCGTAGCGATAGCGCCGTTGTTGGCGATCGGTCGTGTTGGGAGTCCAGGCGTGATCGTAACCCTCCAGCCAACCGTAGGGTCCGTAATCGATCGTCGCACCATGGATCGACATGTTGTCGGTATTCATCACTCCGTGGACGAAACCGACTCGCTGCCAATCGATGATCATCGCCAAGGTCCGCTGAGTGACTTGACGGAAGAATTCGACATAGCCCGCCTCGCCCGTAGCGATCTCGGGAAAGTAATGTTGGATCGTGTAATCGGCCAATTGACGCAATAGATCGTGTTCGCCACGCGACGCCAGGATTTGGAAGCTTCCGAAGCGAATGAAGCTAGGTGCGACGCGGCAGACGACGGCGCCCGGTTCATACTCCGGATGACCGTCGTACATTACATCGCGCAGCACCGCGTCGCCGGTTGTGATCAACGACAACGATCGCGTCGTCGCGACGCCCAAGTGGTACATCGCTTCGCTGCACAGATGCTCGCGAAGCGACGACCGCAGCACCGCCAGACCGTCGGCGGTCCGAGAGTACGGCGTTTCGCCGGCCCCTTTCAACTGCAACATCCAGTGTCGGTCATCGTGCTTCACCTCCGCGATGTTGATCGCCCGGCCGTCTCCCAACTGCCCCGCCCACGATCCAAACTGATGCCCGCCGTAACACATCGCATACGGATCGGCTCCGTCGGGAACCACAGCCCCGCTGAAGACGCGGGCAAACATCTCCGACTGTATATCGTCGGCATTTAATCCGATCATTGCGGCAACGTCGGGGGCGGCGTGCAGCAGCTGTGGCTTCGATGGCACGCGCGGCGTGACGTACGAAAACGCGGCCTGATGAACTTGACGTCGCCGGTTGGAACGATCGGGATCAGCGGGCAGTTCATGGATGAAGCGATCGTCGATCGGCAGATGCATGGGGAAGTTCTTTTCTGTTGACGTTGGCTTGGTGGGGCGAGTTCGCAGATCGACCGATAAGGCCCACGCCGATCGAACGAGCGACGGAGGTGCCCCCACCATACCAGAGGCGCTCCGAAAACGAGACCCGACCGCTCCTCCGCCCCCGTCCTCTAATGGGGGAGATCATTGTACGGCGTACCACGGAATCCTATGGTAAAGGGTTGCGTTCATACGTCCCAAGGCAAGTCCTTGAATCCAATGCACGTAACACATGCCCGATATCCAGGGAATGCATTGGATGCATCGCTGGCATTCGCAGATACTTACTTAGGTCCATTGGACGACCGGCAGCCCTAACGCAAGACACGGTTGCACAAACCGCATCAACCTCAGGAGTGATCGAATGACCCAATCAATCTATTTTGCTTGTTTAATGACAAGCTTCGCCCTGCTCGGCATGGCAACCACCGGATTCGCCGAGGATCCACCGTCGGATGGTTCGTCGGGGGATAGTCTCAAGGGGATTCAAAAATGCCCGGTGATGAGCCCGCCGATCGATCCCAGTGCGCGGCACACCGCTGCGGGGGCGTATTCCAACGGCGACTGGTGGCCCAATCAATTGAACCTGCAGATCCTGCATCAGAATTCGGTGAAGAGCAATCCGATGGGGGATGGGTTTGATTACGCGGCGGAATTTAAGAGTCTCGATCTCGACGCGTTGAAGAAGGACATCACGACGTTGCTGACGACGTCGCAGGATTGGTGGCCAGCCGATTACGGGCATTATGGACCGTTGTTCATCCGCATGGCTTGGCACAGTGCGGGGACCTATCGCGTAGCCGATGGTCGCGGCGGTGCCGGTTATGGGACGCAGCGCTTCGCGCCGCTGAACAGCTGGCCCGATAACGCCAGCTTGGACAAGGCACGTCGTCTGCTGTGGCCGATCAAACAGAAGTATGGCAAAAAAATCTCTTGGGCCGATCTGATGGTCCTGACCGGGAACTGTTCGCTCGAATCGATGGGCTTGAAGCCAATCGGGTTCGCCGGTGGACGCGAGGACGTCTGGGAACCACAACAAGATATCAACTGGGGCCCCGAGACGACGTGGTTGGGCGACAAGCGGTACCATGGCGATCGCGAGTTGGAAAATCCGTTGGCCGCGGTCCAGATGGGACTGATCTACGTGAATCCCGAGGGGCCCAACGGCAAGCCTGATCCGTTGGCGGCAGCACACGACATCCGCGAAACGTTCGCTCGGATGGCGATGAACGATGAAGAAACCGTCGCCTTGATCGCCGGTGGGCACACGTTTGGCAAAGGTCACGGCGCGGCCGATCCTAGTAAATATGTAGGCCCCGAACCCGAAGCGGCGGGACTGGAAGAACAGGGCCTCGGCTGGAAGAACTCTTTCGGCAAGGGGAACGCTGAGGATACGATCACCAGCGGTTTGGAAGGAGCTTGGAGTACGACGCCGACCGAGTGGTCGAACAGCTATTTCGACAACTTGTTCGACTACGAATGGGAGTTGACCAAGAGTCCCGCTGGTGCGCATCAGTGGACGCCGAAGGACAAATCGGCCGAGGGAACCGTTCCCGACGCGCACGACCCTAACAAATCGCACGCGCCGATCATGTTCACGACCGACCTGTCGCTGAAGCTGGATCCGATCTACGGACCGATCTCCAAGCGGTTCCACGAAAATCCCGATCAGTTTGAGAAGGCGTTCGCCAACGCTTGGTACAAGTTGACGCATCGCGACATGGGCCCCGTTTCGCGATGCTTGGGACCTGAGGTCGCCCCGCCGCAATTGTGGCAGGATCCGGTTCCCGCGGTCGATCATGCTTTGATTGGCGAAGCGGAGATCGCACAACTGAAGAAGAACTTGCTCGACTCTGGACTTTCGATCTCCGAATTGATGGAGACCGCATGGGCCTCCGCCTCCACCTTCCGCGGCAGCGACAAGCGTGGCGGTGCCAATGGCGCTCGGATCCGCTTGGCTCCGCAGAAGGATTGGGCGGTCAACCAACCGGCGGAACTCGCCAAGGTTTTGAAGACGTTGGAAAAAGTCCAACAGGACTTCAACGGAAATCAATCGGGTGACAAGCGGGTTTCGCTGGCTGATCTGATCGTGTTGGGCGGTGTCGCTGCGGTCGAACAAGCGGCCAAGAACGGCGGACAGGAAGTGCAGGTTCCGTTTTATCCGGGGCGCACCGATGCGACCGATGAACAGACCGATGTCGAAGCGTTTGCTGTTCTGGAACCTAAGGCTGATGGCTTCCGCAACTACTACGGTCATACGCTCGACCGCCCCGCAGCGGAATTGTTGGTCGACCGAGCGAACTTGTTGACGTTGACGGCCCCCGAGATGACTGCGTTGGTTGGCGGGATGCGTGTGTTGAACGTGAACGCCGACAACTTGAAGTTGGGCGTGTTTACCAAACAGTCCGATACGTTGTCGAACGATTTCTTCGTGAATCTGTTGGACATGGACACGGTTTGGAAGAAGTCGCCGATGTGTGAACACTTCTTCGAAGGACGCGACCGAGAGAGTGGTGAACTGCGTTGGCAGGCGAGCGCCGTCGATCTGGTCTTCGGTTCGAACTCGCAACTGCGAGCGATCGCCGAAGTTTACGCCAGCGAAGACGCGAAGCAGAAGTTCGTCCACGACTTCGCAGCGGCTTGGTCCAAGGTGATGAACCTCGATCGATTTGACCTCGATCGCGAACAACGCAGTGGAACGCAAGTCGCTCTCGTCGGCGGGCGCTAAACGTTCCCGATCGCAAACGGTCCGCGCCACGTGCGCGGACCGTTTTTATTTTGACTTAGCTCTCGCAGTTGGCAGCTTGTTATACGTGCTGGGTAGTTCTGAAAAAGTTTGATGTCGCAGTGTTAAGATTGGCAGAATGATGGGGGCAGAATAATGATGCGCGACAAATCATTCTGCCAACGTTCGCTCTGTCCGGGGCATCTGGCGGAGAGTTATTTGCAGAAGGGATTTCAGAACCTTTGAAGGAAACAATTTTAAGATTGGCAGAATGATGAGGGCAGAATAATAATGCGCGGCGAATCATTCTGCCAGCGAATCATTCTGCCAGCGTACGCTCTGTCCGGGGCATCTGACGGAGAGTTATTTGCAGAAGGGATTTCAGAACATTTGAAGGAAACAATTTTAAGATTGGCAGAATGATGAGGGCAGAATAATTAATGCGCGGCGAATCATTCTGCCAGCAATCATTCTGCCAGCGTACGCTCTGTCCTGGGCATCTGGGCGAAAGTGATTTTTGCAGCAGGGATTTTAGAACATCTGAATGAGCCAATTTTTAGATTGGCAGAATGATCGGGGCAGAATAATAATGCGCGGCCAATCATTCTGCCAGCAATCATTCTGCTTAGATCATTCTGCTTAGATCATTCTGCTTAGATCATTCTGCTTAGATCCCCCGCTGCAAACGAAACCGAGTTCTGAACCCGGCAGTAACAAACGCAGCGGCGTCAACTCAAAATGTCTTTCACGACATGGGCTTCTTCGACGCCTGTCAGTTTGAAGTCGAGGCCTTGGAATTTGTAGGTGAAGCGGTGGTGATCGATTCCTAACATGTGCAGCATCGTAGCGTGGAAGTCGCGGACGTGGACTTTGTTCTCGACTGCGTTGTATCCGAAGTCGTCGGTCGCGCCGTAAGTTGTTCCGCCGCGGACACCGCCGCCGGCCAGCCAGATCGAAAAGCCTTTGATGTGATGATCGCGGCCACTTCCCTGCGCCATCGGTGTTCGGCCGAATTCGCCTCCCCATACGATCAGCGTCTCGTCCAACATTCCACGCTGCTTCAGATCTTGCACAAGCGCCGTTGTCCCTTGATCGACAAGCGATGCCGTCTTGGCAACTCCCGCTTTCACTCCGCCGTGATGGTCCCAGCCGCGATGATACAGTTGGATAAAGCGGACGCCGCGCTCGGCCAAACGGCGAGCCAACAAACAATTGCTGCCAAACGATCCATCGCCGGGCGTGCAGCCGTACATCTCGATCGTCTTCTGGGATTCGTCCGACATGTCGGTCAATTCGGGGACCGATGCTTGCATCCGGAACGCCATCTCGTAGGTCTTGATCCGCGTCGCAATCTCGGGATCGTCCAAGACCTCGTTGCGATGTGAATCGATCCGCGCGATCGCGTCGACGATCTCTTTCTGTTGGCTCGGTCCAACACCCGCCGGATTGCCGACGTAATGAACCGGGTTCCCCGTCGCGTGCAGCTGCACTCCCTGGTGCTGGCTCGGTAGAAAACCGGAATGCCACTGCCGGGAACTGATCGGTTGCGATTGACCTCCTCCTTCGCTAGTCAACACGATGTAGCCGGGCAGGTTCTGCGTTTCCGCACCAAGGCCATACAGCACCCACGATCCCATCGACGGTCGACCGCTGATCGCCGTGCCGGTGTTGAAGAATGTATGAGCCGGGTCGTGGTTGATCTGTTCGGTGTGCATCGATTTGATCACGCACATCTCGTCTGCCAGTTTCCCCATGTGCTTGAAAATCGACGTCATCTCCAGCCCCGATTTCCCCTGCCGGACAAACGGATGTTGGGGCCCCATCACCTTGAGCGCCCGGTTTTGCAGCTGAGCGATCGGCTGTCCCGCGGTCAACGACTCCGGCATCGGCTGGCCGTCGAGTCGCGCAAGTTCCGGTTTGTTGTCAAACGTTTCCAGATGGCTCGGTCCACCCGCCATGCATAGATGGATCACCCGTTTGATCCTTGGCCGATGGTGAGGCACGTCTGCCAGCGTCGCCGCGCCGGCGTCGCTATCGAGCAACGATGCCAGCGCGACTGAGCCGAGGCCAACGCGACGCAAAAACGTTCGGCGAGCCAGCATATTGTCGTTGGAACGGAAAGGATGGTTCATAGCTTCGACTCTAATACCGAGTGATTGTTTCGTTGAGGTTTAACAGCACGCGGGCCACGCTGATCCAAGCGGCCAGTTCCCCGGTGTCGAGCGTATCGGGAACGGGAGCCTTCCCGTGGGCGACCATTTGTTGGGCTTGGTCGAGGTTGCCGGCAAAGTGCTCGTAGTGGCTGGCGTAGAGTTTTTCAAGCTCTTGTCGGACGAAGGGATCGGCGTCGCGGAGCACAGTTTGGCGGTAGGCCCAATCGATACGATCAGCGACCGCTCCATCGGATTCACGCATGATCCGAACGGCAAAGGCGCGGGCGGCTTCGACAAAACTCGGGTCGTTCAACAGCGTTAACGCTTGTAGCGGCGTGTTGGATCGCGATCGCATCGCCGTGCATTCCTCGCGGCTGGGAGCATCGAAGGCCTTGAGCATCGGATGCAGAAACGTTCGCTGCCAGTGCGTGTAGACACCTCGCCGATATTGATCGGGGCCATCGTCGGCGACGTACGTTCGTCGTGGGAAATTCAGCTGAGCGTAATAGCCCGCCGGTTGATACGGTTTGCTGCTGGGGCCTCCCACCTTTTCGACCAACAGCCCGCTGATCATTAGGTTGGTATCGCGAACCATTTCGGCACTGATCCGAAACCGACCTTGGCGAGCAAACAGATCGTTGTAGGGATCTTGGGCACGCAGAGCGGCGGACGGTTTGGACGATTGTCGGTAAGTCGCGCTGCGAGCGATCATCCGCAGCATCTGTTTTATGTCCCAGCCCGAATCGACAAACTCGACCGCCAGATAGTCCAACAGTTCGGGATGGCTGGGGAACGTTCCCTGGCCGCCGAAGTCGTCGACGCTGCTACAGATACCGCGGCCGAACATTAGATACCACAAACGGTTCACCATCGTCCGCGCGGTCGACACGTTCTCTGGCTCGCACATCCAATTGGCCAAGTCGAGTCGCGTGGCACGGCCTTCGGTTTCCAAGGTTCCTAGAAATTCGGGGATCGCCGGTTCGACGACTTCCCCCAATTCGTCCATCCAGTTCCCGCGGTGCAGGATTTTGATCGGCCGAGGCGTCACCGATTTGCTGATCGGCGTCGTGGTGATCGTTTTGGCAAACCCGTTGCGAGCGGCTGTGGCTCGGTCGACTTTCACCGACTGTTCGATATGCGCCGGGTGCGTGGCCAGGTAATGTTCACGCAATTGTTTTGTTTGTTCGTCGCTGCGGGAATCGGCAGGTGTTCGCAGTGCGGCGACGAGGTCGGGGGCCAGGGCGTCGGTGATTCGCGTCCCTGCGGAGTCCCAGTAGGCGGTTCCATCAAATTGAGTAAACGCCATTCCGTTGACGACGTCACCCGGCTTGAATCCGACGTCGGCCGCATCGACTTCCAGACGAATCCACTTCCCCGTTTCAGGCAGCTTCCCTTGGCGACGGTAGGCGAGGGAGATCTGTTTGGGATTGTTGCGCCCGTAGGAGATGGCGTCACTGCCCCAGACAGCGCGGTGGTTCCAATCGCCATCGTTCCACTGCAGCATGATCGCGACAGGTGGGGTTTCCGGATCCAAATAGACCCATCCGAACAACCGCGTCTTCGCCTGGATAGTGATCGTTTGTTTGGCGTTGATGAAGTAGTGCTGCGTCAATTTGTTGGCGACTTGTTTCCACGCAACCTCCCCCGACTGAACGGGACCGGTCGCGCCAGTCACCGCGTTCCAATCGCCGCTCAACGTCGCTGTCGGCGGCTGATCGTCGAGCCAGATTTCGACACCCTCATTCGGTTCTTCTGCTGTCTCTAAAGCTGCCGCTTCCCACTCCGCTTGCCCCGCTAAAAGCGAGCTTTGCAGTTCCGCCAGGTCTTGTTGGGCGCGATCGACTTGCTGATCCAACGCCGCCAATTGTTGACTCTCTTCGGTGGTAGGGACCGGGATCTGCGGCGGACGTTGGCGTGCACCGTATTTGCCTTGCTCTTGCAGGTCGGCGAAAAAAGCCCCCAACGCGTAGAAATCTTTGGCTGTGTAGGGATCGTATTTATGATCGTGGCATTGAGCGCATCCGACCGTTGCTCCCATGAAGACCTGCGACACATTGCGAACGCGGTCGGCGAAGTAGATCGCCAGGTATTCTTTCGGCTGGGCTCCTCCCTCTTCCGTCGTTTGGTTCAAGCGGTTGTAACCCGACGCGACGATTTGATCGAGCGTGGGATTGGGCAACAGGTCGCCCGCCAGTTGTTCTCGCACAAATTGGTCGTAGGGGAGATTGCGGTTGAAGGCGTTGATGACGTAGTCGCGGTAGGGGGACATCGAGACGTCTTGGTCGCCGTGGTATCCGACGGTGTCGGCGTAGCGAACCAGGTCCAACCAATAGATCGCCATCCGTTCGCCAAAGCGAGGCGAATCGAGCAGCTGGTCGATCAATTGTTCATACGCTTCGTTCGCCGGATTGCTAACAAACTGTTCGGCTTGCGCCCGCGTCGGTGGCATGCCAGTGAGGTCCAGGGCCAGCCGGCGGACCAATGTCACCGGATCGGCGGCGGGCGATGGTTCGACACCAACCTCGGCCAGCCGCGCAGCGATCCAGCTGTCGATCGCGTTGATGCCCCAGTTGTCGTCCTGAAGCGGAGGAAGCTCTGGGCGACGCAGAGGCGTGTAGGCCCAATGGACTTCGTATTCGGCTCCCTCATCGATCCAACGCTTCAGTAGCGCGATCTGCGATTCATCGAGCGGCTTGTGCAAAGCGGCTGGCGGCATCCGGAGATCGTCGTCTTCCGAAAGAACCCGCTCGATCACCTCGCTCGTCGCCGCATCCCCCGGGACGATTGCGGCCGCGACCGCTTGTTCGCGGACATCCAACCGTAGTCCGCCGGCGACCGTTTCGGCATCGGGGCCGTGACAGGCGAAGCAGCGATCGGAGAGGATCGGTCGGATGTCGCGATTGAAGGAGATCGGCTGCGGTTCGGCCGACCGAACTTCAGCCGCCGCCAATAGAACCGCGATGCAAAGGAAGAACCAACGGCAATGGGGAATGCCACGTCGGAGAGACTTCTGGCATAGGCTGCGGATATTCATCGGTCACAGTCGCAGGTAGGGCGGGGGCGGAAGGGGCGAGCGAACAGCAAGGGGGTTGAGTTTGATTTTAACCGGTTTCCGCGGGGAATGCGCGCTCCGCTGTCGGTAATTCCTGTATGAAATGGAATTGGCGATTGCCGACCATTTCATTTGACCGATAGGTCCAAACAATGTACATTTGAGTGGTGAATTAGGTGAGCGTTGGGAGATCGGCCATGCCTTGGGAAAAATCATTCGACGAAGCGGAGGTGCTCGATAAAGCGATGCATGTCTTCTGGGAGAAGGGTTATGCATCGACATCGATCACCGATCTGACGACGGCAACCGGTATCCAACGGGGCAGTCTCTACAACGCCTTTTCCGGCAAACAGGAACTCTTCGTCCGCTCGCTGTTGAAATACGATACCGAGCAACGTCGAACGCTGATCCAGAAATTGGAACGGATGGACGACCCGCTAAAAGCGTTTAAGTTCCTGTTCGACGCGATCGTCAAGCAGTCGCTGTCCGATCCGAAGAAGAAGGGCTGCTTTCTGATCAACACGTCGCTGACGCTGGGGGATCACGACGCGGCCGCTCAGAAAATTGTCGGCACCTCGCTGCGCGAATTCACTGAATTCTTCGAGCAACAGATAAAACTAGGGCAGCAGCGAAAGCAGATCCCAAAATCGGTCGATCCCGAACCAACCGCCCGCACGCTCTTTGCCCTCTTGGTCGGCATGCGGGTCATGGCCCGCGGCAGTTTTGATAAACCGGCGCTCCAACAGGTCGCCGACCAAGCGATGCGATTGGTGGCTTAGTGGGCCGTTGCCCGCTGGCGACGGTTACTCGCCAGCAATGATCGCATCGATCCGTTGCCACAGATCCTCACACAGCCCGTCGCGGTAGGCCGCCTTGCGGAAGGCCTCGTGTTCTCGACGGTACATTTCCAATTTGCCTGCGGCGTCGCGTTGTCCTTCCTGCAGGTTGGCAAGTCGGTCGGCCGCTTTGACCGTCAACGCCAACGTGTTGGTTGTGGCAGCGAGTTTTGCGTTGGTCTTCGCTTTACGCACGCTCCGCGTTTCGCCATCCTCGTCTGTCAGGATCGCAACGGTTTCCGCCATCGCCTGGCCGAAGCTCGCTTCGATTTCTTCAATCGTGGTCGCCGTATCTTCAACGGTATCGTGCAGGTAGGCAGCCACTGGCGCTTGGTCGCCAAACGGCTCGAGCAACGCTGCAACCGCGTCTAGATGGTACGAATACGGATGCTCGCCATATTGCTGACTGCCATGTGCCCGCAGTGCAAATTCCCGGGCGGCTTGTACGTTGGTGTGCATCGATCTCCTTTCGCGGAGGGTTGTCGTTTGGAACACGCGTCATATCGGACTGCGGCTTTGACAAACACGCATCCTACAAGAAGTCATCGCCCAGAGGAGGCGTTTGTTCGAGCACGGCGTGGTGGATTGGCGGGACGCGTGGGGCGTTGCCCACGCGGTTAAACGATTGGTGCGATGTTGGTTAGTTGGTTTAACCGTGTGCCCATCGGGCCGCGCGTTGGCGTTTGGTCGCCTTTCGCTCCGCGAAAGTGCGGTCGGTTTTACTAGCACGAAGCGCAAGCGAGTGAAGTCGCGACCGCCAAGAACCGAATCACTCGCTTGCGCTTCGTGCTGGTATTACCGCCCCAAGATTCGTTTAACCGCGTGCCCAGCGGGCCGCGCGTTTACCAGCACGCAGCGCTAGCGAGTGAATTCGCGACCGCCAAGAACCGAATCACTCGCTTGCGCTTCGTGCTGGTATTACCGCCCCCAAGATTCATTTAACCGCGTGCCCAGCGGGCCGCGCGTTTACCAGCACGCAGCGCTAGCGAGTGAATTCGCGACCATTGGATGGGATCACTCGCATGCGCTTCGTGCTGGTATTACCGCCCCCAAGATTCGTTTAACCGCGTGCCCAGCGGGCCGCGCGTTTACCAGCACGAAGCGCAAGCGAGTGAATTCGCGACCATTGGATGGGATCACTCGCTTGCGCTTCGTGCTGGTATTGCCGCCCCCAAGATTCGTTTGACGGCGGGACGCGCGGGGCGTTGCCGACGTGGTTAAACGAATTGCGCTATCGAATCGGTTTGCCCTCTTCTAGCATCCCGATATATTTGGCGATCCGTTTTTGCAGCGTCTCGGGCCGTTTGGCGGTTTGCAAATGGAAGCCGATCAGATAGAGGCTGGACTTGCTGAGTTTCTCGAACGCTTGGTTCGCTTTGGGGTTGCCGCGGAGCGCTGCCAAGAAGTCGTCGTGCATCACCATCTCGCTGGCCGGGGCGTAGGCAGCTTCCCAACGACCATCGGCTTGCGCGGCGCGGACGTGTGCTAATCCAGGTTCTTGCATCCGCCCCTCGGCGATCAAACGTTCGACATGTTCGCAGTTCCGCTTCGACCAATGGCTGCGCGGACGGCGAGGCGTCACGCGTTGCAGGTATGCCTTGTCGTCGAGCGACTTTTTGATGCCGTCGATCCAGCCCCAACAGAGCGACTCGATCACGGCTTCGGTCCAGTCGATCGACGGTATGCCGGTCGCTTTCTTGAAGAGCTTCAACCACAGTTCGGGTTCTGAATCATGGTTCGCCTGCAACCATGCGCCGTAGGCAGCTGGCGTTTCGAAGGATCGGATTCGTTGAGGATCGGGTTCAGGCATTGGTTTGCGATTGCAAAGGGGCGACGCTCGGGCGAGTGAGCTAACGCAAAGCGTTCAGGCGTTGTTAGTGATTGATCGATTTACGACTGAGAAAGCGTCGCAATGATGGGAGCACCACGAGTAACAATGATCGTGTGCTCAAATTGAGCGGAGAGGTTTTGGGGATGCCCGACAAGAGTCCAGCCGTCTTGGGCTTCGGAGACAAAGCTGCTGTGGGTCGAAAGAAACGGCTCGATGGCAATGACTTGGCCAGCTGTCAGCTTGCGGCTATCTCGATGATCACAATAGCTGACGATCCCATCGGGCTCTTCGTGGAGGCTGCGTCCGATTCCATGGCCGGCGAGATTTTTGATGACCTTAAATCCGTGTCGCTTCGCGGTTTTTTGAATCGCCGTTCCGATTCGATTGATCGGCGCCCCGGCTCGAGCTTCGGCGATCGCGCGGTGCAAGGCCTCTCCCGTCGCGTCGCACAATCGTGACTTGCGTTTGGCGATCGGTGGAACAACGATCGTACCGGCGGTATCGGCAAAGTAGCCGTCGAGTTCTGCGGCGACATCGACATTCACGATGTCGCCAGCCTGGATCACTCGGGGGCCCGGGATTCCATGGGCGGTCTCTTCATTAATGCTGATGCAGGTTGCACCTGGGAAGTCGTAAACCACGCGTGGTGCCGATTTCGCTCCGAAGCGGTCCAACATTTCGGCTCCAAAATCATCCAGTTCCGCCGTCGTTATTCCCGGCTCTACGGCGCCGAGCATGGCGTCGCGGACTTGAGCGACAACGCGGCCGGTCTTTAGGATCCCAGCGACATCCTGATCGTTTTCTACTGTCATCAAACTTCCTTCACTCTGTCATGCATTGGATCCCTATCCCCAGCCGAGCGGCGGCGATGAGGGGAATATAAATGAAAACGCCCGGCGTCGCTGCGGCTATGCATTCGGGGCGATTCATGGTTTCAGGCGTAGGAAACCATCGTTGATAGCTTTTCGACGGTCCGGTAGTTGCGTGCCGTCGCCATGACGCCAAGGTGTTTATCGGCGTTGGCGGCGAGCTTGGAACGGCCGATTCCATCGGGAGCGTGCAGATAAAGGACGCAATCGGTGATTTGATACCGTTCGCTGCCTTTCTTTGCGTTGTCGAGCGATCTGATCTCGATCGATTTCTATTGCTTGGCTTTTGAACGGACTTGCAAGCAACTGTTTAGGGCGGTTGCGGACAGTCCGATGCTCCGCTTAAAACCTGGGATTTGCCAGTCGCCGAATTGCTTTTTTGCTGCCCCCAGAGGACCAACACGATGGACGCCGAAACAACTTACAGCCAATTGGGCGGAGCCGACGGGGTGCGGCGGTTGGTCGATCGGTTTTACGATTTGATGGATGAACTGCCGGCGGCAGAGACGATTCGCAAGATGCATGCCGATGACATGAGCGAATCGCGCGACAAGCTTTTCAAATTCCTCTCGGGCTTTTTCGGCGGGCCGTCGCTGTATATCAAAGAATACGGCCACCCGATGCTCCGCGCCCGGCATATGCCCTTTTCGATCGGTCAGTCGGAACGGGACCAATGGCTGTTGTGCATGAACCAAGCGATCGACGAATTGGTTGAAGACATCCATCTCGCCGCGCAACTAAAACACTCCTTCTACCGAACCGCCGACCATATGCGGAATCGGCAGGAATAGGATCGCACGCCGTCCAAGCTCGCCGCGATGCAGTTACAATGGCGGGCAAATCTCTCCTGTTTCCCTCCCCTAGAAATCCGGCGGTGTTATGACACGATTGCTTGCGTTTGGTTTCGTTTTGAGTCTCTCGGTTTTCTGTTTCCTACAAACGTCAGCCGCCGAATCGCCCGACAAAATTGCGCTCTGGGCCGACGGGGCTCCCGGTTCGGTCGATCGAATGACCGAACCAGAGAAGGTGGAAGGGACCAACGTCAGCAACGTGCATCATCCCTCGATCACTCCCTATCTGCCCGCCGATGGTGAAGCGACAGGGACGGCGATCTTGATCGCCCCTGGCGGCGGCCACAAGAAGCTTTGCCTCGGACACGAAGGAGACGCGTTGGCGGAATGGTTTGCAGATCATGGGATCGCTGCGTTTGTGATGCGCTATCGTTTGTGCCGCGAACCCGATTCCCACTACACCTTGGAAGGTCATGCGATGGACGACACGCGTCGCGCGATCCGGACGGTGCGAGCCAATGCCAAGGCGTGGCATATCGATCCCAATCGGATCGGCATCGTCGGCTTTTCCGCAGGGGGAGAATTGGCCGCGTACGCAGCGATGCATCCCGAAGCTGGCGATCCGAAGAGCGACGATCCGATCGAACGTGTCAGCAGTCGGCCCGACTTTCAAGGACTGATCTATCCCGGCAAATCGGGGACCTTCACCGTCGAAGCCGGCATGCCGCCCGCCTTTATCGCATTTGGGTACCACGACCGCGAAGATATCGCTGTCGGAATGGCCAATGTTTATCTGCAATACAAGGCGGCTGGCGTTCCTTGCGAGATGCATGTCTACAGCAACGCGGGCCACGGTTTCGGCTTCCGCCCCGGCACCACTACCGCCGCCGGCGACTGGCCAAAGCGGCTTTGCGAATGGTTGGTCGACACGAAGCTGTTGAGCCAAAAACAATAAGCCCGCGAATCCTGGGACGCGATGGAGAAAAAGGTAAGCGGGTTTGAAGTCAAGATTTCGATCCTCCCGCGGAACGAGCTTAGCCGCCAAGCACCTTCCTTTGATCTAATTTGATTCGCAGGCATTCGTGCTATTTGCGGTCAAAACCCCAGTGCATTTCGGCGCCTGCGAATCACGCCAATCACGCGAAACTGACAACGTGATTGCGGAACAGAAGGGCGGGTTTGAAGTCAAGCTTTCAATCCTCTCGCGGAACGAGCTTAGCCGCCAAGCACCTTCCTTTGTTCCAATTTGCTTCGCGGGCATTCGTGTTATTCGCGGGCAAAAGCCCCGGTGCATTTAGTGGCCCGCGAATAACGCCAATCGACGCGAAACTGACAACGCGTTGGCGGAACAGGAGAGCGGGTTTGAAGTCAAACTTTCAATCCGCTCGCGGAACGAGCTTAGCCGCCAAGCACCTTCCTTTGTTCTAATTTGCTTCGCGGGCATTCGTGCTATTCGCGGGCAAAAGCCCCAGTCCATTTAGTGGCCCGCGAATCAGGCCAATCGACGCGAAACTGACAACGCGCTGGCGGAACAGGAGAGTCGAAGTCAAGATATCGATTCTCCCGTGGAACGACTCAACTTCTAAATCACCATCCATTGATGCGTTCCACTTCGTAGGCATTCGCTTGAATCGCAGCCCTGCGGCCTGAACCGCTGAGCATCGCGGGCCAGCGCGAACTTCATCGCCTAGCGCGATGTCGGTGCGCCGAAGTGTTGGCCGAGGAATTCGAGGGTCTTGTTGTTCGACCAGGCATGCCCACCGTCGAAGAAGTCTGCGGCGATGTTGTCAGGTTTGCCTAACAGCGTGTAGACCTGTTGCAGTGTATCGAAGCCTTCGCGAGCTCCGTCGATCGGAAAGATCGGGTCTTTCACGCCATTGATCAACAGTACGGGGCGCGGCGCGTAGAGTGCGACGACGTCGTCCATTTCCGCATATTGCATGATCCGCGGCAGACAATTGCAGATACAGTGCCGGATTGGAAAGATCGATGAGCGATAGGTCGAGAACGCGCCGCCAATCATCGCTAACTTGACGCGGTCGTCCAACACGGGCAGATACATCGACAGGGTGCCACCGCCGGAGAGGCCAGCGACGCCTATCTTCTCGGGATCGACTTCCCCTTCACGGCTCTGCAGAAAATCGATCACTCGCATCGCATCCCAACATCGCAAGCCTTGCGGAGTCATTCCCAACAACAGGGAATCCATCGTCATCTGAGTGCAGCTGCGACGAAGATTCTTTACTCCCGAGTCTTGATTGCCGGAGGTCTCGTTCCAGCCGCGGACATTGATCGCCGCGGTCACATAGCCATTTTTGGCCAGGTAGACGGCGTAGTCGAGTTGTCCGTCGCGGATCTTTGCTTCTTCCTTCTCCGTTTTCGCTTCACCGATATAAGGAACGATTCCACTGTGCCCGTGCAAGCAGACGATTGCGGGGAGCGGTGCGGCGCGTTGATGCGGGACAAAATAGTAGACCGGCGCCCAGTAGGCCGCTTCGGTGCGAACGTAGATCTTGTGCCGCGTGAAGGTTTCGAACTTCTTCTCTTCGGCCCATTTCACTTGCAACGGAACACGCTCGGGCATCTTGCCCAACAGGTCGACAACCACCTGCCGCAAATCCTGTTGCCATTGCTGATGCTGTGCCAGCGTTTCGGCTTGCCACCGCATCGCTGGCTTGGAACTGTCGGCCAGATGAGCGAAACTGCCATTGATCTGATGAGGAACTTTTGCCGCCGTTGGTTCCTCGGCATTCAGCACCCCCGCGATTCCCAAGTCTCGATCGTTGCCGAGGAAACTCATAGCAATCAACAAACATGCGGCAGCGCGCACGCTAAAGTAGGGCGTCCGATTCATGGAAAATCTTTCGGTGGGAGGCGTTCGGGCGGGAGTTCAAGTTCGAACCGTTTAAGCCCGATATCCTGACACGTTTGGCAATGACTTTCAAGTCGTTGCCGCGTTTCCCCAGATCAAAAGCTCAATTGCATTTTGATGCTCTGCGCTCCCACACAATTCCTCCTAAATTCTGGCGTTATCGCGTACCGATCGTTGCCACCATTCGCATGCGAGATTCGCTCAGGCGGCTCGGCGTGCGATCGGCATTGCAACTCGTCGACTCGCCGTTCGTTGGACGCACGATTCACCTTCACGGGCCATCCATCAGACCGATTCGTCCAAGAATCCTAACACCGCTTCGGTGAACTCTTGGGGAGCGTCTTGGGGTACCCAGTGGGAACAGTTTTCGATCGCGCGGAGTTTCGCATTGGGCATCTCCTTGACCAATTGTTCGGCTGTTGAGACTGGCTGCCAGCGATCATCGACGCCCCACAGCAGCAACGTGGGTTGTTTCAATAGTTTTATTCGTTCGGTCAACTTTGTCGTATGGTTGGTGTTCAAGCTTGCGGCGTTGCGGACCAAACTGATGATTCCATCGCGTTGCAAATAGGGCTTCGAGATCCCCGTACGAAATTCGTCGGTCAATCGGTCTGGTCGCGACAGTCCAACCTTAAAAGCCTCTTCCAAGAATTGCTTCACGTCCGCCGGTTCCATCTTCGCGTTGCGAGGATGTCCCAGTTTGAGCATTTCGTCGATAGGCCAACTGTCGTACGCGACGCTGTTGGAAAGGACCATCGTGCGGACGAGATCGGGCGACCGATCGGCCAATATCAACGCGACACCGCCGCCAATATCGTGAGCGACAAAGTGGGCGGCGGGGATGTCGAGCTCCGCGAGAAAGCGTTCGACCATGTCGGCTTGAACCTCGATCGACCGATCGAATCGATCGCGATGGTCGCTGAATCCATATCCGAGTAAGTCGGGGGCGATCACGCGGTAACGCTGCGACAGCGGTTCGATAATCTCGTGGAATAGGAACGACCAGGTAGGAATGCCGTGCAGCAGCACCAACGGTTCGCCGGCCCCGACGTCGGTGTAGGCGACGGTCACCGGTTCGTCGATGATCCCGTCGAGGGTGATTCGCTTCTGACGTTGTTGAAAGGTTTGAAAATTCATGTTGGAACTCCTGTCGCAAGGTTAAGTTTTTTGAAACGCCGGTGCGTTGACGATGTGACGGGAGCGTGCAGACACGATAGCCTTCACGAAGAGGATCCACGAAGCCTCGCTACTTTGCCGCCGCCACGGGTTTAGTCTTCTGCAAAACTTGCACCAGTTCGGCCAGATCTTTGACGACGTAGTCGGGATCAGGGGCGTTGGGATAAGGCGTCTTGCCGGGGCGAGCGACGAAGGCGGTTTGCAGCCCCACGTTGGTCGCTCCCGCGATGTCCCACGCATGCGCGGCGACCATCAGCACTTCTTCCGGTTTGACACCCAGGTCTTTTAGAACCATGCGGTAGGTGTCGGGATGTGGTTTATATTTTTTCAAAGTCTCGACCGTGTATCGCTTCTCAAAGAACTCGGTCAGCCCTGCATTTTTGAACTGCGTCTCGACTCCGGCTGCCGATGAATTGGTGAGACTGACGATCTTGTATCCCGACTTCGAAAGCGAAGTGATTCCCGCAACGACGTCGGCGTGAGGTGGCAGCGAGCGAAGCGGCGTGACGATCGCCGTTTTGGCAGTGTCGTAGTCGAGGTCGATACCCTGTGTCTTCGCCACCATCATCAGCGCCGCGGTACCGATCTCACCGAAGTGGTGGTAGTTGTCGGTTAGCGTTTCGACCAACGAGTAGTGCAACATCGTCGAAAACCACAGCGGCAACAGGTCTTCGCGCCCCCCCAGGGCCTTGCCGACGGATGTCTTTAGCGGAGCGAGATCGAGGAGCGTTTCGTTGACATCGAAGATGATGACTTTGGGCCTGGGCAGTTTCTCGGTTGCCGCGTTCGGATCCTTGCTGGTCGAGGCTTCTTGAGCGCGTGTCGTGTTACTGGTAAGTGCCAGTGCAACGATCGTCAGCGCGATGGTGGATAGTGTTCGTTTCATAATGGTGCCGTGAGTTCTTGGTTAGGTTTGGAAAAGGAATCGTGTTTGGATCGAGGCCCGTATCGGAAACGCGGAGCCATTTGTTTTTTTGGGGAGCAATCGTTTTAGGCGGGGCTTTCTTCCATGTCCGATTCGACGACGTTTTCGGCGAAGCTTTGGTAGGCGCCGCCAATTTGTTGGGCGACGGGGTCGGGCCATGCGTGGAACCGTCCTTCCGCCAGGGCGTTGAAGATTTCGGTCGCTACCGACGATGGCGACGCGGATTCGTCGAATCCGGCGGCAGCTCCCATGTCGGTGTCGATCGGGCCGGGATGGACGCTGACCACCTGGGTACCTTGGTCGCGCAGCGTTTCACGCAGTCCTTGCGTGATCGAATAACTGGCAGCCTTCGATGCGCAGTAGGTCGCGAAGTTGGCAAAGGTCTTGACCGACGCGACGCTGTTGAGTTGCACGATCGCCCCGCCGCCATTGGCTTTTAAGACGGGAGCGAACGCTTGGGCGACGCGGATCAATCCGTAGACATTGGCGTTCATTTCAAACTGCAACGATTCGATCGCATCGGCAGCGACTGCGGACGAAGTTTTCAGTACCCCCGCATTATTGACGACAGCGTCGACATCGGTTGCGTTTTCAGCGGCCGCGGTGATCGATGAGGGATCATCCAGGTCGATGCGAATCGGAACAACCTTGTCGCCATGTTCGGCGACTAGTGGTGCCGCGGATTCGATGTTCCGTACCGCCGCGTAGACCTTGGCGGCTCCGCGCTGCAACGCCTCTTCCAATATCGCTTTACCGATGCCACGATTCGCCCCGGTAACTAAAACCGTTTTGTTCTTTACGTCAAATGTCATCTGATCTCTTCTGAAAAGGAAAGTTGCTTGATCTAATTGGGATTCTTGTGAAGCTTAAAAAAATGAAAACGTTTGCCCCTCTTCTAACGCGAGTTTCAGGAGGGGCGAACCAGAGAATTGTCGTTCGGTGAGGAGCGTCGCTGCGGATTCATCGTGTTGAGTACGTCGTTCGGCCCTCCCCGAAAAACTAGCTAAACGCTCGTTTTCCGACCCTCCCAGCTCCGCCGGGCGGGTGAGGTCTGTCGGTCTTCACCCTCTTCAAACGCGAGTTCGAGGAGGGTCGAACTCGCGAAGCGTCGTTCGGGGAGGAGCGTCGCCCCGCTCCCGGTGAGTTTGATACCTCGATCCGGCATCTCCTCAGGTGCTCGCCTCGGGAGCGGACTGGATCGTGTGAACATTAAAGTCGGCCATCTCCGTATCTCCTTTGTTTGGACTGCTCAGTCCAGACCCGCTGAAAAAAAACGAGGGACCCTCTCTTTTCTCTGCGTTGTCGCCTGCGGTTGCGGCGAACGCGTCTCGTGTTACCAATTCACTCTACGGGGTCTGTACCGAACGGTCAACACTTTTGGCTCGCTTCCCGTAGCGTTTGATTTGAACAGACGTCGCCGAGGAGCCAGCGACAGCGGGACGCAAAGTGCCTGCAATCGCTCGTGAAAATTGGGGCTGAGCTATCGGCGAACGCTCTTTTTAAACGGGAAAGATTTTCCGAGGCGGCAGAAGACGGTTCCCAAGTGTCTCGCGTCAGCATCGCTGTTTCGACCATCGGTCTTTTAACCTTCTCTTCACGCCTGGCGCCGATTGGATTCGACTTTTCTAGGCCAACACCATCGCGTGAAAGCAAAACGATCCGAACAGCGAGATCAGCAGCGATGCGATCAGGTAAGCGATCGTTGGCTTTGTTCCCAAGCGGATGATCCAGGTGCCCAAAAACAACTGTCCCACGGTCAATAGGACCGGTAGCCAGGCGAGATCGTGGAAGTTGTGTCCCAGGCCGCTTGCGATAAATCCCGCGGGAAGCAACATCGGAAGGCCAGCGATCAGTCCCAGCAGCGCCTGGCCAATCGCGATCAGATTGCCATCGCTCGCGACCCAAGCAAAAGGCAGATCCATGCAGCCCAACATCGCTGCGGCAGCCCATCGATATGGCCGATATCGAACGACGAACCAGAGCAGGTGAAGGTAGGTGGCACCGCACAGGAGAAGGCTGATCGCCATCGGAAAATGCAACATTCCGGCGAATCCAATCGCAACGAGCGTCGTGATCAGAAGCAGGGTGCGCGTTTGAAAGCGGACCGTGGGGGAAGGGGCTGGATCCGATCGGAGCGGTAACCACGGCAAGCTGCAACAGGCCGTCACCCCGGCAATCGCAAGGGCCAGTGCAAACTGACCGACCAAAGGGGACATCCGACTCTGGTCCGATTCGGTCCATTGATAGAACCAAGGAATCGCCCAACCTAGCAGCCCCGCCAGGACGACCAACAGCGCATAGCTCCAAGTCGGCGCGAGCATCTTTTTTGAAGTCTCCATCGGACCATTAGAGCCCTCGCGACCGCAATTGTTGCGATCGATGGAGAATGATTTTCAAAAAGGTTGGTGTCTTATACGGGACACTTCGCGTCGACATCCCCGATCAATTGCCGCGGAACCTCGCGCCCCTCTCCTCATGCCAGCCGAATCACGCGGTTGCGTCTGCGGGCTGGGCGATCGCGTCCGGAGCTGATTCGGGTGGTGGAGAGGGGGAGCGTCCGTGGGGAGCGACTAGTGCCCAGCAGACGCCGCCGAGGAGATAGATGCCGGCGAACAACAGCAGCACGAGATTCCAGTTCGCGGTCCATTCGAACAGCATTCCGACCAGGACGGGACAGGCGGCTGCGGCGAGGTTGCCGCTCATGTTGACGAGTCCCATCAGCTGCGGAACCTTATTTCCCCCAAGATCGATCGTCGATGCAAACGTCGGCGGCCCCGCCAAAGCTGCGAAGAATGAGCCTAGGGAGAGCAACGCGATCGCCAACGAAACGTCGCTGACCATCCACGCACTGAGCACCAACAGACCGCACATGGTGAGCGCTATCGATCCCATTCCGCTGCGGCTCAGTCGCTGCGATCCGGTCCGACGCCAGATCCAATCGGTGATGATTCCTCCCGACAAACTGCCGGTCAGCGTGCCGCAGAGGACCAGACTTTGCAGGAAGCCCGACGTTTCGATCGAGACGCCGCGAGTGGCCTGCAAGAACGTCGGAAACCAACTGGCAAAGAACATATATCCCGAAGCACGGCAGATCTGTTGACCGCACAAAAAAACGATCGCGGAGATCCGCGGCGGGACCAGGGCGCCCTGGCGTTCACCAACGGCAGCAGGGGTGCCGTCGGATCGCTGCGTCTTGTGTGCGTGGATCAGTTTCAGTTCTTCGGCGTTCACCTTCTCCAATTCTTCGGGGCGATCACGAAACGAAATCGCAAATCCGGTCGCCCAGGCGATGCCGGGGAGCGAGAAGAGGATGAAGACCCATCGCCAGTCGATCGATTGCAGCAGCACGCCGGTCAGCCCGCTGGCGGTGATCGCGCCGACTTGCATCCCGGCGCACAAAATTCCACAAGCCAAGGTTCGTCGCGACATCGGAAACCAATGGCCGATCGAATTGCAAGACGCTGGAAAGATGCCCGCTTGGGAAATCCCCATGACCAATTGGGCGGCAATCAACAGGCCAAACCCCGGGGCGATGCCGAGGGCAAACGCCGCGATCGACCATCCGATGGCAAACAGAGTCAACGCGAAACGGGTTCCTCGTCGCTGCGCGAACCAACCGCAGGGAACTTGGAATAAGGCGTAGCTCCAGAAAAACGCCCCCAGAAACCATCCCGATTGCTGCAGCGTGAGGCCCAGATCCTCGCGAACGGAACTCTCCGCCACGCCGATCGCATTGCGACACAGATAGGCCAGCCCCGCCGCGATGGCCAGCCAGGACATCGTGCGATAGCGGATTTTAGTAGGCTGCTGCAGCATTTTAGGTAGGCCGTCGGGGAGGAGGGATTCGATCGCGGGCTATAACACGTCCTGGAGTCGATCGAACAGTCGGTCGACTTCCGCCGCCGTCTCGGCATCGAGAGTCCAGCCGACCGGTTGGCGTTGCACCGTATTCTTGAAGATTCCACGGCGAACTAGCAGATGCTTTTCGATCGCCAAGAATCCATCGAGTCCGGCCGACAACTGCAATGCGACGATCCCGCTGATCGGCAGCGACAGCTGATAGATCCGGTCGTCGTCGCCCGCTTGCAGGGCGTTCCAGAGGGCAACGATTGCGTCCAACAGATCGGTGCCAGGCATCGTGCCGACGATTCCGCGTCGGTAGCAATCGACGAGGTTGATCCCGCCGGAGCCTTCAAAAATCTGCGCCTTCCCCGCGGTCGCATCACGCAACCGGGAGAGGTTCGGTCCCAGCGGGCTCGCTTCGGGTTTAAACAAAATCCGATCGGCACCAAATTGTTCCAACAGCTTACGGTAGACACCGATGTCGATCGCGGAACCGACGTATCCCGAAGCGTCTTGAACCACCAACGGGATCGAGATGCCGGCAGCGATCGCGGCGAAGTAGTCGCGGGTGGCGGCGCTGCTCAGGCTGGTCGATATCGGCGGGATCGCCATCACGGCCGACGCCCCCACCGATTCGGCATGCTGGGCCAGTTCAACAGCGACCGGTGTGCTCTCGGCACCAACACTGACCACCGACGTGCCGCGTCCCTGGGCTGCCTTGCAGACATGTTCGACCAGTTCGCGGCGTCCCCGTTCGCTGAGTCGCAGGATTTCGCTGACCATCGCCACAACAATCCCATCGGCTCCCGTGTCGAAGGCCCATTGGATCTCGCGGTCGAGCGTTTCGAAATCGAATTCCCCCTGCTCGGTGAAAGGAGTTTGCAAGACGGGAAGCACGCCGCGCAGCAGCGTTTCGCTAGCGGAGGATGTCATCGATTTCCTGGGTTAGAGTTTCTAGAGTTGCTTCCAAGCAACCACGGTCGAATGGGGTTTGCCAAACGGCATAGACATCTTTGTCGTACAGATCGGCTGGCGGCAGATAACCGATCGTGCCGTTGATCAGATTCATGCAGATGATCGCGTTATTGGGGAATCGCTTTCGCAGTTCGCGCTGCAACATCGAATAGGATTCGCAACAGCTGCCGACCAATACGGCGTCACCCATCCGCCAAATGTACAACGGCAGCGCGTACGTCTTGCCATCGCCCAGGCGGAGTCGGACGTCGCGGCGACGAAGCAGCCGTTCCTGCAACGTGCGGTCGGTGCAAGCGATTCGTTGTGCTTCCAGTTCCGCCGCTGATGGCCAGTCCTTCAACGGCAGATCGACCGATGATTCGACGGCCGCGAGTTTTTCAGAGGCCTTCCGCGGCTGGTGTCGCCATTTCGCTAACGGGGCTCCCGACGTGACGGCCCCTTCAAAGGCCAGTTGTGTTCCGGCGGGCTCCATTCCGGCGAGAGTCGACAACGCGGCATATCCCAATTCGCGTCCGTGCCCATCGGCGACCGCGGTGTCGCCGACATATTGATAACGGGGTGCTTGATCGCCGCAGGCTCCCAATAAAAAGACCGCGGGAGCACCTGTCGCTTGCTGGATTGTTTCGCGCATCGCGCCGATGTAATCGGGCGAGATCGCCGTGTTTTCCCAAGCCAGCGTGGTCGGGTGGCAGGCGTAGTTGACGATCGTTGCTCGCAAGTTGCCCTGCGCGTCGGTGATGCGCCCCAACAGCAGCGTTCCATCGGGTTGTCCCTCGGGATCGAAGCCGCACAAAAAGTGATCGCCGTCCGATTCGGGATCGGGGAGATCGCGGGTCGTTGCAAGTCCGCAGTGCCCGGTCTGCCATTCAAGCGTCGCTTCGCTGGCATCAGCGAAGGCTTGACGGACCGTGGCGACAGCGGTTTCCAAAATGGAATCGATCCACGGTTTGGTCAGTTCCATTCCGGGAAGCGGATCGGTCGATTCCAGCAGCGGCGGACCGGCGTGCGTGTGCGTCAACGCGAAGATCAGTTGCGCACTGTCGAGCGAAAACTCTTCCAACAACCGCTGTTGAAAACGAGGGAAGAGTTCCGGCGTTCGCCACCAACCGAGGTCGGCATCGATCAGCACCAATGGCGAATCGCCCGACAGCGACGCGATCGTCGTGGCGGTCAGCGTCAACGAGCGGTGGATCGAATCGGCCACATCGTGCGCCGCCGCCCCCCAGTTACGGGAATAGATCCCGATCGGTGGCGTGATGTCGTTTAGCGCTATCCCGATGCGTCCATGAAACGCAGCGTGGTGGAAGGTGGGAGCTGTCTTAGGTGAATCAATCATTACCAATCTCCTACGGCGCCGTCGGAATAAAAGACCCGTTGAGCCAGTTCTTGCTGGAACGGATGTTTGCGGATTTCATCTTCGTCGACGGTAACGCCCAATCCCGGTGCGGTGCCGGGCGTGACGGTCCGCGTCGCTTCATCGACGACGTAACTCTCTTGAACGACATCGCTTCGCCAAGGGACGTCCTGGTGGACCGCTTCGCAGATGATGTAGCTAGGCTGCGAGAATCCGAACTCCAGCGAAGCCGCCGTGCTGATCGGACCCTGCGGATTGTGCGGAGCCAGTGCGATTCGATACGCGTCTGCCAACGCTGCGATCCGGCGGGCTTCGGTGAAACCGCCGCAGTGCGTCAGGTCCAATTGGCAGATCTCGCAACCGCGTGCCTCAAAGAGATTGCGGAATGCGGCCAGATGAGTCAGTCGTTCGCCGGTGGCAATCGGAGTCGTTACCGCCGCGTTAATCGCCGCCAGCGAATCGAGGCTCTCCGGCCAACAGGGCTCTTCGAAAAAGTAGAGTCCATACTGATCGAGCGCCTTGGCGAATTGCATTCCCATCGCGGGGGATGGGCGGGCGTGGCAGTCAACCATGATGTCGATGTCGTCGCCGACCGCTTCCCGCATCGCGGCAACGCAGGCATCGGCCGCCTTGATCGCCTTCAAACCTTCGACGGGCATCGTCGGTGGAACCGCCATCGACTTAAACGCGCTAAAACCGTCGGCAACGGCTTGCTGCGCCAGATCGGCAAACTGGCGGGCATTGTCGACCGGCGTCTCGTAAAAACTCTCCAAGTTGCCGCCGCCCAGATGGCAATACATCCGGATCGAATCGCGAACCGGCCCGCCCCACAGACGATGGCATGGCACGCCGTGCACCTTGCCAAGAATGTCCCACAGCGCGAGGTCGATCCCGGAGATCGCCGTCGAACGAACCACGCCGCTGCCGTGCCAAAAATGCTGTCGCCACATCATCTGCCACAGATGTTCGATGCGCGTCGGGTCCTCGCCGATCAACAGTTCGGACAGATCTTGGATCGATCCAACCACACCTCGAGTGTGCCATTCGAGTGTGGCTTCCCCCCAACCGATCAAGCCAGGTTGGTCGGTGATTACTTTGACGAAGATCCAATTACGCATCCTTGCGTGACAGACGTGCGTTTCGATCGCGGTGATTTTCATATTGTTTTTCCAGCTACTAAAGTCCTGCGAGGCCAATATCATCCAAGAATCCTTCACCGGGAATTTACAGTCTTTTCACCGGGAGCACGAATTAAATTTGTTTTTGTCTGACAATGTTACTTGCGTTTGTCACCAATGACAAGTATCGTTCTGAAGTATGTCGATCACTGATTTCATTCGAAACGATCTAGCACTGCGACTGCGATCCGGACGCGATCTCCCGGCGCAGCTGACGCTCGATTCGTTGGCGGAACTTTATGATGTCAGCTTCACTCCCGTGCGGGCGGCGGTTGCCGACCTGATCGATGAGGGTTTACTGAGGAAGGGAGCGAACCGGCGGCTCGAGGCGTGTCCGCTGGCCAACGCCCTGAAAGAATTCGACCAGTTGACAGAGGCTCCCAAGCCGCCTGTCGATCCGTCGGAAAAGATCGCCGACGATTTGGTGCTGTTGAGTCTCGAAGGAAAATCGGTCTATTTGCGCGAAGAGGTGACGGCGGAGAAATATTCGCTCAGCCGTTCGGCGATCCGGAACATCCTGCATCAATTAGCTGGCGAAGGGATGTTGGACCATATCCCGCGCCGCGGTTGGCGTTTGCGACCGTTCTGTCAAGACGATTTGCTTGCGTTTATCGAGGTCCGCGAAGCGTTGGAGCTGAAGGCGTTGCAGTTGGCGCGTCCGCGGCTGGACAAGCAGCAACTGCAAGCGATCCTGGAACGAAACACACCGCCGACATCGACAACCGATCGCGTCCCCGTCGACGAATCGCTACATGAATATTTGGTCGCGACATCGAACAACGCCTACATTCGCGACTTTTTCGAACGCCAGGGCCGGTACTTCCGACTGCTATTCCGTTGGGAAGATAACGACCGATCGGCAGCCCTGGGAACACTGAAGCAGCATCGCGACGTGGTGCAAGCGTTGCTTGAAGAGGATTGGGCAGCCGCCGAAGCAGCCCTGTCTCACCACATCCGATCGAATCACCCGGTCTTGATGACCAAACCACCCACCGACGGTCTCCCGCCCCCCGCCCCCAAGTAGAGAGGCAACTATGAAGCTTGCTAGCCGAATCTGCACGACGATCATCTGCCTGACGGTGGTTGCCCAAGCGAGCCTTTTCGCGGACGACAACCAAGTCGACTACGAAACCCAAGTCAAGCCGCTGCTTCGCGAGCGTTGTTACGCTTGCCACGGAGCGCTGAAGCAGGAAGGAGGCCTCCGACTCGATACCGGTGCCTTTATGCGCCAAGGTGGCGATTCGGGTGCGGCTGTCGATTTGGAAGAGGATCCCGAATTCAACCTGCTGGTCGAGCGGACGGCTGACACCGATCCGGGCTCGCGGATGCCGCCGGAATTCGAAGGCGAACCGCTCTCGGCCGAACAGGTCGACCTTCTGAAACGCTGGATCGCGGCGGGTGCCGATTCGCCAGCCGACGAGGCCCCGGAAGCCGATCCCGCGCAGCACTGGTCGTTTCAACCGCTCGCCCGTCCCGACGTTCCAGTGGTCGACGATGCGAACTGGGGTCGCAATCCGATCGACGCCTGGATTGCTCAAGGCCATCAAGAGAATGAGCTAAAACCACAATCCGAGGCTTCGCGCGTCCTGTTGCTGCGCCGGCTGTCGTTCGATCTGATCGGGCTGCCCCCCAGCAGCGAAGAGATCGCAGCGGTCGTTAACGATCCGTCTTCGGACTGGTACGAAAAGACTGTCGACAGGTTATTGGACGACCCACGCCATGGCGAGCGTTGGGCGCGACACTGGATGGACAACTGGCGCTACAGCGATTGGTGGGGGCTGAATGCTCAACTGAGAAACAGCCAACGGCACATGTGGCATTGGCGCGATTGGATCGTTGAATCGCTGAACAATGACGTTCCCTACGACGAGATGGTTCGCTTGATGTTGGCGGCCGACGAGCTTGCTCCCGATGACCCTGCCAAACTGCGGGCCACCGGATTTCTGGCTCGCAATTTCTTCATCTTCAACCGACACACCTGGATGGACCAAACGGTCGAACATGTCGGCAAGGGCTTACTTGGCCTGACGATGAACTGCGCCAAGTGTCACGACCACAAGTTCGATCCGATCGGACATGACGACTACTACAAGATGCGGGCATTTTTTGAGCCCTATCTGGTTCGCTTGGACAACGTGCCGGGTGAATTGGATGTCAACAAGGATGGCATCCCACGCGTCTTCGATGCGCTGGTCGATGCGCCGACCTACCTCTTCATTCGTGGCGACGAAGCTCAACCCGATAAGTCGAAGGCGATTGCTCCCGGCGTGCCGAAGATGTTCGAGTTTGAAGAACTGGCGATCAAGCCCGTCGATCTGCCACCGGAAGCTTGGCAACCGGCACGCCACCCCTGGGTGTTGGATGACCATCTTGCCGCCGCACAAAAGCGTCAGCAAGCGAGCCTGCCACGCGTTGAAAAAGCGACAACGGCCCTGGAAAACGCACGCAAGATAGCCGAAGGGGCAGGCCCCGTCGAGGAATCGACCACACCGTTTACTCCTATCGTCGAAGACTTTGCGACGTTCGACGATTCGCGTTGGAAACTGGGAAAAGGCGAATGGGATCATCAACCGGGGCGCGTCAAGCAGACGATGGATGGGCACAACCGGTCGGTCTTGCAGTTGCTGGAGAAGCCGCCTCGGGATTTCGATGCCAGCATTCGTTTTCGAATTCACGGAGCTGGTGGATGGCGATCGATTGGCATCGGATTCGACGCGCCATTCGCCGCCGGAGATTCACTCAATCAATCGCGACAATTCGTCTACGCGAGTGCGCACGCTGGTGGTCCGAAGGTTCAAGTCTCTTATCTCGACAATGGCAAATCGAATTACCCTAGCGACGGGCGTGCACCTGCGGACATCCAGCTGGAAACCGATTACACGCTGCGGGTTCAGGTTCGCGGAAATCTGATCAACGCCTCGTTGAACGGCGAACCAATGGTTGCATCTCGAACCCCTTCAGCTCGGGTTGATGGCGCGATCCGGTTGGTCACGTTTGACGCGATCGCGTCGATTTTGGAATTCAAGCTTTCCGCATTGTCGGCCGACGTCAAGCTGCGTGAGTCGAGTGGGGCGACCAGTGTCGATCCCGTGGTCGCAGCGGAGTTCGAACTTGCGCTTGCGAAGGCCCAGGCCGCCGTTGCCCAGGCCGATTGGGAAAGCGTGCAGGCTCGCGCTCAAGCGATGCGGACCTCTTGGGAATCCGACGATGCTGCCGCGATCCGGGAACATGCGGTCGCCGCGATTCGGGCGGAACGGGAACATGCGGTCGCAAAGGCACGCGCGGCGGTGACGGCCGAACAGGTGTCGGTCGCGCGAGCAAACGCCGACAAATTGAAGGCGGCGGAAAAGAAGCTGGCCGCTGCGAAGAAGACGCTTGAAAAAGCGGAGGCGTTGGCCAAGGCGGAAGTCAAGGATTCGGATCAGTTCACGCCGCTGAAGGGAGCGAAGTGGACTCCCACGCGGTTCCAATTCACAGGCAAAGACGACCCCGAGGTTGAGTTCCCTCAGCAGAGCACGGGCCGGCGAACGGCGCTGGCGCGTTGGATCACCGATCCTCGCAATCCGCTGACCGCTCGCGTCGCGGCCAATCACATTTGGACGCGGCACCTGGGACAGCCATTGGTCGCTTCGACGTTCGATTTCGGTCGAAACGGTAACGATCCGACACATCCCGAACTGCTCGATTGGCTTGCTTCGGAACTGATCGATAGCGGCTGGAACATGAAGCACCTACATCGCTTGATCGTCCTCTCGAGCACCTATCGCATGGGCTCCTCCCTGAACGGCATGGAGGACCAACTGGCAAAAGATCCCGACAACCATCATTGGTGGCGAAGGGTCCCGATCCGGCTGGAATCCCAAGCCGTCCGTGATGCTGTACTGGCCGTTGCCGGGACGCTGGACGAGACGATGGGAGGGCCATCGGTGCTCCCCGCCGATCAAGACAAATCGCATCGCCGCAGCTTGTACTTCTTCCACAGCAACAACGAGAAGAACCTGCTGTTGAGCATGTTCGACGAAGCCTCGGTGGCCGAGTGTTACCAACGCGAACAAAGCATCGTTCCGCAACAGGCGCTTGCGCTTTCGAACAGCGGTCTGGTGCTTGAATCGTCGCAACAGATCGCCGCTGCAATCGCGGCCGACCATCCTGACGATGAGGCCTTTGTTCGACAGGCTTTCCTGCTGCTGTTGGGGATCCAGCCGACAGCTCAAGAAATTCAAGACTGCCAATCGGCGTTGACCGCCTGGCGAGAACTGCCCGAGGGAAGCAACGAATCGGCCCGCGGTAATTTGATCTGGGCGATTATCAACCACAACGACTTTGTCACGCTGCGTTAACCAACGTCTATCGAGAGAGGACCAATGAAAATGAATAAGTTTTTCAACGGCCATGCGCCGCGTCGTACGTTTCTTGCCGATATGGGCATGGGTTTTACTGGCTTGGCTTTGGGAGCGATGCTGCAACGCGAAGCGGGCGGTCACGAAGCCGCTTGGTCGCCGCCGACTGGCGAGCCTCACATGCCGCCCAAAGCGAAGAGCGTTATTTGGTTGTTTATGAATGGCGGTGTCAGCCAGATGGAGAGCTTCGATCCGAAGCCGATGCTGACGAAATATGCCGGAAAGACGATCGCCGAAACGCCGTTCGCCGACACGCAAGATCCCGAGAAACTCGCCCTGGCTCGCGTCTCCGCCCCCGATGGGAACGGGAACCAACGCAACCAATTGTATCCGTTGCAGATGGGATTCAAGAAACATGGTGAAAGCGGAATCGAGGTTAGCGATTGGTTCCCGCACATCGCAAAACATGTCGACAAGCTGGCGGTTGTCCGGTCGATGTATACGACTGACAGCAACCACGGCGCCCAAACGCAATTTCATTCGGGACGCCATCTGAACGATGGGAATTACCCGACGTTAGGCGCTTGGGTGCATTACGGCTTGGGGTCGTTGAACGAGAACCTGCCGCAATTCATCTCGATCGGCAAGCGGGAGTATTGGAACAAACGGGACGGACATTACCTGGGCCCCGCTCACGACGCGGTCCCGATGCGCGTCGACCCCAACAATCCGTTGGATTTCAGTAGCCCAGAGCGTCCGTTCGCGCGGTCGTCGCAAGAGATCGGACAGGATCTGATCCAACGACTCAACAATCGACGTCAGTTGGAATACCCGAACGATCCAGCGATGGCTGCCCGAATCGCCTCGTATGAGCTTGCCTTCCGGATGCAGAGTTCGATTCCGGACGTCGTCGACTTCTCCCAAGAGACAGCTCAGACGCAAGCGATGTATGGAATCGACAAACCGCACTCGCGCGAGTTTGGAATGCAGTTGCTTGGCGCCCGACGGCTTGTCGAGCAAGGTGTCCGATTTGTCCAGATCCAGCACGGCGGTGGTGGTGCGGGGGCATGGGATGCGCACTCCAAGTTGAAGCCCAACCACACCAAAAACTCGCTCGCCGTCGATCAACCGATCGGAGGTCTGTTGGAAGATCTCGAACAACGTGGTCTGTTGGACGAAACGCTTGTCGTCTTTGCCACCGAGTTCGGTCGCACCCCTGGATCCCAAAAAAGCGACGGACGCGATCACCACATCTATGGCTTCTCCGTTTGGATGGCCGGTGGCGGACTGAAACGTGGCGTTGTTCACGGCGCGACCGACGAGATCGGATTCCATGCCGTGGAGGATCGCCATTACGTGACCGACATCCATGCCACGATCCTGAAACAGTTGGGACTCGATTCCCGAAAACTTGAAATCCCCGGCCGCAAACGACTCGAGATCGATCACGGTAAACCGATCGATCAGATCATCGCTTAAGTCGAAATCGACGGCTGAAATCCCTGCCCATTGAGTGGTGCAGACGCTCGCGAAATTGAACGTCTGTCGTAGTTTCATGATTGCGACAGCCGTTCCAGGCTCTCGTTTTAGACTCACAGGTGTCGGTTCAACGTAGAGTTGTACTGGCGTCGGTTTCTGATTGGCTCACAATTTTTGTGAGCTGCTTTTTGATGGAACGATCCTTGGGAAACGTTCCGTTTCAGTTGGTTGTTTTTTAAGTTTTCTCTATGCAAAGGAAAATGCCATGCGTCGTAATGTAAGTAGGGGCTTTACGCTCGTCGAACTCCTCGTCGTGATCGCGATCATCGGAATCTTGGTTGGTCTGTTGCTTCCCGCGGTCCAGTCGGCGCGCGAGGCGGCTCGCCGAATGCAATGCTCGAACAATCTGAAGCAACTCGGATTGGCGTTTCACAACTATCACGACGTCCATCGAGCGATGCCGATCGGATCGCTTGGCCTTCTGATCCATGCCTGGACCGTTCCAGTCCTACCATTCGTGGAGCAACAATCGGTTTACGACAAATTGGAAATTGGCCTGTCCCGCGGCTTTAGCATCGGTGGCGTGAATGCTAACGTCGTCGACAACTGGACACCCGATATGTTCTGGTGCCCTTCGAGCGCTGCGACGCCGATGCACTTGCGTGTCACTGCCGGGGACGACTCCAAGATGGCGACGATGTCGTATATCGGCATCTCGGGTGCGCCGACCAGCGCGACCAACAGCAGCGATCCAACCGGTATGGGACGCTGCATTAGCGGATCGGCTGGGTATGCGTGTGCCAACGGAACAATGATTCCCAACGACAGTGTTCGCTTTCGCGATCTGACCGATGGGCTCAGCAATACCGTGGTGATTGGCGAATCGTCGTCGTGGGGCGAGACCACATCCGGGGCGCGAACTGAAATTCGTAGTTCTGCGGAATGGGGTGCCTGGGCCGGGTCGGCTGCAGACACGACTCCACCCAATAACGACACTTTTTATAAGTGGACCAGCAACCCGTATTGCCGGCAGATCACCTCGATGCGTTACCCTATCGGTACAACGCTGCAATTGAGCGGATCGGGCGGGAACCACCGCGACGGTGTCAACAACGCTTTGCATTCGATGCATCCCGGCGGTGTCCAGGTCACGCGTGGTGATGGCGGAGTCGGATTTCTTTCCGAGACCATGGAGTTCCTGGTGCTGCGTAATCTCTGCATTCGCGACGATGGCAACGTAATCCCCGGCGACGTTTTCTAAACCGTCCCGCAAATCAAAACGCTCTGCTGACGGTTCCTTTGACCGTTGGCCGTGCATGCCCAAAAAAGCTTCCGACGCGGTGCTCTCCCGAAAATGATGAGCACCGCGTTGGTTCAAGATCTAAATCCTTTCCTTATAGGCAAAATCACGCGACTTCCACGCGGATCGATTTCCTATCGACGTTTCGCATTCGTTTCCCATCGTACGTAGAACACAATGAAATCCCAATCCAAGAGTCTCATGACGACCTTTCCAGTGCTTCAGGCACGAGTCCTCGGAGCGGCTTTGTCGCTGGCCCTTCTGCTCACCCTAGGTTGCGGTGAAAACGATCCACGAACCGCCGCCGTGTCGGGACTCGTGACGGTGGACGATCAACCGCTCGACAGCGGAAACCTCTTGCTGCTATCCGAATTGGGAGAAAGCGGCGGCGCGGAATTAAACGCAGACGGAACCTATACACTCACCTGCACACCAGGGACGTATCACGTCGCTGTGATGCCGCTCGCCGTGGAAGTGGGCCCCGACGGAACGCCAACGAATCCGGAACAAGCGAACAGCGCGATGGAGATCCCCCAAAAATTCCAGGACGTCGGCAGCAGCGAATTGATCGTAGAGGTCGCCGCCGGTGAAAACACTTTTGATATCCCGCTGGCATCAACGCCTGGTCGCTAACCCGATCGGTTGCACATGTCGCTCGAGCAATGATCTAGTTCGTGGAAACACCACGATCAAGGCTCGAGCGACCACTGATCGAATCGCGCCGTCCAACAGTGACTAACGCATCGTCTTGTCGACCCACGCACGCCAAGTTGGCAGGTCAGCTTCGTCGATCATCGGTTGTGGCAGCGGCGGGACGCGTTGCACGTGGCCGGTGTTGGGGTCGTGGACGCCAACCTTGAGCAATCCGTTGGCATCGACTTCCAAAACGGCTTCCAACGGCGTTTCGCTACTGTGTTCGGGCAGATGGAAATTCCCCAACGATCGCCAGGCGTCTCCCTGCCAACCGGCCGATTCGATCAGCGTCAGCGCAGGGCGTTGCCCGGGCTGAGGTTGTAACAAGCGACGGGTCTTGCGAGCGGGCAGCTTGGTCGATCGTGTCAACACCGGGACGGTTCTCGGTCGCATCCGTTTGCCATCCCGAATCAGCAGGCCCAGGTCGTGGGAACAGCATGAATGAGGCGCGGGAAAGACGTGCGTTTGTCCCGGCAATTCCCCCATCACTGCCGACGCCGCCCCGGCGGCCAAGGCGGGGCGATCGACGGCGATAATCGGCACCTGCGAACCGATTCGTCCGTGCAGCACTTCGGTGATCTGCGGCATCCGCGTCAACATTCCGACCGTTAAACAATTGCTCAACTGGGTCGGATCGATCCCCGAATCATGGAGCGCTTGGCCGATCATGCCATTGAGATGGACCAACAGGTCGCTGCAGGCGGCACCGAACGTAGCCCGCTTGAGTGTCACCGTCGCAGCGCGACCCTGCAGCCGGAAATCGAGGTCGGCCTGCGGTTTGATCGACAACTGACGCAGCGCCTTCTCGCACGCCAATTGCAAACTGACGGCATCCTTCAGTTCTTTGCGTGGGTCGAGTCGCAGCCGACGCAAACAATCGGTCGCCGCCAAATCGACCACCCGTTGTTGCCACGTCAGCAGGCCGAGATTCCAATCGCCGACACTGGATAACAACTGCAATCGCCCACCAACATGTCGAACGACCGAGATCTCCATCGCCAACCCTGTTACCGAGGCGACCAACCAATAACAAACCTCCGATGGTTTCGGCGGCGGTAGGGCCGCATGCTCTTCGATCAACTGGCTCTGCGCCGCCGCCAGCGGGCGATCGATCAAGCGGATCGAATCGAAGCCGGCAACCTGCGCCGCTTGCATCGTGCTGCGTCGCCGCGCCTGGTCGTAACAGGCCGGGACGGTAACAGCCACGACGGCGGGGCGGCCTTTCAATTGCCAAGCGTTGCGGGCTGCATGCCGCATGATCATCCCGATCGCTACCTCGGGAGGGCACTGGCGATCGCCGATGTGGCGATCCAATTTTGTCGTCCCCAGATACAGCTGCACGCAATGGGCCAAGCGGTGCGGCGTCTTGGTTCGCAACTGGATCGCGTCCCCCCCAAAGATCGTCTGTTCCTCGCGGGTTGTCGCCACGGCGGACTGCAGCAGCGGTTGCTGGTTGCTGCCGGCATTTCCCATTCGAATTGGTTGCCCCGCTTCGGCCATCGCGGCAGCGACATAAAACATCCCCACATCCAACCCCAACACGCTCGAACGCCCGACGGCCGTGGTCGGTTCGACGCCATCGGTCAATTGTTCGCTGGGCAACGTCAGCCGCGCTCCGGTGTCGGTCCAATCCGAAAGCGTCGCCCCGGCGGACCATTCGTCGAGATCTTCGAGCACTTCGGCCAGCGAGCTGTAGCGTCCGTCGAGCCGTTTGGCCAACATCCGTCGAAGCACTTGGTCCAATCGCACGTCGACATCGGGTCGCAGCGCGAAGAGATCGGGAAGCGGTTCGTCGCGGTGCGCCCGCGCCTGTTCCAAAATCCCGCCTTGATACAGCGTCCGCCCCGTCAACAGAAAGAAGAAGGTCGCCCCAAGGCTGTAGATGTCGTTTCGACGATCGGGGTTCGAAGCGTCTTCGATCTGTTCGGGAGCCATGTATTCGATCGTTCCGACCAACCGCCCCCGTCGGCCGTGAGTGCCCGTTTCCGAACCGATCGTTGCCAGCCCGAGGTCCAGCACTTTAACGACCTCGTCGGGCGTCAGCATCAGATTGCTCGGTTTGACATCGCGATGGACAATCCCCGCCCGGTGAGCGTGCTGCAAACCGGTGGCCGCTTGGCGAATCAGGTCGACGGCGAGGGAAAGTTCCAACGGTCCCGATTCGCGGACGATCTGCGTTAACGTCGCCCCTTCGACATACTCCATCGCCAGATAGTGCTGATCGCCTTTGTGCCCAGCGTCAAATGCCGTCACGATGTTGGGATGCATCAAACGGGCGGCGGCGCGGACTTCGGTATAAAACCGCTCGACAGCTTTCTGGTTCTGCATCCGGCTCGGCGGCAGAGTCTTTAACGCCACCGTCCGTTGCATCGGCCGATGCATCGCGTGGTAGACACGCCCCATTCCTCCGGAACCGATCAACCGTGTGAGGGTGTAATCGCCGATGTCGATCGGAAGCGGAAGTTCCTGATTGTCCTCCGCGACAGAGAAATCCGATTCGTGCGGATCGTGAGCGCTGGCCGCATCAAGGTCCTGCGTAACGTCAGATTTCGGCCTTGATTTTGGTTTTTCAGACATGGCTTTGCTGTGGAGGAACCTGGCGGATCAGCCGGGTATGCCTTAAATCTTAAGCGTTATCGACATCGGCACGCTATCTGGGAGACCACAATGCAATCGAGAATGGTCAAGCTTACCGATCGTTCCGCATTGGCAGGTCGTCGCGGTCTTACCTTTTTTACCAATACCAGCGCTAGTAACGGATATTTGTTTTATCGCAACCACCCCTTTGGACGATGCAGTGAACACAGCTAAAAGACGGGTCGGCTGAAAATCCGCCGTCGGCAATGGACTTAGGCAGGAATAGCAGGGGTGACATTATGGTTCGGGCGGGCCTTTTCGGTTTCATCGTGGTATTGGCAACGGCGTCGGGACTCCAGGCGCAGATTGCCGCTACCGGTCCAGGACCGTCTCCGATCGCATACGTGCTGTCGGAGCAGGTCACCTGCACATGTGGTCAGGTCAACGAAAATTATGTCGGCGGCCCACGGGGCTGCAGCGGTTGTGGCCAACCGTTGCCCGAACCGCCAACCGGCGATGGTCCCGATGTTGCAAGCGTCTCCTACCAGCAAACGCCTGGATACGCCGCCCCGTCGTATCATGAGCAACCGATGCATCGCGGCAATGCCGGCAACTGCTGTCCCCAGCATTCGCCCAGCCGATGCGAATCGCTGCTCAATGCATTCAGCAATCTCTCCTGCCTCAACTCTTGCGGCCCGGTCCCTGCCTTGAACATTCGTCAAGCTCCTGTGATGATCGGCGGCGGTTTTGGTGGTTCGGGAAGAATGAACCTGCAAGGAACGCAAACCGTCCGTGGCACACCGATGGTAGCGACAGGAAACGGTGTGATTCCAGTCGATCAAGCCGACAGCTCGCTGCTGTTTGACGTCGCGGGCAACGTCGCCAATCCCGATTTCGTCTCGGTAGGACGTGGAACATTGGGTGGGGATGGCCGCTATACGTTCGAAGTCGAAGAGAGCATCGGCGGGACAAACCTGGGCCTGCCGGCGAACACCGTCTTCCTGAATGCCACGGCAACCGATCAGAATGGCGGCATGATCGTCAACGGTGAACTTTGGGACATCGCCGTCAATGGCCAACAGACGTTCAATATCGTCATCCCCGATGCAGCCAATGCCGGTGCGGCCGTTGTCGGGCGGTCGAAGATCGCAACGAACAACAGTCCGTTGCCCCGGACTCGCGTCTTCTTTAATTACGACTACATGGATAGCGTTCCATTGAACAATTCCGGCGTCGCGGTCAGCCGATTTACTCCCGGATTCGAATACGCGATGGGGACCAACCAGCGTGCCTCGTTCGAATTCCGAGTCCCCTACGCATCGACACTCTCTTCCGACATACGCGCCTTTGGACAGACCGCATCGGGAAATATCGAAGTCGGCGATCTGTTCTTGGCGTACAAACAGATCCTGCTTCAATCGACCGACTGGGTTGTTTCGGGAGGCGTGTCGGTAACGCTGCCGTCGACAAACGACCTGACGATCAAATTGGCCGACGGTTCAACCGCAGTGGTGGTTGAAAACCAAGCGGTTCACTTGATGCCCTATCTCGCCAGTATCGCCAATCTGACCGAGCGGTTGTTCTACCAAGGTTTCATTCAGGTCGATATCGATACCACCGGGAACCACGTAGTCACCAACGGTGGCCTTGAGAGCCGGCTGCGCGACACGACGCGGTTGTATACCGATGGCGGATTCGGGTACTTTTTGCGCCGCCGCGGCGAGAAGAAGGATGCGATCTTCGACGCGATTATCCCAACGATCGAAATGCACTATGAACGGCAACTGCAGCGCAGCAGCTCGTTGACCGATGGCGTGTTCGTATTGGGAACTCCCAACGCCGACTACCAATCGAACCTGAACATGGTCTTCGGCAGCACGTTTGAAGTCTGTCCCAACGAAGCGATTTCGATCGGCTACACCGTGCCGATCGGCGACAGTTCCGACAAGATGTTCGACGGCCAGTTGCGGGCCATTTGGAACCGCTACTTCTAATCTGACGATGCACCACTAAACTGCTCTCCCAGTGCGCCACGTCGGGGGCTGGGAGAGCAGGACATATGGGAACACGTCTTTTTTAACAGCGGCAAGCGGCAACTGCTGCTTCTTAAGTCGCCTCGCGTTGCGTCCCGCCTCTCAGCTGATGCAGCGTCTCGGGATCGAAGCCCTCGGGCAACATTCCCAGATGGCAGACCGGTTCGCCGGGGCTGCCCGCGGGCAGCGTTGTCATCCCGATCACGACGGCGTCGAACGGAGCTTCCAGGATGCAGCGTTCGCGGCCCAGCAGGTTGGTGTTAGTCGCCACGGGCTGACCTTTGACGATGACCTCTCCCGGCTGAACGTGAAACTGCAAAAAGCCACCCTTCTCGGCTCGCACCCATTTCGAAGTCTCGACGATCACTTGGTAGGGAGCCTGTTCGGGCGGACCGCCCAACATTTCCAGATCGCGCAAAACGTTGCGAACACCACGCGCCGCGTTGGCGACGACATCGGGTTCGACTTTCCAGATCTCGCCCCCTTCCATAATGATCGTCGGACAACCGACCTGGCACGCTTCGCGGCGCAAGGCGCCGCCGGGTCCCTGGCCATTGAGCACGATCTCCGATCCAAACGCGGTGGCGATCCGCCGCACGGCCGGGTTGGATAGATCGCCGCGGACGTTCGGATAATTGGTGCGGCGGATCGCGGCGGTGTGCAGGTCGATGCCAAAGTCGGCGCGGCCAACGATCTGATCGAACAGTGTCCGCGCCATTCGGCTGGCCATGTTGCCGCTAGCCGATCCGGGAAACGAGCGGTTCAGATCGCGGCGATCGGGGGTGTAGCGGGTGTGCCGGTCGAAAGCCAGCAGGTTCAGCACCGGCACCAGGATCAACGACCCGCGCGTCAGTTCCAATTCCTCTTGGATCAGTTCGCGGATCGCACCGGTGCCGTTGAGTTCATCGCCATGGATCGCGGCGGTGACAAAAACCACGGGGCCTTCCGCTTTGGCGCGGCGAACATGGATCGGCACCTGGATCATGCTACTGCTGTAGCTCTCGCTGATCGTCAGATGCACGTCGGCATCTTCCCCCAGACCGATGACCTGATCACCCCAACGACCGATGTCCAGCTTTTGTAACTCGTTGCTCAAGTTCGTTTCCTACTTCTTCCCCATCGCCCGTTTCGCGGCAAAAAAATCGGTCAACGCTCCCGAACAACGCGAGCTAAGCACGCCGGAGGTGACCGCACATTGGTGATTCAATCGATCGTCGGAAAGCAGTTCATACAGACTGCGGACCGCGCCGGCCTTGGGATCGTCGGCACCGTAGACCACCCGTGGCACGCGAGCTTGCAAGATCGCACCGGCACACATTGGACACGGTTCCAGCGTCACGTACAGCGTGCAACCCTCCAGTCGCCAATCGCCGATCGCTTCGGCGGCTTGAGTGATCGCGATCATCTCCGCATGCGCCGTCGGATCGTGCAGTTGTTCGCGTTGGTTGTGCGCAGCGGCGATCACTTGCCGCTTTTCGTTCAGGATCACCGCGCCGACCGGCACTTCGTCGGCGGTTGCGGCGGCATAAGCAAGCTCCAAGGCTCGCCCCATCCAATGCTCATCAAATTCGGGGTCGTTCATTCCTACTTGCTCTTCGAATCGGTCGGCTGTGGTTTGTTGGAGGGTTTTACTTCGCCTGAGTTCAGCCGTCGATATTGAATCTTTCGGTAAGCGACTTTGCATTGATAGGTCGCGATCCCCACCGGCGTCGACGGATCCATCTCCCCCCGAATCCCAAACTCAACACCCTGCCGCGTCTGATCGACCCACTGCTTGTCGTCGACCCAAGCTGTGATCCGATCGGGGGCGACTCGAACGCGGACACGGTACCAACGATTGTTGTCAAAATCCCCCTCGCGCGTCGTGGGGTTGTTCGAAGCGTCGGCGCCGTTGATGTTCGAGAGTCCGATCACGGCTCCCGACCAACCGCCCAGGATCAAGCTGCAGTGCGATTCGGCGACGGGAAAAGTCAGGCCGACAAAAAAGTCAAAGCCTTCCAAACGCGAAGCTTCAAACTGGATCTCGTAGCCATCTTTGGGAAACTCTTTGACCAATCGGATCCCAGTCAGCGGATCGCCCATCTCGAGGACCGCCTGGTTTTCGGAGAACTCGACCTCTCCATCGCCTCCAAAATTGCAGGGCTCCCAAACCGTATCACGCTGCAATTTCAGATCGATCCAATCGCTGTTGGGCGATTCGTCGGCAACCGTCAGCGCGGCCGATAGGCTGAAGATACAAGCGAACAGAGCGAGTCGTGGCAGCGAAGCGACCGAGCGGAGAGGGGAATATCGCATCGAAGGAAGTCCGTGAAGTGTTTCAAGGGGCAATCGAAAATGGGGACCTACAATATAGCTTCCGCAGGATCGGCGGGGCCAGTTGCCGGTTCACAGCGGCACGATTGCGTGATCGTATGGACTTCGCCCGGTTGGATCGTGCGGACGTCGTCGGCCGCGTTGGTCGTTTCGACACAGACCATCGTCCGGTAGCCGTCGTTGGGAAAATCAGCCATCGCCGCCGATTTATCGATCCACGGATTCCAAACCACCGTCGACAGGCTGCCCGATTTTTGGATCTCGATCCGTCGCTCGGCTCCGTCGTGGATCGTGACCGCGTCGGGCGTTTCGAGATAGATTCGGTCGACCTCGCGATCGATCGTCAGTTCGCCCGCCTGCGGTTTGACCTGCATCGCATCGAGCTTGTCGATGTAGCTTCGGCCCTCGAGTCCCGCGACTCGCACCGCATCGATATCTTGAACGTGGAAATAGGTGTGCAGCGCCGCCTCGGCATCCAGCGGTTCCTCGCCGGTGTTCAGACAGCTCAATTGCATCGTCAGATCGCGACCAACGATCACTCGCATCGTCAGTTCAAACGGGTGCGGCCACAACTGCCGCGTCGCCTCGCTGTCGGTCAAACGCAACGCGATCTCCAAGCTGGGATCGGCGTGTGTCTTCGTCTCGATAACTTCCCACTGCGACGTGCGGGCAAAGCCGTGCTGAGGCAATTCGGGTTGTGGCTGTCCAAACCAAGGCCAGCAGATCGGCACGCCTCCGCGGATCGGACGATCGGTCCGAAAGTTGGATTCGTCGCTCATCCACAACATCTCGCCCCAACCATGTCGATGGAACGAAGTGACATGTGCGCCGTGCAGATAGATCTCGGCGGTTGCGTCTTCGGCCAACAGGATCGCTTTGGGGAGATCGCCGTTGCCCAAGGTGAAGGCGATTTTTTTATCGATACCAAACTGCAGGTTTAAGTCGTCAATCATCGGTCTTGCAATCGAAAGGAAGTCACGAGGCGGCGGGTGCCAAAACATCGGGTCGCGCCGGAGGACGGACCCACAACGCCAACAGCACCAGCGGAATGAGAATACATAAAAAGGCGATGATCGCGGGCTCGAAGTGCCCCGAGTGATCCTTGGCCCAGCCCAACAGAAACGGTCCGGCGCCGCTGCCGGCGACCGACGCGCTCCAAGACGTCCCGCGAATCTTTCCCAGATGAGCACGCCCGTAATAACGTACCCAGACCGTCGCGTTGACCGCTACGGTGATTCCTTGCCCGGCACCAAACAACAGCCCGAAGAGATGCAATTGAGGCGATGTTTGGGCGAAGAACAACGTCAGCGTCCCCAAGCTCAACAGTCCCACTCCGGCGAACAACAAATGGTGTAACGCAAACCGATCAGCCAAGAAGCCGCCGCTGAATTGCATCGCCAACATGCTCAACGCAAACGTTTTGAAGACCGCGGCGGTGGCGTCTTTATCGATCCCGCGAGCTTCGCCGATCGCAAACAGATAAAAGACGAGGCCGGTGCCGATCATCGCCCACGCGGACATGATCGTCATCAGGATCCAAAACGTCGGCTGCCGCATCGCATCGCGCAGCGACAGCGAACGCTCTTCGATCGCGACGGTCCGCTGGGATCCGGTGGCGCGAGAGCCCTCGGCGTGAGGAAGCGGTTCGTCGGGGCGGTTGCCATCCAAATGTTGGCCTACGTCCTCGGGGCGATTGCGATAGACAATCGCCAGCAGCGGCAACATGATCCCCGCCACGACCAGCCCCAAGCCGCGATAGGTCTCTCGCCAGCCATAGCTCTCGATGCTGGCCAACAACCAGCCTGGAATGACGGCGAAGGCGCCCGCCATGCCGATACTCATGATCGCCGAAACGCGGCCCAGCTTGGTGCGGAACCACATCGACGTGGTGTTGCTGCTGAGCAAGGACAAGGAACCTTGGCCCAGAAACCGGAGGGCCAAGAAGGCGAGCAGCAGGGTCACAAAGGAATTGACAAACGAAGCGAAGAAGCAAGCCCCGGCCAACAGCAACACGATCCCGGTGATCGTCGCTCGGTTGCCGATCCTGTCGGCGATCGGGCCGACCAACATCAACGGAAACGCAGCCAGCAAGGTGCCGATCATATAGGCGGAGGTGAGCGAAATTTCGCTCAATTGCAACGAGTCGCGGATCGCTGGAATAAATGCAGAAATCGCAAAGGTTTGTCCCGGCGCGGTGCAGATCTGAGCCAATGAGGCGACAGGAACCATCAAGTAGCCGTAGAAAAATCCCTGCGGGACGCGAAGCGCTGGCGTGTGAATGGACGTTGTCAAAGCGAGCAACTCGTTTGGTTGAATGTCGCAAACCCCTTCCGCAATGACCGGCGAAGCACGGCCCAACAAGCTAAGGTCGGAATCCGACACCACTTCGCAATCCAAAGGCACTGCGGACGCCGCTGGTTTCTGACAGCAAATCCGCCTGCCTCGACACGCCCGGCGCGGTCATGGCTGCGGCTGCTCGGTTAAGCTCTCCTTAACCTGTTTCCACTTGGCGACCTGCTCCGCATTATTGGTTTGCGTATAAGAATCGAGCAAGCGGTCGACCGTTTCGATTTGCACTTGGTTCAACAGAATGCCGGCCCTAGGCAATTCGCTAGCGGCCAATCCCTCGTAGGCCTGCTGCAGCGCTGCTTGCGCTTCGACATGCTGTCCGTCGGCGGCCTGCAATCCACCGATCACGCTCAGGCTGCGATAGCGCAACCAGTTCTCCGGCGCGACGACCTCAAACATCTCCAGCCCCTCGCGAGCGTGCCTCCCCGCGGCGAGAAATTGGCCGTCGTGGGCTTCGGCATCGGCCAACATCACCAACACGCCGGCGAATCCTTCTCGCGTCGTATCGTTGGGCGTCGTCGCCAAGCTCTTCCGCATCACGTCGACCGAAAGCGAATACAGCTCCGTCGCCATCGCGTACTCTTTTAACTGATACTTCAAATTCGCTAGCTCCATCCGCGGCATCAAAGTATCGACATGTCGAAGCCCTTTGGCCTCGACGATCCGGTTCAAAATATCCTCGTAGAGCGCAGCGGCCTCGGCCCGATTGCCGCGTCCCATTTCAATTTTTGCCGCGTTGTTCAGCGACAACATCGTGTGCGGATGCGCTCGCCCCAACGACTTGCTGCGCCCCGCGACGACCTTGGCGTAAATCTCGATCGCGTCGTCGAATTGCCCTGCCAAGCTGCAGGTGTAGGCGACCTGATGCATTGCCAACAGCGTCCGCTCGTGTTCTTCCCCCAGCGACGTCCGGCGTCCGTCGGCAACCTTCCGGTAAAAGGTGATCGCATCATCCAATCGGTTCATCTTCCGATAGGTCTCGGCGATCGCATAGTTCGCATCGATCGCGACCACATCGCCGACGTCCAGCGATTCGATCCGCCGCTGCATGTCAGCGATCGATTCCTCGGCTCCCTGTTCCAGTTCGGCAGTCGCTTGGACCTGAGCCATGTTCCCCAGCGACATCAGCGTGTGACCGTGAGCTGCGCCCAGCACCTCGGATCGTCGGTCGACGACGCGGCGATACATCGCGATCGATTCCTCGCGCTGCGCGGCGGCGTCCATGCAATAGGCCAATTGGTGCATCAACAGCAGCGTGTCATCGTCCGCCTCGCCGTAGGTCTCGATCATCCCCTCGACGCCGGCCTGGAAATGGGGCACGGCGGCGGCGTAGTCCTTTGTTTTCATCAACGCGTGGGCGAGCCCTGTGTGCAATTCCATTCGGTTAACGATCGGTTCGCCGCGAGCTTCCGCCGCCTTGACCAATAGCTTCATCGACTCGATCGTCCCCTTATGATCGGCGAGCGCAAACTGCTCCATCGATAGGTTGTACAGCGACTGCAACGTATGATCGCTCTCCAGACCATAGACCTCGGTTCGGCGGCGAACGACTTCGGAATACAGCTTCGCCGACTCCTTGTGCTGCCCGAACTCGCTGTATTCAAAAGCCAAATCGTGCAGCGTCAACAAGCGATCGACGTGATTGGCGCCCAACACTTCCGACTGCCGGACGACCAAGCGTTCATAGACGTCGATCGCTTGCTGGCTGCGTTTCAGCATGCTCATCAAGCCCGCCAGATAATAAGCCACCCCAAACTCGGAACGCTCCAGCGGATCGCGGCCCGTCAACCATTGCGTCACCTGCTGGATCGACACATCGGCTCGATCGATTTCCCCACGCTCGATCCAATTCTCCGCCATCCGTAGCCTCAACTGATTTGCGAGCACCGAATCGGCACCAAAATCGTCGTCCAGCTGCTGCAACAGTTCGTCCAATTCATCGGTCCGGTCGCTGTAGACCAAGACATCGATCAGGTTTTCCGTCGGGTAGACGATGACTTGTGTCTTCCCAAGCCCAAGATTGGTATATCCCGTGCGAACCGCCATCAGTAATTCGCGGGCCTCGTCGTACCTTTCCGCCGCCCCATAGATCGCCGCCAACAACGTCTTTGAGTCGAGCACCACTTTCGCTTCCGCTTGCATCGGAGTCTTCGCAAGCGCGATCACTTCCTCCAACAACGACTGTGCCGACGCGTGATCGCCGAGTTCCCAATGGACTTCCGCCAGTAGAAGGCGAGTCTGCAAAGCCGACGGACTCACCGGCCCCAGGCTGTCGTTGGCCGCTTGCAGCACCGTTTCAAAGACCGGTAGCGACTCCTCATATCGCCCCAACGCATTTAGCGCCGTCCCCACATTGAACTGCGACATGATCGATTCTCGGTGAGCGGGCCCCAGCTTTTCAATCGACGCGCGAGCGAGTTCACGCAGCGTTGCCAGACCCTGCACCGGGTCTCCGTGATCCGAATCGATCAACGCCAGATCGTTCCGCACGATGGCAACATACGGATGCGATTCGCCCTGCGTTTTCACCAACTCTTCCATAAAAGTCGTGTAGACGTTGGAGGCTTCATCGTGGCGGCCGAGCGAATACAACTGCTGAGCCCGCGACAGCAGCGCGTCGTAGGTTGTGAAGTGCAGCGGCCCCAAGGCGGCAGCCGCCCGAGTGTGCACGTCGTTCGATAGCTGCAATGCATCGGCGAAGCGTCCCGCATCCGCCAACAATCCGACTTTTGTGATCAAACAGTCCAGCGTCTCGGCGGCATCGGGGCCAATTGATTTCGTGTACCCCACGATCGACTGTTCGTTCAATTGATGGGCTTTGTCAAACTCACCCAACAAACTGTACAACCCCGCCAAGCTGTCCTGCGTCTCGAAAACATCCGGATGCTCGTCCCCTAATTCGCTCAGCTGCGCTTGCAGAGTCGACGTCAGCAGGGTGTGGGCCTTGGCATATTTCCCGCTCGATCCAGCCACTCGGCCCAACGCCGCTTCGGTCCTTAATGTCTCGACATCTCGGGGCCCCAAGAATTCTTTCCGCAGACGCAGCGCTTCGGCCAACGCCGCCTCGCTTTCACTCCACTGAGCAAGATAGCCCGAAGCGATGCCAATCGTGTGCAACAGCTTGGCTTTGACCAGCGGTTGATCGGCGAACCGATCCTGCATGCTCTCGAGTGCTTGTTCGAAGAGCGTGCGGACTTGCAGCTGCGGCTCGGGGTTTCTGGCTGGCGATGCTTGCGCCAACAAGTCGTCGTTTAAAAACTCAGTCACCGCCGTTGCGATCGCTGCCTTTTCAGTCGCTTCCGCTTCGGCGATCCGCAGCTCTTCGTTCGATTTTTGTAACTCCTGGCCGCGTTGATCGAGCTGGTGGTTTTTGGTGCTCAGCGAATCAGCCAGCTCGGCCAGTTGAATGTTCTTCTTGCCGAGCACTACCGAAAACGAACTCAATCCCAACACGGAAACCAGCACGATCGCGGCGCTGGCTGCGGCCAAGGTCTGGTGCCGCTTGACCCAGCGGCGCAGTCGTTGCAGGCTCGATTCGCGGTACGCCGTGACCGGTTCGTCGGCCATCCAACGCTCCAGTTCGTCGGCCAGTTCCAGCGGATTGGCGTAGCGATTTTCGGGATCTTTGGCCATCGCGCGAATGCAGATCGCCGCCAGTGGTTTCGGAATCGCAGGATCGATTTGACGCGGCGCGGTGAATTCACCGTTGCGAACCTTTTCTAACAACTGAGTGATCGTTAGCGGATTGCCGTCGGCGTCGCGCGATTGAAACGGTGGTTTGCCGACCAACAAACAGTACAGCGAAGCCCCCAACGAATAGACATCGCTTGCGGGACCAATCGCATCGATCTCCCCGCTGGCCTGTTCGGGACTCATGTAGCCCGGCGTGCCGATCACGCTCCCAAATCGTGTTGGCGCCGAATCGCTTCCCGACGCGGGAGCCAGATGCGGTTCATCGACCGCCCCGGCTTCGACATCGTCTAATCCAGCGACTTTCGCCAAGCCCCAATCGACGACCAACGTCTCACCATATTTCCCCAGCATGATGTTGTCGGGTTTGATGTCGCGGTGCAACACGCCGCGAGAATGAGCGTACGCGATCGCTTGGCAGACATCCAAAACGCGACTCAACAGCTTCCGCAGTTCCAACGTCCGCTCGGGATCGCGCCACGCCGGCGCTCCCGATTTGGGGAACCGCTGGTGAAACGACGCGATCGCCGCTTCCATGCTCTGCCCGCGAATAAATCGCATCGCATAATAGGGTTGGCCATCCTCGTACACGCCCAAACCATAAACCGGGACCACGCCGGGATGTTCCAGCCCGCCGGTGATCTCGGCTTCGAGAATGAATCGCTGCCGAGCCCCTTGGTCACCGGAGAACCTCGCCTGGATCTGTTTCAATGCAACCTGCCGGTTCAGCTCTTCGTCGCGGGCGACATATACTTGTCCGAGGCCTCCCTTGGCATGATCGCGCAGCTTTTGATATCGGGTTCGGTGGCTCGCTGCCGCAGCCGCGTCGGTTGGCGAATCATCCGATGTCGTGGGGTGAAAATTCGTCGCCCACGGGTCGATCGATTCGGCAGCGATATCGGAAACCGAGTTCAGTGAATCGGTGACATCGGCATCTTCGATCGGTCGCAGCGACTGGTAGAGTGTCGACAGCGAGGGTTCCGACGGCGGGCAGATCGTTCCCAGTGCGGCTTCGGTCGAACCTTGATGCAACTCGATCTGTTTGTCGACAAGCGAGGTCAGCAGTTGCTTGGTCTGCGCGTCGATGCGATTCTCCGCATGCAGCAAATCTTCCAGCGACTGCGACTTGTCTTCCGTCCAGCGGCCGATCGCCGCGGCGACGTCACCGACATCGATCAGCCGCAATTGCACCGCCATGGCACCAACCAACAAGTTTCTATGACTTGTCGCGGACATCGTTTACTCCCGTGGGGATACTAGGGCGTCGCAAAATCATTTTGCTAGGTTCCCGATTTTTCATCTGTACTGACTGGTTTAGGTTTGCCCGGCGTTTTCTTAGCCCCTTTTCCGTTTGAATTCGATCCCGACTTCCCCTTCGCTTTCCATTGACGCTTCGCTTCGGGTTGTTGTGCCAACAGATCCAGCATCCGCGCGACGACCTCCGGATTTTCCGACGCGACGTTTTTCGTTTCCAGTGGATCGGTTTGGTAGTCGTACAGCTCCAGCTCCGCCGTCGCGTCTTTTCCGCCGGGCGACTTCCACTGGACCAACCGATAGCGTGGATCGCGGATCGCCCGCCCCAAGCGGCTGCCGCGGGGATAGACATGGGTCACGTGATCGCGAGTCGCTGCATCGGGCTTCTCGATCAGATTTGCAAAGCTGATTCCATCGAGGCCTTTCGGTTGAGGCAGCCCAGCCAGTTCAGCGACCGTGGGATAGATGTCGACAGTTTCAACGAGCGCGTTGCTGACGAGTCCCGGTTGCGATTTCGGTGCGGCAACGATCAATGGGATCCGCGCCGCCTGTTCGTAGTTTGTGTGTTTGCACCACATCCCGTGATCGCCCAGATGCCAACCGTGGTCGCCCCACAGCACGACGATCGTGTTGTCGAGCAGCCCGAGTTGTTTGGCTTTGTCGATCACGCGACCGATCTGCGCGTCGGCGTAACTGGTGGCGGCGTAGTAGCCGTGGATCAGATGCCGCGTCGTCTGTGGATCGATCTCCTTTTTGTCGTGCATGTCGCTGTAGCTTCGCAGTTCGCCACCTTTGACTGCAGCGTAACTCGGCGCACCTGTCGGTGGCACGACCACCTCGGGCATCGGCAACGCATCGGGTTGGTAGAGGTCCCAGTATTTCTGTGGAGCGACGAAGGGTAGGTGGGGCTTCAGAAAACCGACCGCGATAAAAAACGGTTGGTCTTCCCGTTTGCTGGCGGCTGTTAAACGAGCGATCGCTTCGCGGGCGATCTTGCCATCGGCATAGGTCTCATCCGAAACATCGGCCGCTTCGGTCGCCGGTCCGCGATTCCTACCCTTCGAATCGGGGCGGTGGTTTTGCAAACTCTCGGGCTGGACATATTGAGCCGCCTTGGGACGCCACAACGGCACGCTCCAGGAAGCCTTGTCGTTGATGTTGCCATGGCCTGTGTGGTAGATCTTGCCAAGTCCCTCCGCCCGATAACCATGCTGTTTGAAGTATTGGCTGAACGTGACGGCATCGGGAACTGCGAGCCGGAAGTGAGTTCCCAAATCGTAGACGCCGATCGTCTGCGGTCGCAGTCCCGTCATCAACGAATTGCGGCTGGGCGAACAAACAGCTTGGTTGCAATAGGCCGCGTCAAAGCGAACGCCTCGCGATGCCAAGGCGTCGATGTTGGGAGTGACTGCGACGGGATCGCCAAAACATCCAATCGTCGGCTTCAGATCGTCGACACAGATCAACAACACGTTGGGCCGGTCACCGCCAGCCGCGATCGCCGCCGACAGCAAACAGGTTCCGATCGCCAAAGCGAATGAAGTTTGAATGCGAACCATAGAAGGGCAACTCCGTCGAAGATGAGGGACCGGCGCCAGCGGGACCAACGTCGGGCGATCGCCGCGTCGCCCGAGACTTGCGCCCATGATAGTTGTTCTGGCGGTAAGCTTCCAAGTTGCCCAGGGGAATTCCCGTACGCCCTCCGTGGGGAGGCCAATCCAGAGTACAAAACGCCATTGCCCGGGCTGATCTCTAGTTCTTCGTGGACTTTTGCCCCGTTTTGCTGTACATTAGTTAACAATGTCGCATGGGCTCTTTGCTTTGGAGTTCCTTTCTTCTTAGGTTGCTTTCAGCCGACGCACAGTTTTGAGCGTCGCAGAAGGAACTAACTGGAAGCCGGGTGTTTTTCGGTATTCCTCTCATGCGTTTTCGACAACGCCAGATGCTGCCTTTGTTGGTACGCGCTGGAATTGTCCGTCCAGTGCTTCAGTTAGGTTGCGAGTTGCACGAGCATGGAAAGGCTCGTGGATGTCCGACCGGGGTGCGTGCATGCCTGGAGGAAGGCCGCGATGAGCGAGAAGAAGCCGACGCCTTGGAGAGTTCAAGAATCGGGGAAGGTCTGTCCCATCTGTGGCAAACGGACCTATTCCAATGGAGGAATTCATCCGCAGTGCGCGGTCTTGCAGGCCGATTCGGCACGCACCGAAAAGCTTCGAGCCGAACGGAAACGCAAGGCGAACGAAGCCAGCAGCGGCCCTAAATCGAAACCGCAATCGACAACTTGGACACAGAAAAAATGTCCCAAATGTGGGAAGGAGTCGCACGTCCGACGGAAGACGTGCGATTGTGGGCACGCATTTGGTTAAAAAGGCAACGTCTTCATCCGTACCGTCCTACGGGGAGCCTTCCCAAATCTCAACCAGCGACGATTCTGGCAGAACATTGTTCCAGTCTATTAAACCACTGATCTTCGCTGATCCACGCTAACAAAACTGAACGCAGCCAAGATCATTATCTGGCTGTTTCCTCGCACACCGACTGATTGAACCTGATCGGTGACGATTAGAGCTGAGCAGTGTTCCTGTTTATTAAAACACTGATCTTTCGCTAATCCACGCTAACGAAACGGAAAGCAGCCAAACTCATTGTCTGGCCGTCTCTCGGCACACCGACTCCTTGCTCCTGATCAGTGACGATTAGTGCAGATCAGTGTTCCTGTTTCTTAAACCACTGATCTTCGCTAATCCACGCTAACAAAACGGAAAACGACAAGTCTCGTCACACGTCGACTGCTTGCTCTAGATCAGTGACGATTAGTGCAGATCAGTGTCCCTGTTTCTCAAACCACTGATCTTCGCTGATCCACGCTAACGAAACTGAAAGCAACAAGCCTCGTCGAACGTCGACTGCTTGCTCCTGATCAGTGACGATTAGAGCGGACCAGTGTTCCCGTTTCTCAAACCACTCGGCTTCGCAGAACTATCAGAAGCCCCCCTGCCTAGTGGATCGTGTCCAAGGAATTCCCTAGTTGATCATTGCTCTAAATTCGTGGAAGGGCAGGTGCCACAACAAACTTGCATCACGGGGCCAGTTTTCGCTTTGACGTGGCGAAAAAAACAGCGAAGATTAGGGTGTGTTCCTGTTCCGCATTCGAAAGCCACGATTCCGCAGTATCGCCCAACGGGAGTGAGAACCAATGTTGAAGCAAGAAGGCTACGATCTGATGGGAGCGGCGTTCGAGGTTTACAATGTTCTCGGTTATGGCTTGGCTGAGGAGATTTATCAACAAAGTTTGGAGATCGAACTGGGGCTCCGAAAGATTCCGTTTCTCCGTAAAACCGTCGTCGATGTGTTCTTCAAAGGGCGAGTACTGAACACAAAGTATCAACCGGATCTGTTGGTCTTTGGCGAGATCGTCACGGAATTAAAAACTGTCAAAACCATCCTCCCCGAGCACCAGGCCCAACTGTTCAACTACATGCGCATCTGCAATAAACAAGTCGGCTATCTGATCAACTTCGGGGCCGCAAACGATTTGGAATGGAAACGATACATCGTCTCGGATTTGCATGCCGCGAATGCCGTCCCTGATTCGAACTGCTCAAGCTAATGCTCAAGCCCACGTGTTGCCAACAACATCATCGGTTTACCGTCGTTTGGCTTCGCCAAAGCCGAACGACAATAAACCGATGCAACAAACTGACCTCTTCCGATCGCATGTTGATCACGAGGTCCGGCGGCGCGGCAATCGCGAGACCTTGGCGATCGGCGGCGGGTCGGGCAGATCGGCCAACCACTGACGAACCTTCGCATCGATCCGCTCGATCGACACCGAGGCACCTTGCCAACGATGTGTCTTCGCTTGCAATGCAGTTTCTACTTCGCCGATGTTCTGTTTCCAGCGGTCCAACAACTGTTGGGTCTCGGCGGGATCGAGTCGATGTTTAGTCAACTGCAGTCGCCCGCCCGATGTCGCTTGTTCAAGTCGCAGGATCTGCCCTCCAGCGACCGCGTATCGCGTGCCATCGCAAAAAATACGACGTAGTTGGAACAAAGGATCAAACTGGAAAACCGGGTCAGCCGCGAAGAACCAACTGGCCGATCCATCGTCGCGGAACCCAACGACAACCTCAAAATCATCCGCCAGCACGATCACGCCACGGACCGGCAACCCGGTCGCTTCGGCTAACAGGTCTTCGCGGTCTTGAGGCTCCCGAGCCATGGTGGTCTCCGAATTGTTGAGTGATTGACGATCGCTCGCCGTCTGTTCGAGCCTCCCTATTGTGCATCCCACCGTCCAACCTGGCGATAAGGCATGAGAGTATGTCATCGCGTCAACGGATCCGCTGACAACACGATTGCCCCCGCCCAGGGCTCTACCTTGGGACATATGGACGTTGCGAGGCAAACAGGGTCGATTTTGCCGATTATTCCGTTTTTGCGGATTTAATCAAGTTTTCCGATTCCAGGCGACGATAACGAGGGCTGAGTCAAGAGACGTTGGTATTCAAAGCACAATCGAAACGTGCCCCTGTGATACCGATACGAGATAGCCTTCACACTAAAATAGGAATCGAAACGATGCGATTCTTGATCGCTAGCATGATGCTAGCTTCATTGATTGTCATGTCGACCGGCTGTATTTGCGGTCCCGGTGGATATGGGCCGTGCGGCGCAGGACCCGGCTTTTACGGCGGCGACACCGTTGGCTGCGACAGCTGTGGTCCCGGCGGCTGCGAGCCCAGTTGCGGGTTTGACGGCGGATATGCCGAACCGGCCTGCGGATTTGACGGCGGTTGCGGATGTGGTGGCGGCTGTGGCGCAGGAGCCTGCAACACCTGCTGCATCAATCCCTGTGCGGCCGTTTGCGGTCTGTTCCGTTCAATCGGATCGTGTCTGTTCGGTTGCAACACCGGTTGCGGATCACTGTACATAGACGAATGGGCCAGCAGTCCTCCCGACTGCTGCGATCCTTGCAACAGCTGTGGTCAATACACCGGTGGCGGTGGTGGCTGCGGATGCGGCGGTGGCAGCTGTGGAGCCGTCGCTCCCGCCTGCGGACGCGGCTTTGCGTCGATCTGGGGCTTCAAATACATGGGTGGCGGTTGCGGCGGTGGTTGCGACAGCGGCTGCGGATGTAGCGCCGGATCGTGCGGAAGTTATTCGTCGAGCGGAGGATGCGGATGCCAAGGCAACAGCATCGACGTCGGCTACTCCCACGGTGGCTACTCTCATGGCGAGATCATCCACGAACAGGGCCCAAGTTTGCAGCCGCAAATCCTGGAACACCAAAGCGTTCCGCATGCTGTCGAACCACCAGCGGAAGCTTTGCCGAAGCCCAAGGTCTCCCAGACCAGAGCTCGCGGCACCAATGCTCGGTTGGTGCGTCGCACTCAACCGTCCAATGCAAGTTACATTCGACGCTAGAACTCATAGAATTGACGGCGATCCAACGACGTGCCGCTTAGCACGTCAACGGATCCCGGTATCAAACTTTGTGTGAAGGCAAAGATCGCCCGGTCACTGGCCATCGGAAACGATTGCCAGGACCGGGTTTTTTGTTTTGATGCAAGAAAGCAATAATTTCATGGCTGTGCATCCAGCAATCCAACCGACGTTGTGTGTGATTGGTTTTCCGGTCGCAGGCAATGCGATGCAATTTGCCACGGAACGGGCATTGACCGAAGCCGGGTTGGATTGGAAGTTTGTCTCGTTCAACGTTTCCCCGGATGACTTCGACGAAGCGGTTCGCGGTGCCAAAGCCTTAGGGTTGGCGGGACTCGCATTTGCAGCCCCTTTTGAAACGCAGTTGGCCAACCACGTCGATCGGATCGATCCCGATCAACCACCGAACCCTTGGATCGACTTTTTGCAACCGAATCAAGGCCGCTGGGTCGGCAGCAATCAACTCGGACGCGCTGTCGTTGAACTCGTTTGCCAAGCAGTCCCCGAGCCGACCGAGGTCGTGATTCTGGGAGACGGCCCCCAAGCCCGTGGAATCGCGTCGCACTTTGCCACCAAGTCGCTCGCATGCCAGATGGTCGACCATTTACCTCTCGAACATCTTGACTCCGGCGCAGCGGTGATTCACGCCGACGCCAGCGACGGAGCCCCGTTTCCGCTGAACGGCTTGGAAACCGCAGGCTGCCAATCCGCCGGCTGTTGCGTGGAACTGTCGCTCGACACCGCGCCCCAACTTCCGCTTGGCCCGCAATCGATCGCGATTTCCGCAGTCGACGTCTTGGTCCGACGATTCGCCAACGGCTTCTGTGACTGGACTGGATTACCAGCCCAACCGTCGACACTTCGAGAAGCGATCGAAGAGTACTTTGAACTGTAATCTCTGCGGGACAATCGTGTCAGCGACGCCAAACGCTGCGACGCGCCAACGGATCATGCGCCCTGCGACCGCCCGAAAGCAAAACCCTCCGCAGACGATCTGCTATCGATCGTGCGATTGATATGGACCTGTCGACCGAGCACGCTTTACGATCCCGGACAGGAAAAGGACTCGAATCCAGCGGATGGATTGGGGCCTCAATCAACCCTTGTCTCACGCCAGCAAGAATCGCCATAGCCTCATGAAGATCGCTCTCGCATTTTCAGGCGGCGGAGTCCGCGCGACGGTATTTCACCTGGGCGTGCTCGCTCGCTTGGCCCGCCAAGATCTGCTGGGAAACGTAACAACCATCGCCAGTGTGTCGGGAGGCAGTCTGGCTGCCGGGCTCGTCTTCGCAGCCGCCGGTAACCGTTGGCCCAGCAGTGAGCAATACCTGCATGAAGTCGTACCGCGCTGCCTTTCGTTGCTGACGAAGCGAAACCTGCAGCGGACGTTTGTCCTTCAATCGCTCACGATGCCGTGGCGGTTGGCATCGGGCCGCGCGTCGGTTCTAGGTAACGTACTTGAAAGCGAATGGGGCATCCAAGGGATGCTCGCCGACCTTCCGATCAGCCCGCGTTGGATCATCAACGCAACGTGCTATCAAACGGGAAAGAACTGGCGGTTCCAACGCGATTTGATGGGCGACTACCAAACCAAATATGTCCCCGATCCCGAATTTCGGCTATCGCACGCTCTGGCAGCGTCGGCCGCCGTTCCCGGATTAATCGGTCCCCTGCTGGTCCGATCAAAGAACTACCAGTGGGCCGAATACCGCGACGACGACTGGCAAACGATCCCGCCGAAATACAAACACGTCCATCTCTGGGACGGCGGTGTGTACGATAACCTGGGAGTCGAATCGCTGTTCAAACCGGGAGAAGGGCTGCGAGACGGCACCGACTATTTGATCGTCTGCGACGCCTCGAGGCCGTTGTCGGTCGAGACGCGGCAATCGGGTTGGCGTCCCGGCTTTTTAAAAGCCTCGTTGCGACTGGTCGATGTGGCAACCGATCAAGTTCGCAGCCTGCGGGCGCGGATGTTGATGGAGCACTTTAAAACCAACCCCGGCTCCGGCGCCTACCTGCGATTGGGACTCGCCACCCGAAAAGTCTACTCACGCAGCCCCGTCCCGGGAAAAGCGGCGCTCACCGACGGTGAAGTCCAACGCGCGACGCAGATCGAAACGACGCTTCGCCGACTCACCGACAGCGAGTTCAGCCTGCTGTTTCGCCATGGCTTCGAAGTTGCCGACGCGATGCTGACGACGTACGGAAAAGAAACAATCCGCAGCCAGCCCAGCAATCGCGTGCTGTTCCGAGCCGCATGAGCCTTGCGACGAATGACCGGCACCGATAGCAGGATCGCCTTCAACCGACGCGCGGTCGATCTAGCTGGCGAATCCGCCGCTGGTGTACCAGAACGCGAACAGCATCGCGATCCAAACCACGTCCAAGAAATGCCAATAGAGTGCGGTAAAGGAGATCCCCCAATGCCGCTCGTGATCGTATTGGCCGCGGGCCAACCGAGCCGTCACGATCACCAGGGCCGCGACGCCACCGATCACGTGCAGGGCGTGCAACAAGGCGAGCACCAGCATCATGCCAGCCAAGCCCGCTTCGAGCCCCGCGGTGGCATAGCCGCCAGCGACGTGCCACATCGCCACGCCTTGGATGACAAGAAAAGCGACTGCGCCGATCAAAGAAGCGATCAACAGCACCAGCGCTTCGCGACAACGTTCGCGCCGTACACTGAAAACGCCCCAGTGCAGCAGGCCGCTAACGAAAACCAAACACAACGTGCTCCAGGCGAAAGAGAGCGGCAGCTTCTCGGCTTGGATGAACGCCGTCTCCCGCCAACTGGCGTACAAGGCAAACGACACAATTCCCGTCAGGAAAAAGACCAGCAGGGAAGCCAAAAAAAGCAGGCCACCTTGCTGGGCGCGTTTGTCTGCGGGCAATGCTGTCGTAGCAGCCATGGTAGTCACGGGTTAAGTGTTCGCCCTGAGCTAGATTAAGTCTTGTCGTTGACCGATGCGACGACCTTGTCGATCAAGCCGTATTCGACCCCTTCATCGGCCGACATAAAGCGGTCGCGATCGGTGTCTTTTTCGATCTCTTCCATCGACTTGCCGCAGTGATGGATCAAGATCTCGTTCAGCTTGCGTTTGATACGGCGGAATTCTTCGGCGTGAATCCGGATCTCTTCCGCGGTGCCCTGCATGCCGGCTAGCGGTTGGTGAATCATGATCCGTGCGTTGGGCAGCGCGAAACGCTTCCCCTTGGCACCGGCGGTCAACAGCACAGCACCCATCGAAGCGGCTTGGCCGATGCAATAGGTTGCCACGTCGCAGGAGACGAACTGCATCGTGTCGTAGATCGCCAAGCCAGCGCTGACGCTGCCGCCGGGCGAATTAATGTACAGATGGATGTCCGCCTTGGGATCGTCCGACTGCAGGAACAACATCTGCGCGACCAACGAATTGGCGACATCGTCGTTCACTTGCGAGCCGAGGAAGATGATCCTGTCTTTCAGCAAGCGACTGTAGATATCGTACACTCGCTCTTCGCGACCGCTCTTTTCGACGACGTAAGGGATCAATGGCATCGTTGGCAACCTGTGGAATCGGGGATAAATGCGTGTTGAATGGAAGTAGACTCAGCAGACCGCGACGGCTAGCCCTTGGCAGCTTCGTCTTCGGCACCCATCGGCGGCTTGGTCAAAATGTCGTCGACGATTCCGTATTCCTTGGCGGCTTGAGCGGTCAAAAAGAAATCGCGGTCGGTATCTTGAGCGATCTTTTCCACCGTCTGCCCGGTGTGTTCAGCCAGGATTCCGTTGAGCACGTCGCGATAACGCAAGATCTCGTTGGCATGGATCTCGATGTCGCTGATCTGGCCACCCACGCCACCGGCGGGTTGGTGCATCATCACGCGTGAATGAGGCAAAGCGTAACGCTTTCCCTTGGTTCCACCGACCAACAATACCGCGCCGCCGCTGGCCGCTTGGCCGACGCAATAGGTCGCGATCGGGCACGAAAGCATTTGCATCGTGTCGTAGATCGCTAGCGTTGCGATCACGTCGCCGCCTGGCGAATTGATGTAAAAATGCACATCTTTGCGGCGGTTTTCGCTTTGCAGATAAAGCAGTTTCATAACCACTTCATTTGCGTTACCCGTATGGATCTCGCCTTGCAAAAAGACGATTCGGTTTTCCAGTAACAAATCCCCAAGCGTCAGCTGACGTTGACGTTGCACGCTTTGGTAGGAATGGGAATTCCAGATCTCTTGATTCATGGGGCGCCTTCGCAAGTGGGACAGTAATTCGTCTGCTTAATGATTGCTGATTCACAATCTATGGCAAGGTGGGGTATCGGCACCGGCACCGTAAACGCATTAGATTCTTTGCGGTTTCGAAATGCCTGCATTTACCGACGGCGCGACACCTCGGCCAACCTACCCACTCGCCGACCAACGCAAAAGATCCTTGTCTCAGCGCGGGCTGAAACAAGGATCCGATGATTTATCTTGGGGGCTAGCTCCCGGCGAGCGAGCTATTCTTGCGAGGATTCGGGGCGTTGGCGATCGCCACCGCGTCGTTGCCCGCGTCCTTCGCCGCCTCGTTGGGGGCGTCCGCCGCGACCACCAGCCTCACCGCCGCGGCCACCAAAGGCTCGCTCGGGCAGTTCGAACTTTTCCCCTTTCAGCTTTTCAAAGTTGGCTTGTTGTTCGGTCGACAAAACCGCCAACAGGTCTCCTTCGACGCTCTTTCGCAGTTCTTCAACTTGAGCTCGCATCGCGTCGCGGTCGGGACGCTCTCCCCCCTGGTTGCCACCGCGACCTTGCCCCGCAAACATCTCCTGCATCTTTTCTCGCATCTTGGCTTGCGAAGCGGTTTGGGCTTCGGTCAGCTTGCTCTTTTGTGCGTCGGTGATCTTCAACTCGGTCGTGACGTAATCGGAGAACAATGCGTTGATCCCCGTCATTTGAATTGCGATCTCACGCAAACGATCCAGTTGCGGCGGTAGCAAGATCTGTTCCAACATCGCGTTGGACTCTTCCATCTGCGCTTCCCGCTCCTTTTGCATCTTGGCCATGAATTCGCCCCGCTCCTCTTCGGACATGTTGCGGAAATCGGGGCGATCTTGGCCGCGGCGATTGTTTTCGCGATCGTTCAACTTTTTCAAAGCTTCGATCTGGTCGGGCATCAATTCGATCTCCTCGCGCACCTCTTCGGAACGCAACGCCCCGGCAACGGGCAAGTGCTTGCTGGCACCGAACCCCGCGCCACCGCCGAAACCTCCACCACGGCCGCCGCGGCCACCACCAGGCTGGGCCAAAACGGGGGCTGCGAACAGCGCGATGGCTGCACAAACAAGCAACGAATTTTGAGATCGAACAAGCATGGGAAGACTCCAATCACATCAAGGTTCACGCTGGTCGTGAATCGACTCAGCTGAATAGGTTTGTATTTACTTCCGTTATTAACCGCCGCCGCGACGGCGGGTTTCGATGGTTTTCAACAAATTTGTCAATCCTTGTCCGCTTCCCCGCTCGCGGGCGGTTGAGTTTTCGTTTGCTTTGCGGATCGAATCGACGCAAAATGGCAATTCATTGCCGCTTATCGATCCGTACCTCGCAATTCGCGTTTTGGGAGTTCTCTCCGTGTCCACCTCTTTTCGTTCGCTACCGCGTGCTGTTTCCGGCCTCGCACTGCTCATCTTGGCCGCAAGCGCGGCGGATGCCCAATACCAAGCCCTCGCGCATGGCGAACGCATCATTTCGGTGGGCCCCCCGATCGAGTCGCAGCCCTCGTCAGTCGATTCGTCCGACGGGTCGCCCGCCCCTCCCTGCACCATCGATTGTGAACGGGCGGCGAATCGAGCCGCCGATTCCCCTTCCCAGGCTCCGTTGGGGAAATCGGTGATGCAGATGAATCCCCCCGAAAATGCATCCGCTCGCCCCGACGCTCCCGCTGCCAAGCCCGCCGAACTTCCGGGCCCTCGCGATCTGGCCGCCGAACTCCGCGAAGCGACTTCGAAATTTGAACACGAAATGAAGCAAGCCAAACAGCAGATCGACTCGCTCACACAGCGCCTTCAAAAGAGAGAACAAGAGGCCGCGGCGAAGCAAATCGACACACCACAGGTCGAGCAATTGCAGTCGACGATCGCTGCGATGCGGCGGGAGCATGCCAAGGAACTCTCCGCAGCGGATGCCCGTTTGAAGACTTTGGTCGATGAAGTCTCGGTCGGACTGGCGGCAACACGCAAAGAAAATCAAGCGCGCGAGCTAGCTTTAAAGTCCGAACTGACAAAGCAGACGCAGTCGATCGCCAAAAAAGTGGAAGCGGCAAAAGCCGAGGCGGCTCAAAAGTTGAAGGCGATGCAGGAACAGAGCGAGCAATTGGAAGCGGCGAAGAACGCGCTGGTTCAGCGGACGGAGTCATTCGCCAAGCAAGCCCAAGCTGCGAAGTTGGAAGCGGCTGCGAAGGCAAAAGCGAATCAAGAGTTGGCGATGCAGCTCGACGCGGCCAAACAACAACACGCTCAACAGGTTGTCAAGTTCACCAAAATGGCCGAAGTCTCGAAAGCTCAAATGATCGAACAATCGAAGGCCGTCGACGCGATGAACAAACAAGTTCGAGAGCTGCGGGCGGATCTGGCGGGCAAGACGGAAGCTTTGGAAAACAACATCAAAACGTCGGAGCTGCTAGAGAAAAAAGCAGCTGCGTTGGAGAAGGAACATCAGGCGGCGTTGGATCAGCTGAAACAGGCGAACAAGAAAAACGAATCGCTGCAACGGCGGCAGAAGGCGCTCGAAAAGGAACTGACCGCGTTGAAGCGGCAGCGCGATGCCGACCGCCCCAGCGACAAAAAACGGAAGCCAAAGAAGAAACGCGACGACAAATAGCCAGGCTTTTAGATAAATCTGTGTCGCTGAAACATCTCCCGTTCCAGCGACTCCTCGGCTCCCCACTCTCCTGCCAACGCAGCCTCTAGCTGCACTCGAATTTCCCACGGACCGAATTTCATGATATATCTGACCTCCGAAAGGCAATTCGCGAGTGTCTTAACGAACTTCATCAAGCTCGCTCTGCTGGTACTGTTCGCGGCGTCAACATTTGTCTCCCCGCGTGCCTTCGCTCAAAAGAACGGGGCTGCCCCCGTGGTGGCTCAATCTGCGGCCAAGCAAGCGGACAGATCGAAGCCCCAACCCTCTGGAACCTCCAACGGATCGAAAGAGTCGAAAGAGGGTAAGCCGGAGGACAAAGACAAAAAGTCCGAAGGCGACGAGGCTAAGCCGCCCGAAGTGGTGATGCGACCGGGCGAACCGCCTGTGCCCCCCGATCCGAAGGAGTTCGAACAGCGCCCCGATCCCGATGGGCGGATCCGTTTCCGATTCCGAAACCAGCCTTGGCCCGACTTCTTGCAATGGCTCAGCGATGTCGGCGGTTACAGCCTCGATTGGCAACAGATGCCCGGCGGGTATCTGAACCTGATCACCTACCGCAGCTACACGATCACCGAGGCCCGCGATCTGGTCAATCGGTTGCTGTTGGATCGCGGCTACACGATGCTGCTGCGCGGCCAGGTGCTGTCGATCGTGAAGATCGACAAACTCGACCCCAGCATGTTGCCTCGCGTCGAAGACGAAGCGGAACTGATGGACCTGTCTCCCTACGATTTTGCCAAGATCACCTTCCCGCTGCCGACCAAACTAAAAGCCGAAGCGTTGGCGGCGGATGTCAAATCGCTGCTGAGTCCCAACGGAAAGGTGCAACCGCTGGTCTCGTCGAACCGGTTGTTGGTGATCGATGCGGTCGCCAACCTCCGCGATGTCAGTCGATTGATCAACGCCGAACACGCCGCCGCCGATTCGCATCAGGTGCCACGCGAATTTCATATCCGATACGTCCGCGCCGACTACGTCGCCGATCAAGTCATGATCCTGCTGGGCTTGGACCCCTCGTCGCGCCGCAGCCCCAACGAATTGCAAGTCGAACAGCAGCGGTTGCAGTTATTTATGCAGATGCAGCAAAAGGGAAAAGACGTGACGAAGTTCCTGCGAGGCGACAACGCTCCGCAGGTATTTGTGACGGTGAACAAACGGGTCAACAGTATTCTGGTCAATGCCCCCGCCGACGTGTTGATTCAAATCGAACGAGCGATCGAGCAACTGGATGTCCCCAGTGGATCGGCTGGCGGCAGCCTCGTCACTGGCGAACCGGGGGAAACCGGTGGCCTTGTCGAGATGCGGCGGTACGCCTTGGTCAGCCTCAAGCCTGAATCGGTCGTGACCGCGCTCAAAGAGATCGGCGATCTCGACCCGCGAACGATGCTGCAGATGGACGCCGATGCGAAGGTGATCTTCGCCAGCGCAACGGTTCGAGATCATGAAAAGATCAGCGCGATCATCGACAAACTGGATGGTTCGGGACGCGAGATCGAAGTCATTTGGTTGAAGCGTCTCCCCGCCGACCAAGCGGCCGTCACGATCCATAATCTGTTGATCGGTAAGAAAGAGGAAGACGACTCCAATCGCAACAACTATTACTACCGGCGATATGGAGGTGGTGGGGACGATGACGATAAGCCCGATTCGGATTTCCGTGTCGAAGCCGATATCGAAAATAATCGCCTGCTGCTGTTCGCGAACAAAGCCGAACTCGAAGCCGTCAACAACCTGCTGGTCAAGCTGGGCGAACTGCCCGGCGACAGCGGCAATCCGAACACGATCCGGGTGCAGGATTCTCGCGGAGCCAAATCAACAGCCGATCTGATTCGCCAGTTGCAGCAATTGTGGCCCGCAACCGCCAATCCGATCCGCGTCGAAGGAGAATTGCCGGCGGTGGAAGAGGAGTCCGAATCGTCGCCATCCGACGACGATCAGCCTGCGGATTCCGCAGAACAAGACAACGCCAGGACGACCGCGGTGCCAAAGCGCCCGCGAGTGCAGACCGCTGTTTTCATGCGACCGCTCGGCGCGCAAGACTCCACTGAAAACGCAACTCAACCGCCCGCCAGCAACGAGAAAGCGGCCGCTGGCGACGCGAAGAATACGGGGAACGAAACGTTGCCACCGATCACGATCTCGATCGCCAACGATGGCCGCTTGATCTTGAGTTCTCAAGACACCGCGGCGCTCGACGCCTTGGAAGAGTTGATGCAGCGACTCGCCCCGCCTCCCAAGAAACACCGCGTTTTCTATCTGCAATACGCCTTGGCGTCGCTCGTTAAATTGAACCTCGACGAATACTTCGAGGACGAAAAATCGACCGACAGCAGCGACAATTGGATGCGTGCCTGGATGGGCATGGACTTCAAGGAAGAGTCGAAGAACAACGGTCTGGCCAGTCGTCGCCCCGTCCGGTTCATCTACGACATCGATACCAATTCGATCCTCGTCCGCGATGCCACGCCGCAGCAGATGGAGACGATTGCGGAGTTGATCGAAATCTACGACCGCGCCCCTTCGGAAGAATCGATCAGCGCCCGCCGCCTAAAAGTTTTTAAGCTCGAATACTCCGACGCCAACGTCGTCGCAGCGACGGTAAAAGATGTCTTCCGCGACCTGTTGTCCTCCAAAGATAAAGAGTTCGCCGGCGGCGGCGACAAGGAGAAACAGAGCTCGGGATCGTCGCGGACGTTCCGCATTTTCGGTGGCAACGACGATAAGGACAGCAAGCCGACGAAAGTCAAAGCGTCGTTCGAAGGTGCCCTGTCGGTCGGTGTCGATGCGCTCTCCAACACGATCATCGTTTCGGCGCAAGAGGAGTGGTTGCCCGCGATCGAAGAGATCATCCAATACATGGACCAAAACGCCAAACCCGACACGACCGTCGTGGTTCAATCGTTAAGCGTTCCGATGGATGCCAAGTCGATGCAGACTCTGGCCGACCTGCTGCGTCCCTGGCCTGGAAACCAGAAGCCCGAAGGAAATCAGCCAAGCAAACAGGGGAAGGAAAAGCCGAACAACAAGCAACAGCAACCCCAACAAAACGCCACACCGAAACCCAACAACGATTCGTGATTCTCAAGGAACACGCACCAGCCGCGGAGCGGCGATCGCATAAAGCCTGGCGGCGCCAGCCCCAGGCCGGCAAATGCCCCACGCATACGCGCATCCGATTTACAAGCAAGCGCACCAGCCGCGGAGCGGCGATCGCATATAGCCTGGCGGCGCCAGCCCCAGGCACTCAAACACCTACGCCTACTCGACCGCGACGCCGCTACTCAAACACCTACGCCATCACCGCGGCGACGCCGTTACTCAAACGCCAAGGCCTGCCATCCGGTGGGCGAACACGAGATCGGCGAATCGGCGACTTCGTTTGGCTGTAACGTTTTCAGCCGCACGAACCAGACATCGCCGGGAGCGACCGGCAGGCTGCAGAGATCTTTTCGGCGGATCGCCAGTTCGGCATTCCATTGCCCGTCGTGATCGGTCGTTTTGACGAACCACATCGGTTGCCACTGCGCAAATCCGTTGCAGGTATCCCGACAACGGCCGCTGCGATCGATCTCCAACTGGTAAGTCGTCAACAGATCGCGGTCGACATCGATCTGCAAGCTCAACCGCTGCACCTGATCGAGGTCTGCATCGCGCTGCCGCAGCGACGCCGGTTCGGTCGGTTCGGTGCCGGGAAAGCCATCGGGAATCGCAATGTAGATATAGTCGGCGTCGTAGCCGACGCGCAATGGTGTCGACGAATCCTTGGGACCGGCTGGCCCCCAAAACGTCTCGTCCAGCCGACCGTCGAGCACGGGCCGGTTGGTGCTGAAGACCGCCCGCACCCCAGCCGATTGCCTAGTCCCCTGCTGAGCGGCCAATTGGTCGCGAGCAAGCGTCTGCCACGGGCCGGCACTCAACGCTGCCGACAATCGCTCGAGACCGGAGATCAGTGCCGGGCTGGCGGCTTCGCCCAACACGCCCACTTGCGATATCAAGCGGATCGGCTGCTGACGCCAGATCAGGTCGGGGGTCTCCGTTTCGCGGATCGTTCGCTTCGATTGATCTTCGCTACTGCTGGCCAACACCACCGGTTGGGTTTGTTCGAACGGCGATCCATACGCGACGGGCGAGGCCCGTTTGGTCCGTTGGGCGAGGCTCGCCGATCGGCTCAAACCTTGCGGCAATCGCGTCCATTCCTCGCTGGCATCGATCGACGCTAACATCAGATCGGCCCAATGACCAATGGAACTCTCGGGAACCAACGCCGCCGTCTCGCGCAGCGCCTCGCGATAGAGCGCCGGCTCGCCATGCTGATGGCACTGCAAGACCAACCGCCGCATAAATCGTGGACGATCCGACGGACGGATCTGAGCCGTCAATTGTTTCAGCCTCGACGCAAACAATTCCTTGGCGTCGTCGGCCACCGAACAGGCATCGATTAAATGTTGAATCCATTCGCCATGCCGAGTCCGCGGTTGCAGCCCCGCCAATTGAGATCGGCTGCCATGCGGCGGTAACCGTCGCGACAACCCGCCCGCACCGATCGGCAACCGATGCAACAACGATTCGATCGACTGGACGCTCGCTTCGCGATCCAACAAGCGGTCGGCGACCATCACATCGGCCTGACTTTGACCGGGCGACACGACCGACAGCGCCTCGGCCCACGCCTCCCCCACGACCACTCCCGCCGCAGGCAAGATCGCCGACGGATGCACGACCACATCGCCGCGTTCCCCAGCATGCACATGAAAGACCCGCGCGACCGTTGGGCTTGCCGTCGCCGATTGCAACCACGCGGATCGCTGTTCGGCGGTCAAATCGTCTCCCAGTACGACCACGGCAGGCTGAGCAGTTTCCAACGACTGGGCGATCGCTGCGCGGTAGGCTTGCCGATCGGCAGATTCCACGATCGCAAGCAATTCGCAACCGCCCACGTCGCTCACCCCCTGCAGCACCAATTCCGCAGTCGAATTTTTCAACGGATCGGACGACCGTTCGCCTTCCGATTCGTGGATCACCGCCATCGATCGGTAACCGTGCTCCAAGGATGTAGCGACAATCATCGACCAAGCTAAATCGCGAGCCCTTCGGCTGACAAACAGCGCTGCGGCGCGACGCGGGCCGCCACGCTGCGTCTGCCACGTCAGGCCGCCGTCGGCGGTGTGCAAGATCGTTCCCATTCCACACGCGGCCCATCCCTTTTGATCATCCAGGAAGTGAAGATCGTGGATCGGCGCGGTGATCCCGCTGCCGACGGCAACGATTTCGTTTTGAGCTGTCTTGCGAAAGATCTTGTCTCCCGGAACGCCCGCCATCCAAACCTGGCCGCCGTCGCTGGCCAGGCACCGAAAATCGTAGCGGCTGATGTCGACAGTCGTCGCTTGCCGGTTCAGCGGTCGCCAACTGCGGCCAGCATCGCGACTGAAGGCGACAGCACCCTCATGACCGGCCAACCACTGCTCGTTTGCGGTCGCCGTGATGCACTGCATCCGGCGATCGGAGAAGACCGGATCGGTTGGCGCTTCGGGTCGGTCGCTGCGAAACAGCATCCCCGATCGGTCCAGCGTCAACATCGCGCCGCCGGCCATCGCGATCGATCGAATCGCTTGGGATTCGGATCGCGGAACCGGCTGCCACGAACGGCCGGCGTCGTAGGTGATGAAGACCGATCCCAAGTGGACCGGCGACCAATCGCCCGCGGCAATCGCCGTCCGCCGCGAGGTGAATTGCAGCTGCCGAATACGAGGCAGTTCGTTTTCCAAACGCTCCCAAGTTTTGCCGCCGTCCTGGGTTTGCAGCAACACGCCGCGGCTGATCTGCGTATCGCTCTCGTACCAACCGCCCGCAGCCCAACCCTGTTGCGGATCGATAAACTGCACGCAGTCCAACCGGCAACCGACGCCACTGTCCTGCGCCAACCAATGTTCGCCTCCGTCGGGCGTGTACCAGATGACGCCGCGGTCACCGACAGCCCAGCCCTGCTTGGCATCGATGAAACAGATGCTCCGCAAGGAGGCATCATCGCGCAAGCTCTCCCGTTTTTCAGTCGCTGGCGGATCGGCGGCCTGCAGTTGCGGAGGCTGCGGTATTGCAAAAACTGCCGCCAGCAGCAGCAGCCCTAACACAAGAACAACCGATCGCGGGGATCGGCTTGGCCGCTGGGCGTGCCAAGCGGCGGCGGCGCCCGGTTGCGCATGCTGTGGCGCAAGCGATGGATCCGAAGTCACAGCGGTCTGTTGAATCGGTGCGTTTGCAGTCATGAACTTGTTTGAATCGTTGACGAGTGGTTGGAATGAACTTGTTCGAGAGCTGTCGATAGCTCAGGTGTAGAGGGCTCGGATGCCAAAAATTCCCAGGCAAACCGCTCCGATACCCAGCACGAGGTTTGTGGTCACATAGGCGGCGGCGGGGCCCAAGCCATCTTTTTCTGCGAAGACAACCGCTTCGTAGCCGAAAGTCGAAAAGGTGGTCAGGCCACCCAAAAGCCCCACGCGAATCGCCAACTGCAGGCGATCTGGCATGCTGGTCCCCAGGATCGTCGCTTCGGCCAAGCCGCCGATCAACAGGCATCCCAGCACGTTAACGGCGATCGTTCCGGCGGCACCCAGCCCTAAGGCGGTTGTGGAGGCCAATGTGACCAAGAATCGCAAAGCGGAACCGATGGCACCGCCGGCGGCGACGGCAAGAACGTCAGCGAGCATGGCGAACCCTTCGCGGCGAATGCTTGTCCGTTCCATCTTTCGGACAATTCGGAGTCACCGGCGCATTGGGAATCGCGTCGGCAGGAGTCAAATGCCTGCTGAGATTGACCGGCATTAGCCCTCTCCAAATCAAGAATCATTGTGTAAACTGACCGAGCAGGCGATCTGCCTGCGCGTCGCATAGATTCGATGTTTTGATGACTTCGTGTAAATGCCAGTTCGTTCGAACAGACCACTACACCCCCAAATGAGCGAGACGTTTTAGATGAGTACAGCTAGCACCAAATCCGACTCACAGCTGATGACAGGTGCGGATATCCTAGTCAAATCGCTGGTGGATCATGGTGTCGACGTCCTGTTCGCCTATCCCGGCGGGTGCAGCATGCCGATGCATCAATCGCTGACGAAATTCGGGACCGAAGTTCGCACAATCCTGCCGCGCCACGAGCAGGGTGGCGGTTTTGCAGCTCAAGGTTACGCCCGCAGCACCGGCCGCGTCGGAGTTGTGATGGCGACCAGCGGTCCCGGAGCGACCAACTTGGTCACCGCGCTTGCCGATGCAAAACTCGACAGCATTCCGATGGTTGCGATCACCGGCCAGGTTCCGACCGGCGTGATCGGCACCGACGCGTTCCAAGAGACTCCGATCGTCGAAGTCTGCCGCGGAATCACCAAGCATCATTATTTGGTCACCGATCTGAAAGATCTGCCTCGCGTGATGAAAGAGGCGTTCCATATCGCGACCACCGGCCGTCCGGGCCCCGTTTTGGTCGACATGCCTAAAGACGTTCAAATGGCGTCGATCAGCGTCGAAGAAGACGTAGAGATGAATCTGCCGGGCTATTTTGCCGAAGCACCAAAGGTTGCTCCCGAAAAGGTTCGCCAAATCGCTGCGGCGATCAAAATGGCGAAGCGACCGATGATCTACGCCGGTGGCGGTATCATCGCTGCAGGTGCTAGCCCTCAGTTGCGTGAACTGGTTCGCAAAACCGGGATCCCAACCACGATGACCGTAATGGGACTCAGTTCGTTCCCGAACCAGGACGAACTGTCGATGGACATGCTGGGCATGCACGGATCGGCTTACGCCAACTATGCCGTTCGCGATTGCGATCTGTTGATCGCGTTGGGCGTTCGTTTCGACGATCGCGTGACCGGCAAACTGGCCGAATTCGCCAAGCACGCCAAGATCATTCACGTCGACATCGACGCTTCGGAATTGAACAAGAACAAACCGGTTCACATCCCAGTCAACGCGGACGTTGCCGATACGCTGAACGAACTGCTGAAGATCGTCGAAGCCCCCACCGACATCAGCCAATGGGTCGCCGACTGTAAGGCCCTGAAAGCCAAGTATCCGTTCAAGTACGACGAATCGTTTGACGGCATTCTGCAACAGCATGCCATCCGCACTCTGTCGAACCTGACCAAAGACCGCGACACCTATGTCTCGGTGGGCGTTGGTCAGCACCAGATGTGGGCGGCTCAGTTCTTCCAGTTCAACAAGCCACGGACTTGGGCTTGCAGCAGCGGATTGGGCACGATGGGCTTCGGTCTGCCTGCGGCGATGGGAGTTCAAGCGGCAAACCCCGACGCATTGGTGATCGACATCGATGGCGACGGCAGTTTCCAGATGAACATCCAGGAACTGGCGACCTGTTTCTGCGAAAAGCTGCCTGTGAAGGTCCTGTTGCTGAACAATCAGCATCTGGGAATGGTGGTTCAGTGGGAGGATCGCTTCAACGAACGCAACCGCGCCCACACCTACTTGGGCCCGATCGATCACGAAGAAGCTCGCGGTAAGAGCAACGTCGATCGCTTCGCCTACGCTCAGAAGCGTTATCCCGATTTCGTCGGGATCGCCAAGGGATACGGCTGCGGTGCGGCCACGGTCAGCAAGAAGTGCGACCTCGAAGGAGCCCTCTTGGAAATGATCAACTACGACGGTCCTTATCTGTTGGATGTCGAAGTTCCTTACCAAGAGCACGTGTTGCCGATGATCCCAACGCAGCACACCGTCGACGACATGATCCTGGAATAAGCCCAGGCGATTCAGTACCGCTGGCGTAGGCATCGCTGGCGGATCAATATTTGGCTGTCGCCCCGATCGAATGATCGGGGGCGACAGCCTTTTTTCGCATCGATCTTGGATCGGCGGCCTATTAGCTAGCACGTCGCAGGCCGCGCGAGAATTCAAGTTTCTCTAAACTGCCACTTCCGTTACACTACCGGCCAACGGATCATCCAGCGGAAGTCACTATGAATGCAGCATTGAGTAAGAAGAAGCGATCGGCTCGCGACAGCGAGACTGCCGATGCGAAACCAAATCAATCGTTTCGCGAGACGGTAGAATCGATCGTCGTGGCGATCATCTTGGCGCTGCTGTTCCGCGCGTTTGTCGCCGAAGCCTTCGTGATTCCGACAGGTTCGATGGCCCCGACTTTGATGGGGACGCACAAGGATATCTATTGTCCGCACTGCGGTGAGAACTATCGCACCGGGGCGAGTCTCGAGCTGCCCGACCGCAACACCGGCATGGTCGTTGTTGGCACGATCTGTCCCAATTGCCGATCCGAAACGCCACTGGATCTGGAGGGGAACCCAAACGACGCGACCTTCTCGGGCGACCGAATTTTGGTCAGCAAGTTTTCGTACGCGTTTGGTAAACCGGAACGCTTCGACGTCGGCGTCTTCAAGAATCCTGGCAACGCCAAACAAAATTACATCAAACGGATCGTGGGGCTGCCCAACGAAACCGTCCAGATCACCAACGGCGATCTCTACATCCGCCCCGATGGATCGCAAGATTTCAAGATCGCCCGCAAACAACAACTCTCCAAGCTGTTGTCGATGAGCCATCTGGTCCACGACTCGGCGCACCAGTCGAAAGAATTGTTGGACGCGGGATGGCCGCTGCGTTGGCAACCCTGGGATGAGGGAGCGACTTCGCCGCCGGAAAACTCTTGGAAGACGCGAGCCGACACCGGCGGGATGACAGCCAAGATCGACGCCGGCCAATCTGAAACGCGTTGGCTGCGGTACTATCACGACTGGCCCGGCACCGATGCGTGGGACAAAGCCCGGAACGGGATCAAGCTTGATAACGCCCGTCCCTACCGCGTGCTGCCGATCACCGACTTTTACGCCTACAACGGCTACCTGACCGTGCCGCGTTGGAAGGTCTACGACGAACAGGGCCAGTTCCTCAGTTCGTATCGTTCGGGGCAGAGTCTTTCGCAGTTTGGCGATGTCCAGCAGGGAGCCTACAGTCGGATGGGCGCCCACTGGGTCGGCGATCTGTTGATGGAGATCAACATCGAAACCGAACCGGGCGAAGGTGCACTCGATCTGATGTTGGTCCGCGCGGGCGTCGAGTATCGCTGCACGATCGACCTTACCTCCGGCGACGCGACGCTGAAAATTGTCGACGGCGACAAACAGCATCCCTTCGATCCGCCAGCCGGACAGGCCAGCGACGATCCAGCGGCGCTGCAGTCACCCGTCGGACAGACGACAGCGCGAGCGGGAGATCGGATCGATATTCGCTTCAGCAATTACGACGACGAACTGCGGCTATGGATCGATGGCGACGAGGTCCTTTTCGATCGGCCAACGACCTACGACAGCCGCAGCTATCGAACGCGGGAAGAGGATCGCCCGTACTGGACCGCCGAAAATCCATTGGATGGTGCTCCGTTGGCGATCGGCGTCTCGGGCGTTGCCGCGACGCTGAACCATGTCCGCGTATTGCGCGACAAGTACTACATCGCGTTGCCAAAGCAATCGCGTTACGGCAGTGCGTTTAATGATTACTCAAGCGATCACGGCGTCGCCAACGACCCGCGCAGCGTAGGCCGCATCTTGGGAAATCCCGAGGACTGGGGCACGACCAAGCTGTGGGCCGCTCGCCGTTCGCAAGAATACACGATGGACGAAGGGCAATATTTCCCCTTGGGCGACAACAGCCCCGAGAGTGCCGATGCCCGGGGCTGGACCGGCAAGCACTTTGTTCCTCGCGACCTGTTGGTTGGCAAAGCGGTCTTCGTCTTCTGGCCTCACCCCTGGAATACGCCGGTCCCCTTCACGCCTAACTTTCGCCGCATGAAATTGATCCATTGATCCCCGCGCCGTCGAACCCCGACGACGCGCTGCGACGTTGAACTCCGCAAACTCCATTGGCAAGGATGCCGAACATGTCACTAGCGATTCTCGAAGCGATCGATCTTCATAAAACGTATGGTCGCCGCAAAGTCGTAGACGGTGTGAACCTGCACGTCAACGAAGCGGAGATCGTTGGCCTGCTGGGCCCCAACGGTGCCGGTAAATCGACAAGTTTTAAGATGATCTGCGGGATGGTCGATCCCGATCGAGGCCGTGTCTGCCTGGGCGGCGAAGAGGTCACCGATTGGCCGATGTTTCGCCGTGCCCGCGACGGCGGGATGGGATATCTGCCGCAGGACTCCAGCGTTTTCAAGAAGCTGACAGTCGAACAGAACATCCTGGCGCTGTTGGAATTGCTGGGACACAACCGCAAGCAACGGCAGGCCCGCTGCGAGGAACTGCTGACCGAATTCAGCATCACCCACATTCGCAAATCGCGTGGCGGAAAGCTCAGCGGTGGCGAACGCCGCCGACTGGAGATCGCCCGCTGCCTCGTATCCAACCCCCGGATCATCCTGTTGGACGAACCCTTTGCCGGTATCGATCCGATCACGGTGCAATCGATTCAAGGCGTGATCCACCAGCTGCGAGATTCGGGGATCGCCGTCTTGATCACCGACCACGCAGCACGCGAGATCTTGAGCACCGTCGATCGATGTTACGTGATCGCCAAAGGCCAAGTGTTGGTCGACGGAACGCCCGACGTTGTTAAGCGTCACCCGCAAGTGCAAGCCGAATATCTTGGCGACTTGGACGCCGCCGAATCGCACGGGCAAAGCAGCCAAACCCTGCGACACGATTCCCCCGCTCCAGCCGCCGCCGCTCCTCCCGCTAGCTCGGGACTGTTCAAATCCTCCGCCCCCCGCCGCCGCACCGACGTCTAATCGCGCCGCCAGGATCGCAAGACAGATTTGAAACGTTTGCGGATTGCGGCGAATCGAAATACGAAAGACGCCAACCTCTCTGGCAAATACCTGCTTATGGAGGTTGATGTATCTTTTGCCGCTGCAAAAAAGTGGCTTAAATACGGAGTGTTCCGCGACCTTCCGGTCGCGCCGATTGCAAACATTCGCATCGACTCCCACTTCGCACTCCGTGTTCAGAGCGAAGCGAATCGATTCTTCATTGACGTTCAGGACCTAACGAAATTATGACTAAACCGACGCTCGGATCGCTCGAAGTTTTTGACGACATCGCCAGCATCAGCCGCCAGGCTTGCGACGACCTGATTCCGCTGTGCTGCGACGCGATCGCCGCTCGCGGCGTCTGCCGGATCGCGCTGGCTGGCGGTTCGACGCCGAAGCTGCTGTATCGATTGATGGCCGAGAACCAACAGGCGTTCGATTGGGCCAAGATCGAATTGTTCTGGGGAGACGAGCGGAACGTGTTGCCCGAGGACGACGACAGCAATTTCCGGATGGTCCGCGAGGCGATGTTGGATCACGTGCCGATTCCCGAGGCGAACGTCTTCCGCGTGCCGATCGATCCAGCCGATCCCGCGGCGACGGCGCTTCAATATGAAGCGACGTTGAAGGCGCAGTTCGGCGGCGATTCACTCCAGTGGGACCTGGTGCTGCTGGGAATGGGAGACGACGCGCACACCGCGTCGCTCTTCCCACAAACGACAGCGATCGACTCGAGCGACCGTTTGTTTGTCGAAAACTGGGTTGAAAAGTTTGATACCTTCCGTCAAACGCTAACCGCTCCGGCGATCAATTCCGCTCGCAACGTCTGGTTCCTAATCGGTGGTGCCGGGAAGCGCGAAGCGCTGCAACACGTCTGGGGCGATCGACAAGCTCCGGCGGAATTCCCATCGCAATTGATCCGCCCGTCGGCCGGCAAGTTGCGATGGATGATCGCTATCGATGCGATGCCAGAAACGGCGTAGCGCAAGAAGGATGGAAACCATCGCGGCGTCCCGCGCCGCGACTCCTGCTAGCGATTTATTCGATCCCCGCCAATTCGCACAGGTGCGCGTTGGCGATCGGTTGCGGGCAACTCCAAACCAGGAAGAAGAGCGCTTCGCGGCACCATCGTCCGGCGGGATGTCCCTGGACAAAGCCGGCTCCTTTGGCTGCCGTCAACGCCGCCTGAGAGGCTCGTAGCGCCAACCGATTGGCCCGGCCACGGAGATCGGCAGTCGAACAGACCTGGTTGCCGCTGGCGACACTCAACAGATCGACTTCTAAATTGCGGACCTCGGTCTGCAGTTGCTCGGCGACCGGAAGCAGGGCTTCGCGTTGTTGCGCCTCGGCCGTCAGAAAATCGACAGCCGCCTTCGATAGCCCAATCGCCAGAGTCGACGTTTGCAGACCGCCCGTCCCCGCGCCGACGCCTTGACTCATCACATCTTCGATCGGTCCGGCGATCAAATCGTCGGGGCCGATCGCGACATCTTGCAGATCGACGCGATCGGTCGCGCTGGCCGAAAGGGCAACCAATGGGATACCGGCTTGCGCGGCAACGCCTGGGCGATCGGTGGGGACCGCTGCCAACAATTGCCGGCCGTCGTCGAGCGTCGCCCCAACAACAATCACATCCGCATGCGCCCCACCCGTTACCCAGGGGCTGTAACCCGACAAGCGATAGCCGTCGCCGACAGCTTCAGCTCCCAGCACCGGCGTGCTCAGATGGCGGCGACTGGTCGTCAGGTGACTGATTCCGACCGTCGCAAATTGACTGCCATCCAACAGCGGCGGCAGCCAGCGTTTTTGAAGGGCTTCGTTTTCGCAGCCTTCGATCCGGCGGCAGGCTCCCATCCGTTGGGTGATGATAAACGTGGTCGTCAGATCGGCAGCGGCCAACCGCAGATAACCTCGCGTTTGATCGGCGTCGGACCATCCGAACCCGCCCGCGGTGGTCGGCATAAACCAACGAAAGACTCCCGCCGCGGCACACAGTTGCAACTGCGCCGCGGGCCACTCGCCACTGCGGTCGGTCTGGTCGGCGAGCGTCTGCAGCCGATCGCACAAGGCGTCCATCGCGGCGGAATCGGGAGCCTGCACGACTTCGACGGCTGCATTGTCTGCGGGTTGATTCATTGAGGCTGCTCCTTCGTCAGGACTTCGCTTGCCGTCGGATCGTGGTCGACGGACGGATCGTGAAGCATGCCGACGCTTTTGGCAATCAGCATCGCCACGGTCGCGTCGCCGGTCACGTTCACGGTAGTCCGACACATATCCAACAAACGGTCGATGGCGAAGATCAACGCCAGACCTTCTTCGGGGACGCCAATCGCGCCCAACACGATCACCAACATCACCATCCCGGCACCCGGCACGGCTGCGGAACCGATCGAAGCCAGGGTGGCGGTCAAGACGATCGTGACTTGATCGCCGAGGGTCATGTCGATGTTATAGGCTTGAGCGATGAACATCGCGGCGACGGCTTGATACAGACTGGTGCCATCCATGTTAACGGTCGCTCCGACGGGCAGCACAAAACTGGCCACCTCTTCGTCGACTCCCAGATGCTCCTGCACGCGTTCCATCGTCACCGGTAGCGTCGCGGCGCTGGAGCTTGTCGAAAAGGCGAGCAGTTGTGCCGGCGAGATGCCACGGAAAAACGAGACATAGCTGCGGCCGGTGAAGATCACAACCAAGGCTGGATAAAAGACAAACGCCATCAGGCCCAGCCCCAGAAGGACGCAGAAGGCGTAGACCGAAAGGGCGATCAACAGGTCCGAACCCGGAGCGTCGACGATTAATGCACTCAACAGCGCGAAGACGCCAAAGGGGGCTGCCAGCATGATCAGATCGACTAGCTTGAGGATCACTTCGTTTAAGCCGTCGAAGAAGTCTTTGACCGGTTTGGCCGAATCCTTCGGGATCAGGATCAGGCCGATTCCAAAGAAGACGACAAAAAAGATCACCTGCAACATGTTCCGATTCGACGACGATGCGGAGAAGATGTTGTCCGGGACGATGTCGACCAGCGGTTGCAACGGCCCCTGCGACTTGGTCGCCGCAGCTTCGGCTTTGATCTTGTCGATCTGTTGCGATTGCCCTTCGCCGCCGGGACCGCCACCGGCGCTACCCAGCAGATCGTTGCGGGTCTGTTCGGTGATCGAACGTCCCGGAGCAACCACGTTGGCAACCACCAGCCCCAACGTGACCGCGACGATGGTCGTGCACAGATACAACAGGATCGTGCGACCGCCCATCCGCGAGAATTTGGAGATGTCCTGCAGATCGGAGACGCCTTTGATCAGCGAGGTGATGATCAAGGGGATCGCGATCAGTTTCAGCATGTTGACGAAGATCTGCCCAAACGGCTTGATCCAGTTCGTCGTGAATTCGGTCCAGCCGAAGTGAGACGCCAGCAGCCCAAAGAGTAGCCCGGCGAGCATGCCCAGAAGAATTTGCCAATGGAGGGCAAGACGAGGTGACGACATCGAGGGCTCGTTGGATTTGGGGTGGGAAACGCTGTGATCGTTGAGCTATACGCTATCGAATCTGTCGCGATTTGCAAGCAAGCCGCCGCCGCGCCAACGCAGCGGAAACGAAAAACAGCGGGCCGAATCGATTCGGTCCGCTGTCGAGGTGTGCAATGGTCGATCGCGGGACATCACAGGGGGTGAACCGCCGCGATCTCTACCGTTGTTCGGGTTACGGCATTTGGAAAGGTTGGCCGTCGTCGCGAGCGATCATCTTTTCGAAGACGCTGTTGACCAAGGTTGGGTCGGCATTTTGCTGAAGCGAGTTGCCGCTGAACTCAACCGTTTCGGTGACGAACTTCACGCTGCCGTCAGCCAGTGCGAACTGGGCTCCGCCGGGATGGTAGCTCGAAAAGCTGACATTGGCGACGTCTTGCACATCGAGGCTGTAGTTGATTCGGCCGCGCGAGGTTCCAACCGCCGAACCGATCGATTGATTTAGAGCCGCCACGGTGGTGGTGTCAGTGTGACGAACGCCAAACACATTCGCCGCTGCGTCGTAGAGGACTGCTCCGCTGGTGGAAACCCTGTGTTGCCAGCGACGTTCCCCGAACAACAGCGTGTTGGAGGTACCGTCGGTGATGTCGCGGAAGCGGACGCCGGTGTTCTCCAGGAATAGGCCTTGTCGCCCACTGCCCGAGGTGCCACCCGATACTCCGCCCATCGTCCCATTGATGATCACGTCGCCGATGGAGTTGGTGCCGATGTAATTGCTCGAGGCGACCTCGATGTCAGCCGCTGCCGTATCGCGCAACGTGCGATAGGTTTGGTTGTTGAGATCAGGGGCGACATCCGAAGGACACTTGAACGTACTGATCGGAATCTGCATCAACGCACGCGTTGTGGCATTGTTTAAATCCGTCGCGATGCGGGTGCCCCCGACGTCTAATTGATCGTGCAATGGCGCCTGCTCGATAAATGGCAAAATCAAAGCCCCCCAACTCCACTTTGATTCGGCGGTCGTCATCGTAGGGAGCGATTGCTTGACCCAGCCGGTCGGAAACGTTTTGTAGGTGTCGTGGTAGTTGTGGCAAGCCAGAGAGACGTTCTTAAGGTTGTTGCTGCATTGCATGCGGCGAGCTGCTTCGCGAGCGGCTTGGACCGCGGGCAACAACAAGCCGACCAAAATACCGATAATAGCGATAACAACAAGTAGTTCCACTAGGGTGAAACCAGTTCGAATTCGTTTTGGCATCAAATGATGCTCCGTTAAAAAGGGACGTTAGCGACCGAGCCTCGAGGCGCGAAGTGCAGACCTTTAGCCAGTGCTTCTGTGAACAAGGAACAGCAATCCAATGCGTGCCAAGCAAGGAATTCAAAAAGGCACGCATCCTGACTCGCTCCGCTGAAGAAGCGGGCGAATCCTACCGGGCAATCTCATGTAGGAGAGATCGTTGAATAGTCAACGAACGAAACAGACCGGCTGGTACCGTCAAGCTTGACGGTTTCGTAACAGCTTGTCTGATCCATTCTAACATTCAACCGCGTTTCGGCGAACAAGTTTCTGTGAAATGAACAATTTTGGTTACTTTGAGAACGCGCGTCGTAGCAGTTTGTACTGCGATTAATTTGTGATAATTCGAAAATTGCGCAAGCTTCTGCGTCGCAGAGCGTTAGACGTCTCGACGCCCATTGAGAACGCGAGACATTTGGTTGTAACGCGCTGCAGTGCCGTGGGCCGTTCTCCCTCTTGTGCCAACGCAGGGTGTCGGGCAATGGCGTCTCTGCAAGAAGCTGCCGACTGCAATCACCTGATCTCGCTTGGCAGTCAGGTCGAGTCGCAAGTTGCAACTGTTTCAGGTTCATTCAGTCGTTGGGCGTAGACGCTCACGATAACCCGACGCGTAAGCGAGAAAGTCACACGCTGCCTCGTTTCCCCGTCGGGTTACCATTTCCAGAGACGCTCCAGTTTGAAACACTGAATAGCCCTGGCAACTGTTTCAGGGCGGAGTGTTACCCGCTGGCGAAGACGCGATACAATGGGAAATCGAAGGGATTCCAAGGCAGCAATGCCACGGCGATGTCCATTCACCCAATCGACGATTTCTCTTCCTGCAAGGAATATCCGACATGTTTGGCCTACGGCTTGGCTTTGAGCATCCCGGCTACTTGGCCCTGCTGATATTGATTCCGGTGTTTTGGCTCGCCAGCTATCGCGGACTGGCGCTGCTGGGGCCGGTGCGGCGGACTTTTGCGTTGCTGTTGCGAACGCTTGTTGCCGCGGCGATCGTCTTGGCGTTGGCCGGGGTACAGCTGGTCTGGACCGATGACCGGATGACGGTCATGTATCTGTTGGATCAAAGCGAGAGCATCCCGGTGGCCAAGCGGGATGCGATGCTGCAATACGTGATCCGCAACGTCGCCGCCCAACGCAACACAGCTCGCGCCGACAGGGCGGGAATCATCGTCTTTGGTAAAGAGGCGGCGGTGGAGATCCCACCGTTTGACGACGACATTCCCGATCTCCGTCGGTTGGAAAGTTATCTTGGCCGCAAGGATGCCACCAATCTCGAGGCGGCGCTGAAGTTGGCTCAAGCGGCGATGCCCGACGACACCTCGCGGCGGATCGTCGTCGTGACCGATGGGAACGAAAACCTCGGCAACGCGAGTCAGCTGGCATCGCGAATCGCCAGAGCTGGCATCGGGATCGATGTCGTTCCGGTCCAGTTGGATGCGACGTCGGAAGTTCTGGTCGAAAAGATCGATCTGCCTCCCGATATTCGTCGCGGCCAACCGTTTGAAGCCCGCGTGGTGATCAATAACTATTCTCCCGGCGGCGAATCGAAGAAACCGATCCCGGGGCGGTTGGAGGTGACTCGCAAACTTGGCAGCGACGAACAGGTGCTGCTGAACGAACCGATCACGTTGGATCCCGACAAACCGACTGTCTTTCCACTGCGACACACGATCGACCAACCGGCTCCCTATACCTATAAAGCCCGCTTTGTCCCCGACGATCCGGCGAGCGATGCGGTCAGCCAGAACAACGAGGCGTCGGCCTACACGTACGTTCGCGGCAAGGGACGCGTGCTGTTGATCGAAGATTGGGCCAGGCCGGATGAATATCGCGAGATGATCGAGACGCTGCGCAAAGCGGACATCGAGATCGTCGTCATGCCCAGCAACAATCTGTTTACGTCGATGGCCGAACTGCAGGCCTACGACGCGGTGATCATAGCGGGCGTGCCGCGGACCAGCGGCGAGGATGCGGATTCGATCAGCGGATTCGACGACGATCACATCGAGATGCTCGTCCGCAACACGCAACAGCTCGGATGCGGCCTGCTGATGCTCGGCGGACCCGATGCGTTTGGCGCCGGCGGTTGGGCGGGAACGAAGCTTGAAGAGGCGATGCCTGTCGATTTCCAGATCCGCAACACCAAGGTCCAAGCGATCGGCGCGTTGGCGATGATCATGCACGCCTCGGAGATGGCTCAAGGCAATCACTGGCAGAAGGTGGTCGCACGCAGCGCGATCGAAGCCTTGGGGCCGGCCGACTACTGCGGCATCATCCACTGGGCCGCCGGCGGCGACCAATGGTTATGGGGCGGACGAACGGGGCTGCTGCCGGTCGGCAGCGGGAATCGCAGATCGATGCTGGCAGCGGTCAGCCGGATGACGCCGGGCGATATGCCGCAATTCGATCCTGCGATGCAGATGACGCTCGCTGCGTTGAACGCCAACCAAGCCGCTCTGAAACATTGCATCATCATCAGCGATGGCGATCCCAGCCCGGCGGCTGGCGGAACGATCCGCGGATTCGCCAATGCGGGGATCAAGATCAGCACCGTCGCGGTCGCATCGCATGGAACGATCGGCAGCAATCGTTTGCGCGACATCGCCAAAGATACCGGCGGCAAATATTACGAAGCCAAAAGCCCCAAAGCGCTTCCCAAAATCTATCAACGCGAAGCCCGTCGCGTCTCGCGTCCGCTGGTCTACGAACCGCCCGGCGGCGCCACGCCTCAGATCTCCCAGCGACATCCGGTCCTCGAAGGGATCGACGCCCCCTTGCCACCGATCTCGGGATTTGTGCTGACCGAAATCAAACAGAGTCCGTTGGCTCAGGTCTTGATCCGATCGCCGATGCCCGAACAGCCCGACAACCAAACCATCCTCGCCGCTTGGACCTACGGGCTGGGCCGCGCCGCGGTGATGACAACCGACACCGGCAAACGTTGGGCAACCGATTGGCCCGAGTGGGATGGCTACGACAAGTTTTACAGCCAGTTGGTCCGTTGGATCATGCGACCCAGCGGCGACACCGGCAAGTTCACGATGGCGACCAAAGTTGAAGATGGCCGCGTTCGCGTGGTCGTCGAAGCGCTCGACAAAGAGGACGACTTTCTCAACTTTCTCGATATGAATGCGTCGGCGATCGGCCCCGATCTCAGCCCGCTGCCGCTGCAGATGCGACAGGTCGCGCCGGGGCGCTACGTCGGTGAATTTGCGGCGGATGAATCGGGCAGCTACTTCTTAAACGTCGTGCCAGCCGCCGGCGAAGCACCGCTGTCGCAAGGTGTGACCGTTCCCTACAGCAACGAATTCCGCGTCCGCACAGTCAACGAAGCGTTGCTGAAGGCGCTCGCCGATACCGAGCCGAACGGTGGCGAAGCGGGCCAGTTGACCGAGCCGTTGGAAAAGTCGAGCATCGGGGCGCTGACCGATCACGCCACCTTCCGCGGCGGACTGGCGCATGCCCGCAGCATCCGCGACGTCTGGCCGCTGTTTGTGTTGGCCGGGTGCTGCATCTTCCTGGGCGATGTCTTTATCCGCCGCGTGGCGATCGATTTCAGCTGGATCGGCCGCTTGCTGGCCTCCCGTCGCGGGCAAGCCAGCGACGCGGAGAACTCACAGACCGAGAGGATGGCGGCGCTGCGCAGCCGCAAGCTGGAGATCAACGAGGAACTCGATCGCCGCCGCTCGGCAACGCGGTTCGAACCGCGAGGCGATCCGACGCCGGGCGGCTCGACATCCGCTGCCGCGACGACGTCGACCAATCGACCGTCGGCGGGAACTCCAGCCAGCATGGAACCACAAAAAGAAGAGAAGAGCTACACCGAGCGGTTACTGGAAGCGAAGCGGGCGGCGCGGCGAAAGTCGGACGAATCGTAGCCGAGACATGCCGCCTGATATCGAAGCGGCGCGCCACGCAGGAAAAGTGTCGCAGGGCAAGTCCGAGTTGCGATTTGAGGTATCCACCGGTGTGCGTTAACGCGGCGTTGTCCAACGAACCAAGACGCTTGCGCCCACCCCCGTGTGCCACTGGCTCTGCCAGTGCAGCAGAGCCAAGCACGGGCCGAGCCCGTGGCACCCTGAACTCCAACACGTGCTCGACCTTGGTGTGCCACTGGCTCTGCCAGTGCAGCAGAGCCAAGCACGGGCCGAGCCCGTGGCACCCTGAACTCCAACACGTGCTCGACCTTCGTGTGCCACTGGCTGTGCCAGTGCAGCTGAGTGAAGCACGGGCCGAGCCCGTGGTACTCTGAACTCCAATGTGTACTCTTCTCCGTGTGCCACTGGCTGTGCCAGTGCAGCTGAGTGAAGCACGGGCAGAGCCCGTGGCACCCCGAAATTCAACGTGTGCTTGCCTTCGTGTGCCACTGGCTCCGCCAGTGCAGCCGAGTGAAACAGGGGCAGAGCCCGTGGCACCCAGAACTCCAACGTGTGCTCTCCTCCGTGTGCCACTGGCTCCGCCAGTGCAGCCGAGTGAAACAGGGGCAGAGCCCGTGGTACTCTGAACTCCAATGTGTACTCTTCTCCGTGTGCCACTGGCTGTGCCAGTGCAGTCGAGTGAAGCACGGGCCGAGCCCGTGGCACCCCGAATTCCAGCATGTGCTCTCCTCCGTGTGCCACTGGCTCCGCCAGTGCAGCCGAGTGAAACAGGGGCAGAGCCCGTGGCACCCAGAACTCCAACGTGTGCTCTCCTCCGTGTGCCACTGGCTCTGCCAGTGCAGTCGAGTGAAGCACGGGCAGAGCCCGTGGCACCCCGAATTCCAACACGTGCTCGGCCCCGTGTGCCACTGGCTGTGGCAGTGCAGCCGAACGAATCACGGGCCGAGCCCGTGGCACCCTGAACTCCAACCCGTGCCACCGATTTTGTGGCATCAGCCGACGGCGGGTGTTTACAATACATCGCTTTCCCAACCTCGATGGAGCTAACTCGCGATGCGTTTTCTGACCTGTCTAATTCTCGTTGTCAGCTGTGCGGTTTGTCTTGTCGTTCCGGCGGCAGCGGACGATGCGAACCAAGCCGCCGTTCATCTGGACGCCAAGGTAGAGGTGCAGATGGATTATCTGTTGTACCTGCCGAAGGACTACGACAAGCAGAAATCATGGCCGTTGGTGCTGTTCCTGCACGGAGCGGGTGAGCGTGGCGACGATCTGGACCTTGTAAAAATGCACGGCCCGCCGCGGTTGGTCGAAGAGGGGAAGGAGTTTCCGTTTATCGTCGTATCGCCTCAATGTCCCAAAGGTCGCTGGTGGCGAGAGTTTGAATTGATGGCGTTGTTGGACGATGTGATCGCGACGCACAACGTCGATGAAGACCGTGTCTATGTGACCGGTTTGAGCATGGGGGGCTTTGGCAGTTGGGGCTTGGCGGCGTTCAGTCCCGATCGCTTTGCCGCTATCGCACCGATCTGTGGCGGTGGCGAACCTCGCTCGACAAGGAACTTCACACACGTCCCGGTCTGGGCATTCCACGGTGCCAAAGACACAGCGGTTCCGTTGGAGCGAACGCAGGCGATGATCGACGCATTGAAGCGGCAAGGGGCGGAGCCGAAGCTGACGATCTATCCCGAAGCGGGCCACGATTCGTGGACCGAAACCTACAACAACCCCGCATTTTATGAATGGTTGTTGGCGCAAAAACGCGTCGCCCAAGAAGACTAATGCAGCCAGCAAACAGTTTTTGGTTTAACCGCGTGGGCAACGCCCCGCGCGTTTTTGAAGGCGACGCGGCCCGATGGGCTCGCGGTTAAACAAAAAACAAAGTTCGTCCGTAGCGATTCAGTCCTGGTAGAAGACCGCTAACCAAACGGTCGGCTCGGTCGCCGATGTCGATTCGACGCGGTGGCGGCGATGCGCTGCGATGTCGACGTGATCCCCAGGGATCACGTCGATCGATTCCTGCGGATCGGCGAACTGCAGCGTCGCAGCCCCTTGCAGCAGCAGCACCCACTCGCGCTCGGGCTGGTCGTACCAGAAGCCGTCTGGGCTGCGATGCCCCGTCGAAACGATCCGCTCCACGCGGACGCCGCGTCCGGTAGCGAGGATGTCCGTCAATTCTTCGGGGACGTTTTGGGGAAGGTTGGCCAACAGATTGCCCGGCCGCGCGGCTGCCTCTTCACTCATCGGAATCCCCCGCGATGTTCTCGCGGATCACGCGACAGGGATTCCCCGCCGCGAGCACTCCCTCGGGGATGTCTTTTGTGACCACGCTTCCTGCACCGATCACGGTCCGGGAGCCGATCGTCACGCCCGGCAGGATGATCGCCCCGCCGCCGACCCAGACATCCGAACCGATCGAGACCGGTTTACCGAACTCCTGCGTCCGCCGCAGTTTCGCTTCCAACGGATGCGATGCTGTGTAGATCTGCACGCCCGGACCGAAGAAGCTGAAGTCGCCGATGTCGACCGCGCAGACGTCCAGAACGACGCAGTTGAAATTGAAATAGACGCGTTGCCCCAGCCGGATGTTGCTGCCGTAGTCGCAGTAGAAAGGGGGCTGAATCCAGACCGAATCGCCGCCGCTGCCAAGCAGTTCGGTCAGCAGGCGACGTCGTAGTTCCTGGTCCCGCTCGCGCGAAGCGTTCAAGTCGTGGCAGAGGTCGCGAGCACGTTCGCGCTGGTCAACCAATTCCGGATCCAACGCGTCGTATAACGCGCCGGCAAGCATCTTCTCTCGTTCGCTTCGCAATGCGGTAAACCTTGTTGTTAGGATTGCGTCTCCCACAGGTAGCTGTCCTGTTTACGGAAGCCGGTGATTTTCAGCGTGCTATCGGGCTGAACGTCCAGCAGCGTGTAGGCGTTGCTGGCCTGATCGCCCCCTTCGACCATCGCTACCAGTGTACAGTAATGGATGCCGCCGATTTCCTTCAAATCGTTGCGGTGGCTGTGCCCTTGGAAGACCGCCAACACGTTGCCCGAAGCTTCGAACAGCTGTCGCGCCGCGGCGTTGTTTTTCACGCCATGGTGGTTGCTGACATCCAAACGTTGGTGAGCGAAGACGATCGTCGGCTTATCGTTTGCCTTCAGGTCGGCGGCCAGCCAATCGAGCTCCGCCGGCGGGAGGTTGGCATCGGTCCACTTAAAGTTTTTCCGTTGATACGGCTGCCCGTCGCTGCGGAAACAGGAATCCAACACGATGAAGTGGAACCCGCCGCGATCAAACGAATAATATGACTTCGGCTGCTCCACCGCCCCCAGGAACTCTTCTTTTTTCAGCGTATCGACGCAGTGGTTTCCCAACACGTAGTGACGGTCTTTGCAGATCGCCGAAAAGGGACGGTTGATCGTCTGCAGGTAGCGGCTTTCGGTTTCGACGCTATCGGCGGCGTCGATCAGATCGCCCAGTTCGACAAGCATCTGCGGCTGCTCTCGCTCGAATTGCTTCGCCGCTTCGTCCAGCTTGCCCAAGGTCTTGCGGTAGTGTCGCGATCCGCCCGGCGGCTTGTCGGCGTAGTGCAGATCGGTCACCAAGGCGACGCGCACGCCAGCCGGTTTCTCGGCGGCCAAAAGCGACGTCGGACCGGCTGCAGCGGCTGACAGAATCAGCGTTCCATTTTTCATGAACGCGCGGCGTCCGCCCAGTCTATTTTCTTGTTGTTGGTTCATCGGAGGGAGCCGGTTAGTTATTTGGTTTGGATCAGTTTCAGTCCGGTCGTCGCGTCGGGGACCGCGCGGGTCACGCGGCCGGTGCATCCGGTCCCTTTGACGCAGCGACCGCTGGCGACCAGAAGTTCACCGCCCGGGAGTTTTTCGATGCCCAAAGAGCAATTGAATTTGTAGCGTCCGATCATCTTGAAGTTGGCGTCGGTGACCAAGGTTTCGGCGGGACTGCCGTAACAACCGAACCACCAGCGGTCGTGAGCGAACGTGGCGGTTTGGATGCCCAATAAGGTTTGTCCGCTGGCGACAATGTGCTTCTTAACGAATGTAAAATCGGCGTCGTACTGGTAGACGTAGTTCACTTCGATATCGGATGGCAGACCGCCGACGACGTAGAATCTGCCGTCGTAAACGCCGATCCCGCCGGCACCGTGGAAGACCTCTTGGGTCTCGTGGCGAGCGACTTCCTTCAGATCTGCCGCATCGTAGACGTAGACCCACGAATCGGCATTCCCCTGGGGATCGTTGAATCGGCCCAGATTGACGGCAACGTAGATCTTCCCTTCGTCGACGCAGAGGTCGCCATGGTGGTTGGCGACAGGGATTTTCGTGATCACCTCTCCGTCGAGATCGGTTTTGACAAGCGTCGTGGTAAAGCTCCAATAGATCGCATCGCCATCGGTGCAGACGCCTTGCAGGTGATGCGGGTAGGCCCCTTCGCAATCGACTTGATTGGGAAATGTGGAGACTGTTTTTTCGGCGGGCTTGGTGTCGTCGGCCGACAGGCCGGGAGCGACCGCAGCCGCGAGGATCATCAGGAAAGCGATTGAAGCAAATTTCATCCGTCGACTCTTTCGATGTGGTGGGGAATTCTAGGTGTGATTCATTGGCGGTTTACCGAGGCCCTATTCTACCAGTTCCCAATGTCCGCGCTAGCGGATCGTCGACGGTGTCGGCTTCTGGCTCCATTTTGTCCGTTCTCCTCCCCAAACGTGCAACGCTTGTCACTTGACTCGCAATTGGTCGTCACGTAAAGTATTTTCATGGCACCAAAAAAGAGAAGTGAGCCGACGCAAGTCCGGCGACCGCTGCAGCAAGAGCTCAAGAAGAAGGCTCCGTTTACGTCGCCACATCAGGAGGCGGTGCTGAATGTGCTGCGGACCAGCGACCAGTTTCAAAATCGCTTTGGGCGGCTTCTGCGGAAGTATGGCCTGACCGGTTCGCAGTACAACGTGTTGCGAATCTTGCGAGGGGAGGGAAAACCTTTGCCAAGCCTGGAAATTGCCGATCGGATGATCCAGGTCGTACCCGCGATCACCGGTTTGATCGATCGACTGGAAAAGCAGGGCTTCGTTAGCCGAGACCGCAGCACCATCGATCGTCGCGTGGTCAACGTCGCGATCACGAATAAGGGGCTCGACGTTTTGGAACCGCTAGATCGGCCTGTGAACACGTTGCACAAACAGCTTCTCAAGCACCTCGATCGCAGCGAACTGACGCAACTCAGTCATCTGTTGGAGAAAGCTCGCAGCCGGATCGACGCTTTGGACGATTGAGTCGTCTCCCCTTTTTGCCGCATGCTTGATGCATCAACAGAGTTCCCAGCGAGTATGAAAAACGAGTGAAGTTTGCCGCTGTCGACGCGTTTTATCGATAGACGGTTTGAATTGGGATTATCCCCACAACGAAGCATTTCCAATCGGCAGCTCCTTTGTTCGGGACCTGTCCCACGACTCAACCACCACTTCAATTTTCGAGGAGCCACACAAGATGACCAGCAACCCCCTTCAAGGCGCCGCCGCCGTATTGGGCCGAATCATGATCGCAACCATCTTTTTGATGAGTGCGATCGGCAACAAGATTCCTAAGTTCAATGACGTTGCCGCCTACATGGGCTCCGAAGGCGTCCCGATGCCGAAGGTGATGTTGGCCGGGGCGATCGTGTTTCTGATCGCCGGCAGCCTGTCGATCATCCTGGGCTTCAAAGCCCGCATCGGTGCGACGCTGTTGTTGGTCTTCCTCGTCCTGGCTACCTACTTCTTCCACGACTTCTGGACCTTTGAAGGAGACGCCAAACAGATGCAGATGATTCAGTTCATGAAAAATCTGTCGATGATGGGAACGATGATCTTCTTGATAGCTCAAGGTTCCGGCCCGATGAGTCTCGACAATCGCAGCACACATGTGCGGGAAGAGGAATCGCCCGCGGAGTAAGGTGGGGTGTGTCGGCCTCCGGCCTCGGCATTTTGTTTGCCCAAGGCAGACCGGCGGTTTACACCGCCGGCAATTCGTGTGTCGGCCTCCGGCCTGGGCATTTTGTTTGCTCAAGGCGGACCGGCGGTTTACACCGCCGGCAATTCATGTGTCGGCCTCCGGCCTGGGCCGTGCGTCTGCTGCCGCTCCACGGTTGGGAGAGCCGAATTGCTGTCAGGCGGCGGGCTTGCTCGCGATTAGGCCGCAGCGGTGTGGTAGGAGGTCGGCGGTGCCAAATTTTCGCGTCTTGCGGACTTCGAAACCGACTTGATTCAGTTGGGCTGCGAGCTGGTCGGCGTCGAACAGTTGGGCGGTGTGCGTTTCGGTCGCGCGGCGGTAGGCGGTGTCGACTTTGCGAAACGAGGTGATGTGGCGATGCAGCCGCTGTTTCGCGTCGTCGTTTTCGTAGCGGACCAGACAGGCCCAGTCTTCGCCTTCGGAAAACGTTCGCTGGCCATTTTGATTGAGTCCGATTTCGGTGACGTCAAAGATGAACAGACCGCCCGGTTCCAGGGCGTCGAAGAGACGGCGAAACAAGTCGAAAAGATCGGGATCGTCCCAGGAGGTCGTTCGATAACAAAGGACCTCGCTGAGTGCCGTCACTGCGCGGCAGCGGGGGAATTCGTAATCCCAGACCGAGGCGACGTGGAATTCTGCCGATGGCAGCCGCTTGGTTGCCAGATCGATCATCGCCGCTGAGATGTCGACTCCGACGGGCGCAAATCCGGCCGCGGCCAATCGCTGCGTCCATCGGCCTCCGCCGCAACCGAGGTCGACAATCGTGCCCCGATCGATTCCGGCGGCTCGAAAAATCTCTAACAGCCCCGGCTCCCAGCTCGCGCACAATCCGCTGTAGCCGACGTCATGGATGTACGCGACATCGTCCTCGTAAAGGCGGTCGGTTTGTGGGTTGGTTGGCATCTGTTACCTCCTTGGTCCTCGAACGCGCGGTCAGCTCCGCAAGCCCGATCTTCGTTTTGTCTACCGCCAGTTTTTAGCGGATCGATCCCGATCGTGCAGGCGATGGAGACAACGGCGGCGAGCCGGACGACTCGACTCCCTTGAAAAAACGCTACCCGCCGTGAACCTCTGGTGGCGCAACCCGCTCAGGGATGCCGGGCGGAAAGCTCAGAAGGATGTCGCTTGCATACCGACCGGTCGGTCGGTATGATCGCCAAAATGGGAAACAATGATCAAACTTCCGAAACGCCCGACACGGTAACACGGATTCTCGACGCCGTGATGGTGTTAATTCGCGATGGCGGGCTGCCAGCGGTGACTCTGTCTGCAGTTTGCCGCAAGGCAGGTCTCAGCAAGGGGGGGCTAATGCATCATTATCCGTCGAAGGAAGCGTTGGTCAACGCGTTTCTACATCGGGGCGGGGAGGAGCATTTGGCGCTCGTTCGGCAGGCGACGCAGCCACATCCGGCTGGATCGGGAAAACGGTTGCGGGCGTATGTCGATTTGTTTCTCGGCGAATCGACCACTTTGCAGTGCGACGAGGATCGCGATTGTGCCGCCGTGATGATGGCCTTGATTCAAGGGGGCCGCGACAGCGAAGAGGTCCGGAAGTTTTACGAATCCCTGCATCAGATGTTAAGCGGCGATGGCGTCTCGGATGATTTTCTGGAATTGGTTCTGGCGACCGTCGACGGGGTTTGGCTGCAGTCGGTGATCGACCCCCTCGAGACGATGGGGCCGCGGTCCGAACGGATCCGGCAGAGCCTGACGCGTTTGATCGCCGATGAAATCGCCGGCAAATAACCGAACAACTTTAGGAAACGACAACGATGAATCAAACGGTTGCTCCCCGTTCACGACTGCGATGGCTTCGCACGGCGATCGGATCGGTGCTGGTCGTGTTAGCGGTGGTCGGCATTTTGGCGGCGATCGGCTATGCCAAGACGATGCAGATCAAAGCGGCGATGGCCGCGCCCCCGCCACCCGAAATGCCGATCTCGGTCACCGTGGCGACAGCTGAAGCGAGTTCCTACCGCCGATCTTCGGTGGTCGTGGGAAACGTTTTGGCTCCCGAATCGATTCGGTTGCAGACCGAACTTGCCGGCGTTGTCACCGAGATCCCGATGATTCCCGGTGGCGTCGTCGAAAAGGGAGACGTGTTGTTGCGGTTGGATATCCGCACCGAAGAGGCGATGTTAAAAAGCCTGGAAGCGTCGCGCAAGCTTGCTCAATCGACAGTCGAACGTTCGCGACAACTCAATCGCATCAACGCGGGTAGTGAGTCGGAATTGGATGTCGCCGAGGCGGAACTGTCGCGAGCCGATGCGGGAATCGAAGAATTGAAGGTGCGAATCGACAAGAAGACGCTGCGGGCTCCCTTCCGGGCGAACGTCGGGCTGTTCGATTTGCATGTCGGCCAGTACCTGGTCGAAGGAACGGAGATCACCATCTTGGAAGGGATCTCCGATTATCTGAATATCGACTTCTCGATGCCTGCACACGTGGCCGATGCCATCTCGATCGGCGACGAGGTGTCGCTGCGTGTGCGATCGGCTCAAGAGCACGCGACGGCCACGATCGTCGCGTTGGACGCGTCGGCGAATCCGGTTTCGAGGTCGCTGACCGCTCGGGCCCGATTGTTGAATCCACCGGCTAAATTGCAGCCGAACGATTCGGTTCACGTCACGGTGATGTATGGCGATCCCATTCCGGCACGGCTGATTCCCGCCTCGGCGGTTCGTCGGGGGCCCAGCGGGTCGCTGGTCTTTGTCGCGGGGGAAACCGACAGCGGACTGCGGGCTCAATCGCGGAACGTCGTCGTCCTCTCCGGCGGCAGCGCGGTCGCGCGGGTGATCGATGGGATCGAGGCGGGGGAAGCGATCGTCGCCGACGGTTCGTTCAAAGTCTACGAAGGAGCGTTGTTGAGCGACAAGCAGGCCGACATATCGCAAACCGCTGAGAGGGCTGCGGGCGAGTCGATACCTTCCGCCGCTCACGGCGCCGACCCGGCCAGCGCGACCAAGATCGAACACGTCGTCGAAATGGAGGCCGGGAAATGAAATCGTTTACCGACATTTTCATCCGTCACCCGGTCCTGGCGATCGTGGTCAATCTGATCTTGGTCCTGGTAGGGATCCGCTGTGCCGCGTCGCTCCCCATTCAACAATTTCCAAAACTGGAAAGCACCTCGATCACCGTCACGACGATCTATTTTGGCGCCAGTGCCGAAACGGTCCGCGGATTTTTGACGACTCCCATCGAACGGGCGGTCTCGTCGATCGCGGGAATCGATTATGTGGAATCGAGCAGCATCGCGGGGATCAGCACGGTCACGCTGCGATTGAATTTGAACCATGATTCGACCAAGGCGCTCGCCGAAGTGAACGCGCGGTTGCAGCAGGTGCGCAGCGAATTACCTTCCGAAGCCGAGCCGCCATCGATCGAATTGGTCCGCGCCGATCGCCCCTACGCCACGTTTTATCTGAGCTTTACGTCGGATCGATTCGATCTGCCGGCGCTGACCGATTATCTGACTCGCAACGTGCAACCGCGGCTATCGATTATCAGAGGCGTGCAGAAGGTGGGCATCGAAGCGGGGCAGACCCCGGCGATGCGGATCTGGATCTCGCCGCAACGGCTCAGCGAGCTGAATCTAACGCCCGGCGATGTCTATTCGGCGCTGCAGCGGAACAACTTTCTGGCAGCGATTGGGCAAGTGAAAAACGATTCAGTGCAGGTCGACCTGTTGACCAACACCGACCTTCGCAGCGTCGATGAATTCGCTGACTTGATCGTTTGGCAATCCCCTTCGTCCGCCAGCGGCCCCGGGACGATCATCCGTCTGTCGGATGTCGCTCGGGTCGAACTTGGAAGCGAGGAACCGACGGCTACGGCGATGTATCGTGGTCGCGAGGCGATCTATGTGAGCGTCTGGCCATTGCCCGGCAGCAATGAGATCGAAGTCGCAACGCGTCTGCGGGCCGCGATGGCAGAATTGCAGCCCGATCTGCCGGCGCATATCGATATGGAACTGGCTTACGACGGCACCAAGTTCATGTCGAAATCGTTGGCTGAAATTTCCAAGACGCTCAGCGAAACGATTTTGATCGTCGGCTTCGTCGTGTTCCTGTTCATGGGCTCGGTACGAACGGCGATCGTCCCCTTGGTCGCGATGCCGGTCTCGTTGGTTGGCGCGGCGATCGTGATGTATCTGATGGGCTTCTCATTAAACCTGTTGACGCTGTTGGCGATCGTGCTGGCTGTGGGGTTGGTTGTCGACGACGCGATTGTCGTCGTCGAAAACGTGCAGCGGCATCTGCAGGAAGGTCACGACAAGATCAAGGCCGCACTGATGGGATCGCGTGAACTTGTCGGTCCGATTTTGGCGATGACGATCACGCTGGCCACGGTCTATGCGCCGATCGGTTTTCAAGGCGGTCTGACGGGGATGCTGTTCCGCGAGTTTGCGTTTACGTTAGCCGCGGCGGTTGTCGTTTCGGGGATCGTAGCGGTCACGCTGTCGCCGATCATGAGTGCTTACCTGGTCCCTTCGGGAGGCCGCGAAGGAGCGATGACCCGTTTCGTGAACCGGATGTTCGCAGCGATTCGCGACTTCTACGGCAGGCTGTTGGGCGGAGTCTTGCAGTTGCGTTGGTCGATCGCTTTGGCGACGCTGTTGGCCGGAGCGGCGGCCGTTCCGTTGTACATCTTCTCCCCAAAAGAACTTGCGCCGGTCGAAGATGAAGGAGCGGTTGCGGTGATGCTGACCGCGGCTCCCGATTCGACGCTGGCATCGTCGACCCGTTGGTCGGGACAATTGTCCGACAGCTTTCAAGGGATCGAAGAGACCGATTACATGTGGGCCGTGGTCACGGCCAGCGGTGGGTTCGGCGGCTTGATTACCAAGGATTGGGACGAGCGCGATCGCAATACTCAGGAAATGTTGCCGGAGGTGTTTGGCACCGCGTCGCAGAACCCGGGGCTGGAAGCGTTTCCAGTGCTTGTGCCGCCGTTGCCAGGAGCTGGGAATTTTGATGTCGAGTTGGTGCTGAAGAGCGATCTGCCGGTCTCGCGACAGCGGGAACTGGCTGAAGAAATCGTGCAGCGGGCGCGGGAGGCGAACATGTTTATGTTTGTCGATGCCGATCTGAAGGTCGACCTGCCGCAGGCACGCGTGATCGTCGATCGCGAACGACTGGCCGATCTCGGGCTCGACCAAGCGGCTGTCGGTCGCGAGCTGGGCGTTTTGTTGGGAGGCGGTTACGTCAACCGATTCAACTATTTCAATCGCTCGTATCGAGTCATCCCACAACTGGAAGCTGTCGATCGGCAATCGACTGGGGCTTTGATGGATCTACGTGTTCGTGGACCTTCGGGGGAATTGATTCCCGTATCGACCTTCGCGTCGATCGAACCGGAAACCGCCCCGCGGACGCTCAGCCGATTCCAACAGCAGAGTTCGTTCAAGGTCTTCGCGGCCGTCTTCCCCGGCGTCACCAAAGAGCAAGGGCTGACCGTATTAGAGGATATCGCGGAATCGGTTGTCGGGTCGACGATGACACTCGATTACGCCGGTGAATCGCGCCAGATCCGCAACGAATCGGGTTCGTTGGCGGTGACGCTTGGCTTCGCGCTGCTGCTGATTTATCTGGTCCTCGCGGCCCAGTTTAAATCGTTCCGCGATCCGTTGATCGTGTTGTTCGGTTCGGTGCCGTTGGCGATGACCGGCGTTCTGACGTTAACCTGCTTAGACTTCACCACGATCAACATCTATTCGCAAGTCGGTCTGATCACGCTTGTTGGTTTGGTCGCCAAGAACGGAATCTTGATCGTCGAGTTTGCCAACGTGTTGCAGGAGACGGGAATGGCCAAGCGCGCGGCGATCATCGAAGCGTCGCAAACACGTTTGCGTCCGGTGTTGATGACATCGGCGGCGACGATCTTGGGACACTTGCCGCTGGTCTTCGTGACCGGCGCGGGAGCTCAAGCTCGCAACAGCATCGGGATCGTGTTGGTTGCCGGAATGGCCGTCGGCACCGTCTTTACCCTGTTTGTCGTCCCAGCGCTCTACCTGTTGCTGGCTGCCTCGCATCGGCACGACACCCGCGATTTCGAACGCTCTCAGGAAGCGATCGACCATTTGTCCCCCACTGCCCATCGCAGCAGCGACTCGCAAGAAGCAGTCGGCAACCGCGATCAGCATCCAAGCTTGGCGTGAGCCACGCGGCTCGGGAGACCAAGGGACTGGTAGCAGTGCCGTCTCGCTACTCGCGTTTGCCCACATGCTAGTCGCATGGGGCGAGTGCTCCGTCGACCGATCCTCCGAATCGAGGCCGACGCATCAAATTTGCGCGACGGATCGCGTTGCGACTGGGGCACTGCCAAACCGATGTCATCGGAGAGGCCCATGTGTTCCGTATGAGCAACGAGACATGCGATCTTGTCGCAGAATTGCGGTGGGATGCCCCAGTTTTCAGCACCAGGCGATGTGAAAGGTTGGGTTTGGAAACAGGAGTGAATGATTCGCAGTGCTGCTGGAGTGAGTCCGCAGGCCGAACGTACTGGCAGAGATGCTAACGTTGCCAGTCACGATGGCGAAAGTACCGTGCCAATCAAATCAGTGGTTTTCTGTCCGGTTCTAAGGAAACAAGCGAAGTACGCTTGCCTAAGGTCCTACAGGGTAACGATGCGGGAAATCGATCATGGTATGCTGGCTTCCTTCCTTTCTTTCGACAGCTTGAAATTGGTAAACATGTCATCGAAGAATCGTTTTTTACTGCTCATCATCGTGTCAGCTGTTTCGCTGGCTGGAATTTTTGCCACGTTGAATTTTGGCAGGCAGCCAACCACGGACGTCCAGCAAAAGCCGTTGGTGCTGTACTGTGCCGCCAGCAACCGTGCGGTGATGGAGTCCATTCGCGCGGACTACGAACGGGAGTTCGGCCGCAAGGTGGAGATCCAGTACGGCCCGTCACAAACCTTGCTGTCATCCATCGAGGTGACTCGGTCGGGAGATCTATTCTTGCCAGCCGATGACAGCTATATCGAGATGGGACGTGAGAAGCAATTGATCGCTGAGGTGTTGCCGATCGCGCGGATGCAGGCGGTGGTCGCAGTCAAGCGAAACAACCCCAAGTCGATCGAGCAGTATTCGGACCTGCTTCGCGATGAGGTGCGGCTGGTTCTGGCCAGTCCCGATTCGGCTGCGATTGGCAAAGTCGTTCGTGAGGTATTGAGTGTCGATAACCAATGGGAACCGATGGCCTCGTCCGCGAGCGCGTTACGAGCAACTGTCAATGAAGTGGCTAACGATGTAACGATCGGCGCAGCAGATGCCGCGATCGTCTATGACGCTGTCTTGCACACTTATGAAGAGCTCGAGTACGTCGAGTTGCCAGAACTGGCTGATGCCGCTTCTCAAATTTCGGTGGGAGTGATCGCGTCGACGGACCAGCCCCAGGCGGCGCTCCATTTCGCCCGCTATCTTTCGGCGCAAGACCGCGGACTGCAGCATTACGCTGAGTTTGGTTTTCGCACCCAAGGCGGAGACGCTTGGAGCGACGTGCCGGAGTTGTCGATTTTTGCTGGCTCGATGTTGCGTCCTGCAATCGAGGAAACGATCGCCGCGTTTGAAAAACGCGAAGGCATCAAGGTCAACCGAGTTTACAATGGCTGCGGAATCTTGGTTGCTCAAATGAAGGCGGGGCAACACCCGGACGCCTATTTCGCGTGCGATTCGGAATTCATGAACCAAGTTCACGATCTGTTTCCCGAGCCGGTTCCGGTCTCGCAAAACGAACTGGTAATTTTGGTACAAAAAGGCAATCCAAAAAACATCCGTTCGTTGCGGGATTTAGCTCGCAAGGACTTGCGAGTGGGGATTGGACACGAGCATCAATGTGCGATGGGATGGATCACGCAAAACACCTTCCGCGAAGGTGGAATCCAGCAAAAGGTGATGCCCAACGTGACGGTTCAGTCGCCGACGGGCGACATGCTGGTGAATCAAATGCTGACCGGTTCGCTCGACACCGCCGTGGCCTATTTGAGCAACGCAGCGGGTGCGTCGGAATCGTTAGATGCGATCCGAATCCAAGACATCTCATGTAGCGTTGCAACTCAACCCTGGGCGGTCGCGGAAGAGTCGAAGTACCCAGAATTGGCCGGGCGGCTGTTCCAACAAATCTGCTCGCAATCATCGCAGGGGATATTCGCTGCCGAAGGTTTTCGTTGGCAAATGGATGCGAACACGGAAAACGATCACCAATAGTACGGCTTCAAAATCCGACAACTCTTCAGCTCTCACAACTATGACAAACGAAGTCGAACCTGATATAGCTGCAACAACGACAAAGGGGCTTGCAGCTCGTCGCCGACGAAGCGATGTGCCGTTCTTTCTCGTCATGAGCGCGATCTCCGCCCTCTTTGTGCTGCTGATTGTCTTGCTGTTGGCTGCCGACATCCTGTTTACGTCGTTTTCTGACTTTACTGCGGCGCTGACGAAGCCGGAAATCCAAGTGGCGTTTCGGCTGACCATGTTGTCCTGTACCGCTGCGGCGATCCTTTCGATTTGGGTTGCCACGCCGCTGGGATATCTGCTCTCTCGCTATCGTTTTCCCGGGCGCTGGCTGATCGACACGTTGGTGGACATCCCGATTGTGCTGCCGCCATTGGTGTTGGGCCTTAGTTTGTTAATTCTATTTCACCTTCCGATCGGTGGTTGGGAACTCGAAGCCTGGCTCCGCGACAGTGTCGGTTTTCCCATTACGTATCGCTGGCCCGCCGTGGTGCTGGCGCAATTTTCGGTGGCCTGTGCGTTTGCCGTGCGCACGATGCGGGTGACGTTCGACCAGATCGACCCTCGTGCCGAAGACGTCGCACGCACGCTCGGCTGCACCCGCGCCCAAGCGTTCATGCAGATCGCGATCCCCCAGGCGTGGCGTGGTATGATCGCGGCAACCACGATTGCGTGGGCACGGGCGTTGGGAGAATTCGGACCGATCTTGGTCTTTGCGGGGGCGACACGAATGCGTACTGAGGTACTCTCGACGACGGTGTTTTTAGAACTCAGTGTCGGACAGCTGGATGCCGCCGTCGCGGTCTCGCTACTGATGGTCGCGATGGCGGTTGTCGTGCTGCTGGTCTTGCGAGTTTTGGGAACAGGATTGACGGCATGATCGAACTACGTGACGTCACCATCGGGGCGGGTGAATTCCGACTGAGGCAGTTATCGTTTCAGGTTCGCTCCGGCGAATACGTGGCATTGATGGGCCGAACCGGACGTGGCAAAACAACGATCCTCGAAGCGATCTGCGGGCTGCGTCGAATTCATCATGGCCAAATACTAATCGAGGGAACGGACGTCACCGATTGGATGCCCGGCGACCGACAAATCGGATATGTACCACAAGACCTCGCGCTGTTTCCCACGCTCAGCGTCGCCGAACACTTGACGTTTGCTCTGAAGCTGCGTGGCCAATCGCGTGCCGCGATGAAGCATCGATCGGAAGAGCTGAGCGAGATGTTGGGCATCACGTCGTTGCTAAGTCGCAAGATCGATGGGCTCAGTGGCGGAGAGTCTCAGCGTGTGGCGCTCGGCAGAGCGTTATCGTTTCATCCAAGCGTGCTGTTGCTCGATGAGCCGCTCAGCGCACTGGACGAATCGACGCGACTGGAGATGCGTGAGTTGCTGCGGCGGGTCAAGGAAAACACTGGCGTGACGACGCTGCATGTCACCCACAGCAGCACCGAGGCGGCCGCGCTTGCCGACCGTCGGTTTGTGCTCGATGACGGCAAGATCACCGCTGAATGAACGTTGCTTTGACCATTCCAGTTGCACATTGGTTCGGCCGCAATTGCGACAGGGATTTAGCAACTAGCCGGTGGGGGTGAGCGTAGCGAAGACCAGCGGAAAACTAAGAATTAGGATTGTTGGTAGCGGAATTCGTCAAGACTTTCGTTGAATTTGCCCGCCGATCCGAAACTCTTGACGAGTTACGCTACGCTAAAAATAAGCTGCGACGCTGCGCTAGGTTAAACGTAACGCGATTAGTATCGCGGCATCGAAGGGTCGATCTGGGTGGCCCAGGCATCAATCCCGCCGCGCAGATTGCGGACGTCTTTGAAACCAAGCTCTCGTAGTTGATGCGCCGCTTGGGCGCTGCGACCGCCGAGTTTGCAGTGCACCACGATGGGTTTGTCGGTTGGCAATTCGTAGCGGCGATCGGGAAGTTCGGCAAGTGGGATCAGGGTCCCTCCCAAACTGCAGATCTCGTACTCGTGAGGCTCGCGGACGTCAACCAAAACGAATTCCGTACCGTTATCGAGCAGGTGCTTCAAATCACTCGGTTCGATATCCCTGGGGCTTTGCTGGTTCGTTTCCTCACTGACCGGAGACGAGCCACAAAACTGGTCGTAGTCGATCGGCGCGGTAATCGTCGGTGAGTCACCACAGACGGGGCAATCGACACTGCGTTGCACCTTCAACTCTCGAAACCTCATCTCGGCGGCATCGATCAGCAGCAATCGGCCCGACAATGAGTCACCGATTCCCAGGATCAACTTGATCGCTTCGGTGGCCTGAATCGCACCTACAATTCCTGGCAGAATTCCCAGCACACCTCCCTCGGCACAATTCGGCACGGTTCCCGGTGCGGGCGGTTGAGGATAAAGGCAGCGGTAACAAGGTCCGCCCGCGTGACCGAACACAGACGCTTGCCCTTCGAAGCGAAAAATCGAACCGTAACAGTTCGGCTTTTTCAACAGCACACAAACATCGTTCACCAAGTACCGCGTCGCAAAGTTGTCGGTTCCGTCGATGATGATGTCGTATGCACCGGCAATCCTCATTGCATTTTCACTTGTCAGTGCTGCGTCGATCGCATCGACCGTGATCAATGGATTGATCCTGGCAACCGCCTCGGCCGCCGACTCGACCTTTGAGCGACCAATGCTCTCGGTCGCATGAATGATTTGACGCTGGAGGTTCGAGTATTCCACGCGATCAAAATCGATCATTCCCAGTCGCCCGACACCGGCAGCGGCCAAATACATTGCCACCGGTGAACCCAAGCCACCGGTTCCCACGATCAGTACCGAAGCGGCACGCAGCTTGGATTGTCCCGCCAGTCCAACTTCCGGCAAACTGAGATGCCGGGCGTATCGCTGCAGTTCATCGGGCGATAATGCCGTGTTGTCCTTGCTCATCTATCCACCCGCGATCGCTGGCACCAGCAAGATCTCGTCGGATTCGGCAAGGGGAGTGGCACCCGCGTCCATATCTCGCGCGTTCGTATCATTCACAAATACGTTGACGTGAGAGAGGATATCGCCGGACGCATCGAGCAGTTGCGGCTTCAATGCAGGATGCGACTCGACCAAGGACAGCAGCGCTTCATCAACGCACAGACCTTGGACATCGACGATCCCAAGGCCGCCGGTATGCTGACGCAGGGAAGTGGGAATGATGACGTTCATAAATTAGGATCTCCTTTCAATCGGTTTTGGATTGCGGCGTTTGGCTGCAGACCGGGCAATCGCTTCGACGTGCAAACTTCAAGGTGCGAAAGCTCATATCACGCAGGTCCATTTTTACTAACCGGCCGGCCAAGGGGGTGCCGATCTCCGCGATGACTTTGATCGCTTCGACCGCGCCCATACAGGCGACAGTCCCAGAGACGGCGCCGAACACGGGAAACTGACGTTTCCAAGTCGGAGGAGCTTCAGGGAATAGGCACCGCAGGCATGGGGAACGCCCCGGTAAAATCGTAGTGATGTGGGCTTCCATTTCGTACATCGCACATTCGACCATCGGTTTGCCTTGGCGAACTGCTTGCTCGTTCATGAGGAACCGTTCGGGGAACAGCGGCGCACAATCGACGACGACGTCGCACTGCTCGACCAGTCGGGCAGCATTTTCGGGGCCGACGTTTTCACCGACCGCCACGATCTCTAAACGTGGGTTCAGTTCGAGCAAGCGACGCCGGATGGATTCGATCCGCGGCTTGCCGATCCAATCGTGAGTCATCAGCAATTGCCGATTCAAATCGCTCGGTTTCACGTTTCCACCGTGAGCGAGAATTAACTTGCCCACACCGGCAGCGGCCAGTTCATAGGCGACGACGCTGCCGACGCCGCCGACCCGTGAAATCATCACCGATGCATTTTTGAGTTTCTGTTGTCCTGCAGCGCCGAAATCGGAAACCCACATCTGCCACTGGTAGGTGGCATGCTCTTCGGCGGTAAGTGACTGGGGAGAGTGCATGTTGAATTCAAATGAGCAAGCGAGAGTCAAGGAGAAATTGGATCGGTGCGATTCCGAGCCTCGTCCGTCTCCCAAGCAATGCGATCTTTATCGGCCTGGGGGAATGGTCAGCAAAACGGGTTCAGCGGATTCGGCGGGCAAGGCGTCTGAAATCATTGATCCCGCTACCGCGTCATCCCAACCATGGGACAATAGCAAATCGAACCCTGGATTCATATTCTTGACTTGGCACGAGCAGGGGCCTGCCATGAACTTGCAGGCGGTGTCGATCGTGACGGGCATGATTCCGCGGCCCACCAGTCCGTACAGCACGCGGCCGCGACCAAAAACAGGGAATGCTTGCGGTTCGGTCTGCGACAATTCAGCTTCGCTGCCCGCCAGTGCGGCTAACAGAAAAGCTTCCTGTGGATCCTGGCGGTCGAGCGTTACGATCGAAAATTCAATTCGCAGCGGGATCCGATTGTTCGTCAATCGAGCCGGCTCAATATCCATCTCTTCGGCTGTGGGCACGGTCAGTGTTTCTTGATTGGCAGCGATTCGCTGCTTGAGTGCGAGCAAGGCCCGACTGTCTTTACCGACGTCGCCACAGGGAACAAAGATCCAGACCGCCGATTGCCCGCTGCTTAACCGCTGGGCGACTTCCTTTCGCACGGGCGAGTGCAGCAGGCGATCGACCGCCTCGTAAGTCAACTCCACTGCCTCGATCACGCGATCGGTAACTTGCTCTGCAGTGCGCGGATAGAGCACGACCATAAGCGGCGATTCGTGGGGCTGATGCTGCTGCCACATCTCGCGCAATCGCTCGTCCTCGATCGTTGCCGCGTCGACCGTCTGCACCTCAAAGTTTGCTCCATCTTCCGCCCCTGCCGTTTGCAAACGTTGCAGGCTGGCCTGCGCAGCTTCGTTGAGTGGTCCCGAAGATAGCACGAGAACTTCGTACTTATCCGCCGGCCAACGTTCCAGCGCGTAACGAAACACGGGGACTTGGCAAGCCAGCGCAACGGTGGCAGCGGCACCCAGCGCGATAGCGGCTAGGACGAATATGGATATAGGCTTTTGCATTTCAATTACCTCTTCTCGGTTTCACGTTTTTCGATTTCGATCCCCGATAGGACGGCTGAGCCTTTTTTGGGCACGAACCGCAATAGCAGTTCGCCAGCGATAGGAATTTGCTCAAGCAAATGCTCTGCGGTCTGTTGGCCCGAACCTTCGGACGGGTCGATCGTCACATCGCTCAGCACCACTTCGTCTCGCACGTAAACATCGAATACTCGTCGCCCCTTGCTGGCAATGGGCGAGCTAGAGAAATGCAAACGCACATCGTAGTGATGAATAGGGGCATCCGAAGCCGCCGTGGTAGCCACCAGTTGCTCGCGGGGTTGGCTCGCCTGAGCATCTGCATTTTCGGACTTTGATTTCTTCGCGACGTCCTTGCCCGGTGGCGATTTGACTCGCATCCCAATGCGCAACTCTGTCAGACCTTCTAGCCCCGATGCAAGCACCCAGGGCCGATCCACGCCTTTGACTAGCGACGAGTGATGCTGAAACGGCTTGGCCTCGGCATTGGTCTGGATATCGATGGGAATTGAGTCGGCAGCCATTACGGGATACTCCAGCCACAATTGGCCATCGGGTTGTCGGCGATGTCCGGGCGCGCCAAAGTTGATCGCCATGCGTTCGAGCAACTGCTCGGGCGTAGCAGTACCTGCAATCAAGTCGATTGTCCACATATCGATGTCGGGCATGTGGACCAATGCCAACGAGGTTTGATTCTGGTAAGCGCAACTGCACGTCCGCGTGTAGTCTGGCGCATTGAGCACGCCGTTGGCGACGACAAGGTTGGAAGTACAACCCGATTTAAAACCACCCAAGTTGCCCGTGCCACCTTCAGTTAACATGTCGTAATACCCGGCGGCACCGGAGCGGAAAGTAAGCAGATTTTCACTGGCAAGGATGCTGTTACATCCGTACGCACGCGTGATCTTCCACGGCTGGAGTTCTCCCGTCAACGGGTTCTTCACCATCCTCTGCTTGCCGGTCAGCAAGTTGAAGGCGCCCGCTGATTTAGCGTAAGAGTTGGCGTTGGTGATGATCAAATCATTGTGCAGAATGCACGGTCCCGAGTAGGCCAGGCCGGGGTTCTGCCACTTGATCGTGCCATCAGCCGCATGGTAGACGGTCATGCCGCGGCCTGTTTCGGCCGTCAAGCGATCGCTGGCCTTCGCGCCAGCGTGAAGTAGCAGATCGAACTGTGGCGAATAGCCCAACCACGTTCCAAAGATATTTTCGGTGACTTCCCACAGCGTCTCACCGGTTCGGTAATCCATGGTCAGGATGCGGTAGTCATCGGGCTCCGGTTGACCGCGCCGCAACAAGGCATCTTCGACGTGACTGGGATTTTTGTCCAGGCAATAGAGCTTGCCGCCACCGGCGACGATGCCGTTGTGCCAGAAACTATGCTTAGCCATCACCTGCCATAATTGCTTGCCCGTATGACGATCGAAACCGACCAAGCCGACGCTCGCGGCCCGGTCGAGGCTCTTCGAGCCAAAACCAGCTCGATTGCGTTTGAGACCTTTGTCCGATTCGAACTCCAAGTCATGCCGCTCGCGATATTTGGCAAATCCCAAACCGCCAATCAGCACGTCGTCGTAGATACCGATATAACCCCATTCGGCTTGATCGCCGTTGTCGTCGCGGGGCAGTTCGATTTGATGCAGCGTTTCTCCGGTCAACGGGTCGAGCACCAAGCAGGCGTTGCCAACCAATATGTAAACACGATCCTCGGTTACGACATAGTTGGTACCTCGTCCGTTCGCGCCCGGTATGTGGACTTGATTGTATTTGGTACTCAGTGGCTGATCTTCGTAAGTTGTATCAAAATAGACGTCGAACGTTCCCAGATCGCCAAAGTCTCGTTTCCAGACGACGCGACCTGTGTAGACATCGCGGCAACTGAGGCTGTTCATACCCTGAATGTACAGTCGCCCACCGACAACTTGCTCCGGTGGTCCATGACCATGACGCGGCAGGACATCCATATTGCTATTGCCGCCGAACCACAGCACGCCCAGCGGTAACTTGACTCGGCTATCGTTGGACTTGCGCGTATTGGCCACGTCCCCGTTTTGATGCGTCCAATCGGCGGAACCTGGCAGCGCCCCGACGCGGCGGACACAGACCCCGTAATCGCAATCTTCGGCCTCAGCCTTTTCGAGTCCCATCGCATCGACGAGCTTCGCCAAGTGGGCAGCATTTATCTCGGCAGCACTTTCATCGCCACTGTTATCGGAGGTCAATAGATGCAGCGTGCCTCCATAGGGACGCACTGTTTGATACAAGCTGGCTAGCGTTTCAGATTGACGCCCCGTGCTTCGGATCTCATCGACGATCTCCGCCACACAATCGGGCGCGATGAACACCATGTGCCCCACGTACTGCGGCGCACGAAAGGCAGCGGCCTGGGCATGATGCACCGTGACGCCTTGGATGCCTTGTGAATCGAGCTGCCTGCGTGCCTGGTGTACGCGTTGCATATCCGAATCGACCATGGCCAGTTGCACAAACGGTGATTCGCTGGCCAAGCTGCGGGCAATCCCTGAATCGGTTGATCCATACCAAAAGGCATAGCCTTCGGGCGATGAGCTCGCGAGCATCTGCTTCACGATCTGAAGGTCTGCGGCGGTGGTATCCCAGCCAGCTTCCTGTCCGCCGTGCGTTGGGGCCTGTTGTGCGACAACCTTCTCCTCGGCAGGCGATTCGGTCGCCAGAGCAGGCGAAGTTTTACTATCGCCAAAGGCCAGCAGTTTGCCGTCAAGCGTGACGGCGAAGAGCTTTTCGGAAGCGACCAGTAACCGCTCGACTTGCGCTTCGCAAGGCAACTCAAATACGATCTCAGCCGGCTTGTCTTGGGTGGGCAATCGAATCGCGGTGATGTGGTCACTGCCTGCAGCGATGAGTTTGTCGCCAGCGAGGATCAAATCGCCGCGTCCATCTGCGGCGATTTCCCAGATTAACTTTTCGTCCGTTCCATAAGCCCGAACCATCGGTTGATCGTCAGCCATCTCTGCTGAATAGATGGTACCGGCCGCCAACACGGGTTCGTTAGGCATGAAGGCCGTTTTCTTGCCTGTGGTGACATTAAAGGCGCGCGTTCCTTTTCCCCGCGTGTGCACATAGAAGAAATCGTCCGCCGCAGCGACAAACGATCCGCCGTTCCCCTTGCCACCTGCATTCAATTCGAAGTAGCGCAATTCGCCGGTGGCCCGATCCAAGACCGCGGGAACCGAGCGACCGCCTGGCACGATCAACTCGTCTTCGGTCGCCACCAGGGCACCTTGAGGCGCCACGCCCGCGAAGGATGGAGCGCTGTGGGGCTGCTTAATGTACTGAGCCCCCGTGCTATCGTTGAGCCACTGGATCTCGCCGGACTCAGCATCCAGTGCGTAGATGAACGTGCCCATGAAAGGCCAAATGCTGGCAGCGAAGTAAACTCGATTATCACGCACGACGGGACCGCCGCGAGCTGGCCAAGCCGACGTGAGCCGCCGGTTGCCGATAACATGTTGGGCATTCGGTGCGCCGCTGAATTTCCACTCGAGCGATCCATCCTCGGCGTTAACGCAATACAGGAAGCCATCGTCGCTGCAAAAGTAAACTTTGTTCTGCCACCCCACCGGTGGTAAACGCACGGGAGCTTCCGTGACGAACGACCACAGTTCACGCCCCGTGTCTGCATCGAGTGCCTGCAATTTGTCTTCATCATTGAACCCGACGAACATTCGTCCATCGACGACGATCGGTTCAAAGATCCGGTCGTAGGTCATCAAATCCAGGTTGAGCGGATCGTCCCAGGCGGGCAAACGCTGCGTGAATTCTCGCTGCCATAGCGGGCTGAGTGAATCAGCAACCGTGTTGGCAGTCGCCGCCGAACGCTGCGCATCGCTGCGCCACATCGGCCAGTCATCCGAAGCGAACGCAGGCAATGGAATTTGAGCAATGCCAGCAGTCACGATCAGCAGCAACCGTCGGATGCTGCCAAAAACAGAAACCTTGGGCGGGGAAGAAACATTGGGTGGGAACATAGGTAGGCATCATCCATCGAATTGCATCGACCGGGGAATTAATTGCGTCGACCGGGTAATCGAGTCAGACACAACCAAACAGCAGGCAAGTATCGTAAGGGGAATGAAGTGGCGTAATATCGGAGCTTAGACCGCCTCAAGTATAGACGACTGATGGCGCAGGGGAGGCTACGGCAATCGCACGTTCAAACCCAGCAAAAACCGGGCTAAATCGCATCGAGAACGGTTCCGCTCCAGCCAGCACGAAGTCGTTTGCCGCGAATCGCGGCCTTTCACGGTCGTCTCCTGCCGCAAAACATCCGACGCCATTGGACGAAATGCGGAAGAGCTTACTGACGAACAGCCCACACGAACTTCGACTGGAAGCTTCGGAAAAGCCCCCCCCCAAAGGCAGTATTCGCTGTTCTCAGTCTTCTCAAGATCGCAAATCGGTCGGATCCAATATTTACCCTTGGTAGGGCAGACAGCGAATGAAGTACGCCCTCTCCGTACTCCTGGCTTGGCCATCGTCACGGACGCCGAAAATCATTCCAATCGACTTGATGCCGCGCCAGTTCGCAGCAAAAAACGGTTCATCAGGAACGGCGATAGTGTAATCTTTTCGACGTTCGTCGCGACCATGCGATGTTTGGACGATTACGTGCTTACGGAGTCCTTCTACGCGGTCTTGCTCCTCACGCTACTCAAGGAACCGTTGTATCAATCGTCTCGCAAGATTCCCTTGGTTGCACTTGCCAGTCAGGATGCAATCCGCATCCGCGGCAACGTTGCGTTTAGCGGGCTCTTACTGGCAGTGCATCGCGTCGAGCGTGATGAAAACATTTCAACAAGGTCGTTGTTGTGGCGGCGATCAACATCGATCTTGTCGAAACGCGGATGCTCAAGTTGGTTAGTGGAAGCGGAATGTCTGTCGGAGAAAGCGGAGTAGGCGAGTGCCAAGAGGCCGCGATCCGACGTAGATCTTGGCTTGACCACGAAAACCTTGAATGAGCTGTTGGTCTCCGTCGGGAATCGCGATCCGGGCTTGGTACGATGCAGCGGACGGACGCTCGGCGCCTGTTGCATCAGTCGTGGTGTCGAGGTCTCCCCCCGACTTAATACTCAGCTCTCGAGGCGTCACCTTCGTGTCGACGGCTGCGATTTCGGCGACGACCGATTCCCAACGTCTGCCAAGTATTTCGTCGAGAACAATTTCGACGGGGTCCGCTTCGCTGACATAATTAGCAGCCGTTTGATCGATCACAGCGACCGCTTCAAACTCCGAAGGATCTCCGATCAGGCAGATGCAAGTGCTGGCTGGTAAATAACAACCGATGTTCTGGCTCTGCAGAGGCGTGCCCGACCACACACCTAGTTGACCGGAAGTTGTCGTGGCTTCCGGCGTTCGGGGCGGTGAGAAAATCGTACCAGCAGTCGGTGCGGTCAGCAGGAGACGAGAATGACGATCGCGTACTTGCGTCAATCGAACCTGCATCGCTTCCAATGATGTCTGTGTGTACGGGATCGCCGTTGCGGCGCTGGGATCGGCGGACTGCTGACGCCGAAGATTTGTCAGCTTGGTTTCAAGTTGTTGCAGCTGTCCACCAATTTTTTCTGCTTCGAAGTCGAGCGTTGGGTTGACGAGTCGCGCCAGCGGATCGCCAACCTTGACCTTTGCGCCTGGTTCCACATACTGCTGTGCCAAATTGCCCTCGACATCAACATAGACGCGAACGGCCCCACGCGGCTCAATCGAGACAACGGCATAAACGTGATGGGGAACGGGCACGAATGCGAGGAACGAAAGCAACATCGCAATCGCAATACATGTTCCTATCAATCGCTTGCTATTCACTTGTGACAGCTTCCCAGGAATGAGGAAATACTTGCCGGCCTTTACTAGCGGAATGATTAGTATTCCCACCAGCGAGATCGTGATCAAAACGTCTCCGATCGGCTTGAGCCCGTAGGGTTCGAAGATCTTTGAAGCAAACCATAAGATCAGCACCAGCACGAAAATACGATAGAAGAACGACGCCACGGCATACCCCGCGAAAAGCGTACGAAGCTTCGATGGAATCGTCGATTCGGTACTCCATGGCAGGCCGAGGCAATGAAATTTCAAAAATCCCAGCAGTGCGGATTGTGCTTTACGGGCGAGGTTGGGAACCTCCATCAAGTCGGACAAGATGTAATATCCGTCGTATCGAAGCAGAGGATTGCCATTAAACACCAAGGTCGAAACCGAACAAATAAAGATCGTATTCAAACAGAGGAAGTTCAATAGTCCTGGCGTAGTGGCGACCCAGATAAATGAACACAATGCTGCCAGAGTCAATTCAAAGTACATCCCTGCAGCACCAATCGCCGCGCGACGCCACTTGCTTGCAACCATCCACGAATCGGACGTATCGCAATACAAACATGGCGTGAAGACGAGAAACATCAAACCAATCTCATGACATTCTGCGCCGAAATGCTTGCAGGTTAAACCATGCCCAAGTTCATGCACGACCTTCGCAAACGCGAGCGCCAGCATCATCCAAACCAAATTCCCAGCACCAAAAAATTCCTGGAACGCTGGCAAGCGGCCCAAGAAGTAATCGAGATCGATCAGTATCATTGACACCGCAGCGATCATCATTGCGACACTGATGGCAATACTGATTGGGTGAAAGACACAACGAATTGAACGATAGATTTTCCCGAGAAACCAATCGGGATCAACACCCGGAAAGCGAATGGCGAAGACGCTGAACAAGCGTGAGATCCACTGCTGCCTTTTTTGCTTACGATGTCGCTGCAGAAGCTGCTCACCTTGCCCCAATGATTCTGAATAGACAACACCACTGCGATGAAGTTGCATCACCAGCGATTGTAATTGCGAATGTGTAGCCGCCAACTGAGGAAACTTCTGGCGAAGCGACTCCTTGATTTGGACCAGCGACCGTTTCCCGTCGAGCAGTTCGAGGACCGCAAACTGTTGGGCGCTGAGGCGGAAATACTTTCGCGCCAACGAATCTTTTAGAATCCACTGGCGTTGTCCCTGGTGGGTTTGTTGACTGACCTGCAAGTCCATCCGCATCCGCAAGCGAACTGGCGTGTGTTGGGCGGCGGTGATTGGCGACGTCGCCATATGTCAATGCAATCCAAAATTATGACAGGCGAAACAAAATTTTGGCCTGAACAAACTCAATCAGTTCGTGCAACCAAACATAAGCGATGGAACGGCGTCCGCAATGAATGCGCCCCATCACCTTGGCTCCCACACGAAGATTCGCAATCTCTTGTTCCTCGACATCTACAAAGATCCGGATGCCTAGACGCTGCGATTCATCGAGCGATGTGAAGTCTTGAATTTCGCGAACCGTGCCGTGCAGCGTACGGCCAGGTTCGGAAGCGAGGATGAACGAAACGACTAGCGGAAGTTCAGAATCATGTTGAGCCTGACGAAAGTGTCCTATGCTATGATCCGGCAGATGCAATTCCAATTGCCATGGACCTTCGAGCTTGGCGACGGTCATCAGAATTTGTCCTTGCGTCACCGGTCGCGCTGTCAGCAAATTCTTCAAGTCCCACGTGATCACTTCACCAGCGATCGGTGTTCGGATATCGAGGGTTTGCCGCTGAGTTCTCAAAAGCTCCAACTGTGTTTCCAAACTCTGACGCCATTGCTCCAGTTCTTCTTCCTCCGCAGCAAGACGGTTGATTTGCGACGGCGACAAACTGCCCGCCGTCGCATCGGTTCGCGACGCGCGCGCTGAACGGAGTTTATTCGTTGTCGTCTGCAATTCACCTTGCAGTTCTTCCAGTTTCAGATCAGCATCAAAGTTCTGAACCCTCGCGATCAGATCGCCTTTGTCAACGCGACTGCGATGCGTCACAGCCAAGTCGGTGATGACTCCATCGGCTGGCGCGAAGATGAAGTTGCGTGTCGATGGTTCCAAAGTGCCTTCGGTGGCAAGACTGAATTCAACCGGCACGAGGATCGTGCCCAAAACAAGAGCCGTCATCAGCACAGTGGCAACCAGCAATTTTGGCCAAGCGCGAACGCGTACCACCCACGCCATATCGCCCAGCATGGACCATAGGGGAAGCAAAAATACGCGTCGATGCTTGCGGGCGTTTCGGACCGCACTCAATGAATGTTTTGCAACGGCGTCGATTTGCGACATCATCAGCGGCTGCCCCGAGAAATTCTCTGCAATCAGCACTCCATGAATCTCGGAGGTAAAGTCAGTTTCGTCGTCGATATCGGTAGCATCGATCAACGGCACAACAACCAATTGGGACGTCCCCGATTCGTCAACGAAGGATTCGATGGCTTCGCAAATCTGTGGCGGCAACTCTTCATCCCCACATGGATATCGGATCGTTGTCTCCATCGGAGCCACGCGGCGGGCAAGCGATTCGGCGCGTCGAACCAGATTCGAGCGACGGTTGACACTGTCCAAACCGCTGACCGCCTCCAATCGATATTTGGACCCGCGGTTTTGCAGCAGCAACACCCGGTCGCAATCAATCACTGCCCGGCCATCGTTGGCGATCAGATAGAAAACCTCGCTAGGCTCGAGGCTGCGGTGAATCGAACTCGCGAAATCGTCGATCTGTTGCCAACGCTGGCGATCGGTTCGAAGCGAATTGAGTTCCGAGTGTCGATGGAAATTTGCTGCAATATCACAAATGATGGACAGCAAGCGAAAACACGATTCTTGGCTTGAGCTATCTAGTTTTGCTGGCAGATTTAGCAAGATGACAGCGAACCGTAGAGAACCATCGACGACTGCAGCAACGGCAATCAGGTCATCGGTAGGATTCTCGGTCACCTGCTGTTCTTGTAAGAACTGTGGCACGACAAACCTTGCCTCGCCACTGGCCGCTGTGCTTTTGATCAGTGAGTGAAGCGATGCATCAACCGCCTCACTTGCGGGGCCGATCCGGCAAGCCAAGGAATGCTCTGTACCGTTGAGCAGCCAGACGCTTGCACCGCGCAGTGCAACCACCGACGCGATTCGCCCCAACACTTCCGCGTAGAATTCGCTCGGCGTGATATTTTCGTAGGCAAGCTGGGATAACTCGTCAAAAATCACTGAGACTTCGTCAGTGTTTTGATCTGCGAATGTCAATGGTCGTTCCTCGATTACAAGCACCTCGGCAACTGGTAAAGTCCTTAAACACAACTCCACATCCCATGCCTAACATTTCTGAGTTAAACCTCAAAAACTTTGCACGAGGCGCTTCTGTGATAGTACGTTAACTTTTCGGTCCCATCGGATAGTGATAACATTGCATCGGCGACGCAGGACCACCGATCCAGTTGTTGCCGGGATAGGAAAGGTTCCTGTCCCTCTGATTTAGATTACATTGAATCAGCTTGAAGCTCTTCGTCGTAGCGGTAAATATCAAATGGAATTTCTTATTGTTTTGGCGTTGTCCGTTTTGGCGAACGATTCTCCGGCGAGCCCGATCGTAGTTGAAGATGCGGCAGTAAAGTTGATTCGGCATGTTCGCTTACCGGCCAACGAGCCGGGCGTGTTAACGGAGTTCTTAGTCAAGGAAGGTGATATCGTTGAGCAGGATCAGTTGTTAGCGAAGTCCGATGACCGTTTGGCGGCACTTGACAAACACATCGCCGATTTGGAATTTCAAGTTGCGACTGAAAAAAGCGAGAATGACGTTGACGAACGCTATGCGGAAAAATCACTCGCCGTTGCACAATCCGAATGGCAACTGTCCGCCGAGGCGGCTCAGCGCGTCGCGACCAGCATTTCGGCGACCGAACTGTCCAAGCTGAAGCTGGTTGTCGAGCAAGCCAAATTGGCTCGCGAACAGGCGCAACGTGACTTGCGGATTGCCAAGTTGACGAAGCAAGTCAAGCAGCGCGCCGTAGAATCAGCTCAACAGAAAGTAGAGCTTCGTCTTACCAGGGCTCCTTTTAAAGGGATGATCGTCGAATTGATGACCCAGGCAAACGAATGGGTTGATCCTGGGCAACCGATCTTGCGGATCGTCCAACTCGATCGCCTGCGAGTTGAAGTTAATTTGGATGGTAAACGGTATGGGCCCGAGTTGAAGGGACGCCCCGTCAAGCTGAAAGTTGCTTTACCGCCAGGTGATCGCGAGGTGGAATTCGATGGCGAGGTTACGTTTGTTAGCCCTGAACTGCAGCCCGTGACAGGCCAAGTCCGCGTGTGGGCCGAAGTTATCAATCGTGATCTTTTGCTGCGACCTGGAAGTCGTGGAACACTCACAATTCGTAAATAACAAATCGTTTGTACCGGAACGTATTTATCTTGCGGTCGAGCCGTCGATCATCGTGACCGCGTCCTGAAGATCGACTGTGAACAACGAAGCTTGCTGCGTCACGGGATGCTCTGATGAATTCGAGGCAGCAGAGTTTTCAGTTGGTGAAACACTCGTTGACATATGGCTTCCACCCGAGATCGCGGCTTGCTGAGCGTAGGGGCCGCGACTGATCACGCCTGGCGAATCGAAGCGGTAATCGTTTGCTTTAATACGAAGCCGATTCCTGAGTTCTTTAGCATCACCGTAGGCTTTGTTCGGCCAACCACCTTCGCTCAAGCGAATACCTCGCATCGACAGCAATGTCCCTTTTTGGAGCTGTACATTCTTCAAGGCGATCGAGTATTGAATCAGCGCTTCGTAGAAGCGGGTCTGGGCCCTGGCCACTTCCTGCTGTGCTTCGAGTACGTCGTCAACCGATACGCGGTCGACTTTCAATACCTCCTGGGCCGCGGCGACACGGTGGTTCGCCGCATCGAGTCGGTTATAGTTGGTCCGCACCGAAGCATGGGCTCGGCTGACTTCGGAAACAGCATCGCCTAGGCCATGTGAAACGATAAGTTCTTGCTCACGCAATATCGCGCGATCGCGGTTGACTTGTAATTCAGCTTGTCGGATGCCAGCCCACGCTTGACGAAAACCAACTGGAACGTTGAGTTCGAAACCAACTTGCCATTCTTGGTGATCACCGCTTCCAAGGTCTTGAAAGGCACTCGAATTGGGTGGCCCGCCTCCAGTCAATTGATCGCCGAACCCACGCATACGATATTGGGCAACAGCATCCAAGCGGGGAAGTCGAAAATTGCGAGCTGCGATGAGTTCCATTTCGCTACGTTTGATTTTCCATTTCTGACGGCGAAGCTCGACGCGACGAACCATTGCCTCGTCGAGTGCCTCGTACCAATCGAACACGATCTTTGCCTGGGTGGGCGTATCTGCTGGCCGAATCATCTCACCATCGTTGGCAGGCAATCCCATCAATAGTCGCAGTTGTCGTTCGCCTCTATAGACCCCGACGGTCTGCCCAGAACGCGGATTGCCATTTAACGCGTCATGAACAAGGTCTTGAAACGCATAGTACTGTACCCGCGCTCGGGCCTCGCGTTCTGCGGTTCCACCAGGCAAGCCCTTTTGAGCGGTGATCGATTGCCAAGTTTTCAGCGCGTTGTCCCGAGCCACGATATTGGCTTCCAAGGTCTGGTAGGCGAGATACAAGTCCCAGTAGGAGTCTTCAACGCGGCTGACAAAGTCACGAACGCCGGTTTCGAAATCGGCCAAACTGATGTCGGTGTTGATTCTGGCAATCATCACCCCATTGGAAAAATTGAATCCTGGTTGCGCGTTGGGGCCGGCGATGCGATTAAATGTGACTCCGGAACCCTGCAACAGCGGATGTCTTGCTTCGGCTTCCCACTGTGTGTCCCATCCGCTTGTGAAACGATTTCCAGGCTGATTGCTTTGGTCATATTGAGTGAGATTGCGGACGGCGAAACGCGTTCCTGTCGCAGTTGTTTTGCTCAACTCTGATGTGAAATTTCCGAGGTCTTGGTTGATGTCGCGTGTGCCGCCACCGAGGGTGATATTGTTGACGGCGCGATCATTCTGAGCCCAGAAAATCCCCGATGTAAACTGTGCATCGAACGCGCTAAGTGCCGCTTCAGTACCGAAAAGCGGATCGGACTCTCGAATGGCTGGGTCGTAGATAGAACTTGTTGTGTCGGCGGCGTTGAGCACGCTGCCACCGAGGTCTTTCATCACTTGGCTGTTCCGCAACGCGACTTGAATCGCCTCGTCAAGTGTCAATTCGCGGTAAACTTCGGGGGGCGCGTCGTCGAGACTACGCGGGGGCAGCGTCGATAGGCCTTGGCTGTGACAAGCGAGCTGGACATCGGGATACTCAATCTGCGTTGCACGGGCAGAGAAATTGTGGTTCTCACAATCGGCGACTTGAGTGCTTTTTTGGGCAAGGTTGCAACCAGCGGTGATGACTATAAATCCTGCCGCCAATACACGAAAATTGTTCTTGTCCACGGTAGCTCCCAACACTTTTCAAGTCGCAGAATACAATTGCCCCAGGGCCAGCAGAGTCTGAACCGGAGACTCCGACCTGAACAACGAGATCGACACGCTCGTTCGGAATTACCAAAAAGAAAGGATTGGGGGGCATGTTCCTCACGAGCGGAAAACTCTCCCGCGCTTCGCTGATTGTTATGATGGGACGATCTGGACCCTCCTCGTAACCGGGATGACCGACAGCAACAACCAAGGGTTCGGTATCAGTATGGTGGATTGAAACGTTGGATTGTTCTGAGGTCATTTGCCGAACGATTATGTTACTCACTTTTGTGCCCTGCAAACCACAGTCAAGGATGGATTCCGATGACCGCAAAGATCCATACATTCTGCCAGATCGTGATTCCTGTCACCTTGATGGCATTCATGTCCAATCTGCAGGGCGAAGAAACGAGCAGTGGGCAAGTTGTAGCCGCGCCCGCGATGAGCCTCTCGTCAACAGCTTTCACGCCATCAAACGACAATGCGAAATCAACAGTTCGTGCGACCGTAAATGAGGTGCCAGAGTTAACAATTCCACGTTTTGCATCCGTCGCGAATCAGTCTGAAGAGACCAAAGTGGTGCACGAGAAAACACATAGCGAAACCAGGGTCGCGGCGCAAGCATTCCCCAAGAAGTTGGTGGCAGAACAAGAAAAACCTACTTTGAGAAGCATTCGCGATATCTCGCTTAACATAGCAACTGTCGGTGCGCCCAAGAACCGGTATCAAACCGATGGTGAACCGGCATCGCATTTGGAGTCGTATCCAACATCAAAGTCTTTCTGTTGGGTTGCGCCAGGGACGGTCCATAACCCACTGTATTTTGAAGATGTCGCATTGGAACGCTACGGAAAAGGTTGTTATCCCTGTATCCAACCCGCAGTTTCCGGTGTCCGCTTCTTTTCCGACGCTCTGTTGTTGCCCTACCAGATGGGCCTCGATTGCCCATGTGAACTTGAGTATACACTAGGTTATCAGAGGCCAGGGAACTGCGCACCGTCAGTTGAGAAGCAACTTCCATGGAGCTGGAAAGGAGCACTGATGGAAGCTGGATTTGTTGGTGGTGGTTTGTTCATGTTCCCACTCTGAAACTCAAGTACGTTTCTATAAATATTAGTTGCAGCACTTGGCCGCCGTGTTCTAAGGAACTCGGCGGTTTTTTTATGCGCATACCACATCCAACAACACCACAGATTAGTACGAACTTACAGAACCATCCCATTCACCCATTGGGGGTGTGATATGGTATACTGCAGCTCGCACTCCTACTCATTTCGGGCCGCTAGCGACTACCGCTTGTTCTGGATTCGCCTCGTTCGGAACGGCCACATTGATCACCAATTGACAACACGCAGACTTAGGTTCAGCCATGACCGAACGTGACCGGAAGTCCACCAAGGCAAAACAGGTGAGTAAGGGTAAACGCGAACGGACGTGGCGGCAGATGAACCTGGATGTACTGCCCATTGAGGTCGAATCTCTCGAACAGCGATTGATGCTCGCGGCGGACGCGGTTGTCATCGATCCCGTGATGCTAGATGTCGACATGGGATTGATGTCGCTTGAGGCTTCACAAGTGGAGGCATCGACAGCGGAGGTAATGCCAGGTTCGCAGCAATTGAACAAGGCAGCAGCCTCTTCGATCTCAGCGAGTATTGAGGCCAATCAATTTGCTGCGGTGCCGGTTCGCCAAATTGTTTTTGTGGACGCGGGAATCGCCGATTCCGATCGTTTAGCGCGCAGCGTTGCTGATAGCGGTGGTGCGGTGATCGTACACCAGCTGGATGGATCGACCGACGGAATCGCTCAGATTTCCGAAGCGCTCGCGCAATACCGCGACGTTCATGCGATCCATATTTTGTCCCATGGTGCAAATGGCGAATTGCAATTGGGGAATTCGGTGCTCAGCGAGTCAACGCTGGAAGACTACAGCAGCGAGCTGGCTAAATGGAACGATTCCCTGGCGCCGGGCGCTGATGTTTTACTGTACGGCTGCAACGTTGCGGATGGACAATGGGGAGTCGATTTTGTCCAAGACTTTGCGCAACTGACCGGCGCCGATGTCGCTGCGTCCTCGAATCTGACCGGCAATGCCAAATTGGGTGGCGACTGGGAACTCGAGTACGCGACGGGTTGGATCGATGCGAGCGTGACCGATGTGTTCTCACAGTCGGCGCTCGACGCATACTCGTACACCTTCGACGTCAATCAGAACGGTGGAGTCCTCACGATCACGGGAACCGATGGGGACGACGAGGTCGAGATTGTCGGAACCGATCCGCTGACTGATGGCGGACTGATCGTCTCACTCAACGGCGACATTAACACGTTCACGAACGTCGATAAGGTCATCTTCGAAGGACTCGACGGCGACGATTCGTTGTCCATTGGCTCGGTCACCGAGGCACTTCTGCCACTTGATTTTTTTACGGGGGTCGGCCTGACAAATTCGACCGGGACGGATATTGAATGGACGTTCCGTGGTGGTGAAGGGAATCTGGACATCCACACCGTACTGAACCTGAGGATCGTCGACGAGCTGACGGCTCACAGCGATGGGACGACGGTTATCGATGCCGACACGGGTGAAGAGAGTCTGGTCAATGGACATATCACGATCACCGGCCAAGATGTTTTGGGCGTCGAATATCGTGGAGTGATCACGATCGCCGCGGGCGCTCTGGTATCGACGCGGGCAATTGACGGCAGCGATCACGAACACGACGCTTCGATCGCCGGTTCCGGCAATCTGACGATCGCTGGCAAGTCGGTTACGGTCGAGTCCGGGGCGCTGTTGGTGACACATGTGATTGAAGGCTCCGTTCCCGATCTGATCGAAGGTGACATCGAAATCACAGCCGAAGAGTTGAACCACCGCGTGTTTCAGAGTCAGCCCGAATTCCCATTTCAGGCGAAGTCGGCTGACATCACACTGAACGACGCGACTTTGATCGGTTCAAACATCACGCTGGCATCAACGGTTTCCGACGAAACGCTGGCCGATGAATTACCGGATCAGGCGGCTGGTGTTGCGGGCGACCTCACCGGCTTTGTCAACCAGATCCCAGGACTGGTGCTGACAGAATTCACAGGTCTCAACGCTTCGGTGATGATACGTGAAGCGTCGACGGATGTCACGGTTACGAACTCCACCATTCGGGCAAGCGGAGACGTCGAGATTTCGTCGAGTTCTTCGGCCGATGGGTCGACGCAGGCGATCGCTCAAAACGCGAAACGCGGACCGCTGGCTGGCGGCGGTGATGGAGGCCAAAACAAGTACGCAATGGCCGCCGGTTTTTCACGCGCGGATTCATCAGCGACCACAACGATCGATGGAACGACGACCATCACGGCCGATGGCAGCGTCGAAATCGCTGCGGAATCCGGTGCGACGGCATCCATGTCGGCGCGCACCGCATCGAACCTTGGCGAAGCTCCCAACGACAACAATCTGGCGACGGCCATCGCAATCGCCACGACGGACCTTGTCGCTCGGACAAATATTGGCAGCACGACGACCATCACATCAACCGGCGGAAACGTAAATATCTCGGCTTCTGGCGAAGCATCGACGGGAGCCGAGGCATCGGTTGGCACCTATCACGACGGAACGGTGGGCGTTGCCCTTTCGTTTGCGTTCGACGAATCAAATGTCGAAACCGTGGTTGAAGGAACGATCAGCGCCAAGGGTGCGAATGCGGATTTGATCTTCGACCCGAGCGCCGATGTTGATCTCGTCAACAACACCATCGAACTCGACTTCAGTGAACACGAACTGATCAACAATCAGAAAGTGATTTACAACTCGGGAGACGAGAATGCCGCGGATCTGCACGTTCCCATTTCAGGCGTCGAAAACGGGAACGAATACTACGTCATACTTAATGGTGACGACACCATCCAACTCGCCCGCGGACCGCACATCGACCTCGATAATTCGCAGGTCGGCGAAGACTCTATTCACACCGTCAGCCAGACGGATGTTATGGAGTTCAACGCAGCGGACACGGTGACCAGCGGAGGTGTGGAAGTACCGACGGTGGACATCGACACCGACACGATCACCATCGTGAATCACGGATTCGCGAACGGCGATATTCTGCTGTATGCCACATTGCAGGAAGAACCGATCGACGGGCTGAGCAACGGCAGCGAATATATTGTTGCCAACGCAACGGCCGACTCGTTCCAACTGCTCAACATCCTTTCCGAAGAACTGATCGATCTGGCCGATGCGCCGGACGTACCGACCTACTTTGTTTATGAACTTCCCGCACTCGAATTCAGTGCTGCGAACGATGTTTCGAGCGACGACAACTTGATCACGATTGAGAACCACGGATTGGAAACCGGCGAGTTGCTGATTTACCGCACGGATCCGACCAAAAGCCGGACCGTGACAAGGGCCCGTGAACCGGATGCTCAGAATCCGGATCTGACCGAAACGACAATCGAGATCAGGGACACTGCGATTGATGGATTGAACAATGCTGGCGAGTTCTTTGTGGTGGTCGTGGATGAGAATTCGTTCCGTCTGGCCGAATCAAAAGATGCAGCATTCGCTGCAGAGGCCCTTGATCTGCTCACGTTCGGAAGCGGAAATCAACATTCGCTCGATATCGGCCTGACCGAGGGCATTGGCATCAGCGCATCGCTGGAAGCCGAAAATGCCGCAGACGCGGGCACCTCGATTGGAGGTGAGCCCGACATTTTTGATAAAGTGAGTAACGCTGAACACGGTGTGGGGAAGCTGGAGCAAGTCGGCGGCGGTATGGTCGGGCGGATTAGTAACGTGGCAAACAACGTCGGCACTCAGACATCGGGAAACCAGACAAATAATCAGCCCAACACCAATCCGCAGAACGCACCAACCAGCCAGACAATGGACGCAGTGGAGGGTGCGGACTTTACGCTTGCCGGCGGAATTGCGGTCAACTACTTCGATCACTCGGTTTTGACTCGCGTAGGGTTTGCCGACCTGCAAACCGAAGGTGACATCAGCATATCTGCGGAGACCGAGCAGTCTGTTTCGACGGGGGCCAGCGCGGGCATCTCAAAGCCCGAAGGAGAAGGCGACAACGAAGGCGATCAGGCACCGGCAAAGTTGGCTGTCGCGGCAGCCCTGGGAATTGGATACTATCAGAACGACGTCGATGCCGTGGTCACCGGGGAAGCCGAACTTGACGCCGCAGGAGAAATCAGCGTCGATGCGTCACTCGCGTATCCGTTGGCAGATGAAGTCAATCCCGGACTCGATTTCGACTCCGTCGCTGACTTTTTCCAGACAGGCGATCCCGATGCCCTGGGAAATGTCGGGGAGAGTGTCTTCGAAACGCTGCTTGGCGACGGAATTGAATCGTTCTTGACGTTTCTGGATGGAACAGGTGGCTTTCAAAGCCGGATGTTTAACACCAACATCGCGACCTCCGTCGCTAACTCGGGACTTGACAATGAATCCGACTCCAGCGGGATTTCCCTTGGCGGCCAGTTGGGAGTTCTTACGTATCTCAACGATGTCCATGCGGTGATTGAAGCCGGTGCGCAGATCAATCAGGACGAATCGGCGCAGTATCGCGATGGAGATCAGGATGTGTCGGTCGCCGCCGCGACCGAGATCGCCCTGATCGCGGCGGTGGGCAATATTTCATTTGCTTTTGGTGATCCGGGATTTAACTCACCCGTGCAAAAGCTGAAAGATCGTGAATTTGCTGCGTTGGTGGATCCTCTGGGGATTAAAAGCGGCAAGGGTGGTGTCGGCGGATCCGTTCTGGTGCCGATCTTCGTGACGACAACAACGGCAACGATTGAAAACGGGGTCGATCTTTATTCGGGCAGTCTGGATGTCACGGCCGACGAAGATTTCCTGACCTTCCTATTCACGCAAGCGGGGGGCGATGCGGATGGTACGTTCGGACTTAGTGGTAGTGTGGACTTTCTGTGGGTGGATAGTACGACCCATGCCGTGATCGAATCGGGCGTGCATATCACAACGGGCGACTTGAATGTTGCTGCCAGCAGTGACATGCTGCACATCAACCTAGCTGGCGCGGTGCAGAAAGGTGAGACGATCTCTGTCGGAGTGGGGATCGGCATCAATACGGTCTGGCGAGACACTCAGGCTCGCATCGGCAATTCGTCCGATGACGCCCCCGGCAGCGACGATACGGTCATCAACGCACAGGACATCAGCATCACCGCAGAAAGCGACGGCGGATTGTATGCGTTTGTCGTTTCAGGAGCGAAGGACAGTCCGGCGACGGAACCACCCGCGGATCCATCCGGTACTCCACCAGCGCCCGCGTCTCCGACAATGCCGCTGGCGAACGTGCCGCTGCCGAGTCTCCATGGACAGACAGCGAACGGCGTGAATCCGTCGTCAGGCAGCAGTTCGTCGTCAGGCAATCCACCGGCCAGTACTCCTCCAGCGGCCGGAAAACAGACGGAGATTAACATCACGCTCGCCGCCAGCGTGTCGGTCAATATCGTCGCCGGTAACACGCTCGCCTATATCAACGATAACGGTTTGTTTACTGCTGATGATGTAATGATCGCAGCGAACGACAGCACTGGAGTGATTTCGGCATCCGGCGGCGCGGCGCTACCCAGCTTCAAGAATGTGTTGCCTGGTGAGGAAATAATAAAGAAGAAGCGCCCGGACAACCAGAATTCAGTGTCGCTGTCACTTGGCGCGGCCCTGAGTTTCAATCAACTGGAATTGGCAACCAAAGCGTTCATCGTCGGGGCGACGCTTCGCCCCGCAAATCCAGTAACCGACGACCAGAACGACATTCAATTGTCGGCAGACAGTGATGGATTCCTGTTTTCTTTCAGCGCAGGTCTCGCCGTGGCGCGAGGCGAAGGGGGTACGGAGAATAAGACGAGCTCGATTGGGCTCGCCGGTTCATTGTCGGTCAATCGTGTTATCACGGAAACCGAAGCCTACATGGACAGTGTCGATGTTGAAGCGACCGGAGACATAACACTCACGGCGATCGACACATCGCGCATGGTGGCGATTGGTGGCGCGGGTGCATACGGCAGCACGAATCCATCGATACACCGCGGTGGAACCGTGAACGAAGAGAACGGCGGTCAGGTGGGGCTGGGCGCAGCCATTGGACTCACCGATCTGACCTCCAATGTCTTTGCTGGAATCACCGGCGATCTTGAGCGTTCCACCGTCACCCATCTCGGCAATCTGACCATCGACGCGTCCTCGGACAGTTCGACTCAGGCGATGTCCGCCTCGGCGGGAGCCACAAAAAACGGCGATGTCGGGGCAGCGGGAACGCTGTCGATCAACCTGATCCGCAATAGTGTGGTTGCCACCATTCGAGACACCGATGCGATAAATCTAGGTTCGTCCGGCGGAGATGTGATTGTCGCGGCTCGGGATGACGCCAATATTCAGTCGTTTGCGGGAGCCGTCGGACTCGGCGGCGACACGCTTGGGCTCGGCGTGTCGCTCAGCTTTAATCTGATTTACGACGACGTCTCCGCAAGTATTGATACATCGCACGTCCAGACCGGCGGAACCGTAACGGTGTCCGCTCGATCGGATGAGACAGCGCCGCCGCTGGCGTTCTTCGACGAAGTTGACACGTTCGACGGGAAAATCCTCGCCTTATCCGTGTCGGGTGGTTTTCCCGACGATGGCTCAGCTGCGGCCGGAGCTGCCACGGTCAACACGGTAACGAACGACATTACCGCCACGATCGTCGACTCGACCGTTATCGGTGGCAACGTGAGTGTGCTGGCGGAGGACGACGCGACGATTCGTGCGCTCACTGGCAGCATTGCCGCACCCTTCTTTGGTGGAAACGCGGCCGTTGGTGTGTCGTTGTCGGCGAACTTCATCGTCGACGAAATCGATGCACAGGTAATCCGTTCCACGGTGAGCTCGACGACGGGCGATGTCGTGATCGATGCCGAATCGGATGCCGAGATAACCAACGTGACATTTGGCCTTGCGATTACCCGCCAGTCCGGTTCCGAAACAGACGACGGCGGCGGAAGTGGCGCTGGCGATTCCGGTGGCAACGATAGTTCGGCCGACGGTGAAGGCCCGCTCGACGGTCTCACGCTGGCCAGTCTGTTCGCCGGCGACGATGATCAGCATGACATGTTCTCGAATACGGCCGTCGGCCTCGCAGCGTCCGACGGATTTGGAACCGCTGGCGGCGGTGTTCAGGATGGACAGGGTGACCAGGGAACCGGTGGCCAGGATGGGGGCAAGTCGTTTGCCGGAACCGGCGCTGCCGCGGGGAATTTTGTCGTCAACTCGATTCAATCCACGGTGACGTCCAGCACGATCAACGCCGGTGGTGCCGTGAAGATCTCCGCAGATGACTTTTCACGCATTGGTTCCGGCGCTGGCGGTGTGGCGTTTGCCTTCTCCGACGGCGGCACGGGGGGCAACAGCGGATCGAAGGCCGGCGGGGTTGGAGCATCGCTGTCGGTTAATGTTGTCGCAAATTCGGTACAGACAATTGTTACCGACACCAACATCACTGCAGAAGGAAATATCGACCTGGAAGCGCGATCGGCTGCTGAAATCATTTCGATGACCATCGCTGGTTCCGGCGCAGCAACCAGTGGCGAAACCGGAGGCACATCCGGGACCGGTGCGGGCGCGCTGTCGATCAACATCGTCACGAAAGACATCGACGCAGCGATCATCAGCGAAACGTTTTCCAGTAACGCAGATATTCACGAAATTACAAGCACCGGCGGAAGTTTGACGATCGACGCGGTCGACGAATCGTCGATCATTGCGGCGGCTGGCGCGGGAACGCTGGCGCTGTCGACTGGTGGCGACGACAACACAGCCGTCTCGATTGGTGCGGCGATTGCAGTCAATACGATCGTCAACGACATCACGGCAGAAATCGACACGGCCCGTGTTGATGTGACGGGAAACGTGAGTGTCAAGGCAATTGCCGACGCGGACATCGCCCTGGCGGCACTGGGCATCGCCGGAGCGGTCACCAGTGGCGATGGCGGAGGCAAGTCATTCGCCGGTGCCGGTTCGGCGGCGGGCAACGCGATCGACAATGAAGTGATCGCGTCGATCTCCGACAGTAACCGCATCAATGCGGGGGGCGATGTCGAAGTCATCGCCAGCAACAATTCGTTCATTGGATCGGGGGCGGGCGGAGCGGCTGTTTCGCTGGCAAGTGGTTCCAACGGGGGAACCGGCGGTGCAATCGGGGCATCCATCGCCGTCAATCTAGTTATCAACAACACGGACGCGGTGATCGACAACAGCACCGTGACGGCGGGCAGCGACGTGTTTGTCGGAGCTTATTCGACGGGCGAGATTACCGCGTTAACTCTAGCGGGTGCCCTGTCGGTTGCCAGCGGAAACAACGACAGTTCAAATGCGGTCGCATTGGCCGGAGCGTTGTCGGGTAACGTGATCGTCAGTAAAGTCAACGCCAACGTCACCAATAGCAGCAACATCGTATCGAGCGGTGGCAGCCTGACGATCAATGCGTTGGACGAATCGACGATCAACGCCAGTGCGGGTGCGGGAACATTGGCCGGTGCATCGGGCAGTGACAGCGCTACGTCGGTGGCGGTTGCTGGAGCGTTTTCGGCCAACACAATCACAAACGCAATCAGTGCGACGATTGAAGATTCGGACGTCGATGTTGCCGGAAGCCTGCAACTCGCAGCCGATGAAGAAGCCGAAATCATTTCGGTGACCGTCGGTATGTCGGGCGCGGCGGCGGGTGGAGATAGCGGTTCGGTTTCGATTGCTGGCGCCGGTTCTGCATCGGGCAACGTGATCGCCAACGATATCGATGCGTGGATCAAGAATTCAACGATCATCACCGGCGGGCTTGTGTTGCTGTCGGCACTGGACGCTTCACAGATTTCTTCGCTGGCGGGCGGTGTGGCTGGCACGATCAGCGAGGGGGGTACATCGGGCGCAGCCGGTGCCTCAATCGGCGTGAACGTCATTACGAACGACGTCGAAGCCACAATCGAAGAGACGGACCTGACCTCCGGCGGCGACGTAACGCTCGACGCAGCGTCGACTGCTGTGATCACGGCCGCGACAATCGGATTCGCGGTTGCCGTGAGTGTCGATTCGAGCAGCGGTGGATCGGGCGGCTCAGGCACCGGTAGCAGTAGCGGCTCAGGCACCGGTACGGGCGGCAGCACCTCAGGCGGTGGCACCGATGCCGGTAGCGGAACGAACAGCAGTTCCAATCCGCTCGACGGAAGCTCATTGGCCATATTGTTCGGAAATCAAAACGCGTTGGATCCTATTGCGATGGGGGTTGTCGGCGGCAACGGCGGGCAAGCTGGCAACGCCTTCAACAGTTCGGCCACTCAGTCGGGCGACGCGTCTGACGGCGGAACATCGCTTGCTGGGGGGGGATCGATCTCCGGCAATGTGATCGTGAATGTCGTGGAAGCGTCGATTCGCAACGACAGTACGATCATCGCCGATGGCATGGTTTCCTTGAATGCGTTGAACGACGCAACCATCATCTCCGCCGCAGGTGGTGCCGCGATTTCGTTCGCCGGAAGCGGCTCACAGGGCTCGAGCAATGGCGGCACGGCTGCGGGAATCGGAGCATCGTTGGCTGCCAATGTGATCGCGTCGGTTGTTGAGGCAGAAATCGAAGACTCGTCGGTAACAGCCGGCAGCGTGTTGATGACATCCGACTCAACGGCGGATATAACGTCCGTCACACTGGCTGGCAGTGTCGCTGCGGCAGGTGGTGAACAGGGGGGGACTGGTGTCGCGATTGCCGGGACGGTTTCGGTCAACGTGGTCGTCAATACCGTCGAAGCACTGGTCATCGACAGCGAGATCACGACGACGAGCCCGATAGCCAGCGGCGGCGATGTAACGCTCAGCGCCAATGACGTCTCCAACACGATTTCCGCAGCCGGAGCGGGAACGCTGGCTGGCACGACCGGGCAGCAACAGAGTTCCACCAGTGTTGCGGTATCCGGGGCGATCGGAATCAACACGATCACGAACACGGTAACCGCATCGATCGATCCGTCGACCGTTAACGCGACCGGCGACGTCAGCGTTTCGGCGACTTCCAACGCCGACATTGGCAGCGCTGCTGTCGGCCTAGCGGGAACCATTGCCGCCGGTCAGGGTGGCGGCAAATCGTTTGTCGGTGTCGGTTCAGCGGCCGTCAATGTGATCGCCAATGACATTGAAGCATCGCTGCTGTCGACGACAATCGATGCCGGCGGCGCCGTTTCTGTCCGCGCCGAAGACAGTTCGAAAATTGGTTCCGGTTCCGGCGCCGCAGCGATCGCCGGCGCGGGAGGTCAGGGAGCCGGTCTCGGCGGTGCGATCGGTGGTTCGTTGTCGCTGAACGTCATCACCAACGATGTCGATGCTCTGATCGACGACACGCCTGTGACGGCGGGCGGCAACGTGTTGGTCGATGCTACGTCGACGGCTGAAATCACGTCGCTTACGCTTGCCGGAGCTGTTTCTGCGACCGCCGGTCAGGAGGACGCGACCGCATTGGGGATCACGGGAGCATTCTCCGCGAACGTCATCGTCAACGAGATTCATTCGACGCTGTCGGGCACCAGTTCGGTGAACACAACCGGCGGCAACGTGACGTTTTCATCCAGCGATTCGTCATCTATACAATCGGCGGCAGGCGCGGGCACGCTTGCCGGCAGCGCGTCGTCGAGCGACGCAAACGCTGTGGCAGTCGCCGGAGCATTTTCAGCCAACACAATCACGAACGAGATCATCACGTCGATCGACGACACACCGATCATCGCGTCCGCCGACGTCAATGTCACAGCCGCGTCGGATGCCGAAATTGTGGCCGTTTCGGTAGGTCTGACCGGCACGGGAGCGCTGGGACGAAGCGGTTCGGTTTCTATCGCCGGAGCGGGTTCGGGCACGGGCAACGCGATTGTAAATCAGATTGAAGCGTCCATCAAAAACACGACCATTGGTGCCGGCGGAGACATCCACGTCACGGCCGACGATTCCTCGACGATTCAGGCCTTCGCGGGTGGAACGGCTGCGTCCATTGGACTAAATGGCAACGCGGGTGCTGCGGGAGCCTCGCTGGCCACGAACGTCATCGTGAACACCGTGGAAGCGACCGTTGAGGATACCACGTTGACATCGGGCGGCGATGTGTCGATGTCCGCGATGTCGACGGCCGACATCAGCGTCGGCACGATCGGATTTGCTCTGGCCGTCAACATCGATACCGGTGGCAGCGGTGGCGGGTCGGGCGGAAGCGGTGGCTCGGGTGGAAGCGGCAGTTCAGGTGATAGCGGTGGCTCGGGCGGAAGCGGCGATGGCGGTGCAAGTGGCACCGGGACCGGATCGAGCAGCGATGAAGACGACGGATTTTTGCTCGATGGCCGAGCACTGGCCAGCCTGTTTGGTGAGGAGGACGAGTTCGACGGGTTTTCCGTCGTCAACGCGGCTTCATCGAGTTCGTTGGTCACCAACAGCGCTGGAGAGTCCGCTAGTACGCTTGGCGCTCCATCGGGCGGCAACGCGTTGACCGGAGCGGGGTCGGCGTCGGGCAATGTGGTCGTGAACGCCGTGGAAGCGTCGATCCGGCGATCGACGGTAACGGCAGACGGCATTGTCGAATTGATCGCGGCCAACGACGCGACCTTTAACTCGGTTGCTGGCGGCGCAGCTCTGGCCGGTTCGGGAGGTGCGAGCAGTTCCAGCGGGAGCGGGAATACATCCGGCGCGATTGGCGCCTCGCTGGCGGCCAACGTGATCACCAACATCACGGCAGCGGAAATCGAAAACGCAACAATCACAGCCGGTGCCGGAGTGATCGTCGATGCCGATTCGAGCGCAGACATTTTCGCGCTATCGCTCGCGGGGTCCGCCGCTGGGTCCGGTGGACAACAGGCCGCGAACGCGGGCGCATTTGCGGGCGCGCTGACCGCCAACGTGATCGTGAACGAAGTCACTGCGGATATCATTCACAGCACGATCGACGCGACAGCGCAGAATGGCAACGACGGCGGCAGCGTGACCGTAAGCGCCGACGATGCTTCACGCATCAACTCAGCAGCCGGAGCGGGAACGATTGCGGGAAGTGGCGGACAGCAGAACGCTAACGCGGTTACGGTTGCTGGCGCGATCTCGGTAAACACGATCGTCAACGACATCACCGCATCGATAGAGACGTCGACCGTTGACACCGCTGGCGACGTGACGCTTGAAGCACACTCCGATGCGGAAGTTCTTGCCATATCGATTGGATTCACCGCAGCGGCGGTCGGCGGTCAGAGCAGTAGTTTTGCTTTTGGCGGAGCCGGTTCGGCCACGGGCAACGCGATTTCCAATGATGTCGAAGCGTTGATTCTTGACAGCGCGATCACCGCTGGCAGTTCGGTGCTTCTGACGGCCACGGACGATTCGGACATCAAAGGCTTCGCGGGCGGAGTCTCTGCGGCGGGAGCGGGCGGATCTTCCGGAGCGAACGCTGGCGCAGCGGGTGCGGGTGTCGTGGTGAACGCGATCGACAACTCCATTCAGACGTTGATCGAGAATTCGATCGTCGTTGCTGACGGCGATTTGGATATGGACGCAACGTCGAACGCCGAAATCATTGCCGGTGCCGTCGGGTTTGCCGGTGCGGGCAGCGGAGGCAGCGGAACGACGGTTGCACTGTCGGCAGCCGGAGCGATTGCGGTCAACGTGATCACCAACGATGTCGATGCGAAGATCGTGGCCGACGTAGCGGTCGACGACGAAACGATTAGCGTGGGCGGAAATCTGTCGCTTGATGCTGTCGACAATTCGACGATCATCGGGGCGGCAGGCGCGGTTTCGCTGTCGGTCTCGTTCAGTTCCGATGTCGCGGTTTCGCCGCAGCTTGGAGCGTCGCTGGTCAGCAACGTGATCACAAGCGACGTGCAAGCGTCCATCGTGAACACAGCGTTGGGCGTCATGGGGGATGTGGACGTCAACTCCAAAGCGACCGGTGAAATCATCGGCGCAACGGTTGGTTTCACGGGCGGTGGTGCCGGCAGCGGCAGCACTGTCGGTGTCCAGGTAAGCCTCGCCGGTTCAGTCACCGTAAACGGGATCAGCAGCGACGTCGAAGCGTCGCTGCGCAACGTGAACCTCGTGGCTGGTGGCGCGGTATCAATTGCGGCGGAAAACGAAGCGGCGATCAAGTCGTTCTCCGGCGGCGCGACAGGCGGTGGTGCGGGCGGTGCGACGGGCGGAGTTGGTGTTGGCGTTGGGGCATCGTTCTCCGTCAACGAAACGGGGGTGGAATCCGATCCTTTGCGTGTCGAGGCGATTATCGAAGACTCGACGATCACGGCAAACAACCTTTCGGTGGACGCATTGGCGAAAGCGGAGATTATCACTGCCGCGATTGCCGGTGCCGTGGGCGGAACTGGTGGCTCGACCGGCGGTATTACCGTCAACGGAGCGGGTGCCGCAGCAATTGATTTGATCACGACGGATGTTTCTGCTCGCGTCATTCGCAGCACGATCACGGTCGCCAACAATACGCCCAGCGTTGAGGGTAGCGTTTCGGTAACGGCCACCAATCGCGGCAACATCATCGCGACTGCCGGTGCGGGCGCTGGCGGTGGGGCCGGCGGTGGTACCGTCGGCGGCGGAACGCTACAAATCGGGCCGTCCATCGTCGTCAACGTTGTCGACCAGTCGGTGACTGCTGAGATTGCGGACAATTCGACAGTGATGGCCGATGGTGCGGTCACCGTGCAAGCGGACTCCGCTGCGGAAATCATTGTGGCGACACTTGGCTTCGGTGGCGGTGGATCCGGTGGCGCAACAGGCGGCGTCAACTTGACTGCCGTCGGTTCGGGGACGGGGAATGCGTTCACCAACCGGGTGTCGGCGATCGTCCGAGACAGCGACATCGACGCGGGTGGTATCGTTACGATCGCGGCCACCGACGATTCGTCGATCTTCGCCGGTGCTGGCGGCGCGACGCTCAGCGCGTCAGGCGGAGGAACCGGCGGCGTCGATGTTGGATTCGCAGGATCTCTGTCCATTAGCGTCGTAACCAGCGAAGTGCTTGCGTCGGTTGACGGTTCGACGATCGATGCAGATTCGCTCTCGGTTGCCGCGAGTGTAACCGCCGAAATTATCACCGCCGCAGTCGGTTTTGCGGGCAATGCCAATGGCGGTGGCGTCGGTGGCGTGGCCATCGCGGGAGCCGGTGCGGGCGTGACGGTTGTGATCGACAGTTCCGTGCAGGCGACGATTGAAGACAACAGCGAAGTTACAGCGACGACCGGCGACGTCAGCGTTACGGCAGCGGATGATTCCTTCGTGCGAGCGGGCGCGGGTGCGGGTGCGGTGTCGTTCGCCGGCGGTGGAACCGGGGGTGTCACGGCACAGGGGGGCGCTTCGTACGCCGTGATGTCGATCGCAAATGACATTGGCGCGCGGATCGATTCGTCCACGGTCAACGCAGCGGGCAACGTCCTTGTATCCGCTCGTTCCGACGCTCAGATTATCGGGGCATCGATTGGTTTCGCCGCGGGTGGATCAGGCGGCCCAGGTGGCGGTATTCAGATCGCTGGCGCTGGATCTGCGGTTGGCAGCGGTGTCGGAAATACGATCAGCGCGGCGATCATTGACAGCGCGATCACAGCAACCGATGTCAGGGTGGATGCTACCGATAGCGTCGATCTGATTACCAACGCGGGTTCATTGGCCGCCGGTGGTTCCGGTGGTATTGCCGTTGCGGTGGGAGTGTCGATCGGCGCGTCCTTCGTTGTCAACGCGGTCAACAATTCGACCGAAGCGATCATCGACAACTCGACAGTCACCGCACGCGGCGATGTCGAAGTCGCAGCGGAATCCAATGTGCAGATGATCGCCAGTACCGTGGCCGGTGCGGCTGCGGTGAACATTGCGATCGGCAGCGGTTCGCTGGCCGGAGCCGGTGCGGGCGCGGATAACACACTGGTCAATTCCGTGACGGCACGAATCGGCGGCGGTAGTGCGGTGAATTCAGAAGGTTCGGTTAGCGTCACGGCGACCGACGATTCGCTTAGCAGCGCCGTCAGTGGTGCCGGGGCGCTAGCCATCTCGCTGGTTGGCGTTTCGGCCGGAGCGTCGATTTCGGTCAACAACGTGTTCACGACGGTGACCGCATCGATCGATGACGCAACGGTCGCAGCCGATGATTCGGTGAATGTTATTGCGATTTCGGATGCGACGCAGATTGCCGTGGGCGTCGGTGCATCCGTCTCGTCGGGCGCTGCGGCTGCCGGGTCATTGGCGTCGAACGTCGTTGTCGGCGACGTGCAAGCAAGCATTCAAGACGCGGGAACTCTGGTTGCCGGCGGCGATGTTAACGTGCAAGCGCATCAGGCGGGTGAACTTAGCGCCGGTTCGGGAGCGGCCGCTGGATCGGGCGTTGCCGCAATCGGTGGCGCGCTCACCAACAACAGCACGGTCTACAGCACGCAAGCTTTCCTGCAGAACACGGATGTTGAATCGGGAGGTAACGTTGCGGTCGAAGCGGTCTCGGAAACCGAATTGGTCTCCGCAACACTCAGTGGTTCCCAGGCTTTTGTCGGTGTCGGCATTAACGGGTCGATCGCGTTGCACGTGACTGCCAATTCAACCGAAGCCTTCATCGACGAAAATTCCTCCGTCGATGCTGCGGGCAACGTGATTGTCGCGGCGGAAGATCATGTGTTCATGGGATTGGGCGCAGGAGGAATCAGCAGCGGATCAATGGGTGCCGCAGCCCTGGCCAGTGCGACGGTTGTGACGGTCAATACAACTGAAGCGCGGATCCACGATGGCGCAACGATCGATGCGTCGGGTCAAGCGGGAACATCATCGGTGTCCGATGGGAATGGAGGCACCATCGACGTGCGTGGAGTCGCTGTCGTAGCCAATTCGTCGGAAGATGTGATCTCCGTGACTGCGGGTGGTGCCACCGGCGGGCAGACCGTTGGCGGTGCCGGATCGATCACGACAACCAGCTTGAACGAAAACACACGAGCCACGATCGGTGCGGGCGCGAGAATCAACCAGAATACGCTGGACGCTCACGCCGAACAGAGCGTTTTTGTCGTGGCGGCCGATAATTCACGGTTGATCGGTGGCGCTGGCTCGGCCGGTGCTGGCGCCGTTGGAATTGGTGGCGGCATCGAAGTGGGCGTGATCGACAAGACGACCGAAGCGACCGTCGCGGAACTTGCGGAAGTCGCAGCGGCAGAGGATGTCGTCGTAACCGCATCGTCTCACGAGGAGATTATCTCCGTATCGGCAGCGGTGTCTGTCGGAGGTGCAGCGGCAAGTTTTGCGGCATCCAGTTCCACACTGCTCAGTACGACGCGAGCGCTGATCGACAGCGGAGCGCAGGTGCTTGCCGGTGACACGGTTTGGGTCGATGCGGCAAACGATTCGGATTTAACACTTGTTTCCGGACAGGCGGGGCTCAGCCTCGTTGCGTCAGCTGGTGCAACGGCCGCCTTGACCGTGGTCGACAAGACAACCGAAGCAATCATCGCCAACGACGCAGTGGTCACCGGACTGGGATTCGGCGACGGTGTCATCGCAAAAACGGGAGCGTTCAGCGAATCTGAGACCGACGCGGCGACCGATGCCGTCTCACACAATTTCAGCGCTGGTGCAGTCGATGGGGATGCCGATGAAATCACGATCGTCGGCCACGGATTTGTGGATGGCGACGAAGTCATCTTCAATGGCGACGGCCCGGCGATCGGCGGTTTACGAGCGGGCGTGCGATACTTTGTGATCACGACCGCAGACGCCAATCGTATCCAGTTGGCGACGACGCTCGAAAACGCACTCGCTGGAACCGCCATTGATTTGACCGCGACCGAAGCGGTTGGCACGGTGAATCGCTTGATCAACATCCGACCCGACGGCACCGTTCCAGTGGTCGATTTATCGGTTCCAAGCGTGAACGCGTCGACCGATACGATCCACGCCCAGCGGCACGGATTTGTAACGGGTGATCAGGTTTTGCTGTCCGATTTTTCAGGGGCGTTCTCTGGCCTGGCCGACGACACAGCGTACTTTGTGATTGCGGTCGATCATGACAACTTCCAACTTGCAGCAACGGAATCTGATGCGTTCAACGGCATCCAGATCGATCTCGAACTCACGGGGGTCACAGGTCGATTGGAACTGGCGGATCCCGCCGCCCAGTCGTTCAGCGTAGCCTTGGAATCCGTCGACTCGGGTGCCAATTCAATTAGCGCTCCGAATCATGGATTCACCGATGGCGACGTCGTCCTGCTTTCCGAAAGTGGACGTTCGATTGATGGGTTGGATAACGGCGTGCTCTACGTGGTGCAGGTTGTGGATGCGGATACGATTCGTCTGTCAGAATTTGGCAGTGATGTAGCGATCGACATCGCCGCGACCGGTGTCAGCGGAACGCTCCGCCGTTCGGTAGCCGCTGAGTCCATCGCAGCGGAGTTCACTTTCGAAAACGTCGATCCGGGCAGCGACACGATCACCGCGACCGATCATGGTCTGATGACGGGCGACAAAATCCTTCTCAGCGGCAACGCGGCGGAGGTTATGGGACTCGACGGCAACCTCGAACACTTCGTCATTCGAATCGACAACAATTCGATTCAGTTAGCTGAGACTCAGGATGCCGCCTTTGCTGGCACGTCGATCAACACTCTGCAGGCAAACGATATCCAGACCGATTCGACGTTCAGTCTTTCGACGCCGCGAGCCGATGTTGGGCTTCCAGAATTTGACGCTGTGGAACTTGAGGAAGTCGTCGTGCACACGGCAACACCCGAGACGCGAGTGGTTCATGGCGTTGTCGTTACCGCCAACAACAACGATCGATTAAAACTGGCTTCGGCCAGCGTTGGGGCCGCGGGGCAGGGGATCGTTGCCGAGTTTGCCGGTTCAGTATCGATTCACGATACCACAACGCGGGCCTTCATCGACGACGGGGCGCAGATCAATCAAACGGATTCTCTCGCAGACTCCCGTCAGGAAGTGGTTGTTGCCGCCGCCAGCAACCTTGATCGGCTGGGGGTCGACGGCAGTGCGTCGCTTGGTTTTTATGCCAGTGCCGCCCCCGGTGTGGACCTCACCACGCTGTCTCAAAGGACCGAAGCGTTTATCGGAGACGCAGCCGTTCATGCGGAGGACGACGTTTCCGTCACGGCCACGGCACGCGAAGAGATTCTGTCGATCGTGGCCACGTTGGCGAGTAGCGTCGTCGTTGGTGTCGGTGCAACGGGGTCTGTGATCACAATCGATAACATGACCCACGCGGCAATTCAGTCCGGCGCGTTGGTTCAGGCCGGGGGAGACGTTCTGGTCTCCGCATCGGATGACTCGAAAACAAAGGTGATCGCTGGAAACATTAACGTCGCGATTGGCGGTGGCGTCGGTGCGTCGACCGGTGTGACGGAGATTTCAAAGACGACGATCGCCGAAATCCAGGACAACGCCGCGATCGACGCGTTGGGGAATTCAGCGGTTGCGATGGACGTCGTTGACGGGCAGAAGTCGGGCAGCAGCATCAACGAACAATCGGTCGCCGCCAATGGCGTCGCGGTACAGGCATCGTCGTCCGAAGATGTCTTTGCAGTAGCCGTTTCAGGATCCGGTGGCGTCGTTGGCGGATTTGCCGGAGCGGTCACGGTGCAATTGATCGATTCGGATACGTTGGCGGTGATCGGCAACGGAGCACAGGTCAATCAAAACGCTGGCAATGAAACGCCAAGCGACGAGCAAAGCGTATTTGTGACGGCAACCAATGACCTCAAGGTGCAGGGTATCAGCGGCGCGTTGTCAGGAGGCGTGTTTGGCGGTTTGTCGGGCGGAGTGGATATTGGACTACTTGGCAACGACACGCAGGCGCTGATCGGCAGCGGCGCAAACGTCGCGGCGGTGAAAGACGCTCACGTCAACGCACTGTCGCAGAAGCAGTTGGAATCGGCAGTGGTCAGCGCTGCTGTCGCTGGTCCGAGCATCGCATTTGCCGGAGCCGTCTCGATTTATTCGATCGGTGGCGATCTCGATTCAAACTACCGGGCCGACACCACCGGAGACGGCAACATCACTAGCGTCGACGACTCCGCAGACGCACTGAAAGGAGAGAACGGAGAGAACGTTGGAGACGGCGTCGATCAATTGGTCTCGGACTTCGTCAACGATAACATCCTGCCGCTGCTGGAAAACGCAGAAGACGGCCTTCAATTTGATCCCACCCAAGTCGACGGGTCCGACGAGAGCATCGACCTTGGCGGCGCGGCATTTTCCCAGTCGGACATCGACGGAGCTGACGAATCTGTCGACCTCGGATCCGGGCACGGGCTGTCAACGGGCGACGTAATCGTCTACCGCGCGGCCGACGATCAATCGGCCGTCGGTGGTCTGATCAACGGCGGTTCGTACTTCGCGATTGTCGATGGCGATCACATTCGTTTTGCAAACTCGGCAGCCAACGCGAACAACAACATTTCGCTCGATATCGAAGTCACCGCGTCCACCGGCGACGTACACAGCGTTTCCTCTCACGGTTTCTCGACGGGCGATGTGATCGCGTACAGCACCGGACCCAATGGCAATACAGCGATTGGCGGATTGGAAAATGGAGCCACCTATTTTGTGATTGTGGATGCGGCGGATTCGTCAAAAATTCGGCTCGCCGAGTCACGGCGGGAGGCTCGTGTCGGTACCGCGATCGATCTCGACCCTGCCACAGCGACGGGAACCGATCATCGCTTCGATTCGATCTCGACCGCCGCTCTCGACAGCGCTGCGGACATCATCCCCCAGCGGATTGGAACCGACCATAATGCGCAGCTTTCAACGCAGGTCACTGCGGGAACTTCGGCGACGATCGGTGAGAACGCGGTTGTCGTTGCGGGGCGTCATATCGACGTGATCGCACATGACAACGTGGAGTCCACACAAATCGCTGGCGGTCTCAGTTTGTTAAGCGCACTAGGTTTCGGTGCGGGCGTCGGAATCATTAATCTAAATAACGATGTCACAGCCGAAGTGCAGCAGGGGGCGATGCTGAGCGCTGGCACCGATGGCACGCTGTCGATTGCAGGACGGCTGGATCGCGAGGGAGAATCCGAAGCATTTGCCGGAGTGGCGAGCGGAGCGGCGGCACTGGGAGCTGCGGTCGTTGTGATCAATGACGGCAGCGAAGTGAAAGCGATCCTACGCGAAGGCACCGATGCGACCAACGGCGTCGAGATTGTCCAGGCAGGGGCGGTTGAGCTGGATGCAACGTCATCCGCCGATTTCACGGGTAGCACAAGGGCAGCGAGTGCTGCAGTGGGCATCGCGGGGGGAGCGTCCGTTGTTGACATCAATTTCGGCGGCGACACGATTGCCGAAGTTGGCAGGTTCACTCAAGTTGGACAGAACGGCACGGTGGGCAGCCTGTCCATCAACGCGACGGTCGAACGATCGGATGCCGAAGCCGACGCGCTGGCCGTTGGCGGCGCAATCCTCGCTGGCGGAGCCGGAGCGACCGGCGATGTCGTCTATGACGGGAACGTCGCGGCGACACTGGGTGCGGACGTAAAGGTCGCGGGTCGGATCGAGGTCCGCGCGGATTCGGATGTGAAGCTCGACGCGGAAACAACCGGTGCGGCTGCTGGTTTGGCCGCAGCCGCCGCAGCAGCACTGTCGAACGCGCGGTTCGGCGGCGCGACGACGGCCGTTGTCACGGCCGGGACGACGATTGATGCCGGATCGCTGTCGGTCGCGGCCGACGGTAATCACGAAGCGTTTGCGATGACCACGGCTGGTTCGGGGGGAGTTCTCGCGGGTCAATTCAACGAAGCAAAGGCGACCAGCGATCGAGCGATCACCGCGACGATCGAAAGCACGCTTACCAAGCAAACGTCGGTCACGACGTCGGGCGACTCCGTCAGTGTCCAAGCCGATTCGAGAGGCCAAGCCAACGCGGAAGCAGAAGGCGTGTCGGTCGGAGTTGGCCTGCAGCTTGGCAAGTCAGTCGCGACGGCGACGTTCTCGCCGACGGTTGAAGCGAGCATCGGTTCGTATGCCGACATTCATTCGGGCTCGAGTATCGACGTGCTGGCCACGCATGGACCAACAAATTCAGACGTCACTGCCGGATTCGACACACTGCCTAACGGAGCGCGCGCCAAAGCCAGCGCATCGGGCGGCGGGATCATTTCTGGAAACGGCTCCGAAGCCAACGCCACGGCGAGTGCCAGGGTGCAGAGTTTTGTCGACCGGAATACCGTGCTGAACGCTTCGACCGAAGGACCAACAATCACGTTGACCGACGATGTGCGTGTGCGGGCGATCTCTGGCAATACGTCGAGCGCTACGGCCGACGCGTTCGGGGCTGGTGGAATCGTGGGCTTTGGCGGAACCGATCCGGAAGCCACATCCGCTGGTCGAACGATTGCCGAACTCCGCAGCGGAGTGCATGTTCCTCAGGCACGGAATTTAATTGTGCAAGCGATTGCCGGTGACTTCGCCGCTGCCGATTCAGACACATCCGGCGGCGGCGTGGTAAGTGTGTTCGGCGACGCGGAAGACGCCGCCGAAGCAATTTCGACACCAGATGTTGATGCGAAGCTCGGCAACGAAGTACAGGTCGATTTGGCGGGCGACCTGGTGCTTGTCGCCCAGTCGCAAACCGACGCCGAGGCCATCGCAGAAGGATTGACTGGGGGCGGAGTCGACGTCAGTCGAGTCGACGCGGTCGCCACAGAAAACCCAACGATCGATAGTTCGATTGGCAATAACGCGGTGATCTTCACCGGTGGAAGCGTCACGGTGACGTCGCTGCACAACGAACCCTTCACCCAATCCGACGGTGTGTTCGACGCGGGAACTCAGGTGGACTTCGTCAACAACACCATCACGATGAACCTGCCGCATCAACTGCAGGGCGACATCGCGATCACCTACGAAAACAATGGCCACCCAACGCTCGGAGGCCTTGCGCCTCAGATCGTCAATTCAACCGACGGCGGTGATCTGTTTGGCCAAGCGCCCGATGACGTGGTGGAAGGTGCGAAGGTCCAATTCCGGCAGCTGATCTTTAATCCAGACGGCAGCGTCTCCTTTGGACGGTACATCGTAGACCGTGATACACAGCAGATCGAAGGCGTCGTCGACGCGGATGGGCTGTGGCATGTCGATGGTATCTATCCACGCTACTATGCCGGCCAGAGGGCCGTCTTGATCGCGGAATTTACGAACCCAAACGGTGACCGAGCAACCGAGTCACTGACGGTTCACGTTGGTGAACGTCAACGTTACAACGCGATCCAGGTGGCGGTTCCCGACGGCAGTGGGTTTGATCCACACAAAGTGCAACTGGGAGCATCGTTTGTCGTCGATACTGTTGAGCCATCACAAAGCGTCGACACGGTGCTGGATGTGATCCGATTCACAACGCCCCATCTTTTCCAGACCGGTGACGTGGTCATCTACAATGCCGACCCAGGCGCCACAAGCATCGAAGGCCTCGTTACCGGAAACACGTACTTCGTGCGTGTGATCGACGATCTGACGATCAAGCTGGCCGCGACGCGGGAACAGGCCACCGATCCATCGACACTAATCGACATCGGACAAATCGACGAAGCATCGGGCACGTTCACACAATCTGACGTCCCGTTAAATAACGGCGATGTGGTAACCTACCGCGGACCGGTTCCACAATCGTTCACGCCGCAGAACGTGATCAACGACGCGCTGGTTGGTGGAGTCGTTGTCGACGCAAATGAAATCGTTATCGAAAACCACGGTTTTGCCGATGGGGAAATCGTTCTCTACACAACCGATGGCTCGGGGGCGGCGATCGATGGTTTGCAGGACGGACGGCAATATCGAGTTATCGTTGCCGATTCGAACCGGATTCAATTGACGGAAATCGGAGCCCTCGATCCAATCGATTTCCAACCATCGGATGGCGATGACGCCCCGGTCGCCTCAAGTCATCTACTAGCCCAGGCGACGCTGCCGATCGCACTGGACGCGACACAAATCGTCTCGGCCAACAACGAAATTGTTTTTGATTCGGCACACAACCTATCCGACGGCGATCTGGTCCGTTACAGCGCAGATGGGACCGCAATTCCCGGTCTGAACGATGGCCAACTTTATCGCGTGATCCGAGTCGATGAGAGCTCGATTCAACTGGCCAGCCTCGCAGACCCCGCAACACCGTTGGATATCGACGCATCGACGGGGACCAATCATCAGTTGCAGACCGCTCCGGCAGGTGCCGTCGGCGGATTGATTCCCGGCACGACGTATTACGTTGTCGCAGCGACGGCAACCGGTTTCCAGTTGTCTGCGACGCCGGGAGGTCCAGCGATCACGGGACTGGATACTTTTGTAAGCGGTCTACATACCCTTGGTGTCGAAGGAATCGATTTCCAGACGACGGGGCAAGGGCGGCAAACGCTCTCGATCGACCTAACCGATGATGTCGAGACGACCGGTATTCACCAGTTGGTCGGACTCAATTCCATCGGCGACAATACGATTGCAGTTTCTAGCCGGTTGGGTGTGTTTGCATCGACGCGAGGTTCTTCAGGATCTCTGCTCGGCAGCGACAAAGCGTCGGAATCGAGTGCCATTTCGACTCCCACGTTATCGACGCGAATCGAATCGGGGGCGAGGATCGAAGCGATGGGCGATGTCAATGTGGTCGCCGATTCATCCGTGCAGGTCAACTCGGTGGCGCGCAATCGCATCGGTTCGTTTGTAGCCGTCGGGGTCGCCGATGCCAGCGCCCAGACCAACAATCGCAGCACCGCCGAAGTTCAAGATGCGACCATCATGGCAGGTGGCAATTTCCGATTGACTTCCGACACCGACACCAACATGCGGCTTCGATCCAATGCGGCTGGGGGTGGATTCATCGATGTCGAAGAAGGGGTGACCGAAGGTCTGGTCGACTTTGAAACTCAAACGATCGTGTCATCCGGCGCGATCATTAAGGCCGAAGAAGTCCTGATTCGCTCGCAGTCATCGCTGGGGGCGTACGGCGACACCGACTCCGAAGCGACAGCTGCGATCGGTTTTGCCAAGGCCGATATGGGCATCCGCACCGATGGCGTGACGCGGACCTTGTCGCAGGTCGACGGCACCATCACGGCAACGACCGTCGATATCATCGCCGAGGGCGCAAGTCTGCAGGCGGAATCGCGAGTCGTGGCCGATGCGGAAGCCGCTGCCGGTGATTCGACTGCCGAAGCACTTGTCGATCTCAAGCACACCGCGATCGTTGAACTGGGGGCCACCTCCGATATTTCGGGCTTTCGACAGGTGGCGATCGAAGCGGGGCACGGATCGGTGGGCACAAGAGCCCGAGCGTTCGCAGATACCGAAGGCGTCGGTTCATCGACCGCGATTTCCAACAACGATCAGAACACCACCGCGAAGATCGTGGCCAAGGCCGGAGGCAAGGTCACCACCCAAGATCTCGATGTCACCGCGGACACACATGTCAGCCAGTGGGAACATCTAACCGATGCCAATGTCTTCAGCATCGACCTGCCGTTGGGAGTGTCGATCGATTTCGGTGACGAAACGGAATCCGATCGGATTGATCCCGGAGACCACACGGCCGAACGCGAGATATTTTGGGAGGCAGATGTTGTCATCGCCCCGGCACCGGAAATCTCCGTGGCACCCAGCGGAAGTGTCGACACGTCGAACCAGTTCCAGCAGACTGTCCTCGACGATCGGGTCGTAATCGATGGCATCAGCACCACTGGTGGAACGATTGACTTTGCCACCCATGTCACGTTCAACGACTCAATCGACACGTCGGCGCAGACATTAGGAGACGAAGGTGAAGAACGCCGCGTGTTTGTCGAAGACGGTATCATCCATGGCGACCAGAGTACGTTCACGTTCCAGCAAACGGCCAGTCGCGTACGCGTCGTTAACGAATCGGCGAAGGACCTTCAGTTTAACGATCTGGATCTGATCACTTCCGGTGTGCAACACAACGTGACAATCGACGTCGATCAGGTCGCGAAGACCGGCGGCGAACGGTTTGTCTTCGATATCGAAGCAGGAACACGTCCCACTCTGCTGGAAATCGAAAACCGCAGCGATTCGGACATCATCTTCAACGGCGACATCAACAACCCGATCGGAACAACAACCATCCGCAACACCGCAGGCGACATCACTTCTACGGCAACCGGCCGGATTCGAACCGCATCGCTGGATGCGGAAGCTTCGCTCGGCAACATCGGCACGGCGACCGATCGCGTGGTTGTGGAAGTCGTCGAAAGCAACGGATTTGGGCACGCTCTCGATGCGTTGGCCGGCGGGGACATTTTCCTCGATGTCACCGGAATTCTCCGCGACGATTCCATTTCCGATTTCACACTGAACCTGAACTCTGTCTCCGCAGGTGGCGAAGCCGACTTGCTGATCCGTGACGGCCTGCGAGAAACACCGATCTTCGGCGCCAACGGCAACGTGCTGGTGGATGTCCCTCGCGAGTTTGGATTCGGCGGTCCGACGGCGTTTCACACGTTCTTCCGCCCCGATTCCGATCAATCCGATCCGGACGGATCCAGCCCGCTGATAGTGATTGACGGGGAAAACCCCGTAGCCATCGACTCCATCGTCGACATCGGTTTGGTCCAAGCTGGCGGGGATATCACGCTGACCGGCGCCCCGACGTCAACCACGATTGAAGTCGTCGCCAATACCGATCTACTTGGCGACGGCAAGATCGACGCGGTCACCAATGGCGACATCACGCTGACCGAGATCAACGACGCCATGCGTGTCTCCAGCATCCTATCGACCCACGGCAACGCTAAATTGATCGTCCCCGACACCGCGGGTTCGACCGAAGACTTTATCTTGATCCCCGGCGGCAGTATTTTAACGCCCAACGGAATGATCACTGTCCTTGTCGGCGACGATGCCGACCTATCATCCAGCAGCCGCATCGAAGCGGGCGGAGCGGTGGTCTTCCGAGCGGACGAAGACAACGCGGACGATGGCGTGGGTTCGACACTCGCGATCCGCGGCACCATCACGGCATCGTCTGTTGAAGTCACAACCCACAATGACGACGACACGATCATCGTTGAGAGTCTCACTGGTGGATCCGATACGCCATTTACCTTCAAGACTCGCGACGGAAATGATTTGATCACCGTCCGCGAGGTCAACGTGTTCGACACGCTGACCTTCGAATCGGGCATCGGTGATGACACTGCAACGTTCAACAACGTTTCGGTGACTTCGCCCAGCGGCACAGGCATCGCGTTCATCGCCGAAAACGGCAGCGACACGGTTGATTTCACCGACGTGAAAGTTAGCGACGCAGGCGACGTCGGCATCGACGTCCAATCCGGCAACGGCGTCGACTCCGCCACCTTTACCCGCGTCGACGTTACCAATCCCGCTGGCAAGGGTATCAGTTACACCGGCGGCGATTCGAGCGATACGGTTGATTTCACCGACGTAAAAGTTAGCGACGCAGGAGACGTCGGCATCGACGTCCAATCCGGCAACGGCGTCGATTCCGCCACCTTTACTCGCGTTGGCATTACCAATCCCGATGGCAAAGGCATCAATTTTGCGGGCGGCGAATCGAGCGACACGGCTCGTTTCAACGATGTGACGGTCAGCGGTTCAACTGGCACCGGCATCGATTTCGTTGGCGACCTGGGAAATGACGAAGCCGAATTTACCAACGTTCAAATCACGACAGCCGGTGAGCGCGGCATCCGTGTTTCTGGCGGGCGGCAGAACGATACAGCATCGTTCCAGTGGGTCACTGTCGATGGTGCCGGTGACACCGGAATCCATGTCGATGGCGGCCGCGGTCGCGACGAAACCAGCTTTACGAACGTCAACGTCCTGAACACAAACGGCGGCGGCATCGAAGTCATCGGTGGCGGGCCGGAAGATGACGCCAGTGGCGAGGATTTGCGCGACGACGCAACGTTCGAATCCGTCACCGTCATGAACGTCGGTCGTGTCGGCATCAACTACCTCGGCGATCGCGGACTCGATACGGTCAGCTTGACCGACATCGAAGTCTCGAATGCTGGAGGACGAGGAGTCAACATCGACAGTGGGGCTGGTTCCGATGTGGTCGATATCCAAACAGCGACGGTGACCGACGTTGGCGCGATCGCGGTGCGTGTGAGTTTCGGCGGCGGCGATAACACGGTCACGGTCGACGATCTGACCGCACGCCGGTCCGCCAGTCGTGGCCTCAACATCGGTACGGGAGACGCCGATATTGAAAGCACGGGTAATGACACCATCAACCTGTCGAACATCGACGTTGCAGACGCCGGCCTCGCCGGAATTCGCGTCGTGACTGGCAATGGCAACGATCAGGTCGCCATTGAAAACGCAACCGTTACGAGTATCGTGGAACAATCGCCGGGTCAGTTCGGACACGGCATCACCATCGAAGGCGGAACGGGTACGGACGACGCGACGCTTCACAATATTGATGTTTCGGATACCGACAACTCCGGTATCCGTTTCATCGGCGGCGATGGTAACGATTCGTTGCTTGTTGATCTCGCAAAAGTGCAACGAGCCGGCGACGCGGGTCTTTCTGTCGATGGAGGAACCGGCGCCAACACCGCGGAATTCATCGACGTCTCGATGATCGACAACGATGCGGCGGGCGGACAGCTGGGTGCAAACGTCAGCAATCTGGCTGAATTCAGCGTCACCACGTCCACGGATGACAACATCCGCGACAATGCCGTCATCGACAATCGATTCATCAACCACACCCGGCGTGATGAAGCCGCCGATGGCCGTACGATTTCCGGCCAGCAGGACGCAATTCGATACACGGAAGTGGACCACGTTAACTTTGCAACAGGTGGCGAAACGGACCGAATTGGGCTCTTTCCTAGCGAGCGGACCACCTATTTCATCGACGCGGGCGATGACTTCGACTTCCTTCATGTCGAAATTGCGAACACGATTCCACAAACCATCTTCCATGACGGTTTTGGCAGCGGCTACATGGACTTTGTGTCGCCGCATCTGCTTGATACATGGGCCAACGTCGAATACCTCGTCACGTTCCACGACGCGATTGATTCCAATGGCAACACGGGTGATTCGCTCGATCCCGGCGGCAGTGGTCAGTCCCCCTCCAACGTTTTCATCACAATCATAGGTACGCGGGATGGATCGCAATCCGCCGCGATTCGAGGCACGGACAACCCGAACGCGCCCGATTCAACCACGCCGGGCACTGAATCATCGTCTCATTACAACGACCTTTTCGTAACGGCTTCCGGCAATGACGAGAGCCGTTGGACCCGCGCCGATTTTGAAGTCAGCGGCGGCGAATTGCAGCTCAACCGTGACCGGTACGAGAAATTCTTGCGTTCGCTCGATACAGGCACCTACCGATTGTCGCTGGCCATCAACGGCCAAAGCGAAGAGATCGAAGTCACCGTCGATCCTGACGCCGAGGACTACGACCAACGGATTGAAGAGGCGATCGACCGCACGATGGAAAAGGTGAAATCGATGCTCGATTTCCAGCCTCGCTCGCAGTTGGAACTTGACAGTGCCGAATTGCAGCTTGACCCTCAAAGGTTTGAGAAATTCCTGCGATCGCTCGACGCAGGCACTTACCAATTGTCGCTGACGATCAATGGCCACAGCGAAGAGATTGAAGTCACCGTCGACCCCGAATCTGAGGACTACGACCAGCAGATTGAAGAGGCGATCGCCCGCACGTTGGACAGGGTTAAAGCGATGCTTGATCTTGAGCGCGATGATCAGGCAACCGCACCCAACGACCAGACAAATGCCGGGATAGACGGAAACTTCCGTCAACAAGCGATAGCTGGTATCGCGTTGGGAGCCATCGCGCAGAACAGCTGGCGGCGAGGCAAACGTTCGGCGAAGCCACTCCGCCGATATTCCCGTCGCGCGACCAGTTCACCCGTTTAAACAAACGCACGGGGGTGATCCACGCGATGCGTCTGAAGAACCATCCATCACGATGGTTCTGGTCGCTGGCGTTCGGTTTTGAGTTGAACCAGGTCTTAAAAACACGCTCCCAGATTCCGTTCTGCAGAAGGCGCCGTAACGTCATCGTTACTTGCCCCGTTCTTTGTGCCAATGCATTCCAGATACCTTGATGCGTCGCTGCCCCCATGTTTGCATGCCGACTCCACTACGCCACTGCCGATTGGGTAGCCCAGTAATTGCATTTCCGCATAATCCATGAAACAGTCGCAGCGACGAAGGTAACTTTCCGGCTTAGCGGCTGCGTCTTGACGTGGTGACCTGAACCCGGGCGTGCGCAAGGCCTATTTTTGACCTAGGTGAGCGGATTCAAACTAGGTTACACCGATGGGGTTGGAATGGGATTGTTGGCCTCGCGAAGCCGAGACGAGGGGGACTGGAAGGAATAGAGGACGGGGATGACAAATAGCGTCAGGGCGGTCGCAAACGTAAGACCATAGATGAGCAACCAGGCTAAGCCTTGCCACAGCGGGCCGCCGGCAAGGGCGAGAGGAACGAGGCCGCCCACGGTGGTCGCGGTTGTCAGGAAGATCGGCATCAGCCGTTGCCGGGCAGCGTCGACGATGGCAGCATGATATTCGCTGCGCGTCAGAGGCCGATCCTTCTCCGTTGAAGTTTGCTCCACGACGATGTCGGCAAATTCGACGAACAGGATCGCCGAATTCAATACGATTCCGAACAACGCCAACACGCCAAGCTGCGGCATGAATCCAAAAGCATTGTTGGTTACCCATAGACCAAACAGAGCGCCGACAAGGGCAAGAGGCAAGGTCACCATGATGATCGAAGTGCGAGAGAGACTGTTGAATTGAAAAATCAACAACAGAACGATTGCAATAAATGACATGCCAAACGAACGGAACATTTTCCCTTGAGCCTTCATCGACTCTTCGAGAGCGCCGCCGATCTCGATGCGAAATCCGGGAGGCAATTCGGCCTTCACCTGCTCCATCGCCTCGCAATGGAAGACGCGATTGGTAATGTCGTTTCCCGACGCCCCGTAGTTGATCCGCGATCGGACTTCGATCGTTCGGTTTCCGTCGCGTCGATCGATCGTCTCCAAACGCCATTGCGGTTCGACGTTTGCAATCGCTGCCAGTGAAATCTTGCCGACGCGGCTTTCGATGTGAGAGCTGTTGACGGCACCAAGCGACTGGCGGCTCTCGGGCTTCAACCGAAAGTAAACCGGGATTTGTCGGTCTCCCTCGCGATACATCGTCAGCAGTTTGCCGGAGTAATAAGCGTCGAGCGTTGATGCAACCTCCGCGGTGCGAATTCCCGAAAGGCTCGCTCGATCGGAATCGACATCGACGAACAACTGCTGGCCGGAGACGCCCCACGAATCGTTGACGTCCCACGTGTCCGGCTCGGCGTCCACGATCGACTTGACGCGGTTGGCGATGCGTCGCAGCTCGTTTGCGTCGGCAAGCCCATTACCCACGACCCGCAAAACGACGGGATCCGCGGGGGGCCAAGCGCCAACTCGATCGGAACCACTCGGGCGCCAGCGATGCAATTCGTCGACTTGCTGCGCACGTTTGCTTTCTGGCCAACGATCGTCCACGGCGAGCCCACACCGTCGCGTCGCAAACGCAACCAGATCGTCGAGCGCACCGTTGAAATGTTTCTCAGCCGGTACGGCGTCAGCTAAGATCTTCGTACGATCCTTTCGCCAATTGACGGCACCCTGACTTGCTGTGATGCGTTGAGGGCCTTTTCGATGGAGGCCGTGAAAAATAGCCGCGTATCCGTTGGCGACGATGGTCCCATGGGCAACGCAATCATAGACTCGCCTTGGCCGAGCGGTTCTCATGGCGGTTTGAGAGCGTAATTTTGACGACGCCCTGTTTCACCGTTTCCAAGCTTGCATCCGCCTCGCCTGCCCCCGCGCATCTCCATTGGCGGATCAAAATGAACTGGCTTGGTCATGCCGACAGCGAAAGGGGCCGCCGGCGCTACGACCACCTCGGCAGAGACGAATCCCGCATGGAAATGGAGAACGGAATCTGCTCGAAGGAATCTGCGGGGGCCACCACCGACAACAAGCAACCTTGAGGCGGGGAGTGATGCCGAGTCGAATACCCCAGTGGTTCAAGCAAGGCATCTGAGACGCACGATTTTGTACCAGCTTTGTCCCAGGCGACTGAGCCAATAAAAAAACACCGCCTGAAACTCAATGTTTCAGACGGTGTTTTTAGAAATAGCGGAGGACACGGGACTCGAACCCGCAGCCCCTTACGGGGTACCTCAGTTCCAATGAGGCCGCTCACCAATTCGCTTATCCTCCAGGCAGTGCGTTGCTTGTATTAAAACAGACAACGCCGCGGCAAGAGCTTCGCTGGAATGCCGCGTTCTGTAAAGAGGGCTTTGTCAACCTGTCAGCTTTGCACCACTGATTAGCTTGATAAATTCTTCGTTGGATTCAAATCGGCCAAGCTGTTTGGTCAATTGTTCCATGGCGTCGACGTGGTGCATCTCCGAGAGCGTGCGACGCAGCATCGTGACCGCTTCGTATGTCTCTTCGTCGTGCAGCAGTTCTTCGCGACGGGTGCCCGATTGCGAGATATCGATCGATGGCCAGACGCGGCGATCGGCCAGACGGCGATCGAGCACGACTTCCATGTTGCCGGTACCCTTAAATTCCTGGAAGATCGCTTCGTCCATTCGGCTGTTGGTGTCGACCAGAGCGGTGCCGACGATCGTCAACGAGCCCCCTTCCTGGAACGCACGCGCGGTGGCGAACAATTTTTTCGGAATGTCCATCGCTTTGACGTCCAGGCCGCCGGTCATCGTCGCCCGGCCGCGGCCGGTCTGACCGACCCACTTGTTGAACGCGCGAGCCAAGCGGGTGATCGAATCGAGCAGCAGGAAGACGTCCTGGCCCATTTCAGCCAATCGTTTGCAGCGTTCGATCACCAGTTGGCTGAGTCGGACGTGCGAATCGACATCCATGTCCAAGCTGCTGGCGATGACTTCGCCGCCGACGACATGTCGCTTCATGTCGGTGACTTCCTCGGGCCGCTCATCGATCAAAAGCACGATCAACTTGACGTCCGGGTGGTTTTCGGCGATTCCGCTGCTGATGTTCTGCAACATCACCGTTTTGCCCGATCGCGGCGGGGCAACGATCAGCGAGCGCTGGCCCTTGCCTAGTGGAGCGAGCAGGTCGATCACGCGGTTGGTGAGCGGTTTTTGGCCGATTTCCAAACGCAGCCATTGCTCGGGATTGATCGCCGTCAGCGAGTCGAAATTTTTGACTTCGGCGTATTCGTCGGGAGTAATTCCATCGACGTCGAGAATTTCGCGGATTCGCGGGCCCTGATGCCGTCGGCCGGGTTGGACCATACCGCGGATCATCACCCCTTCCCGCAGACCGAACTTTTCGATCATCGTGCCAGGGACAAAGGGGTCCGAACGGTCACGGCTGAAGTTGTTATCTGGGCTGCGTAAAAAGCCGTACCCGTTGGGGTGCATTTCCAGCAAGCCAACACCTTCGACCAACGGAGCATCGTCGTCAACGGTTGGCAAGTCGCCCTCGGGCTGACGGTTGCCGTTGTTATTGTTGTTTCCGTCCGAAGGTCGCCGTCTGCGACGACTGACGCGGCCTTTTCCGCCGCCGCCGCCACCGCCGCCGCCATTTCCGTTGGAATTGCTCTCGTTTCCGCTGCCGCTGCGTCCGCGGTAGGATCGTTTCTTTTTAGCCATGAGTCACCCAAGATAGCCAACCGGAGCCCAAGCTTCACCGCGAGGTGATGCACCGAACTACGTGTGCTGGAGTAAGAGATTTCGCCGCAAATCCTTTTAGTTGCAAAACAGAGGTCATGTGTGAGGGATACCAGAGCGGCGGACTGGTCGAGCCCGATGTCGAGCGTATGTCAACTGCAACCGAAGAGGTCTTCCAAACCAATTCTCGTAGAAGCAGACTCGTAGAACCCTGATAAAACTGTCGTACCCGATCGTGCGGCACAAGAGCATCGACAAAAGATGCTAAAGCGATTCATGCACCAAATGGCCTAATGCCATGATCCGTGAGGAATCCAAGTGTCAAAACTTGGGAGTGCGGTTGAATCGACCGTCGATGCGGATTCAATTTGGGCAGCACACGCTATGGTGTAACCACGCCCCAAACACGAAAATCAGGAGTTCTGTGTTTACCTAGAGGCGGACACTCGGCAATCTACTACAAATCGCCGTGCCCTGTTAAGACCAATGTCTTATTCACTGACTGAATCGTATCGCGACTTTAAGCATTGTCAAGCCCGTCGCGGTGATCTGGGGAATTTTTATACCCGAACTGGCCCCTCGTTTTCCGTAATCGGCTATTTGCCGACGTTTTGTAAGCTGGGCGATTCCCTGTCGACCGAATCCCATCGGTTGGCAAAAGGAGCCGCGTTCGGCGGGAACTGCTCGGTAAAGGCTGGCAAGTTGTCCGGCAGATCGCTGTTCAAGATCAACGGCAACCCCGAGGGGCCCGCTTGCGCCTTGATTCGCTGTCCGTTGGCGAGTTCCACAATGAATTGAAACGTTTCGTCTGTTGTTCTACTGGGATGCTTGCTTCGCATGGGTCCGCCAAAATGTGAATCAGTGGTGATAAGATTGCCGCTACGTCGGAAGCCGATGCAATCGGTGGCGTGCCCCGGTGCCACAGAACGATAGGGTGACGTGACGACGGTTTGTTTTTGCGCCCGTTAACAATCCGCGTAAAATCGAGAGTGAAACCGTTGAGATCTCGCGATTTTGAAGCCCAATCGCTTTTGCTGGCCCCAGCACCCGAGAAAAACCCCACACGTGACCATACACAACAGCACGCATCAGGTGGACCATTAGGGGCGAGCTGGATGACGCTCAGCCGAGGCGGCGCATTTGGTCGTAGGCGTCGGCAAGCATCGCGGTGGCTTGATCGATCTGTGCCAGCGTATTGAAGCGTCCGAAACCGATGCGCAGACTCGACCGAGCTTCCTGTTCGCTGCGGCCGATTCCCAGCAGCACGTGACTGGCCGTTGCGTCGACGCTGCTGCATGCCGAACCGCTGGAGACCGCTAACTGAGGCGAGGCGAGCATGATCGCTTCCCCTTCGACTCCTGGAAACATCAGGTTGAGGTTGCTGACCAAACGGAGGTCCGAATCGAGTGGTGGTCCGTTGAGCTGCAGGCCAGGTATTCGTTGGTTCAGCCCAGTGAACATCCGTTGCCGCAATTGCCGGATTTGAAGAGTCTCCGACGGCATGTTGTCGACGCACAATTGCAGCGCGGTCGCCATGCCCACGATCCCAGCCGGGTTCATCGTCCCCGGGCGCAGACGGCGCTGTTGACCGCCACCAAACAGCTGCGGCTTGATTCGCGCAAGTCTCCCCTGGCGGCGGACGTACAACAGCCCCGCCCCCTTGGGGCCGTAAAACTTGTGCGCCGAACAACTGAGCAGATCGACCTCCAATTGCCCGAGGTCGATTTCAACCCGGCCTACCGCTTGGGTCGCATCGGTATGGACCGGGATCCCGCGCCGGTGGGCGATATCGACCAGATTCGCTAGCGGATGCAGGCTGCCAATCTCATTGTTGGCGAGCATCAACGAGACGATCGCGGTGTCGTCTGTCAACGTGTCGGCGAATTGCTCCGGATCGATCTGCCCATTGGCATCGACGTTGAGCACCGTGACGGCAAAGCCTTCGCGGCGCAGCGATTCGATCGGGTCGAGGACCGCCGGGTGCTCGGTGATCGCTGTCACGATGTGGCGTTTGCGGTTTCGCGGGTGCAAACAATGTCCCAGCAGTGCGAGGTTGGTGCTTTCGGTGGCGCCGCTGGTGGCGATCAATTCTCCCGCAGTTGCCCCCAGATTTGCCGCAAGGCTATCCATCGCATCGGCAACTGCGTCTGCGGCGGCATTGCCCGCGACGTGGGAAGTGCTGTGCGGATTGCCATAGGTTTCCAACAGCAGCGGCAGCATCGCGTCGACAACGCGGCGGTCGCACGGTGTCGTTGCGTGGTTGTCGAGGTAGATCAATTCGTCGGACATTGGGGTGACTCGTGGTCGGGCGTCAGGCGATCCGGGGCAAACGATCGGCTGACCGCAGCGACGTACAAGCATGTAATAATTTCGTCGCTTTGTAATTTGTGCAACACCCTATCATTGGAAAGGAGTTGCACGGCGAGGGATGAAAACAGGGCGTTTTCCTAGGCGCAACGACTTCTCGGCGGGTGGATCGGCAGAGCGGACGAGTTTGGCACGCGGTATGCGTTGGGTTGCGATTCGACTCCCGTAGGGGCGGGCATTCAAGTGGCGGTTCGGATCGGAAGACCTGATGGAACAGGCCCGGTGGCGAGCCCCTGTATTGCTTCTGGGTGGAAGCAGCGACCGAAGCCAATCTAATATGCATGCGATGCAAGGAGCGCAACCGTGCGGAGACCCTCTGTGTTGATTTTGATGTTGGGAACGCTGGCGATAGGCATGGCCGTCCCGCTGCGTTGTCCGGCGGAATCACCGACTGCGGCTGGAAGGTTTGCAATCATCGACGTCGCCTACATTTTCAAAAATGCGGCGAGCATCAAAGCGGAGGTCGCCGCGATCGAGCAGCAGATGGCCGGGTTGCAGCGATACGGAAAAGCAAAACAGCAGGAGATGCTCGAGGAGGCCAAGGCGATCCAAGCGTTGAAGCCTGGTTCGATCGAATATGCGCGCCAGGAGGAGAAGGTTGCGGAGCTTGAATCGTCGTTAAAGTTGGAGGTCTTTCGCCGCCGCAAGAGCTTGGCCGATGCCGAGGCGAGCTTGTATTTTGCAAACTATCAGAAAATGCATCAGATCATCGCCCAGCTTGCTCAATACAACAACATCGACCTGGTGCTGCGATACGACGGCGAAGGGATGGATATCGACAAACCCGACACCGTGCTGCGGAGCGTGATGAAAAACGTTGTCTATCGATCCGACGCAATCGATTTGACCCAAATCGTCCTGGCGGCGATGGAGAAAACCCAGGTCGCTGCCAAACCGGTCGCCAATGCGCTCCATTGACTGGCCGCCATCACTCCGAAGCGGCCTGAATGCTAAAACTGCGCCGCGGCGTGACGGCAAGGGGTTTTCTTACGCTTCGAATCTCCATTACATTGATGCCACTTGTGGTCACCGATCGCGCGATGTGTTGCTTTCTTCGCGGCAACGTAAAGGTGTTGGCATCGATCCTGCAAGCGAGACCACTGTTCGCGATTCAAGCAATACAAAGGGTGCACCAATGGACGAACTGCTTCAGCAATTGACCGACCGCTTAGGGATCGATCCGTCGACCGCTCAAGGAGTCACTGGGAAAGCGATGGCGATGATCAAGGAGAATGTCGACGAATCGACCTTCAAGAGCTTGGCCTCGTCGATCCCTGGACTCGATTCGATCATCACCGCAGGCGAAACCCATGACAGCGGCGAACCGAGTGGTGGGTTGTTGGGAAAGTTAGCGGGAATGGCTAGCGGCATGCTGGGCGGATCGGCGGGCAATGCGTTGGAGATGGGAGCGGCACTTTCGGAAAAGGGTTTGCCGACCGACAAGTTAGGCGAGTTCGTAACGATGCTGATCGCTTTCATCAAAGAGAAAGCGGGGGACGACGTGCTGGAGCAAGTGTTTGCCAAATTCCCCATGCTGAAAAGCCTGATCGACAGCCAAGGTTGATGCGGGGGGCGTCTGAAAGCCCCTTGCAACCGCGACGCCAGGCGTTGTCTTAGAGACCAGCGTCGGTTGTTGCGAAGGAATCGGGGGCGCCACAGGTTGCTGTGGCGAAGACTGCCTCGCCGGCTTCTTCGGCGAGCGTTGGATGCGACCGGTTCCCATGGCGCAGCCGTCACATGCGATTGTTGCGGTTTGCGTGCTTTTATTTGTTAGGCCGAGAGAATGTCCGGCCTTTAATCATTTTTTAGAGTGTCAACGAGCTCTGCTCAAAGGGACAACACAATGGCAGGATTTCGATATGGCATCTGTAATGAAACGTTCCAGGATTGGCCGCTGGACAAGGCGCTCGATCTAGCCCGACGTGTCGGTTATACCGGTTGGGAAGTTGCGCCGTTCATGTTGGCCGACGATGCTCGATCGATCACGGCACAGCAACGGAGCGATTATCGTCGACAGGTGGAAGGGGCGGGGTTTGAAGTCATCGGCCTACATTGGTTGCTGGCGAAGACCGAGGGTTATTATTTGACCACCGACAACGCCGCGGTTCGCCAGGCGACGACCGAGTACTTCTGCGAACTAGCGCGGTTGTGTAAGGATCTGGGGGGCAAGGTGATGGTTTTGGGATCGCCGCAGCAGCGGAATGTTCCCGAGGGGGCATCGATGGAGCAGGCTTATGAATTCGCAGCCGAAGTGTTGCGAGGCGTCGTGCCGGCGCTCGAAGCCAACGATGTCCGCATCGCGTTGGAACCGCTGGGGCATGAAGAGGGGAACTTCATGAACACGCAGGCCCAGGGGCGACAGCTGCGCGAGATGATCGGGTCGGAGCACGTCGGTTTGCACTTGGATGTCAAAGCGATGAGCGACGAAACCGACGACATCGCGGGGCTGATTCGCGAAAACGCAGACCTGATGCTTCACTTTCACGCCAACGATCCCAATCGCCAGGGTCCTGGGATGGGATCGGTCGATTTTGCCCCCATCTTTGAAGCGCTCGGCGCGGTCGAATACCAGGGGTGGGTCTCGGTGGAAGTCTTCGATTACGCCCCCGGAATCGAGACCTTGGTTACCGAAAGCATGAAGAACATGCTTGCCGCTCAGAAGCCGTAGTCCCTTTGGTGCAATGCGTTTAGCTCAAGCGGACCGCTTAATTTCGAGCATTTTGGGCTGCTGGGGGGCTCTGGCACTGCTCTCCAGAAGCCACAGTGATCCGAGAAATTACTAGATTTCCTAGGATCAAGGGGGTATGCGGGTGTTCCCGGGTCGAGTATACAATACGAGATTGGACGTTCGTGGAAACGTAGCCGGATCACCTGGCCCCGCAAGTATCGTTCGTACCACTCGATGGATCTCCCGAGAGATCTGATTCTATTACAGCCCAGAAAGTTAGACGGCTGGTTGTCCATCCATGCATGGGAGTTTTGTGTTGGGAAGGAAACTGTATTGTGGAAACTTGAGCTTTAGTGTCTCAAGCTCCGATTTGGAACAATTGTTCGCTCAGTTCGGTACGGTCGAAAGTGCTCAGGTCATCACAGATCGCGACACTGGCCGAAGCAAAGGCTTCGGCTTCGTTGAAATGGGAAGCGACGCGGAAGCGCAAGCGGCCATTACGGGCCTCAATGAACAAGAACACGACGGTCGCTCGTTGACCGTTAATGAAGCTCGTCCGCGTGAAGATCGTGGCGGCGGCGGTGGCGGTGGTTACCGTGGCGGTGGCGGCGGTGGTCGCAGCGGCGGCGGTGGCGGCTACGGTGGTGGCGGCGGCGGTGGCTACGGCGGCGGCGGTGGTCGCAGCGGTGGCGGTGGTGGTGGACGCGGCGGACGCCGTGACGACCGTTACTAAGTCGCTACTAGCTCTGATAACATGAAATTTCAGTCGCTCGCCGATATTTGGTTGGCGGCGCGGCTGACAATCTCTGATTGCCTAGCATGGCCTGGATGCCTAGCTAGGTTTCTTTTTTTATACGGCCTGACTTCCCCCCCTGGTCTCGCCAGCTCGCTGCCGAAGTCCGCCAATCAGTCGACCGTCGCCTGTTCCAAGCGTTCGTCCCAGAACGATCGGGCTGCACGAATGAATGGCGTTACGCTGCGAATATACTCAGGCGACTTCTTTAGCAGCATCTGTTCTCGCTGCTGCAGCCAGTCGATAAAAAATTCGACCGCCGAACGGCTGATCCTGGGCTGGTCGGGAAACATGATGTACCACGGTGCCGAGACGGCAGCGCGATAATGTTTGTCGTAACCGGTCACGACGCGAGCGACGACCCAACCGCTGCGGTCGAAAGTGAACGCGGGGATCACGCCCTTGCTGTCTTTGAATTCCTCTAGCCGCGCCGAATAGATCACCGCGCCGTTGTAGATGACCTCCAAGTAGTCGACCGGGTCGCGAGTGCCCAGTTGCAGGTCCATCTGCAATTCCAGCGGTTCGTTTCCGTAACTGGTAAAGACGTGACCAGGGTATTGCGAATCGAGCCTCGGTCGCAACAGCGGACCGTTGGTCACGACCGATCGTCCCGACCATAATCCGCTCCAGAACGCTTCGGGAGACGTTTCTTCACCACACTGAACATAGACACGGTTATATCCCAAGGGGTTCTTGATCGATCGATAGCCGCTGCCGCTTCCAGCGACTGGTGGAATCCGGAACCCGGCCTCCAGGATATGATGGTAGATATCGTCGGCCCAGAAACCGAGTCCCAATGGATTGTCGTATTCGGGCTGCGTGGCGGGGCGACCATTGGAAACGCGAGAGACCGAACGGTCCAGTTGCAAGAAATCCCCCATCAACGCAAACCCGTTGACCTTGCCGCTTGCTAACCAGATCGGCAGATCCCAGGCAAAAGGGTTTTCGACGACAAAGCGCGCTTGCGGGGCCTTCCTCGCGTTGCGGAACAGCAGACTGCTGGGGGCGTCGTCGTCGACGGGCTGGATCGTTGAATCGGCGCCAACGACCAGCAACCCGCTCCCCTCGCGCCGATCGATCATGTTGTCGGTGGTGATCTGCATCGTCTCGATGCCAATCTCGGCCGCTGACGCATCGGCTTCGGTCTGGGTCGGTTTTCCATCGCCGGTGCGATTCGCCAGGGAGACGATGTCGAGATCCTCGGCCCTCATCAACAGCGGTAGGTCGCGGAGTTTGTGATCGACAAACAGATCGCCGCACAGCCAGCCTTCGGCTTGCGTATCGACAAAACGTTCCAGAGTGATCGTGTGGCTATCTTCCGCGGTGCGATCGATCTGAAAGTTGCCGGTCATGATCCGATATTCGGGGCCGCGCGTCAGGTGGAACTGGAAGTCGCCCGAGGGGACTTCCAGGTCGATCTGTCCGTCGATCGCCCAGCCGATCCCGGCATTGGTCGCACGACGGACGGGGACCTCGCGGCCACGCGGGCCGATCATCACGACCCTGGCGGCGACAGGTTGGTTGCTTTGGCGGTCCTTGATCTGCAGCTTCAAGACCCCTGCGGCGCGTGCTGAATGGGGGAACGATGCGCAGCCCAACAGTGTCGCGGCGGCGAGTGAACGTTCGATGAAGGTTCTTAAGTTCATTGTCAGAAACGGTTTATGTTGAAAGTGCGGTGGCGGAATCAACGACGTCGGCTTTCGGGAATGCACGCCTTTCTTATAAGATTACGATGCGATTGCTGTTGGCGTCGCGCGTTGGAACAAATTCAGGAAGACAGACGGCAAGGTATGGCTGAAGATCTTTATCAAGTACTGGGTGTCAGCAAGACGGCTGAAAAGGACGAAATCCAAAAAGCCTATCGCAAGCTTGCGCGCAAATATCATCCCGACCTGAACCCCGACGATAAATCCGCTCAGGAGAAGTTTAAGCGCATTCAAGAGGCTTACGACGTTCTGAGCGACTCGGAAAAGCGGGGAGCTTACGATCGCTACGGCAGCGACTTCGAGCGAGTCCGCGCCGGCGGCGGGGCTTGGGACGGCGGCGGCTTTGAAGGCGTCGACGTCGAGCAAATCTTCGGCGGACGCGGCGGTGGCGGCGGCGGCGGAGGTTTCCAAGGCGGCTTTGGCGATTTCTTTGAACAGGTTTTTGGTGGGCATCCCGGTGGCGGTCGATCTGCTCCGCGGCAACCGCGTCAAACCCGCGGATCCGATGTTCGCCAAGAGGTTCCGATTCCGTTCAATACAGCGGTTTTGGGCGGAAAGACGGAGATTCGGATCGGCAAGCCGACGGGGACCGAAAGTGTTTCGGTGACGATCCCCGCGGGGGTGGAAACGGGATCGAAGATTCGCTTGCGTGGCCAGGGCCAAGCGTCGCCCAACGGCGGCCCGACGGGCGATTTGATCCTGCAGTTGAACGTCACGCCGCATCCCTACTTTCAACGCCGCGGCAAGCACTTGGACCTAAAGCTGCCGCTGTCGATCGGTGAAGCGATGTTGGGAGCGAAGGTCGATGTGCCAACGCCTGGCGGGACGATCTCGTTGACCATTCCGCCTGGCAGCAGCGACGGCAAGCGACTGCGGATCAAAGGGCAAGGCGTCCGCGATCCGAAGGGAGACGCCGGCGATCTGTATGTCGAGGTGCGTCTGCAGTTGCCGACCGAAATCGATGAGCAGAGCGAAGAGCTGATTCGCAAGTTCGAAGAGCGTAATCCGTTGCAACCGCGGCGATCGTTGATTTGGTAATGGATCAGCGATTCTCGAAAACGCTGCGGCTGAAGACGCCCGAACAATTTGGAACGATCATTCGCAAGGGCCGCGTGGCGACCGATCGGATGCTGGTTCTCAACGCGATGAGCAACGACCTAGGCTTCAGCCGAATCGGGATCACCATCCCCAAGAAGGCTGGCAATGCCGTGGTCAGGAACCGCTGGAAACGCTTGATTCGCGAGGCCTTTCGGACTCAGAAGGATCAACTGCCGCAGGGCTTTGATTTTGTCGTCCGGCCGCGCCGCGGGGCGATCGCCGAGCACGCTGCGATTCGCAAGTCGTTGGTCTCGGTCGCCTGGCGGGCAACCGGGCAGCGGCGTGGCGACGATGCAAAACGAAAACCCGAGTCGAAGTCTTAGCCGGGGGCGAACCGAAAGCGATGCGTTGGCTGTTTATCCTCCCGATCCGCTTCTACCAGCGTTGGATCAGTCCGATGCTGGGCCCCAATTGCCGGTTCAGTCCGACGTGCAGCCAGTACACGATCGAAGCGATCGGCAAGTACGGCGTGCTGCGTGGAATCTGCAAAGGCGTCTGGCGAATCGCTCGCTGCCATCCCTGGAATCCCGGCGGTTACGATCCGCCGTGATTTACTTATAATGCTCGGCGATCGGCGGCTGAAAGCGTTGCTTGCTGAGCCCCGTCAAAGACTCCCTCCTCTCTCCCGCTGAACCCTCTTACGTTGAAAGATAGATCTTAAATGTCGATCGGATTTGGAATCATTGGCTGTGGAATGATCGCGAACTTTCATGCCAAGGCATTGACCGATGCGCCGGGTGTGGAATTGGTCGCCTGTTGTGCTCGCGATTTGGAAAAAGCCAAAGCCTTCGGCGAGCCTCTGGGGATCGCTTGTTACGGATCGGTCGAAGAGATGTTGGCCGATCCGAAGGTCGCTGCCGTGAGTATCGCGACGCCTAGCGGAGCGCACATGGAACCGGCGCTGTTGGCTGCCGAAGCGGGCAAGCACGTTGTCGTCGAAAAGCCGTTGGAAGTCACGCTGGAACGATGCGACAAGATCATCGACGCCTGCGACAAGGCGGGAGTCAAGTTGGGCGTGACGCTGCAGAGTCGGTTCCACAAGAGTTCGCAGTTGATCAAGGAGGCGGTCGAAGGCGATCGCTTTGGCACCGTCACGATGGGCGACGCGTACGTGAAATGGTTCCGCACGCAAGAGTATTACGACAGCGGCGCGTGGCGCGGCACCTGGGAATTGGATGGCGGTGGGGCGTTGATGAATCAAGCGATTCACACCGTCGATCTGCTGACCTGGATGATGGGACCTGTCACCGAGGTTACCGCGTGCACCGGGACTCTGGCACACGAGCGGATCGAAGTAGAAGACGTCGCCGTCGCGACGGTGCGCTTCGAAAGCGGCGCGTTGGGAGTGATCGAGGCTTCGACCGCTGCGTTTCCTGGCAGCCTGAAGCGGATCGAAATCTCCGGCACGCTCGGCACCGCGGTCCTGGAAGAAGAGGATATCAAGACCTGGGAATTCGCCGAGATGACCGACGAAGACCGCCGGGTGCAGGAAGAAATGATCGGTAAAAACAAGACCGGCGGCGGTGCTGCCGACCCAGCGGCGATCGGCCATCATGGGCATACCGCCGTCTTCACCGACGTGGCTCGGGCGATCCAATCGGGCGAAACTCCGCTTGTCGACGGGCGCGAGGGCCGGCGATCGGTAGAGATTATCCTTGCAATCTACAAGGCCGCCAAAGAAAAGCAGAGCGTTCCGCTGCCTTTGGTTTAGCGTGCTACAACTCCCTTGCGGCGACCAAGGAGGCCCCCGATTCCTGGTCTGACCAGACGGTGGCTCGCCGCCCGATCCCACCGACGCTTTGCTCCTCGTTCTAAGGGGGGACCGTGGGTGTTGAGATTTGGGGGGGGGGGCAGTATCATAGCGTTGCCAGTAGTGGGGGCGTTCGACCTGAAACCCGTTACGTCGATCTGCGGATTAGCGTTGGAGTGCAGACAATGGGGCGCAAAACGATGGATGGCTATTGCTTGTCGTTGAATCGGCACCGGGGCGGGGTGGTCGATTCATTTGCTGCGCCCGTTCATGGCGCTCCATTCAGAACGCGATGCTAGCGCAACCCAGCGAAGATTCCTTCAATTGGAACACTGCTTGGTACCGGCATGAAGTTGGGTGGGCGTTGCCTGGTGCGCGGGGATCGGGTAGGGCTAGGACTCAATCAAAGTAGGGAAGGGAAGTTGCATGTCAGATGTTACTACTATCCTACAAAAATTAGAGTCCGGAGACGCTGCAGCGGCGGACGAACTGCTGCCGTTGGTCTATGCCGAATTGCGGAATCTCGCCACTCAAAGGCTCACGCAGGAAAAGGCAGGACAAACACTGCAGGCGACAGCGCTCGTACACGAAGCTTATGTGCGGTTGGTCGATGTCGAGAAACCACAGACCTGGGATGGGCGTGGTCACTTCTTTGCCGCAGCAGCCGAAGCGATGCGTCGGATCTTGGTCGAGAATGCTCGCAGTAAGCAATGTCTTAAACGCGGTGGTGGGATGCAGCGTCATGAACTCGACCAAGTTCCATTGCAGGCGGGAGAAGTCAACGAGGACATCCTGGCATTGGACGAAGCATTGGAGCGACTGGGGACAGTCGATGCCGAAGCTGTGAAATTGGTGAACCTACGGTATTTCGCGGGGCTGACAAACGTCCAGGCCGCCAACGCGATGGATATTTCTCCGCGGACCGCAGATCGGATATGGGCGTTCGCGAGAGCTTGGTTGCAGCAAGCGCTCGACGAACCCGCCTCCTAATCGGGGGGAAACTTCCATTTTTGTGGCGTAAACGGGCTTCAAACCTCGCATTATTCGACGACGGATCGTTTTCTCTCGTCCTTTTGGTCTCCGGTTTATGTGCTGCTCTGAACGCGAACTGTTTATATCTGCTCTGGAAATCGATTCTCCCGATGCGAGACGAGCTCTGTTAGAGCGACTTTGTTCCGACGATCAACATCTGCGCGCCCGCGTCGAGTCGCTGCTGACGACGCATGAGCAAGGGAGTCAATTTTTGCAGATGCCAGCGCTCGAACAGCTCGCTTCGCGGGGGGGCGGGTCGACGGAGCGGGCGTTGCTCGGCCCCAGCGACTCGACGCGGCGAGAAGAATGGGATGAGGCCGGAGCGGGGGATCGTGCCAACGGACGCGAGCCGCTCGACGATTCGCTGTTGAGCTATCTGGAGCCTGCGGAGAACGCCGATTCGCTCGGGCGACTGAAGCATTACGAACTGTTGGAGATCGTCGGGCGGGGGGCCTTCGGAACCGTCTTCAGGGCCTTTGATGTGAAGCTGGAGCGGGTGGTGGCGATCAAGGTAATCGCGATCGAATTGGCTGTCGTCCCGGCAGCTCGAAAGCGATTCTTGCGGGAAGCGCGAAACGCTGCGGCAATTCGGCATGAAAACGTCGTCGCGATCCATGCCGTCGAAGAAGCCCCGGTTCCTCACCTTGTTATGGAGTACGTATCGGGTGTAACATTGCAACAACAGATTGAACAACAGGGCCCGATGGAGTTGTCCGACGTGTTGAAGTTTGGCAAGCAGATTGCCAACGGATTGGCAGCCGCGCATGCCGAGCAATTGGTGCATCGCGATGTGAAGCCGAGCAACATCCTGCTGGAAAGTGGGCCAGGTGGTCGAGTCAAGCTGACCGACTTCGGCCTAGCGCGGGCCAACGATGATGCCAGTATTACACGCAGCGGGATGATCGCAGGGACACCGATGTACATGGCTCCCGAACAAGCCTTTGGAAAGAAGTTGGATCACCGCGCCGACCTCTTCTGTTTGGGCAGCGTGCTCTACAAGATGCTAGCCGGCCGTCCGCCGTTTCGTGCGCCAACGATATTGGCGGTGATGAAACGGGTGGCCGACGACACCCCACAACCGCTGGATGAAATCGTTCCGGGGACTCCCGACTGGATACAAGCGATCGTCGAACGGTTGCACGCGAAAGACCCTAACGATCGCTTTGATTCCGCCGCCGAAGTCAGCGAACTGCTCGATGTTTGCGAAAAGCAATGGCAACAGGGGCTGATCCCCGAGGTGCCGCGGTCCAAGCCGACGCCAACCAAAACTCGCTTGATGGTGCAGCGGCTTGGCAGCGGGAAACTGGCTTCTGTTGCCGCCGCGCTGTTGTTGATTTTCGGGGTGGCGATCGCCGAATTGACAGGCGGTTCGCGATTGGTGCAATCCACCACAACGTGGTTCCGCGGTACGGGGATGCTCGCCGTGCAGTCGGACGATCCGGCGATGTCGATCTATTTGGATGGCAAACTGGCTCGGGGACCAGGGAACGCGTCCGAGGCGAAGGAGGTTGCGGTTGGGGAGTATCAGGTGTCGGCGTTTTCCGCTGGCAAACAAATCGCCAGCAAAACCGTCTTAGTTACGCGTGGCGGACACGTCGCGGTCGAGTTCGCCCCGGCCGCAGTCGATTCGACAGCGAATTCCGTCCCCAAGTCGCCCCCCCGTAGCGCACCTGTCTCGGCGTTGGCTGCCCGGTTGCTCGAGCGGTTTACATCCCCCGATTACCAATGGACCGAACCGGTCAATTTGGGCCCAGAGATCAACAGTCGCGGCGAAGATTCCCAACCGACACTCACGGCGGATGGACTGTGCATGTTTTTTTGCTCCAGCCGCAAGGCGACCCCAGACCTTTGGGAGGCGACGCGAGATGACGTGAACGCACCGTTCACCTCCGCGCGTTTGACCGACTATCAACATGCGACTGGAGCATTCATCATCAATGGAGCGGGGATCAGTTCCGATGGATTGACGGTCGTCGGTGCGGCGCGGCCCGTGAAAGAGTTGGATTTGTACACAATGCATCGCGCCGCGCGCGACCAGCCTTGGGAGCCCCCAACGACTTTAGGCCCGGAGATCAATGAACCGCGTAAGTTTGATCTATATGCCCGGCTCTCCCCAAGCAGTCTCTCCCTGATTTTCACGACGGCACGTCGCCACCACCAACTGGGAGGGTACGAGATTTGGATGGCACACCGAGATCGAATCGACGCCCCATGGCAAGCGCCGCAGCACATGGGGGATCAGGTCAATTCAAATCGCATCGAAGCGAGTCCTCAGTTGCTTGACGATGGACAAACCCTCTTGTTCACCCGTGGCGGTAAGGAGGAGGGGCGGGAGCGGCAGGTGTTCCGACTGCATCTCGCGGTGCTGAACAATCACGGGGACTACGACGTCTACCCGATCGATTCGCCGGTCGAAAATGCTTTCTGGTTGCTTGCCGATGGTGAGACAATGATCTTTAGCGCCGAACGGGAAGATGGGTTGGGCGACCTGGATCTTTGGCAGACACGGCGGGTCTTGAAGAATGCAAAAACGAGCGTTGTTAGTTTGAGTCCCGGAAATGTGGGCAAGTGAGAAACGGGGAGACAGTGCCTGGCGACTGTCGAAACAAGAACCGAGGCAAAAACTTTTAATTTTAAGGCGTAAACGCGACTCAAACCTCGCATTAGATATCGATCGATCGATTTATCTCGTCCTATTGGCTATGCAATGAGCAGCATCGAACGCGAACTATTCATATCAGTACTCGAAGTCGAGTCTTCGATTGCGCGACGGTCCCTGTTAAAGCGATTGTGCCCGGAAGATCACGAGTTGCGGGGCCGTGTCGAGAGTTTGCTGGAAACGCACGAACGCGATAGCCAATTTCTTGCAATGCCAGCCATTGAGCAAATTGCGCCGTCGCGAAGCGGGGCGATGGACCAGTTGCTTGGCGGATCGACGCGGCGTGAAGAACCGGCGAGCGAAGCGCAAACGACGGACTGCGGATCCGAACTCGGCGACATGCAAATCCTGGGGTATCTGGAACCATCGACCTGCCCAAAATCGCTTGGACGATTGGCGCATTACGATCTCTTGGAGATCGTCGGGCAAGGGGCATTCGGTACGGTCTTCAGGGCGTTTGATGAAAAATTGCAGCGGATGGTCGCGATCAAGATGCTCTCGGTCGATTTCGCGGCGACTTCGCCAGCACGGAAACGTTTCCTCCGCGAGGCGCGGACGGCGGCGGCGATTCGTCACGAAAACGTCGTCGCGATCTACGCTGTGGAAGAATCGCCAATCCCCTACATCGTGATGGAGTACGTCTCGGGGATGACGTTGCAGCAACGGCTCTTGCAAACAGGTCCCTTGGACCTCGCCGATGTGCTGCGTCTGGGCAAACAAGTCGCCAACGGATTGGCGGCTGCCCACGCCCAACAAGTGATTCACCGGGACGTCAAGCCAAGCAACATCCTGCTGGAATGCAACGCCGAAGCGCGAGGCAAATTGACCGATTTTGGTCTCGCTCGAACCAGCGATGATGCAAGCATCACGCACAGTGGGATGATCGCGGGAACGCCGCTCTACATGGCTCCGGAACAAGTGTTGGGGCACCGCTTGGATCATCGCGCCGATCTATTCAGTCTCGGCAGCGTACTCTACGAAATGCTCTGCGGGCGTCCACCGTTTCGCGCACCAACGATGCATGCCGTGATGAAACGCGTGGCCGAAGATACTCCCCGGGGGTTGGACGAAATCATTCCTGAAACTCCGGACTGGATGATTGCGATCGTCTCCAAGCTGCATGAGAAAAATCCCGCCGCCCGCTACGGATCGGCCACGGAGGTTGGCGATCTTTTGCAGCGCTGTCTGATCGACCTTGAACAGGGCTGCATTCCTAGCCTGCCCAAGCAGCCTCGGCTCGTCTCGCCTCGATTCTCCGCAATTCCAGCCACACTAACCCGCCTGCATTCGGGCTTCGGAAACCCATTCGTCTCTATAGCTGCAGGCCTGATGCTGACGCTGATCATCGGCGTTGGTATTTCCGATGCAACCGGGGTCACCCAATTGGTCTCGACCGTGATCCGGTTGACCACCGGGGCTGGAACGTTAGTGCTGGCAACCGACGATCCCAATACGCAAGTCATGATCGACGGCGAAGAAGTTGTCATCCGCGGCGCAGGTATCAAAGAACTCACCCTTCGACCAGGGCAGCATCAAGTCGCCGTCATGAAAGATGGAGTTCTTGCCAAACGGGAATTGGTCTCCATCGAACGCAACGGTCGGTCCGTGTTGCAGGTCCGCTTGGAACCGGACGCCCAGCCATCGCATGCCGCGGCGTCGGCAGCGGGCGAAGTGCGACCCCACAGCGCGCCGCGGGCCGCCATGCCGGTCGATGAAGTCGTTCAGCGACTGCTCTCGCCCGATTACGAGTGGAGTGAACCGATCAACCTGGGGCGCGAGATCAACAGCGAATCGGAGGATTCGCAGACAACACTATCGGCGGACGGTTGCCGCATGATGTTCTTTTCCAGACGCAATGGAACACATGGAATCTACGAATGTCGTCGCGACAACCTAGACCAACCTTTTGGAAAGCCCGTTCGAATCCCTCCAGGGGATCTCAACGATTCGCGTTTCCAATTCAGTCCAGGCCTTTCGTCCGATGGGCTCAGCTTGGTTTTCTCTTGCCGCGACAAAAAACTTGATTTGTTCATCTCGCATCGTGAGTCGCGCGATGAGCCCTGGCAGCGTGCAAAGGAACTCAACAGGGAATTGAAGTTGCGGAGCAACGCGATGCATCCCAGTTTTTCTCCCAGCGGACTAACTCTCGCTTTCAGCTCCTCGCGACCTGGTGGGAAGGCTGGGGCAATGGACATCTGGATCGCACATCGTCGCCATCTGAACGCGCCGTGGACGCCCGCGAAAGCGTTGGGAAACGCCATCAATACGGACCGCTTCGAGGGATATCCTCAATTGCTCGATGATAATCAGACGCTGTTATTTGTTCGCAGCTATGACGTCGGTCATTCGGGGCACCCCTTGATGCGACAATACCTCGCCCAACGCAACAACCAAGGCGAAATCGAAGTGCAGCACCTCAATTCGCCTGTATCGCATTCATTCTTTTTATTACCGGATGCGAAGTCGATGTATTTCAGTCGTTGTGGTCCACCGGGCCGTGGGGCACCGCAGGGGCTTTGGTTAACCCGACGCGTGCCCAAGAGGACCGTGGCCGATGGTGGCAGGGCGAACCTGTGACCGAAACCCATTTCCGATGCATGACCCAATTTTATTTGTACCTTTTCGACGAACCGTGGCGTCGAAACAAAACTAGTGAAACCCTCAAATGCCAGATAGATCCATGAACTTATTGCTCGTCGACGACGACGCCGTCTTTCGCGATGCGTTTGTGCGCTGGATGCAATTTAAGGGGCATCACGTGACCGCGGTTTCAAGCGGAGCCGAAGCGATCAGCCAGTGCGAAAAACGTGATTTTGATATCGCCGTCTTCGACCTGAACATGCCGGGCATGTCGGGACTGGAGTTGTTGCAACGCGTGCAGGCGAGCGGCAAGATGGAGGTGATCATCCTGACCGGAGAAGGGACGATCGAATCGGCGGTCTTGGCGATCCAGATGGGAGCATTTGGCTACCTGACGAAACCGTGCTCGATGGGAGAGCTCGAGGAACGCTGTCAAGCGGCGTGCCAGCAGCGGCAAGCGTGTCTGAAGAATAAACCAGCCCGCGCCCGGCGAAGGCCTCCGTTGACGTTGGTTGGCGAATCGCCAGCGATGCGCGACGTCGTGCGTTTGATCCACCGAATCGCCCCGACCGATAAACCGGTCCTGATTCAAGGGGCCAGCGGCACAGGGAAAGAGGTTGTGGCCCGCGCCGTTCAACAACACAGCAAACTGTGCGATCAGCCTTTTGTAACGATCAACTGCGCCGCCCTCCCCGAACTGTTGGTCGAGAGCGAATTGTTTGGTCATCAAAAGGGTTCATTCACAGGGGCGACGACCGAAAAACCGGGGTTGTTTGAAATCGCCGACGGCGGCACGTTGTTCATCGACGAAATCGGCGAACTTCCACTCGCCCTGCAACCCAAGCTGTTGAGAGTCCTCGAAGATGGTTCGATGCGTCGCATCGGAGGACACACAGAACGAAATGTTAGGGTGCGGATCATCGTGGCGACCAACCGCGATCTGGCGGCGGAGGTGCAGGCGGGGAACTTCCGCGAGGATCTCTATTACCGTATCAATGTGCTATCCGTTCACATGCCCCCGTTGTGCCAGCGCAGCGGAGACATCGATCGCTTGGTCGATTACTTTCTCGCTTCGCCCTGGCAGGTCGATCCCGCTGCCCGCAAGGCGCTGAATCGTTACGACTGGCCGGGGAATGTCCGCCAGTTGAGTAACGTTCTGCAACGCGCGACGGTACTGGCTGATAACGACACGATCACGCTGGACGATCTTCCAAACGAGATTGCCAGCGGTGTGAAAGAAGTCTCGCAGATCGACACCGGTGACAGGAAGCCCGCGTTCGCCGTGTGCGACCACGACAGTAACGATACGGTCGCGTTGGATGATATTTCCAAAGCCCACGTCCTGGAAGTTCTTGCCAAGGAAAATGGTAACAAAGCCAGTGCGGCTCGGAAGCTAGGGATTCACCGTCGCAAGCTCTACCGCTTGTTGGAACGTTACCAATCCAATGAAAGTACGCCTCAAATGACCTCTTAAACCGGCGGCACGAATCCAGACAGGAAGAGGTCGTCGAACAATCTGCACCGCTTCGGTAACGCTAATCAACCAGATTCGAATAAACTGTCCAGATTCCGGTCACATACATCGCAAAGACCGACAACCACAAACAGTGATCCCACAGCAGTCCCGGTTCGAGCCCGGCAATGCTGCGTCGATAGCGGAAGAATAACGCGGCCCCGCCCAGCATCGGTAGCATCAAGCCTTGCATCAGCCCGCTCAACAACACCAGATGGACAGGGTTGGGATACATCAAATACAAAACAAGACACAGCATCGGGAACAATCCGCTGAGGATTCGGACCCAACGTCGCTGGGTCGCCTCATCGCTGCGGATGAACCCCATCACGCGGATCGCGTCGGAAAACGTTCTCGCGTGGCTGGCGTTGGCGACGAAGTAGGTCGAATAGAGCACGGCAAAGGCGCCAAACAGGAACAGAATCGAGGCCCAGTTGCCAAACACCGGATGGAACATCGTCGCCAACGTGCGAACCATGTGATCCTTGCTGGGGTTGAGGTCGGCCCGATGCAACGTCGCCGCCCCCAACAGATAGAAGACCATCGTCGAAAAGGTGTAGACGATCATCGAACCCCAGGCATCCAACCGCATCACCTTCATCCAGCCCTTCGCTCGGGCGTGCCATTGCGGCGTTTCATCGCGTGGACCGGTGAACCGACCGTAACCTTTTTCCAAGCACCAGTACGGATAGACGATCAATTCCGCGGCCCCAACACCGATGATGCCAAACGTCGCCAACGCGGTGACCAGCGGCGAGACACCACCCGAATTGGCCGGCATGTTGCCCCGCAACCCCGAGACAAACTCTGTCCATTTCACGCTCCAATCGGGTTGCGTTTGCAGTTGAAATAGATTGTAAATCGTTAGTAGCGTGAATCCGGTCACCAGCGTGATCGACAGCGACTGGATCATGCTGTAGCGCCCCACCACCAACAGCCCGCAAGTGATAACGGCGACGATCGCCGCCCAGATCTTGGCATCCGGCGGCGGATTCAACTTCGCCGGCCCTGTCGTTTCCGTCGCGCCATACTGCTCGGCGTATTCTGCGATGAGGGCTTCAGCTTGAGCTGCCTCGTGTGCGGTTTCCGCTCCCTCTTGTGCGTTTTCGATCGACCGGACCTGCACCAATTGTCGACTGATCCGCGCATCCTCCGCCTCGTTGTACAAAGATCCTTGCACAGTCAACGGGATGCTGATCGCCAGCGATTGGCCAACACCACCGACGATCCCTCCCAGTTGCCCGATCGACGCGAACCACATCGCGAACCAAAACCAGACCAACCAATTGCCGCGGCCTTCGATTCGTGGTCCGGGGACTTCCGAGAGAGCGTCGAGCGTCGTCTTGCCACTGCTGAGTGCATAGCGGCCAAACTCTACCTGGGCAAAGACCTTGACCACACATCCCAGCAGGATCAGCCACAGCAGCAGAAACCCCGCTTCGGCTCCCGTCTTGGTCGTCGCGATCAATTCGCCCGAACCAACGATCGATCCGGCCACGATCATGCCGGGCCCAGCAAAGCGTAACATGCCAAGGCGATGGGTTGGCGGATCGAGCGTCTCAGGCAATTTGTCGGTCACTATCGGCACCTCTGGGGGAATCGAAACCGCATAGGTTAATGTTTCCCAAAGGCCGATGGAACACCGCAGCGGACCACTATTTTTCAGTGGTCGCTCGCTCCGCCCGAGCGATCCGTAAGCAATACCAGCGGCTTGAAGATCACCGCGAAGTCCGGATCAACCTGGCACTACGGCCAATTCGGGTCGCGCTTCTCTGTAAACGCAGCCAAGCCCTCGGCTGCCGCTTCGGTCGTGCACGCGGTCGCTCCCATCGCAGCCCCAACCGACATCTGCATCAACAGCGTTTCACCGACGGTTTCATTCAGCAACCGCTTGCTCAATTGAATCGCTTCGGCCGGCGCGGCTGCACAGTCGACAACCAACTGGTTGGCGCGGACCCAGATTTTGTCGGCATCGACGATTTCATCGATCAAGTTCAATCGCAACGCTTTTGCGGCGTCGATCTGTTCGCCGGTCAGCATCATCCGAGCTGCCGTCTTGCCGCCGCCACGGAAGCAGAGCAGCGGAGAGACGACGCCACTGATCAATCCTCTGCGGACGGCAGGAACGCCAAAACTTGCCGAAGGGGTGGCGACGATCAAGTCGGCGGCCAGGGCGAGTCCGAACCCGGCCCCCAACGCGGTTCCATCGACGGCGGCGATGATCGGTTTGGGGAAACGCAACATCGTTTCCAGTAGATCTCTAAGTTGCGTCCAATCGTCGTGCCATGCACCAAGCGCCGACTGCGGATCACCGCTGGCCGTTTGATGCATCTGTTTCAGATCCAACCCCGCACAGAAATGAGCGCCGCTGGCCGTCAGGATCACACCGCGGACCTGTTTTTCCTGATGCAGATCGAAGAAGGCTTGCGAGAGTTCTTCGATCGCCGAACGATCCAAGGCGTTGCGTTGATCGGGACGCGTCAGCTGGATCGTGCCGCTGGGCGCATTGACTTGAACATTGACTGCGGGCACGGTATCAGCAACTCCTGGCAAGATGGGATCGACTACAAAACTTCGCCCGACACGGAACAGGTTGCGTCGCTGCCGCCGTTGAGATCGGTTTGAATCTCGATCGAATCGAAGATCTTTCCGGGAACCTGTCCCGACGCGAACTGCACGTTCACGAAATGCAACTTCTTCTTTCCCTCGGGCTTGGTGAACTGAAATCGCAGGTCCTTGCACTTGATCTCTTTGACCTCAAACGCCTCGGGGCCGCGAAGCACCAATCGTTTGCTGACCATTCCCCCCTTGGGGACCGAGCCGAGATTCAGCGACGCCGGGGTCAGGATCAGATCGGGTTCGACCCGGCCGATCACTTCCAAGGCGATCGTCGGCGTCTTTTCTTCGTTGGTGATCAACGTCATGCGTTCGCGGAATTCACCAATCGGTGCATCCTTTCGAAGACCAACCTTCATCTCATAGGAAACTCCGCGAGCCGACTTCTCACGTCGTTGCAACGACACCTGCAACTGGCTGAATTGGCTGCGAACATCCTGGATCTGCCAGGCCTGGTTTCCGGTGTAAGAAATTTTCAGCGTGACCGGCTTCGCATCGCCATCGCGGAACGAACCAAAGTTGACTTCTGCGGGCTCGACCACGACATCGGTGCGGATAAAACCCGACACGTTTAACTGCACTTCGGTATGCGCCGGTTCAGCGAACACGACGGTCACGACCGCCGATTTCTGACCGGTAAAAGAAGTTGTATTGAACTTCGCCACCACCGACCCCGATTCGCCCGGCGCGATGCGACCTTTGGCGATCGATGGCTGCGTGCAACCGCAACTGGTTCGCAACTTGGTGATCAGGATGTCTTTGTCGAGCGTGTTCTTGAAGTCGAAGTGGAACTCGGCATTCGATCCCTTACTGACAGCTCCGAAATCATGTTGGGTTTCGACAAACAGCCCCTTGGCCCATGATTGTTGTGCGTTTGCCCGACCGCACAAAAGAACGAGAAAACCAACTGCCAGTACAGATGAAATAGATGCTTTTCGATACATTGGCGAAAATGGTGGGTTTGGGTTAACGAAGCGGTCCGGGCCTAGTCAATCGATCCATCTTACACCGCCCCGTCGAGCAATTACCACACCGGTTTTGCGGCAACTCGAGAGCCGGTACTCACTTAGGGGGATAAGCGACTGCGTCCCCAGCCCCCTTGGCCATCGCTACGGAACTCGATCCGATCGTGCAGTCGCCCGGGGCCTCCCTGCCAGAATTCGAGTCGCGTGGGGACGATGCGATAGCCTCCCCAGAAGCTCGGCAGTGGAATCTCTCCCTTGCCAAAGCGAGTTTTCATCTCGTTCAACTTCGCCTCTAACAACTGGCGATGCGAGACGACTTCGCTCTGCCGCGAGACCCACGCCCCCAACTGGCTTTCCCGTGGCCGCTTCAGAAAATATTTCAGTGATTCCGCCGACGAGACCTTCGTCGCGACGCCGCTTACCTCGACTTGGCGGTGCAGCGGCAACCATTGGAACAGTAACGAGACGTGCGAGTTGGCGGCGATCTGTTGCGCCTTGCGGCTGCCGTAGTTCGTGAAGAAGACGAATCCCGATTCGTCGAAGTACTTCAACAACACGGTGCGTTGGCTCGGTCGCCCGTCGGCATCGACTGTCGCAAGAACCATCGCGTTGGGTTCCAACAGTTCAGCCGTCGACGCCTGGTCAAACCAAGCGGTGAACTGTTGGAAGGGATTCGGATCGACCGAATCGACATCCAATGGTTGCCCGGCATACTCTTGTCGAAGCTCTGAAAGATCCACGCGTAGTTCCTGGAATAAAAGGGGCGTTAAATGAATGCAAAAGGTCAGCCTAGCGTCCCGCCGGACAGCCAGCAACTAGCGTCATCGGCGGCCGACCGTACCACGCCAGCATCGCCAACAAGACGACAGGCGTTGGCGGAAAGCCAAGGGTTTGTACGACCGAATCGTTGACCGCGGTCGCGATAAAACAGGCGACGATCCAAGGCATCGCTTCGCCCAACCGGCCCTGGCACGCGATCGCGATCGGCAGCAATCCCAGCAATGTCAGGTCGTAGGCAAAGTAGTGAGGGCTCAACAGGATCGTCCCCAACACCGTCGCGATCCAAAACCGATCGTCCAACCGGGGAACGCTCTGCGGCGAAGCGATTTGCGCTTGGCCGATTCGCGCGGCGCGTCCCATCAGCACGATCACGATCGCCGCGCCGGCGGCAAACAGGCCCCAGTAGACGGCTCGATGGGGGCCGGTTGCTGTCAACAACAACGCTCCCAAATTCTGAGCGAGATCGGCGGAGTAGCCTGCGGTTTGATGATACGTTCCCACGCCAGCGACAACGCCGACGTAGTCGATCCAACTGCTGACCGGAACAAACAACAACGACGCCGCTGCGATCGTCGCGGCCGACCCGGCGGCGGCGAAGACAAAGGACCATCGCCGCCGCACAATCATCATTCCGATCATCACGGGAACCACGATCGGCTTCATCAACATCAAACCAAACAACGTCCCGCCCCAGCCCTCGCGGCCGCTGCGGCACAATACGAACACTCCGACCCAAACGCCCAGCCACAGCAGACTCTTCTGTCCCATCACCAGGCTCTGCATCGCCGGCGGAAAGATGACCAGGCCGATCAGGATCGCAACCACCTGCCCCGTTCTTAACTGTAAACCTCGCGACATCAGCCAAGCGAGTGCCGGCAAACTGGTTGCCAACAGTGCCAGCCAGACGCAACACGCGTTCGGGTATTCGATCCGCGACAACGGACTGATCGCTGCGTACCAAGCGGGCGGATAGACCATCGGATAATACTCCGACTCGGGCCACTCGAACCCCACCAACGCCGCGTCGTGCTGCATTTGGTCGGTCGTTGCCGGGTCGTACAGCAAGTCGGCATCGCCGCGGGCGACCAGCCGTCCCCCGATCCATTCCTGCAGAAAATCTCCCCCCAACGCACTCTCCCGCGGCTCTGTTTCGCGGCGGAAGTTGCTGGCTGTCGCCGCGATCAAACAAACGACCAAGATCGCCAACAATGTCGCAGCACCAACCGCTCGCCCGGTCGACGGGGATCGATTGGCGGCGGGGGGCGTCGGGGCGGTCATGAGGTGGATCGAGGGATGGAGTGGTGCTGCAGCAAGCGGCGCAACGGCTGCAGCGGTTCGCCGGCTCTCGCCTCACCGTCCACGGGGAACCCGCGCGATGTCGCGCCGCGTGGGGCAAGGTGTTCCGGGATCGTTGACGTTATCGGAATTACGGGTTCCCTCGCCGCATCGAATGCTCGAATCGGTTGGCACGGTTTTGCGGTGTCGTGTCGCAATCGTCATAATCCGAATCCTCGACCATCGATCCGTTTTACAAACGCGATGAGCCAAGCTAAAAAAGCGGCAACGCCCTCCAGTTCCAGTCCTCCCACTGCAACGAAAGTTCCCCCTCATGTCATCGACCGTGAAAAACGCGTCGTCGGAAAGCTTGATGAGTCGTCTGCCCGGTTCCCAGCCGCCGAAGATGTCAGCCGCCCCCGTGGCTGCCGCGTCGTCCAGACGTCTCGTCTCGCTGGACGCCTATCGCGGCTTCATCATGTTGCTGTTGGCCGCCAACGGTTTTGGGATCGCTCGTTTGGCATCGTTGCCCGAATCGGCTCCGATCTGGAACATCCTGGACCGCGGCATCTGGACCAACATCGGCTGGTACTTTCATCATCCCGAATGGATCAGCCAGTTCCATCGCTATGGCGTCTCCCCCTGGGATCTGATTCAGCCCGCCTTCATGTTTATGGTCGGCGTCGCGATGCCCTTCTCCTTCGCTCGCCGCGAGAGTTCGGGGCAGTCCGATTTTTCCCGCCACATGCACGCCTTGATCCGCGCGGTTGTGCTGATCTTGTTGGGCGTCTTTTTGCAGTCGGCCAGTCGCGATGCGACGAACTGGACCTTCGTCAACGTGCTGTCGCAGATCGGCCTGGGCTACTTCTTTGTCTATCTGATGCTGCCGCTGCGATGGGGCTGGCAAGTCGTTGCGATCGGCTTGATCCTGATCGGCTACGGGCTGTTCTTCAAAGTCTACGACCTTCCGGCGAACTACGATTTCAATGCGGTCGCGGCAACGCCCGAGACCGTCTTTGAAGGAACCTGGAAGCCGTGGTCCAAGAATGCCAACATCGCACATCAAGTCGATCTGCGGTTGCTCAACGCGTTGCCTCGCGACGAAGAGTTCCTTCGCAACCAAGGAGGCTATGTGACCCTAAACTTCATCCCATCGATGGCTACGATGCTGTTGGGCGTCTTGTGCGGCCGGCTGTTGATCGAGCCAACCTCGCCGTGGCGCAAGTTTGGCATCTTGTTGTTGATGGCAGCGGTCACCTATGGGCTGGGGATCGCAGCGGGCGAAACGATCTGCCCGATCGTCAAACGGATCTGGACGCCGTCGTGGACTCTCTTCAGCGGCGGCTATGTGATCGCGATGCTCGCCCTGTTTTATCTGCTGTTCGATCTGTTGCCGCTGCGGAAGCTTGCCTTCCCGCTGGTTGTGATCGGCGTCAATTCGCTGCTGATGTATATGATGGGCCAGTTGATTCGCGGCTGGACCGCCGGGCGAGTCGAAGCCCACTTTGGCGGCCTGATCGAACGCGTACTGCCGGGCGCATTCGACAGTCAAATGTGGGGCGCGTTGGTCGCTCCCATCAGTGCGATGATCGTCTTCTGGCTGATCGCCTACTGGCTGTATCGTCAGCGGATCTTCTTGCGAGTCTAGGCACAGCGATTGCGGGCGTCTCCAGGCAGACGCCCCGTGGCATTCCGTGATTAGGGCAGCTTCACAATCATGCACTGAGTGGTTGGGATATCGATCAACCATTCCGGCTTGTCGGCCAGAAACTCATGGAACGCTTCGCTCACGCCATCGAGAATCGAATAGTCGTGAGAGATCAAAATCCCACCGGGAACCATCCGCGGATAAAAGAACTCGAGGCAAGCTTTGGTTCCTTCGTAGAGATCGACATCAAAATGGGCGAGTGCAAACTTCTTCTGTTTGATCTCTTCATCATCGATGACCGAATCGGGGAACAGCCCCTGATGATAATGGACGTTTTTACAATCCTTCAGATACGCCTGCACTCGGTCTTTGCTGCAAGCATACTGGGCTGGACGAAAAACCCCGCCATCGATATCGGTCCCTTCGGGCAAGCCCGCAAACGTATCGAACAAATGAAGCGCCTTGTCCCCTTTTCCTTCGCAAAGCATCCTTGCCGATCCGCCGCGAAATACGCCGACCTCTGCAAAATCACCCGCCAACTTGCTCTGCGCTTTGGCGAGCGAATGCAATAAAAACGCTTCATTTGTCAGCGGACCACCCCGGACGTCGCGACGCATTTTTTTGATCATCGCGATCTTTTCGGGAGACTTGTGCGCACCGAGAGATTGACGCTGCAAGAACGAGACGAGTCCCGTGCCCACTTGTTCCAAGCGACCACCACCAAGACTTTGTACAAAACGATTCTTCAGCAACATTCAAGATTTCCTAAAACAAACGGGTGTTCGATCGCCTACAAGAATGCTTGCCGATGGTGGGGGACGCAAGTCTGCGTTTCAAAAAATCAGCGAACAGCGATTGTGTCCGGCTTTACGTTTGAATCCGGGTGCTGCGAATCCATGTGCAGCAGTTCGCGATTCAAAATCTCCAACAACGTTTGCAGAAAGACGACGATCATCGGGCCCATCAAGATTCCAATCGGTCCAAAGACTTGCACGCCCCCCAATACGCTCAATAGCGCCAACAGTGGATGCAGGTTCGATTGCCCTTTCAGCACCAGCGGTTTGATGATGTTGTCGACCATCGAAACGACGACCATCCCGTAGATTCCAAGCCCGATCGCCGCGGGCAGGTTGTCTTGTACAAACGCCAACCACAGACAGCATGGCACCCAAACCGAAGCCGCTCCTAAGAACGGAATCAGCGCCATGAACGAGGTCAGTAGGAACAACAGCACGATCGATTCGATCCCCGCGACGTAATAACCGATCGTCGCCAACACGCCTTGGGCCAGAGCGCTTAAGAAGGTCGCCAACACCACGGCTCGGCTGACCTTATCGAATTCGATCAGCAGTTCTTTTTCATACCGATCGTCCAGCGGCGACAGCGCCATGATCGTCTTGGTCATCCCCGGTCCGTCGAGCAGGAAGAAGTAGATCGAGATCGTTAGGATCATCAATCCAAACAGGGCTTTGGCGGCGAAGACCGCGGTCGCTTGCGTCACCGAAACGACGCGAGGTTGGATGAAATGGAACACCTCGCGAATCCAAGTCTCCCTTTTTTCCGGCGTCGGATTAACCGCCTGCCGGATCGGACCCAGGAACGGGCCGCCGGAGATTGTGTTCTTGAACTTGCCATAGTCGCGAGTGATCGAGGCGACCGCCATGTGGAAGCGATTGGCCGGGAGCAGTTCGTCCATTTCGTCAGCCGTCGGATCGGTCTCGTCGGCCGCTTCGCCCACCTCGGCGGCAGGCTCCACGTTCGTCGCATCGAGGCTGGCAACCGCTTCGGCAAGGTACGTATTCAGTTCGTCGATATCGGTGGAGACTTGTTCAAAGTAGGCCGCGTGGATGCCTCCGTCCCGATTGACAAGCGCTTGTTCCAAAGTGCCGAATTCGTTCCTCAACTGAGCTAACTGTTTCTCTACTTGAACATGTTCGCGCTGCAGATCGAACATCTGGTTCACTTGCATCAGACGGTCGTCGACAGCTTCCAGCTCGGTCGCGCAGGGCAACTCAAGCCCCACGGCTTTCAGGCTGCGAGCGATCGCGAGGTCGATGCTTCCTAGATTGATCTCGGTAACGATCCGCGTCGCCTGGACACTGGCCATTCCCAACAGAATGCAACCGGGCAGCAGCACGATTAACAGGACCGTGGCAGTCGTCAGCGTGGCAGCGGTGTGGCCACGGCCGGGAAAGCGTTTGCTGTACCAGTCGTGCAGTGGATGGAACAGTACGACCAATAGCGCCGCGAGGAACAGCGGGATGAAGAAGTTGATCATCACGCGGTAGAACAGCAGGCTTGTCACCAGGATCACCACGATCAAGACCGCAATCGAAATGAATCGATACATACCAAATCGCGGCAAGTCGGCGTTTTCGGAATCGGTCATAGGTCGGTCGTCTTCAGTTAAAGATGATGAATCGAGTAGACTGGAATTGTCCCGTTTTACCCGCCGCATGCAACGCACTGACAGATTGATTCGCTTGTGAAATCCAAAAACGCCGCCGGTTCTCGGCCCCGTCCCTCTCGAAAAACGGTGCTGTTGCGAATCGCAAAGTTCGCCATCGCGCTGGCGGTTGTCGTCGGGCTGGCGCACACAATTCGATCGGCCGCCGGCGAATTGGCGGAACATCGAGATCGTATTCGCGGTGAAATCGCCGATCTTGACCAGCAACTGGAAAGCACGACCGATCCCGCCGCGCGGGCCGATCTGCAAGCGCGGCGCGAGCGCTGGGTATCACAGCAGCCGCGTCTGGCCGCGATCGATTGGTGGCGAGTCGCCGCCGCGGCGGCTGTCTATTTGGCTAGCCTGTTTCCCGCGGCACTCTTCTTTCATCAAGTGCTCCGCCATATGAAGCAACATCCGCGGCTGGGCGATGCCGTCCGCGCCCACATCCTCGGCCACATGGGCAAATACGTTCCGGGCAAAGCGATGGTTGTCGTGTTGCGGACCGGCGCTATCGCGGGGCCCAATGTTCGCGCTGGCGTTGCCGTGGTCGCCGCGTTTATCGAGACACTGTTGATGATGGCCGTCGGCGGGACCGTTGCGGGAGTCTTTGTGGTCTGTCTGCGGATGCCGACCGGAATCACGTTATTGGCGATCGGCCTGGCGGCGTGCGCCGCGGTCCCGACATTGCCTTCGCTGTTCCGGTTTGTCGTTCGCAAGATTTCCGAATCGCGATTCGGCAGCGATAAGGGGCTCGACGACGCCGGGATCGACTGGCGTTTGATCGGCTGCGGCTGGGGCTGGATGCTGTTGATGTGGACCGCGATCGGATGGTCCTTCGCACTGCTGATCCAAGCGACGCCCGGCGCGACGGTCGACGCCTTCACCTGGCAGGATTACATGCTTGCCACTGCAGCGATCGCACTGGCGATGGTCGCCGGATTTATCTCGCTGCTGCCCGGTGGAGCGGGAGTCCGAGAGCTGGTTCTTTCAACTCTGCTGGCTCCCCGCTTTGGACTGGTCCCCGCCCTGGTCGCTGCGATCCTGGCCAGGCTTGTTTTCCTGGCGGTCGAAGTCGGCATCGGGGGCCTGTTGTGGACCACTCGCCGGCGGACTACGCCAGGCGATCGGTCGCGATGTGATACTGAGGATCTTCCGACAGGTTGATCTCGACAAGATCCCCCGCCTTGTCCAACAGCGTCCGGCATTCGCTGCTCAAGTGCGTCAGATGCAAACGTTTTCCGCAGCTTTCGTACTTTTCCGCCAGCGTGTTGATCGCTTCAAGCCCCGATTGATCGTAGACCCGCGTGAAGTAGAAATCGATCACGACGTCTTCGGGATCGTTGGCGACGTCGAACAGATCTTTGAACGACGAGACCGAAGCGAAGAACAGCGGACCGTGCAATTGATAGATCTTGCCCCCCTGTTCGTTGAGGCTGACTTCGGCCCCCAGGTGAGTCGCGTGTTGCCAGGCGAAGACCAGTGCCGAAACGATCACGCCCAGGATTACCGCCGATGCCAGATCGTGCATGAAGACGGTGTAAGCCGAGACCAGGATCATCACAAACACGTCGCTTCGTGGCATCCGGCGGACCATCTTTAACGACGCCCATTCGAACGTTCCGATCACGACCATAAACATCACGCCGACCAATGCGGCCATCGGGATCTGTTCGATCAACGGAGCCAGGAACAAGACGAACAACAGCAGGCAGACCGCCGCGGTGATTCCCGACAGCCGGCCGCGGCCGCCGGAGTTAACGTTGATCAACGACTGGCCGATCATCGCACAACCACCCATTCCGCCGAACAGGCCACAGACCATGTTGGCAGCTCCCTGTCCGATGCATTCGCGATTTCCTTTACCTCGTGTTTCGGTGATCTCGTCGATCAAGGTCAGCGTCATCAGCGATTCGATCAGCCCCACGCCGCACAAGACGACGGCAAACGGCAGGATAATTCGCAGTGTTTCGAAGTTCATCGGGACCATTTCGTATTCCATGAAGAACAGCCGTGGCAGGCCACCGCTGATCCCCGATTCTTCGGTTGCCGCTTCGCCAACAACCGTTGGGTCGATCGACACCGCTGTGCTCGCGGCGACGGCTTCGTCGGCGGCAGCAAAGCGGACGTTGTGTACCACGGGCATCGTCGAATCCAATGCCATCGCGTCCGCTTTGGCTTCGGCGATCGCGGCAGCTTGTGTATTGGTTCGCAACATGTCACCGACGGTTGCCAACATATTTCCCTCGGTGTCGGCCGAGCGATTGATCGCGATCGACAACAGCGTTACCGTCAAGATCGCGACCAGCGACGCGGGAACCGCGCGGGTCAAGCGAGGCAACAACCAGATGATGCCCATCGTCAATGCTACCAATGCCAACATGACTCCCAAGCGTGGCCCGGTCAGATAAACCAAGTCGCCCGCGGGAGAGAGTGTTTTGAAGCTGCCCAGTTGAGCCAAGCCGATCACGATCGCTAGACCGTTCACAAAACCGAGCATCACCGAATGCGGCACCATCCGAATCAGCTTGCCCAAGCGGCCGATGCCGATCGCGATCTGAAGCAGTCCGCAAAGGATGACGGTTGGGAACAGATATTCGACGCCATATTGGGCGACCAACGCCACCACTACGACTGCCATCGCACCGGTTGCACCGGAGATCATTCCCGGACGGCCGCCAAACGCAGCGGTGATCAAACCGATGAAAAATGCGGAATAGAGGCCGATCAGGGGCGAGACGCCTGCGACAAATGCAAACGCGATCGCTTCGGGAACCAAGGCCAACGCGACGGTGACGCCCGACAGGACATCGTTCTTGATAGAACTGGATTGGCGAGCAAAGAAATTGAGCATTTCAAATCCATATAGGGATCGCCAAGGGTCGATAGGTTGACATTCAGGAAGGTGCTGCAAACGCACCCAACGTCGACCATCCGCGATCAAAGAAACAAGAATACAGGCCATCGCTGCGGCGGAACCGCGGATGAGCCGAGCCGGCAAACCACGAAGGTTGCGGCATAGAATCCATCCGAGACGATGGAGAGACTGAAATATAGATCGACATTAAATCGGGTCAACCGAGCTTTTGGGACCCAGCAGTGGCGTCGATCCACCCCTTGGTGGACGGCCTAGGAGCCCCTGGCCGCGACGTGTCCAGGCGTTCCGTTAAAGGGGATCCAAGGTGCGATGTCTGCCTTTAACGTACGTGAAAGTGGTTCGCCGGGATTGCTTGCGGTCTTGCGAAAAATCAAAAATTAGCGAACCTTTTTCCCGTTGGGGCCGCATTGATTCGATCCCCCTTTCCTCATACGATCGACGCATGTTACCTCGAGAGATCATCCGCCGAGTCCGCGAAATCCAAGTCCAAACCGGGCGTCAGGTCGCCGATGTGCTGGCCGGACAATACGTCTCGGTCTTCAAAGGACGCGGCATCGAATTCGACGAAGTCCGCCCTTATGTCCCCGGCGACGATGTCCGCACGATCGACTGGAACGTGACGGCTCGAACGGGCGAACCGTTTGTCAAACGGTACGTCGAAGAGCGTCAGCTGACGCTGATGGTGATGGCCGATGTCTCGGCCTCCCAGGACTTTGGATCGGCCACACGGTCGAAGCGCGAAGCGACAGCGGAGCTGGCCGCGCTGTTGGCTTTTTCGGCAACGCGAAACGACGACAAGGTCGGGTTGGCTCTGTTCCACGGCGGGATCGACCAATATATTCCGCCCCGCAAGGGCCAGAAACATTCATTGCGAGTCGTCCGCGAAGTCCTTGCCCACGGCAACGTCGAAACGAAATCGGGGACCACGCCTGCCAAGCGGCCTCGTCGTTGGTTGCCCTTCGGTCGACGTCGGGCTTGGCTTCGAACGGGTCGACAAGCGACCGATGTCGGCGGCGCGATGGAGTTCCTGATGTCGGTGACGTCGCGAAAAACTGTCTGCTTTGTGATCAGCGACTTCCTGGACGACGGCTATTTAAAAGCGATGCAGAGTGCCAACCGAAAGCACGACGTGATCGCCGTGCTGATCACCGATCCGAAGGAGCGAGAGATTCCTAACGTCGGCATGGTCAACGTCGCCGATCCCGAAACGGGCCGCGTGCAGCGGTACGATACCGGGTCGGTCGCCTTCCGAGATCACGTCGCCGCCGCGTCCGAAGATCGAATCGATCAACTGCGCCGTTCATTCGGAAGCTCCGGCATCGACTTCATCCACATCGACGCTTCGAAAAGCGTCGTCGATCCCTTGGTGCGGTTCTTTCGTATGCGTTCTCGGAGGATGCATCGTTGAATCGAATTACGTTTTTTCTGGCGCTCGTCGCCTCGATCGCCATCGGTTCGCTCACGCCCCGCGACGGCTGGGCGCAACCGATCGAAAAGGTCAGCCAATCGGGGCCGGTCTCGGTCGCGATCTCGTTGGATCCGCCAGAGCCTTTAATCGGTGATCCGGTCACGCTGCGGATCGAGGTCCAAGCGGAACAGGATGTCGAAGTCCTGATGCCCGAATTCGGAGAAGCTCTGGACCGCTTTGCGATCGTCGACTTTGTCCCTCGCGAAGCGATCGACGATGCGGGTAAAACGATCCTATCGCAGCAATACCGGCTGCAACCCGCCGGTTCGGGTAAACAAGCGATCCCGCCGATCCTGATCGAATACGTCGACAATCGCCCCGACCAACGGCAAGCTCCCGAAGGCTTCGACGCTTACGAAATCTTGACCGACGCGATCCCCTTCACGGTGCAATCGGTTCTTCCCGAGGATGTCGCCGCCGACCTGAACCCGCCGCTGGGGCGACTCGAACCGCGTCAGCCCCCAGCGCCGGCTCGCTGGCCGTGGGTGCTGGCACTGGTCGCCGTCTGCGCCGCCGCCACGCCATTTGCTTGGCGAGCGTATACCGATTGGCAGCGCCGTCGCCGCCGCAAGAGCGCCTACGAAGTCGCGCGATGGCGGTTGGATCAACTGCTTCGCCAGCCCCGCATCTCCGCCGATGAGATCGATACGTTTTATGTCGACCTGTCGAATCTGGTCCGCCATTATTTGGAGGACCGGTTTGAACTGCGGGCTCCCGAGCTGACGACCGAAGAGTTTTTGAACTCCTTGCAAGCCTCACCCGATATGACCCGCGACCACCAATCGCTGCTCCGCGAGTTCCTCCGCCAAGCCGATCTTGTCAAGTTCGCCGGTGCGGTGCCAAGCGATGCCGACATCGCCCGCAGCATCGACGCAGCCAGCCAGTTCTTGGAAGAGACTCGCGAGAACGCGCCGCTGATGGAGTTCGATCAGGACGAACCACAGCACAGCGAACCGCAGACACCTGCGGCGACGGAGGTGCGGAATGTCTGAGATCGAATTCCGCGATCCGTGGTTGTTGCTGCTCGCGCTACTGGCTCCGCTGGTCTTTGTCTGGGCCTCGCGGCGACCGTCGATGCTTGTCTATTCGTCGTTGGCGATCCTCGACAGTGCCCCGCGCAGCGTGCGCGTTCGGTTGGCCAAGTTGCCTGCACTTCTGATGGCACTGACGTTGATCGCTCTGTCGATCGCGATCGCTGGCCCGCGGACGCCCGATGCCGAAACGCGGATCAGCCGCGAAGGGGTGGCGATCATGATGGTCGTCGATCATTCCAGTTCGATGAACGCCCGCGATCTCGTTAAAGACGATCAAAGCGTCGACCGATTGCAGGTCGTCAAACAAGTCTTCCGCCAGTTTGTATTGGGCGACGAGGGGACTGCCGGGAAGGGCCGCCCCGACGATGCGATCGGGCTGATCGCCTTTGCCGGCTACGCCGACAGCCTCTGCCCACTGACGTTGGACCATGGCAACCTGGTGGCGATGTTGGACGATTTGGAACTGGTCCGCCGCGAGGATGAAGATGGAACAGCGATCGGCGACGGGCTGGCGCTTGCTGTCGAACGATTGCGGCGCAGCGAGGCGAAGTCGCGGATCGTGATCCTGTTGACCGACGGCGTCAACAACGCCGGGGCGATCGTGCCGAAAGAGGCGGCTGAGGTCGCGGCGGCCAATAATATCAAGGTCTACAGTATCGGAGCGGGGACCAACGGGCTGGCCCCGATCCCGATGCAGGATCCGTTTGGGCGGATGCGTTTGGTTCGCGCCGAGGTCGAGATCGATGAAGAGACGTTGACCGAGATCGCCGACGTCACCGGCGGTCAATATTTCCGAGCTGTCGACATCGACGCGCTCGGCGAGATCTACGGGCAGATCGATCGCTTGGAACGGACCAAGGTGACGGAGTTTCGTTATCTGCAGTACACCGAACATTATGGCACCTTCGCTCTGCTGGGGCTGTGCCTGATGGGAACTGCGGTTGTGTTGGGATCGACGGTCTTTAGGACGCTGCCGTGATGTTGTCTGATTTTCGTTTTGCCAATCCTCAGTGGTCCGCGGCGATTTGGATCGTCCTGGCCGCCGTTGCGGTTTTGTTGTGGCTGGACCAACGCCGCGGCGACGTCTTGTCGCGGATGTTGTCACCGGCGATGCAATCGCGATTGGTCCGCCGCCCATCGCTGCTGCGACGCTGGGCCAGTATCGGTTGCTTGGGACTGGCGGGTTTAAGCGTCGTCGTCGCGTTGATGCGGCCACAGTGGGGGCTGCATTATGTAGAGACGCCACGCGTCGGCGCTCAGGTGATGGTCTGCTTGGACGTCAGCAAATCGATGCTCGCCGAAGACACCGCGCCGAACCGTTTGGAACGTGCCAAAGCGGAACTCGCCGACCTGCTGACCTATCTCGACGGCGACCAAGTTGGCTTGATCGCGTTTGCCGGCCGAGCCAGCGTGTTGTGTCCGCTCACCCCCGACTTCGGCTTCTTTAAGTTGATCCTCGAAGGGGCGGGCCCCAACAGCGTTGGGCGGGGCGGAACGCGGTTGGAAGAACCGATCCGCAAAGCGATCGAAGGCTTCCGCAGCGAAAGCGATGTCTCCCGATTGCTGGTCCTGATCACCGATGGCGAAGATCACGATTCGCATCCGTTGGACGCGGCGAAAGCGGCCGCCGAGCGTGGCATCAAGATTTTGGCGATCGGTCTGGGGGACGAATCGGGGAGCGAGATCCGCATCACCGATCCGAAAACCGGTGTCCAGGAGACAGTTCGCGATGCCAACGGCGATACCGTTGTCACGCGCCTCGACGGCCAGACGCTCCGCGACATGGCGCTAGCGACGCAGGGAGCCTACATTCCCGCCGGGACTGGCGTTTTGAACCTGCAATCGATCTACGAAGCTCACATCGCGCCGCTGGTGCGCGGGCAATTGGACGATCGTGGCCGCGCCGTCCGCAACGAAGCATTTCAGTGGGCGCTACTGTCGGCACTGATCTTCCTGCTGGCTGGAACCGTCTTGGCCGGCGGATCGGCTGCCGCATCGCAAACGCTCGATCTCCCTTCGCTTCCGGCCGGTCAAAAGGCCGCCGCCGCGATCGCGCTGCTGGTCGTTGGGACCTGCATGACGGTCCCCGCATCGGCAGCCGAGGATACTCAATCTGCGGACGATCGAGCCGTCGCCGCGCAACTGTCGACCGACGACTCCGCTGCTGCAGCCGTTGAGGCGAGTTCGGATTCCGATGGCGAGGCGGAGGATTCGTTGGAGGATCGCGATCCGCGTTCGCTCTACAACGAAGGGATCGAAAAGATCAAAAGTGACTTCGACGGGGCTGAGCGTCTGTTAGTCGCGGCCCGCCGCGGCGCGGGGATCGACGGCGAGCTGCGGTTTCGGGCGACGTACAACATGGGCTGGGTCGAGATCGGCCGCGCTGATGAACTGCTGGAAGATAAGCCTGCCGAATCGCTGCGGCATCTCGAATCGGCAGCCGATTGGTTTCGAATGGCGATCGGTTTGCGCGACGACGACATGCAGGCCCGGCATAACCTGGAAGTGGTTCTGCGGCGGATCTTGGAGCTGCGCGACAGACTGGCGAACCAGGACGATCGCGACGTGACGCAGCGGATCGACGCCTTGATCGAAGCCCAGCGAGCGGTGGTTGGCAGCGCTGTCGCCTTGGTCCAACGGATCTCCGCGATCGACGATCCCAATGCGACCGATGCGTTTCGCAACGAGTTCCGGCAGCTGGCGGTGGAGCAGCGAAAGCAATTGGCCGATGCGCAATCGTTGACCGAGGTCGCGCGGGAGGAACTGGACGTGATCGACGGCAAACCGGAAGCCGATCGAACCGACGAACAGAAGCTCCGCGCGGCCCAACTGAACAACGTCCTGCACTACGTCAATCGAGCGAACCAACGGATGGGCGGGGCTCGCAGCCAGATGCGGTTGCGCCAAGCCGAGCGGGCGTTTCGGCGATCCGCTTCGGCATTGGAAGAACTGAAACGGGCCCGCGACCAGTTGCGGCAGCCTGTCGAAGTCTTGGATCAGATCTTGACCGATGCCACGACTGCCGCCCAGGGAACCGCGCTGCTCGCCGCGGATGGCGAACGGGGATCGGCCAAGAGTCCGCTCCCTGAAGCGAGCCCCACCACGCCGGCTTGGCTGAATCAAGAATACCTTCGCGAACGGCAGCAATCGGTCAGCGAACGAACCACCGAATTGTATCAGCGTCTGAAAGCGGGAGCCGATCAGCATGCAGCGGCGTCGCCAGACCAGGATGCTGCGGCCGACGACGAAACGGCTGCCTTCATGGAATCGCTTCGCGAAGCACTGCCGTCGCTGGAAGCTGGCGATCGAGCGATGGGACAAGCGGTGAAGGACCTGGATACTCCCGACTATCGCGCTGCACTTGATCAACAGCGGCTGGGAATTGAGAAATTGAGCGATGCCCGCGAACGGTTCCTCGATCTCCGCGGGCTGATCGAATTGACGTATGCGACGCAAACGCAGATCGCCGCCATGCTGGATCCCAGTGCCAGCTTGCCCGAGCCGCCGAAAGACCTGACGGAAGAACCACCAGCGTTGACCGAAGCCGACATCGCTCAGCGGCAAACGCTCGTCGAACCGCTGCAAACGCGTAACCGCACGCGATTGGATCGCTTATCGGAATTGATCGCCAAGCAGCAACAGACGCTCTCCGCCGCCGCGAACGCTGATCCGGCAACGCCGCCAACCGACGACGCGCCCGATCCCGCCGCCGAACTGCAACGCTTCGAACTCGCTGCGGAGTTGGCTGGCAAAGCAAAAGCCGAAATGACCAAGGTGTTGGGAACGTTAGCTGAGGTGACGGCGGAAGAAGCTGAAGTTCCGGCTGCCGAATCGAAACAGGAAGCAAAGGAATCGGAAGAGCCAGCGGAGCCGAAAGAGGAACCAAAGGAAGCTGCTGAGTCAAAGGAGTCAAAGGAGCCGAAGGAATCTGTGGAGCCAAGCGAGTCCGAATCGGAGGACGTGGAGAAGGAAGCAGATAAAGAAGCGGAAGCCGAGAAGCCGGAGCCGAAGAAAACTGAGCTGAAGGAAGCGGAGAGCGAAGATCCCGAGAAAGCTGACGCCGACGAAGCGGCGGTGGAACCGCAGCCCGCGGTGAGCGAGCCGTTTGCGTTGCCCAGCGGTCACGCTCAGGCAGCGGTCGAGCATTTGGAAGCGCTCCGCCGGCTGTTTTTCTCCGTCGTCGAACATCTTCGCGAAGCCGCGATGCAGCAGGCTCAATTGAACGACGAAACGCAACAGATTGCCGGTCTGCAGGACGATCCGGCGGCGATGCGTCAGCTGGGGCCGATCTCGTTGGAGCAAGCCGAACTGAGCAACAAGGCGCAGCAGATCGCCGACGCGTTAAACAAACAAGCGGAACAGTCGCCGGAGTCGCCGGCCGGCCATCAGTTGTCGCCTCAGCAGACCGAAGAATTTGAACAGGCCGGCCAACGTTATCGCGAGGCGGCGGGATTGGTGACCGCGGGGATGCAGTCGATGCAAGCCGTTGGCGATGCGTTAACCGAAGCGGATCCGCAGGTCGAAGCCGCGAGAGAACATCAAGATGAGGCGTTGACCAAGCTGGTCGAAGCATTGCAATTATTGCAGCCGCCGCAGTCGGATCCGAACGACCAACCGCAGGATTCGGGCGAGGACCAGCAAGAGCAACAGCCGCAGGAGTCCGACCAGGGCGAACAGCCGCAGATGGATTCGTCTAGCTTTTTGCAGGCCGTTCGCGACCGCGAGGCCCAGCGGCGTCGCGACCAGGAACGCAGTCGACGCTTGACGCGCGAACCGGTGGCCAAGGATTGGTAGGTGGCTGACGGCGGCTCGATTTTGCCGTTCCCGATGCGACGTCGAACGTTCCTGGCACCGCTGCGGAAAAAAGATCCGAAAGCATGGTTTACAGGATACCTTCATCGAATCTACAATCGGCGAAAACCTGGTGCTGTGGTTTTGCCGGATCGGCTCAAATCGCAGATTTCCAGACAATGCCTTCCATCGTTTGCGATGGTTTGGTTAAATTAAATCAAGCATTGAACGATTGTTTCCGAAACAATAAGATCGGAAAACAATTGGCGTCGTGAAAACGACGCAACAGTTTTTGAAGACATGCGGGCGTGGCGGAATTGGCAGACGCGCAAGATTCAGGTTCTTGTTCTCGCAAGGGAGTGGAGGTTCGATTCCTCTCGCCCGCACTATTCTTAAACTCTTTCTTGGTCGCAGATGAAACTTGCCGTCCTCCACAATCACTTTGATCGTGGCGATGTCACGCAAGTGGTTCTAAATCATTTGCAAGCTTTGGCCGCCAGTCAGCTTCCGATCGATCGGGTTTTGTTGCTGCACGGTGGTCGCGACGCGGGCCTTTCCGATTTGCAAAGCCTTCGCTTTCCCGTCGATGCGATTTCAGTCGACGCTCTCTCGGATGATTCTTCGTCGATAGATCAGGCACAAGTTGCAGCCGACCAGATCGCCCAAGCGATCACCGCTGCCGGTGGTTCGTGCGACGACACCCTGCTCCATTTTCATAACCACAGTCTCGGTGAGCACCTGTTGCTTCCGGGAGCTGTCGCTCAGTTGGCCGACGCGGGCTGGCCGATCGTGTTGCAGATCCACGATTTCGCCGAAGACTATTCGTCCGCAAACTATCAACGCTGGCTCCAGTCGCTCGCCACACAGACGCCCGATCGGGTCGAACGCCATCTCTATCCGCAAGCTGCCAATTTGCATTACGTCGCCGCGACGCAGCGCGATCGCAGTCTGTTGTCCGCGATGGGCGTTGCTGATGCGGTGTTGCATCGATTGCCCCCGATCGCGCCGGCGATTCCTGAAAGCCAACTCGATCGCGCGGCGGCAAAACGCAAGTTGACCGCGGCGTTGGATCTCGATGCGGACAAGCCGCTGGGGATTTATCCGGCATGTGGCAGCCGAGCCAAGAACATCGGCGAGCTGCTGCTGTGGAGTGCGGTTTGCGACGATGCGACGTTTGCCGTCGCGGCGCCCCCCACCGATCCGATCGATCAAAAGATGTACGCGATGTGGTCGACCTTCGCCCGCAACCAGCAACTGCCGGTGCGGTTCGATGCGGAGCTTGTCGAAGGGATCTCGCGAGGCGAATTGCTGGCCGCGGCCGATTTCTTGTTCACGTCGAGCGTCGCCGAAAACGGAGCGTCTGTTTTTCTGGAAGCCATGTTGGCCGGACGTCCGCTGCGAGGTCGCGACCTTCCGGCGGTGACCGACGACCTACGCGCCGCCGGATGTGAATTCCCGGGCCTTTCGCCGTCGCTTTCGATCCCAGCCGCTGTGATCGGGCAATCGGCTCAGCCACAGATCTGGGAAGCCTATTGTGCAGCTTGGGGTTGGTTGCCCGATGGTTTTATCGACGCCTTGGATTTGGAGTCGGTCGATCGCGGGCCGATCGTCGGCGACATCGACTTTGCCCGTTTGCCGATCGGTCTGCAGGCGCGAGCGATCGCCGCGGCGAAGTCCGATCGCAAGCTGGCTGGCCAAATTCGCGACGCCAATCCCATCATGCACGACCTGCCCGCAGCACCCGGCGACCCGCAGCCGCATCTCGCTGCCAACGCGCATCGAGCGGCCGAAGCGTTCAACGAATCGGCGCTCGCCGATCGGTTGACGCAAATCTATCGAGCCGCCTTGCAAAGTGATCGCGATGCCGGAACAACGGCTCCCGACGCCGCCGGGCAGTTGTTCGTTCAGCTGGCCCGCTACGAAGCCTTTAGGCCGTGTCGCACGATCGAATTGTAAATCGAGAATCTTTCGCGTGGCTGACGGTCGCTGCGGGCGGCTATTGCAATAGGTAGGCATCGCGCGGTTCAATGCTTGTTGTTCGCGATCGCTCTTTTGAGTGATGTTTGACCGGCGAAGGTCGCGATCTGTTAATCCGCATCCAGTGCGATCATGGGGGACCGATGGACGATTCTGCCAGTTACCGTGTCGAGGTCAGCAAAGAGGCGTTTGTCTTTTCTGCGGCTCATTTCATAACTTTTGCCGGGGATGTTTGCGAACGCCTGCATGGCCACAACTACGGCGTGAAGGTCGCTGTCGAAGGACCGTTGGATGCAAATCGATACGTCGTCGACTTCATCGCCCTCCGCGATGCGGTGCTGCATGAAACCTTGCAATTGGACCATCATGTCCTACTGCCCCGCGATCATGCCGAGATCAAGGTCCAAGAGGAAGATGGCGAAATTGTTGCGCGGTTCCGTGAGCGGCGGTGGGTCTTTCCGAAGGAAGACTGCATCGTGCTGCCGGTGATCAACACAACGGCTGAAGAGTTGGCCCGAGTGATCGCCCAACGCGTTCGCGAGCAGACTCGTTCGAAGTTTGGCGACGCGATTCGCACGATCGAAGTCGGTGTCGACGAGAACCACGGCCAGTGGGGAGTTTGTCGATTGCCATGGTAACACGATGGTTGAAAGAACGACGCCGCGAACCGGAATTGATGGATCAGCCCGATCTCGATCCGGCGCTGCATCATCAGGCACTGGCAGGACTGACTCGGGTTAATGCGTTCAGCGGAACGGCTTCCTCACTATGGGGGCCGATTTCAAACCTGGCTCATCGATCGGGAGGACCGATTCGCGTGCTGGACGTTGCCAGCGGTGGCGGCGATGTGGCGATCGGATTGGCGCAGCGCTCGCAGCAGTCGGGGTTGCCGGTTGCGGTCGACGGTTGCGATATGAGCGACGTGGCGCTCGCGTACGCTCAACAACGGGCCGACGCACGGAAATTGCAGGTCAACTTTCTGAAAGCGGATGTTTTGGCTGATCCGTTGCCCGCGGGCTACGACGTGATTTGTTGTTCGTTGTTCCTGCATCACTTCGATCCTCCCGAAGTCATTCAATTGTTGTCCGCGATGCGCGACAGCGGAGCGAAATTGATCGTGATCAGCGATCTGTTGCGAACTCAGTTCGGTTATCTGATGTGCTGGGCTGGAATTCGGTTGTTGACGCGCAGCCGGATCTGCCATGTCGACGGACCGCTGTCGGTTCAGGGGGCGTTCACGCGTTCTGAATTGAGGGAGCTCGCCGATCGGGGGGGGCTGCAGGGGATGGTTTTGAAAAACATCTGGCCGCAGCGGTTGCTGATGACTTGGGAACGGTCTTAATGGACGCCACGATCGACCTGACGACGGCAAGCGGGCGAATTTGGGATGTTGTCGTTGTAGGTGCGGGGGTTGCGGGGGCGACCGCTGCGATCGGGATCGCTCGCCGCGGAGCTAGCGTGCTGTTGGTCGATCGGAAAGCGTTTCCGCGGGACAAGGTTTGCGGTGCCTGCCTGAATAACGATGCCGTGGCTGGCTTGAAAGCTTTAGGGGTGCTCGAACCGATCATGCGAGCGGGAGCCTTGCCGCTGGGGGCTTACGAATTGCGATCGGGCTTGCGGTCAGTGACCCTCGATCTTCCGGGGGGCCTTTCGATCAGTCGTCGCGCGATGGACGCGGTGTTGGTCGAACAGGCGATCGCGGCGGGATGTGAGTTCTTGTCCGGCGTGACTCTACGGGTGGATAGCGATTCTCCAGCAACCGGCGGCGGAGAGGGCGAGTATCGCCAGCTGTCGGATCCGGCTGGAAACGTCGCGTTGCGCGGTCGGATCGTCGTCATGGCGACCGGGTTGGCGAGCGATCAACACATCCCACAGCCGCAGATGCAGGTGGTTGCCAAACCCGAATCGCGGGTGGGGTTTGGGATCTCCACCTCCAACTATCCTCGCGCCTACCGGGAGGGAACGATCTACATGGCGGTGGCGGCTAATGGATATGTGGGAGCATCGCGGACCGAGCATGGGCAATTGAATATCGCTGCGGCGATCGATCGCCAAGCGTTGCGGGGCGAATCGGCGGCGGCGGTTTGCGGGGCGATATTGCGCGAGTCGGGGTTTCCGGTCAGCGAGGAAATGTTGGATGGAACTTGGCGAGGAACGACCACGTTGACTCGCCGCCGGCAGAATGTTGCGTGCGAGCGATTGTTCGTCGTCGGCGACGCAGCTGGGTATATTGAACCTTTTACAGGGGAAGGGATGGCCTGGGCGATCCGCGGTGGCCGCAGCGTGGCTCCGCTGGCCGCAGCGGCTGCGAAACGCTGGGACGCCAGTTATGTCAAACGCTGGGGGATAGCCACTGAAGACCTGGTTATCACCCAACAATACTGGTGCCACGCCTTCGCGCGGACGCTGCGATACCCGAAGCTGGTACGTGGTTTGCTGAGAGTCGTTAACGTTGCTCCTTCGTTGGGGCAGTTTGTGGTACGACAAATCAATCGGGAGCGGCAGCATGACATGTTCGATCATTGGCCTGGGGACGGCGCAAGCTCCAGAAGTTGTTAGCCAAGAGGATGCGCTCGCTCTCAGCACCGACGTGATCTGCGAGACCGACAAGCAGAAGCGTTTGTTGAGGACGCTGTTTCGCAAATCGGGCGTGTCATCGCGGCGGACAGTGATCCCGTACGAGCTCGGGTACCACTGGCACAAATCCGACAGCGAATCCAACGAATCGGGGACTGGCGGCGACGGTCCCACCACAGCCCAGCGGATGTCGCTGTACAAAAAACATGCGACTCCCTTGGCTCTCGCCTCGGCGACCGCTGCGATCCACGACGCGGCGGTGCTGCCCGGCGACATCACGCACCTGGTCACCGTTTCCTGTACTGGCTTTGCCGCGCCCGGCGTCGATATCGACCTGATCCAATTGCTTGGCATGCCATCGACGACGCAGCGCGTTCACGTCGGTTACATGGGATGTCACGGTGCGATCAACGGGATGCGAACCGTCCAAGGTCTCACGGCAGCCGATCCCAACGCCTGTGTGTTGATGTGTTGTGTCGAACTTTGCAGTTTGCACTTTCGCATGCGTTGGGACCTCGATGGCGTGGTTGGCAACGCGCTGTTCGCCGATGGTTCGGGCAGCATCATCGCGGCGGGTGCCAACTGGGAAACCAAGCATCCGCATTCGGCTTCGATCTGCAAGATCGAAGCGACCGGAGCCTGCCTGATCGAAGACACCAACGACGAGATGTCTTGGCACATCGGCGACCATGGATTTCAGATGCGGCTGACCAGCGGGGTTCCCGATTGCATCAAAACCTATCTGCGATCATGGATCTGCCAGTGGCTGAACTCTCAAGGATTGAAGATCGAAGACATCCAACGTTGGATTGTCCATCCGGGAGGCCCGCGCATTCTCGATGCGGTCGAGGAGGCGCTTCATCTTCAAGCGACGCACACTCAGGTCTCCCGCGAAGTCTTGAACGACCTGGGCAACATGTCGTCGGCGACCGTCTTGTTTGTGATGGAGCGAAATCAATCCCAGCGTTGCGAGGGGCCAGCGGTCGTGCTGGCGTTTGGCCCCGGCGTAATGGCCGAAGCGGCTTTGCTGCGGTATTAAGGCCCCGACAGTGTCGTCGACGTTTTCGATGCGCCGGTCGATCTATCTCAGCGGTGATCTGGACTCTCCATAGCGGTAGGGGTACAGTGCGTGGAATCTCAATTCGACCTACAGCGGCCCGGCAAGCAATAAACGGCGGGACGGGATTGAGCGAGCGACCGGAGCGCGACTTTTTCGAGATGGATATTGCCAATCACAATCGCAAACTAGTGCACTACGGAAAGTATGTGTTTGCGTTGTCGACGTTACTGCCGTTTCGACTCGGGAAGAAAAAGCCTACCGAAACGCTGTCGACCGCTGAACTGCTGGACCGCTATCCGCGACGCGTCAAGCTGCGGTGGCGTGAGGAAGCCGGCCGTTTGCCAGTGAAGTCGCCCCGCCAGGCTATCAAATCGGACCGAACCGACGATCTCGCCGACGGGCTTGTCATGGAAATCGAAGGGGGATGGTGCCACGGCCGACAGTGCGACTGGATTGGAATCGACGACGTCGTGCTATCGGAACTGCATCGTTGCGATGGTCCGCTCGCCCCCAAAGCGGTTCCCGGCGGTTGGCTCAATCCACGTCGCATCCGCCGCGCGATGACAACTCCCCGCCGCCTGCCCCAACCAGTCCGGGTCGCCGGTGACGTCGTCGTCCTCAACACGTCCGGATCGCACAACTATTTTCACTGGTTGTGCGAGGTGCTGCCACGTCTGGAACTGGTCCGCCAGGCGGGCGTGCTGCAAGCGGATGCCTACGTGGTCGACAATTACAAACCGTTCCAACGGCAGGCGCTCGATTTATTGGGGATCCCATCGGATAAGGTGATTGAACCTCATGAAGGCCTGTTGCTTCACGCCGATCGATTGATCGTCCCTTCCCTTGCGACCACGGCGTCGCGGCGGCGACTGAGCGAACGACTGCAATCGCAATTGAAGTCGGCCACAAATCCTCCGCATGCCCAGCCGGGGCGGCGATTGTACGTCAGCCGCCGTCTGGCGCGAAACCGCTCGCTGGGCAACGACGCGGAAGTTGCAGCGTTGTTGGCCAGGCATGGCTTTGAATCGCATTGCCTGGAGCAATACACGCTGGAAGAGCAGGTGCGGCTGTTTCGCGATGCCGCAATCGTCGTCGGTCTGCATGGCGCCGGACTGACCAACATTCTGCTGTCGGCTAGGCCTATCGATTTGATCGAGATCAAACCGTCGAATTGTGATCGCGATTATTTCCAATTGCTCGCAAATGAAGTTGGAGCATCGTGCCAGCAAGTCGCGGCTAGCCGGAACCGTTGGCGAGGTTCGTGGCATTGCCCGCTCGAACCTCTTGAAAACGCGGTCCTCGGCGCAATCGCGGCCAGCGAAACCCCGTTGCTAGCGAACCACACCGCCTGAACGCCGCCTGTGTGAGTTGCGACACTTGGCGAGCCGCCGCCTTCCATCGTGCTTCGCAAAGACTTCATTCTTGGGTATCGGGCGAGGTTCCACGACGTAAGCGTTTGGCAATTCGCCGAAGGCTCGCAACTTTGCCCGCCAAGTTCTCGCCGACTTGAAGCGCGAACCGGTTCTTCGAGCATGCAAACCATCCGACTGCGTTCACGTTGCGAATGCCCGAAAGTTGCCTACGTCGCTGGGGCTGTCGCCCTTGGAACTCGTTGCCGATTCATTCGATATAGGCAAAGCGGCTAATTGATCTATTCTGCTACTGCCCGATTCGCTATCACAGGCCTGTCCCACTCACACAGTTGGGTGGGTTCCTCGCCTCCGCTCGTCGTTCGGTGAATGAATGTTTCGAGACCAGGGGATGAAGACAGAAACTGTAGCATAGAGATTGAGCTATGAAAGTATCGGGATTCACCATCGCTCGCAACGCAATCCATTACGACTACCCCGTTGTCGAGAGCATCACATCGATACTGCCGATCGTCGATGAAATGATCGTGGCGGTAGGTCAAAGCTGCGATGGGACGCGGGAGTTAATTCAATCGATCGATTCCCCAAAGATACGGATCATCGATACCGTCTGGGATGAAACGAGCCGACAAAACGGCACCGTTTTAGCCGAGCAAACCAACCTTGCACTGCGCGAGTGTTCTGGCGATTGGTGTTTCTATATCCAAGCCGATGAAGTGATCCACGAAGCCGATTTAGACCGGATCCAGGCAAGCATGCGGCGGCATGTTAACAACAAGCGAGTGGAAGGACTGTCGTTCCGTTACCATCATTTTCGCGCCGACTACAACATTCGCGATCCGCTCCCTTATCGGCGGCAGGTCAGGATCGTACGCGCGAACGCGGGTGTGCAATCGGTTGGCGATGCATGTGGATTTAACGTTCAGGATCGTAAACTGGTCGCCGCCCCCACAGGTGCTTGGGTATATCACTATGGATATGTTAAGCCGCCAAAGACGATGGCGGCCAAGTCTGACTACTTCTTAAGCCTCTACGATGGCAGACAAGTGACGCCCGGGGAGCAAACAGAAGAGGAGTCCTATGCCTGGGACCTGAAGACTTGCGAGCCATTTCGGGGATCACACCCACGGATCATGGAAGAGAGAATCGCCGCGAAAGACTGGGAGACTCCAGACGTTCGCCTGGGATCGCGATGGTGCAATCCAACATTCTGGGCTGGCCTGCTACACAAGAACTCTCGGACGCTGCGGCGATGGGTCGCTTAAGTGCGCCAGCGGATCTTCGCCGAACGCCTCGGCGAAGAGTCTCGATCGTGCGTCAAACAACGCAAAAGCAACCCAAATTGTTTCTCGATTGACGCAACTTACCTCGTTCGCTATCCTCCCCGCCACGTTGGCACTCGGTTCGCGTCGTAATAGCGTGGAATTTGCGATTTACCCTTAAGGTTGCGTTATGAAAGCAGTAATTCTCGCTGGTGGTTTTGGTACTCGACTGAGCGAAGAAACGCAACTAAAGCCCAAGCCAATGGTAGAAATCGGTGGCCGGCCCATCCTCTGGCACCTACTGAAGTTGTACAGCCATCATGGCATCAACGACTTTGTAATCTGCGCTGGGTACAAGGCCTACCTCATCAAAGAGTACTTCGCAAACTATCCGCTACACATGTCGGATATGACCTGGGACTATCGAACCAATACGGTGGAAGTCCATCAGAATCACGTCGAGCCTTGGCGAGTGACAGTGATTGATACAGGACTCGAAACGATGACCGGAGGTCGCTTGAAACGGATCCGCCAACATGTCGGCGACGAAACGTTCCTGATGACCTACGGAGATGGCTTGGCGGATATCGACATCCAAGCAAGCATTCGTTTTCACCGCGCCCATGGCAAGCTGGCGACAGTCACTGCGACCCAGCCAAGTGGCAGGTTTGGACGCCTGGCGATCGGTAACGACACCCGGGTCTCCGCATTCCAAGAGAAGCCGACTGGAGACGGTGGCTGGATCAACGGTGGTTTCTTTGTGTTGGAGCCCGAGACACTCGATTTCATCGAAGGGGATTTAACGATCTGGGAACGCGAACCGCTTGAACAATTAGCGATGCGAGGAGAACTGTCGGCATACAAACACTCTGGTTTTTGGATGCCCATGGACACGCTCCGCGACAAGCAGTCTCTGGAGCAGAAGTGGGAAGAGCTCGATTGCCCGTGGCGCGTCTGGAACAAGATGCATTGCAGCGAAGATCAGGTCATCCGGACGCTGCCCGAGCGAGTGCACTCACAAATAACAAAACAAGCTGCGTGACGCCGAAGGGCTTTCAGCAAAGACTCGGCTTCACCAAGGAGGGTGAGATGTTCGACAATACGTTCTCGGGACGCAGGGTACTAGTCACCGGAGATACCGGTTTTAAAGGCTCTTGGCTGTGCCAGTGGTTATTGCAACTGGGGGCTGAAGTGTTTGGTTGCGGTTTGACGCCGACAACAACCCCCAGCCTGTTTGAGTTGCTGGAACTGGAAGGCCAATACGACCACCGCACAATCGACATCCGCGACCAAGAAAAGGTCGCAGCATTTGTTGCTGAAGCACGGCCCGATATCGTGCTGCACTTGGCGGCGCAGCCGCTGGTTCGATTGTCCTACCAGCAACCCAAAGAGACGTTCGACACCAACGTGATGGGAACCCTGCACGTGCTCGAAGCAGTGCGGCAGCAACCAGACATCCAAGCCTGCGTCGTGATCTCATCGGACAAGTGTTACGAGAACCGCGAATGGGTTTGGGGATATCGAGAGCAGGATCCGTTGGGTGGCAAAGACCCCTATAGCGCAAGCAAGGCGGCCACTGAGATTGTGACGGCCTCGTATCGCGATTCCTTTTTTCGCGACGCCGGCACAACCTGTGTGGCAAGCGCTCGAGCGGGCAACGTGATCGGCGGCGGCGACTGGGCTCAAGACCGTATCGTCCCCGACTTTGTCTCTAGCATCCTGGCCGAGCAGCCTTTGGTGTTACGAAACCCCAACGCAATCCGCCCGTGGCAACACGTCCTCGAACCGCTTTCGGGATACCTTGCCTTGGCATCGCGTCTGTGCGGCGCAGACGGAACGCAGTTCGCTAGCGGATGGAATTTCGGGCCGGCCCCCGCAGCGCATGTGACGGTTGGCCAACTTGCTAAGCGACTCGTGGCGACCTGGGGCGCCGGCGAGGTCCGTATCGATCCGGCAGCTGCTGAAGCGCTGCCCGAAAGCGGCATCCTCAAACTCGATTGCTCCAAGGCGATTTCGCAATTGGCCTGGCAGCCGAATTGGGACTTCGCAACGACAATCCAAGCTACCGTCGAGTGGTATCGCAGTTGGAGCGAAGGGGCAGACATGCGGGACCTCACGCGACAACAGATCAAAAACTTTGAACATGCGGCGTCGACAGCTGGAGCAGAGTGGGCTGACCAATCCCGCCAGCCTCATCACTCCCAGAGGCTTGCGGGCTAATCGCGCGGTCGCGGTGGAAAGCTGTACGAGCAATCGGCGGCTGTGTACAGAATTTATTAGGATCCTTGAATCATGATTTCGAATTGTCGCGCCTGTGGCTCGAGCCACTTGGAGCCCGTGCTTTCGCTCGGGAAGACGCCGTTGGCCAACCGGCTTTTGACCGCGGACCAGTTGACCGAGCCTGAGCCGACGTTCCCGCTCGAGCTGGTTTTCTGCGCCGATTGCACGCTAGTGCAAATCACTGAAACAGTTCCTCCGGAAGAGTTATTCAGCGAATACGCCTACTTCTCGTCGTACTCCGACACCATGCTCGAACACGCCCAAAATTTGGTCGAGCACTTGGTCCCAACGCTGCAGTTGACGGAAGATAGTTTGGCGGTGGAAATCGCCAGCAACGACGGCTACCTGCTGCAATACTACCAGCAACTCGGAGTCCCTGTGTTAGGCATCGAGCCGGCACAGAACATCGCGGCTGTCGCCCAGGAACGTGGGATCCAGACGGTTGCCGATTTTTTCAGCCTGGAACTTGCGACGCAACTGACCGAACAGGGGCAAAGCGCGGATGTCATTCACGGGCACAACGTCATGGCCCACGTCCCTGAATTGAACGGGTTCGTCGCCGGCGTTCACCGCATCCTGAAGCCAACCGGGCACGCAGTATTTGAAGTGCCCTACGTAAAAGACCTCGTCGATCAAGTGGAGTTCGACACGATCTACCACGAACACTTGTGCTATTTCTCGTTGACCACGCTCGATCGCTTGTTCCGCAGCCACGGATTGACGATCGTCGAAGCTTCCCGAGTTCCGATCCACGGCGGTTCGCTGCGGATCGTCGCTTGCCGCAGCGAACACTGCGACCAGCCGGGCGAATCGGTTCGAACGCTACTGGCCGAAGAGAGTGCCTGGGGCGTCGACAAACTGTCGTTCTATCTCGGCTTGCGGAACACTGTCGAAGGCCTCCGCCAGGACCTGCTGGAATTGCTGCAAGACCTTAAATCTGAAGGCATGCGGATCGCTGCATACGGCGCCTCGGCCAAAGGCAGCACTCTGCTGAATTACTTTGGACTTGGCAAAGAAGTGTTGGAATACGTGGTCGATCGCAGCCCGGTGAAACAGGGACGCTACACGCCTGGCACCCACCTGAAAATTTATGAACCCGAGATGCTGGTCGCCGACCAACCCGACTATGTATTGTTGTTGACCTGGAACTTCTGCGACGAGATCCTGCAACAGCAGGTCGATTACCAGGACCGTGGCGGGAAGTTTATCGTGCCGATTCCCCAGGTTCGCATTGCGTAAGGCGCTCGACATGATTTTCCAAACGACTCCGCTCGAAGGTGTCTTCGTGATTGAAGTCGAGCCAGCCGAGGACGAACGTGGATTCTTCGCGCGGATTTACTGCCAACAAGAGTTTGCCCAGCGGGGGCTGATCTCCCAATTCAGTCAGTCCAGCCTGTCGTTTAACAAGCGTCGTGGTACGGTTCGCGGGATGCACTTTCAAGAAGCCCCCAGCGCCGAAACAAAGACAGTTCGTGTTATCCGCGGCGCGATCTTCGATGTTGCAATCGATGTTCGACCGCAATCGCCCACGCGAGGAGAGTGGACGAGCGTGGAACTAACGCAGGACAACCGAAAGTCACTGTATATCCCCGAAGGATTCGCACACGGCTTCCAGACGCTATCGGATGATACCGAAGTGCTGTATCAAATATCTTCCGACTACGATGCGACCCTAGCACGAGGTTTTCGCTGGAACGACCCTGCGTTTGGAATCAGTTGGCCGCTTGAAGCCAGCGTGATCTCACCGCGCGACCTTAGCTATGCGGATTACGAACGTTGAAACGGGTGCTAGTTACCGGAGCTCGTGGTTTTCTGGGCTCCCATTGCCTACCGTTGCTAGTCGCAGGTGGATATGAAGTCCACGCGGTCTCCCAGAAACCGATGCCTACGTCGGATGGGATCCAGTGGCATTACGGCGATCTGTTGCAAGCTGGCTCCGCCGATCGCGTGTGTTCAGAAATTAGCCCGACGCATCTCCTGCACCTCGCCTGGGAAACCGCGCCGTCGCAATACTGGACCTCTCCGCAGAACCTGCGTTGGCTGTCGGCAAGTATCGATCTTATGCAACGGTTTCAAGATAGCGGCGGCCAGCGTTTGGTCAGCGCGGGAACCTGCGCGGAGTACGACTGGCAGTACGGATTGTGTCGCGAAAGCATCACCCCGCTAGTGCCGCGATCTTTATACGGGAAGTCCAAGCTTGCGTTGTCACAGTTGCTCGAAACGTGGTCCGAACAGATTGGTTTAAGCGCCGCGACAGCACGAATCTTCTTCATGTATGGCCCCGGCAGCCCAGCAGCCCGGTTCCCTGGCCCGGTGATCTCCGCCCTGCTCGCGGGGCAGGTTCCCGAATGTTCTCACGGTCGCCAAGTGCGTGACTATCTCTACGTTTCCGATGCTGCCAGCGCGCTGGTAGCTGTATTGGACAGCAAGGTTTGCGGGCCAATCAACATCGGATCGGGTAAGCCGATAACACTGCGCGAATTGGTCAGCGAGATCAGCTCCCAATTCGGAGGCGAGAATCGTGTACGCTGGGGCGCTGTACCGACCGCAACAGATGATCCGCCTTGGGTCGTTGCCGACACGACACGACTGAACCGCGAAGTCGCTTGGCAACCACAAACCAGTTTACGGTCGGGGATCCAAAGCACCATCGAACACGCTCGACGCGTTCAGTCTCATTCAACGTAATCGATCAAACTATAACGCCACCCTTCGACGAGTAGTATTTCAAATGCAAATCTCAATAGACACAGAACAAGCTCAAATTTCGATCCAGGAAAATGGCGATACTCGGCAATTGCCACTGTACTCGAAAGCGGGTTACGAGTTGCTGTCGGACCTCTGGACCAAAGTGGGTTGGAACGAAAAACAGATCTACACCTACACTTGGTTTGGCCGCCCGATCATCCAGTTGTCCCAAGATATGATTCGCACGCAAGAGGCGATCTACCAAGTGCGACCGGATGTGATCGTCGAGACCGGCGTGGCTCATGGTGGATCGCTGGTCTATTATGCCAGTTTGATGAAAGCGATGGGGCGCGGTCGTGTGATCGGTGTCGACGTCGAAATCCGCAAACACAATCGCGAGGCGATCGAAGCGCATGAACTCGCTTCGATGATCACGCTGGTCGAAGGCGATTCGATCAGCGATGAGATCGTCAACCAAGTCAAGTCGCTAATTCAGCCGGGTGAAACCGTGATGGTACTACTCGATTCCTGCCACACGAAAGATCATGTATTAGGTGAATTGAATGCGTATCATGATCTGGTTTCCCCTGGATCTTACATCGTCGCTACCGATGGGATCATGAAAGATGTCTACGATACACCGCGTGGTGAAGCGAGCTGGGAACACGATCATCCAACCGCTTCGGCCGCGGAATTTGCCGCCGCACATCCTGAGTTTGAGCTCGTCGCTCCACCGTGGACCTTTAACGAAAGCGAACTGACCGAAGATGTCACGCACTGGCCCGCCGGCTGGTTACGACGACGGTAATTATCGCGTCATGGAGCGCCACCGCAGACATTTTGCGGTGGCGACAGAAACGTCGGACCAATTCCCGTTACGCAGCACGCGATGGATTCCCGCTGCTTAACCCCACCATTTCAGCGAAGCGTCCAGCAAGCCGCGTTGCGATGGATGATCGATTGCGAAGCAGTTCACCGACCACCTCCGCTGCCTGCTGCACGTCCGCGATTGGACGATCTTCGCCTGTCAGCCGCATGTCGGCAGACGTCTGCATTTTCGCCTTCATGCGATGGAATCGCAGCGATCTCCGGTGCCGTACCGCAGCGACAGAGGCCTGTTCGTAGTCGAGTTCATGTTGCTCCGCAAACTGGCGACTCCAGCGATCGATATGGTCACGATTTTTGCCCGCTGCGGCCAGAATCACTTTTAATTGTGTCGCTGGCTCGACGGTCGCTCCTTCGGCAAACACCTCGCCCACCTGAGCCGACGACTCATAGATCATCGCGTGGATCGATTTGGGATAGTCACCCCCGTCCATCGGGACCGAGTGATGAAACGGATAGTTGCCTTCTGCTAGAAATTTTTTGCTCGCCTCCTTCTTGGCAGTGTCGGTGGAAAATTGAGAGCTGCCTGTGCTGTGCCGAGAGGCTCCATTTATCGCAAACGGCTCACGGCTATAAACGAAGCGATCGAGCGTGTTAGAAATCGCCATCGACGAATAAACGTCGGGAATGCACGACCGGAAGAAACGATCCCCGAAGGTTGCATTCCGAATGACATCCATGCTTACAAAGCTGCCGTTGTATAGCACGGGGAGATCTGAATAGTTGGCGCTACCCACAAGTACCCGGTGCAACCAATCCTTGCTGCGGCGGAACTCAAAACCGGATGACATTGGCACCCGCAAACGCGCCGAAAGTGGATCGTTCGGCAGCGGCCAATGATAATCACAGGTTGCCGAACGGATTGCCTTGGCGCCGGTGACGTCGGCCAGGTGGTTCACTTTTTGCAAACAATTTGGAAGCAAGGCGTCGTCGTCACCGATAATCGCAACCCAGTCGCTTTCGACATGCGATATCGCAAATTCCCAGTTCTCCGACATGCTCAAACGACGACCTGTGTTCAAGTATCGGATCCGCGAATCTTCGAAACTTTCGACGACACTGCGGGTGGCATCCTGGCTGCAATTGTCGCTGACGAGAATTTGCAACTGGTCATCGTCTTGCGCGACTACCGTTCTCAACGTCACTTCAAGCGTATCGGCGCGCTCGCGTGTGGGAACGACTATGGTAAATGTTCGTTTGCTCATAATATCGGTTCGCCAGCGGCACACAACTGTGTATGGAGGGATTGGCCAATGTTACGACTAGGCTAGTGAAGAAGAGGAGCCCAAGGCAAGGCAAAATTTCAAGCCGAGACAGCACTCCCTAAATCGGGCTATTCTTCTGAACCGCGTTTCGCTATATCTCGACGCCACGCGATTGCCCAATCAGCTTGCTCTGACCGGAAGGTCCGACTGGGCCATCCTTGGTGCCCCCCTGCGTAATGGGAGCATGGGAGAGTTGAGACACCCGAGCGAAGGGATGCAATGAACCTTATTACGAAGACACGTCGGAAGTTGGGTTTTCGATCTCAGTATCGAGATTTCGTATCGTTGAACAAGACCGAACGTCCCGAACTATCGGCCGACTGGTCCGATCGCTGGGCACGGCTGAACGACGTCAGCGACCAACATCCCTTCGACGCCCACTACGTCTACCACACCGCGTGGGCGGCACGTGTATTGGCGGACCTGCGACCGAGCAAACACATCGACATCAGCTCGTGCACCTATTTTGCGACCCTGACTTCGGCGTTCGTGCCCGTTGAATTCTATGATTATCGCCCGACGCCGCTGTCGCTATCGAACCTGAAGTCGGATGCGGCCGATCTGTGCGATCTTCCCTTTGCAAATCAAAGCGTCGAAAGCATTTCGTGCATGCACACGATCGAACATGTCGGCCTGGGACGGTATGGCGATCCGATGGATGCCAACGGGGATAAAAAGGCGCTTCTGGAACTCCAGCGAGTCGTCGCACCTGGAGGTAAGTTGTTGATGGTGGTTCCTGTTGGCAAACCGCGGATACAGTTCAACGCACATCGCATCTACGCCCCTCAAATGATCAAGGATTATCTGCCTCAGTTGTCGCTTAGCAGCTGGGCGATGCTTCCGGATGATTCAAGCCAAGGCCTGCTAGACAATCCCTCCTTCGAACTTGCACTCCAGCAACGTTATGCCTGCGGTTGTTTTTTGTTTGAACGACCAGCAGCGTGAACACGGTCTCATTAAACCTCCGCTCGCAAACCCACCATCGTTTGCGACGGGTTCGACCGATCCGATCATTGTTTTTATTTCCCGCACCAAAGAGCCTGTAAAACGCGGCGGGCTCATTTTATGTGTATCAGGCAGGACACTACAGGACAGCCGCCATGTCGGAAAATAGAATTGACGTTGTGATGTCGATCTACAACGCGGAACGATATTTGCCCGAAGCGATCCAAAGCATCTTGCATCAAACGTTCCCCCAATTCCGCTTGATCTGCGTCGATGATGGCAGCACCGATGGTTCCGCAGAGATCTTGGACCGGTTCGCCGCGGCAGATTCGCGTGTTGAAATTATCCGTCAGACGAATCAGGGCGTCGTCGGGGCAGCAAATGCGGGTGTCGCTGCCTGTACCGCACCTCTGATCGCAAGAATGGACTCAGACGATATCGCGATGCCCGAACGGTTCGCGAAACAGGTTGAATTTCTAGACTCGCACCCCGACGTGGTTGCTGTTGGCGCGGGGATTCTTGAAATCGATTCGAGCGGCGGGGCACTGGCCGTTGTTCAATATCCGACCTCGCACGAACAAATCGACAGCGCCAATCTTGTCTTGAAGTCGGCGATTGCAAATCCCGTGTCCATGCTTCGCCGCACGGCGATCGAATCCGTGGGAGGCTATCGCCCCGAGTTTGCTTGGGTCGAGGATCTCGACCTCTGGTTGCGTTTGGCTGAAGTCGGCAAGCTGGCGAATTTACCTGAGGTTTTGCTCTGCTATCGCCAGCATGCTGCCAGCGGTACTTGGAACGGAGGCGTGACGCGCGACGAGCGTCTGGTGAGTCTACTCGAAGAAACCTACGCGCGACGTGGGCTCGCCCGTCCCGAACAATTGATCCGCAAATGTCGCAGGCCAAGATCGCCAGCAGGTCCGCTGAAATGGGCCAAAAAGGCTTCGCGGCAAGGGCAATGGGAGATCGCTTGCAAGCATCTTCGATCTCAATGGGGGACCAACCCGTTGAGTGCCCGCACCTGGAGCACGACGATTGAGGTGGCCGCGCGGTCCGCCGTTGCGTGTGCATTTGGAAAACGGGCGCAGTTCCCGCCGATTCCGAGCTATCGTGACGCAGCATAATGAAACGGAAGCTTGAAACACAACGCTGAGGCTTGTTTCACTCGCTACTTGCGACGCGTTGCACAACTGAACCAAGGAAGGTCTCGATGTATCGGGTATTGGTGACAACCTGTGGCCCCAAAATGCACTACGTTCGCCAGACTCCCGGTAGACGGGCGGTCTGGGAGGATTTTGAGTTTATATTTAACCAATCCGATGTCAGTTGCGATGCGTGGGTTGTCTTCGAGAGTCTCCCCGCGGCGACGTGGGCAACGTGCCCTCCAGAGAATGTGCTGTTCATCTCGGCTGAACCTCCCACCTTGCGCACTTACCGCAGCGACTTCCTTCGCCAGTTCCACTGGGTTTTGACCTGCCACGAGGTCACCCATCGAGGGCTGATCGCACGCCAGCAGGCGCTTCCATGGCACGTCGGCATCCAGTTCGGCGCCGAGTGTCACGTCGCGCTGGACTACGACCAGCTTTCAGCGATGTCATATCCGGAAAAAACGCATGTCATGAGCGTCGTGATCTCGAACAAGGCGACGACGCCCGGACATCGTCAACGATTGGAGTTTGTGCAACAGCTTAAGGAACATCTAGGAGAAGCACTGGATGTCTTTGGCAACGGGCATCATCCGATTGCCGACAAATGGGAGGCGGTTGCACCCTACCGATTCCATCTGGCGTTGGAAAATACTGCGCATCCGGACTACATAAGCGAGAAGATTGCCGATGCGTTTCTCGGCTTTGCGTATCCCTTTTATTTTGGTGCTCCCAACGCGGATGAATATTTGCCGCAGGACAGTTTTACGCCGATTGACATTTTCCAGCCTCAGCAGGCGATCGATTCAATCTGTTCCGGGATCGAGCAGCGGTTGGATGTTGCCCATCGACAGCAGGTCGCCGCGGCCCGGAAGATTGTCTTAGACGATTTGAATTTGTTCCCAACGTTGGTCGCATTGTTGCGCGAACGGATGCAACATGGCGACCGCCAGCAAGTTTGTCTGTACCCGAAGAATCAACATGTTCAATTGGCTCTTCGCAGCGTCGGGCAGCTATTCAGGAAATGCGGCTAGTCGTCCGCTAGCTCAGCGGAGCACCAGAAGAGTTTGGGCGAAGCTGGCGTGAAGCGGGGGCTGGCGCTGCCAAAAGCAGATCGTGGTCGCTGGCCAGCAGGCCGGCTAACGAGTGCTGCAAATCGATATTGCATACAGAGGTGATGTCGGAGATGATCCAACCCGTAATTTGATGGGCTGTTGGCGTTCGTCCGGCGCGGCATGGAACCCCGCAACGACGCGTGGCGAACTTGCCAGTGGTGACACCTGATCGGATGGGAGCTTGCAATGATCGTAACACGTTTGATCGGTGGCCTAGGCAATCAATTGTTTCAGTACGCTTACGGTGCGTACTTGGCAAAACAGGCCGGCGTGGAGCACTACATCGATGTCAGTGCCTTTGAAGAATACCAGCTGCGCGACATGACGCTCGATCGGTTTGCGATTCGAGCCCTCCGATTGCCGGAGGCTTTGCGACACCGAGTCCCTGCCAGATATTCTGGAGCATCAAAAGCGTATTCCAGCTGGCAATCGTTTGCCGCACGGGCGTTTCCACGACAGTCGGGCGTCTTTCGATTGCGTCGTGAGAAGCCGTTTGGGTTTCGCGACAAGTGGCTCCATTCACACGCCAATCTCTACACGGAAGGTTATTGGCAGGGAGAAGCGTTTTTTCCCGGGATGGAGGAAGCCCTGCGGGAGGAGTTCCGTTTGGTCGACCCCGTTTCGGAGGCCACCGCAGCGATGGCACGCCGGATGGATAACACGCAAAGCGTTGCGTTGCATGTTCGCCGCGGCGACTACGTTTCGGATCCAACAAACCAAAAGATCTTCCGCACCTTGGAACCAGGGTACTATCGACGCTGCCTAGAAGACCTTCGCCAACACGTTGCCGATCCGCAAATCTTTTTGTTCTCCAACGATATCCCTTGGTGCTTAAAGAACTTGGATGTTGGTATCCCCTTTACGCCGGTGACGCACAACGACGGGGCCACCTGCCATGAGGATCTGTATCTGATCAGCCAGTGTCGACACGCGGTGATCGCCAACAGTTCGTTCAGTTGGTGGGGCGCTTACTTGGCGGCCGATTCCGACGCGCGACGTGTCTATTATCCGTCGCCTTGGTTTCACCCTGGCACCCTCGACGGAACTGCGATCCCGTGCCGAAAATGGATCGGCGAACACCAACTGGAACATCCCACCGCGATGCGTTCCGCGGCGTAAGGCTGCACGCACTCAATGGGGCGATTTACTTTAAACCTTGGACTTTCCCGTGACCTCGACCGCTATCCCGTGCCCCAGTTCTCCCGCATGCGTCGTCCTGGCATCGACTCAGACGACTTGGGGCGGGGGCGAAGCGTACCTGTTTGCGCTGGCCCAAGGTTTACTGGCTCGCGGTGTCGAAGTTCGATTGTTAGCCCCAAGCGACGGGCAACTTGCACAACGAATGCGAGATGCGTTGCCCGAGATCTCGCAGTGCGATGCGTCGCGAAAAAGCCCTGCGGCGATCTGGCGGATGCGGCAGTGGATGAAGACCTTGGGGCCCGCCGTTTTGCACTGCAATGATTCGCGTTCGTTATCGCGAATGGGGCTGGCGGCTGTCGGATTGAAGTCACTTCGCGTCGTTTCGATGCGGCACACGATGTTTCCGATTCGCTCCCCGGCCAAATACCATCGACTGTCCCAGAAAGTGATCTGCGTTTCCCATGCGGTCGCGGACGCATGCGGCGCACGCGGACTTTCTCCCGCATGGGCTCAGGTGATCCATGCGGCGATCGACCCGCCTCGAGTGGCGGCTGCTGACGTCGAGCGTCTGCGAAACGAACTGCTAGGAAACGATCATCAAAAACTCATCGTTGCCGTGGGCAACCTGTTCCCCTGCAAAGGACACTCGACGTTGATTGACGCTGCGGCGTTGCTTAGGGATAAAGGCTGCAGAGCACTGACGGTGATCGCAGGCGAAGGCCGTCAACGGGAAATATTAGAACAGCAGATCGAAACGCTTGGACTCGCCAACGAGGTGCGATTGCTCGGATTTCGCGACGATGCAAACACCCTGCTCGCCGCCGCCGATGTGATCGCCCATCCGGCTCGTGACGAAGGGCTCTGTTTAACTGTCGCAGCTGCGATGATGCTGAAGAGACCAGTTGTTGCGACCGCCGTTGGCGGCTTAAGCGATGTGCTAGGGATCGAACCACGAATGCAGGCCGATGGGCCATTCGCGGCGGTCGTTCCCGTGGATGACGAAGGCCAGTTGGCCGAACAACTCTATCGTCAGCTCGATTCGCCAGCGGACGAGCAGGCCTTAACGCGTGCCCAAGACTTTGCTCTCACTCGATTCACCACACCTCGCATGGTCGACGCGACGCTGGCGTTGTACCAGAATCTGTTTCGGCAGCAGCGAGCCGCCGCCTAATTGCGTGCGGTCGCCAATCCACATGTGATCACGGATTGAGCGGCCTCGGCGGCGCGGCATTCTAAACGATCGATTCGTTTTCGTTGCCGCTGGGGTCTTCGTTCTCTTCGCGTTCTTTTTCCAACGACAGCTCGATCCGGTTCAGCTCTTCCAGCCACAGCCGGATGTCGTTGTCGTATTCGGTCGACATGTCGCTCAGGACCAATTGGCGATGGAACGCCGCGGCACCTTGTTCGACATGTTCAGCCGCCTCGGCGCTCGGAAAGCGGCGGTTGGGATCCGGAGCGATCAGGCCGCGACAGAAGTGCATCAGCAGCGCGTTGCACGTGACTTCCGCTGGCAAGACTTCGTTCAGTCGCTGAGGCAGTTCGCGTTTGGCTTGCAACAATTCCCGCAGCGAGATGTCGCCGCGGAAGGGAGGCCGCCCGCTGAGCATTTCGATCAGCACGTATCCCAGGCTCGCCAGATCGCTCTTGGGCGTCGCGTTGTCGTGCTCCAGAACTTCCGGTGCAGCATAGACCGGCGTGCACGAACGATCGACCGGCGGAGTACGGTAATCGTACGCCGAACCGATGTCGATCAATTTGCTGTGCCCCGACTTCTTCAGCATGATGTTCGACGGTTTGATGTCGCCGTGCACAATGCTTTCGCGGTGCAGCGCCGCGAGGGCTTCGAGGCATTCGCGCAAGATTGCCACCGCAACGCCTGCTTTAAAGCGGTTCTGAACCGGCCCGCGTGTCAGAATAACTTCGTTGACATATTTCCAACGCCGTTTGCTGATGTTGCCTTCGAGCAGTTTGAGTTTCTCGGGTCGCATCAGCGCTTGCAGATCGTATCCGTCGACCCACTCCATCACCATGATCCGGATTCGGTTGCGTTCGACGAAGTTCTGCACGTCCAAGACGTTATCGTTTTGGATCATCGCTACACGGGCTGCGATTCCCGCGATCCGCGACATCGCCGCTTCGTAATCGCGGACATCGCTGTATCTCTCCGGCGAGAAAACCTTCATCGCCACGGGCAACGTAAAACCGTCGGTGCCACGACGGGCCGACAGGTAAACTTTCCCTTGGCCCCCCATCCCCAAAAGCTTCCCCAGGCGATGGTAGGTCGTCCAGTTCAGCTTCTTGTTGGATAGCACTTCCTCGTACCGTGAGACCAGTTCCTGATCGACAGTTCGAGAATGCTTGCCACGAAGCGTCAACGTGACGTTCGGATCGTGTCGTGTCGTTGTCAACATTGCCTTGTTTCCAAATTTGCTTCCATGCCGTTGCGGTCCGCTCGCAAGACACCATGGACCCACCTGCCCATTCACTCCGCCAATGCCCAGCCATGAGGTGCGGCCGCTAGTCTACCTACCTTTGCAGGGTTTGGGGGAGGGCATTTCTTTTCCAATACACCTAAGTCTCATCGCGTCAACGGTTTAGAATTTATTTCCCTGTGCAGGAAACGTTAAAAAATTGCCCCATGTGATGCCTCGTCTGCTTGCCTCGACGATAGGGTTCGTGGTTCGATAGTCACTGGCACGTTTGCGTGCCACGAATTTTCATAGCGTGCTCGATGGGGATGACCTCGATGAAAACCCGTTTTTTCCACCTCAGTTGGCTGTTGGTCGTCGTCTTGATCGGCTGCGACAGCAGTGCCGAGCGGAAAGAGAAGCAGCCCGCAGCCCCGGCTGCTGAAGCGGTCCGCGACGACGCGGATTCGCCCACCGCCGACGCGGCGGCACAGCAGATTACACCGATCACGCTGGCAGACTTTCGCAATGCCGCTGGCCTGGGACAGATCGAACCGGTTCGGCAGGGGATCCAACAGGGGCTCCGCATCGGAGCTGCCGACGAACAGGGACGGACCGCGCTGATGCTGGCCGCCTTCGATGGGCATTCCGCCGTGGTGGAATTGCTGTTGGAAAACGATGTCGATGTCGATGCCAAGGACTCGTCGGACCGAACGGCGCTGATGTACGCAGCATCGGGGCCTAATGATGCGACGGTCAAGCGACTGCTAGACGCGGGAGCCAGCGTCAATCTGGCCGATAACGTCGAAGGCTTCACCGCCCTGATGTTTGCCGCTGCCGAAGGGCAGACCGAAATTTGCAAGATGCTGCTGGCGCGACAGGCCAATCGCGACGCAAAAGACATCGACGGCGACACCGCGCTCAGCTTTGCCCAGAAGAACAATCACGCTGCCGTCGTGCAGCTGTTGTCTAAGTAACGGTTCGGTAAGCTCTCGTTCGAGCGGCTTGCGGAAGGTTGGAAAAGATTTAAATTACAGGCTTTCGGGCCTCTTCCAGAGAGATACATGTGACCGCCGCTGACAGTTCTTTCCAATTGCCTGACGACCAACGCATCGTAATTACCGGGATCGGTTTGACCGCCCCCAATGGCAACGATTGGGGCACCTATCGCGAGGCGCTGCTTTCGGGGCGCAGCGGTGTGACCGATTACGAAATCCGCTACTTCGGCAAAACCTTGGCCGGCGTTTGCGATTTTGACGCCAAGCGGCATCAGAGCCGCAAGGACATCCGTCGCGGAACGCGCGCTGGCAGCGTCGGGATCTACGCCGCCAATGAAGCCATCTTGCACAGCGGGATCGATTGGGCGAACACCGACAAATCGAATGTCGGCGTCTACATTGGCGTCACCGAACACGGCAATGTCGAAACCGAAAACGAGATCTACGAGATCAAAGGCTTCGATTACGACACCAAATATTGGTCGCACCATCACAATCCACGAACGGTTGCCAACAGTCCAGCAGGCGAAATCGCCCTGAACATGGGGATCACTGGACCGCACTACACGATCGGTGCCGCTTGTGCTGCGGGCAACGCGGGACTGATCCAAGGGGCCCAGATGTTGCGGCTGAACGAATGCGACCTAGCATTGGCCGGCGGCGTTTCCGAAAGCATCCATACCTTTGGGATCTTTGCCGGTTTCAACAGCCAAGGCGCCTTGGCGACGCACGAAAATCCCGAGCTTGCCTCGCGGCCATTCGACGTCGATCGCAACGGCATCGTCGTCGCCGAAGGCGGCTGCGTCTACGTCCTCGAACGGCTCTCCGACGCCCGCCGACGCGGTGCCGAAATCTACGGCGAACTGGTCGGGTATGCGATGAATACCGATGCTACCGACTTTGTTTTGCCCAACCCCGAACGGCAGGCTCAGTGCGTGACCAAAGCGCTCAAGCGAGCCGGGATGGCGGCCGACCAAATCGACATCGTCAGCACCCATGCGACCGGAACCAGCAGCGGCGACGCGCAGGAATGCCTGGCGCTTCGAGAAGCGTTTGCCGGTTGCGAAAACGTTCACTTCAACAACACCAAAAGCTATATCGGCCACGCGATGGGAGCCGCCGGGGCGTTGGAACTGGCCGGCAACCTGTCAGCCTTCAAAGACTCCGTCTGCCATCCGACCATCAACGTCGATCAACTCGACCCGGCCTGCGAACTGCCAGGGCTGGTGATCAACGAGCCAAAAGAATTGGATGACGTTCAATACATCCTAAACAACTCATTCGGAATGCTCGGGATCAATTCTGTCGTGATCATTCGTCGGTTTTGATTGATCAAGCCTGTTGAAAATTCAGTTAACCCTTTATGATGCTTCGGTGCCCCGGGCCACAATTTCAATCCACTTGGCGGACCAGCGGTTCCGCGTTTGAAAATATCCAGGAGAATAGGACGTTATGACGCCTGAAGACATTCGCGAAGAGATTATCGACATCCTCGGCGACATCGCTCCCGATGAGGATCTGAGCAACTTGGAAGATGCCAAGCCGTTCCGCGAGCAATTGGAACTCGATAGCATGGATTTCCTGGACATCGTGATGGAGTTGCGCAAGCGGCACCGCGTTCAGATCCCAGAAGAGGAATACGGCCAGCTGGCAAGCATGCAGAGCACCGTGACCTACCTGGAACCGAAGATGAAAGATATCGTTCGCAGCTAGCGAATCCCTTCCTGCAAGCTAATCCGCTTTGACCACGGCTAACTCCCCCACCGATCCGCTGAACGAAGACGTCTACGACACCATCATCATTGGTGCGGGGATGTCGGGGTTGGCCGCAGGCATTCGCCTGGCCTACTTCGACCAGCGTGTTTGCATTCTTGAAAAGCACTACACCATCGGCGGCTTGAATTCGTTCTACCGCCAAGGTGGACGTGACTATGACGTCGGGCTGCATGCGGTCACAAACTTCACCGAGAAGGGAAGCAAACGCGGCCCGTTGGCCAAGTTGCTGCGACAGTTGCGTTTCCGTTGGGACGATTTCCAGTTGGTCCCCGCGATTGGTTCGGCGATCCGCTTCCCCGACGTGGAGCTGAATTTCGGCAACGACATCAAGCTTTTGGAAGCGGATATTGCCAAGCAGTTCCCGCACCAGAAAGACAACTTCCAAAAACTGCTCGCCCGTCTACTCGACTACGACGACCTCGACGAGGCTTCGTTTAATATCTCGACGCGACAGGTTTTGGAAGAGACGATCACCGATCCTTTGCTGATCGAAATGTTGCTGTGTCCGCTGATGTGGTACGGCAACGCGCGCCAGCAAGACATGGACTTCGGCCAGTTTTGCATCATGTTCCGCGCCTGTTACATGGAGGGTTTTGCCCGGCCATTTAAAGGAGTCCGGCTGATCCTCAAAAATCTTGTTCGCAAGTTCCGCGGACTCGGCGGCGAACTAAAGCTTCGCAGCGGAGTCGACAGGATCCATGTCGATGGCGATCGCGCCGTCGGCGTGGTGTTGGACGATGGGACGGAGATTCGCGGCAAGCGGATTCTTTCATCGGCGGGGCAGATCGAAACGATGCGACTGTGCGACGACATCACGCAAGTCGACGTCGCCCGCGCCGGCCAGCTGTCGTTTATCGAATCGATTTCGATCCTCGATCGTCAGCCCAAGCAGATCGGATTCGATCGCACGATTCTGTTCTACAACGACAGCCCGCGTTTCCACTGGGAACGACCGGAGAATACGCTGTGCGATCCACGCACCGGCGTCGTCTGCTCACCGAACAATTACCTGTACGACGATTCCGATGGCCAGTTGCCCGATGGGGTGATTCGGATCACCACCCTGGCGAATCACGATCGCTGGTGCGGGCTGTCCGACGAAGAGTATCGTCGACAGAAGACGATTCAATACGATGAAGCGATCGACGCGGCGGTTCGCTTCATGCCCGATTTCCGCCGGCACGTCATCGACACCGACGTTTTCACGCCCAAGACGATCCGCCGTTTTACGTGGCACGATAACGGTGCGATTTATGGCGCCCCTGAAAAACAACTCGATGGACAGACACATCTATCGAATCTGTTCCTGTGCGGAACCGACCAGGGCTTCGTCGGAATTGTCGGAGCAATCGTCAGCGGGATCTCGATGGCCAACCGCCACTGCTTGACATCGTAAGCAAACCCTTCACCACCCCGCGTGCAAAACCAGTTCACTCGCGCCGGCATCGCCCCGCACGACTAGTTTAACCGCGTGGGCATCGCCCCGCGCGACTAGCTTTAACCGCGTGGGCATCGCCCCGCGCGTTTTCGGAGCATTGCCCCAGCAACACGCGCTGCCCGATCGGGCAGCCGGTTTAACGAAGCGAGCGACAATCGCTTGGCGGCGATCTTTTATTGGTCGCTGAACAGTGGCGTGCTCAGGTAGCGTTCGCCCAGGCTGCACATGATCGTCACGATTCGCTTCCCCTTGTACTCGGGGCGAGCGGCGATCTGTTGAGCGGCCCACATGTTCGCACCGCTGCTGATCCCAGCCACGATCCCTTCTTGCTTGGCCAATTGGCGCCCCGTCTCAAAGGCGTCCTCATCGTCGACAAGCACAATATCATCGATGATCGAAGTATCGAGATTGCCAGGGATAAAACCGGCACCGATGCCTTGAATCCGGTGCTTGCCCGGTGCGCCGCCACTGATCACGGGCGAATGCTTTGGTTCGACAGCGATCGCTTTGAAGTCGGGATTGACGCTTTTCATGTACCGCGCCACGCCAGTGATCGTGCCGCCGGTGCCAACGCCCGCAATCAGCACGTCGATATCGTGACCGCTATCCTCCCAGATCTCTGGACCGGTGGTCGCTTCATGGATCGCGGGATTGGCCGGGTTTTCAAACTGTTGTGGCATCCAAGCATTGTCCCCCTTGTCGACCAATTCCGCAGCTTGGTTAATCGCTCCCTTCATCCCTTCGGCCGCTGGCGTCAGCACCAAATTGGCACCCATCGCTCGCAGCAGCGCGCGGCGTTCGACCGACATCGACTCGGGCATCGTCAGCGTCAACTTGTAACCCTTGGCAGCGCAAACAAACGCCAGCGCGATCCCCGTGTTGCCGCTGGTCGGTTCGATGATGTGTGTCTCGGAATTCAAGACCCCCGACTTCTCGGCCGCTTCAACCATCGCCACGCCGATCCGATCTTTGACGCTATTAAGCGGCTGGAAGAACTCGCACTTGGCAAACACCGTCGCTTGATCGCCAGGGACCAAGCGGTTGATTTGGATCATCGGGGTGTCGCCAATCGCTTGCGATGCATTGGCGTAAGTTTTTCCGCGCGGCATGTGGAAGGTCCTTTACGAGAAGTCAAACATCAATCAGTTTCCGATCTCGCCGATCCGGCACCGTTGCGCCAGTCAGCCAAGGGGCAAGCCCATAATATCAATGGGTATCGTCGGCATCGTAGCATCGGGACTTCGGCGATTTCGCACCGATTCTGCCAGTTATATCAGATGGGACGACAATCCACACACGGCTCTGAAGAGGGCCTCTGAGCAAATCCGTGTTCAATTGGAGCGATCGGCCGACACGCGATTGCATCCGGTTCGACAAGAAACCGCGAGCTCTTGTTCGACCACTGGCTTGCCTAAACGCGATAGCGTATTTGACCTGAAGCGGACGCCGGGGGAGGAAGCGATGGAGAGTGAGGCGGGGCACCGTCGCGATTGGCGAAGCAAAACGCCAAGAAAAAAGGCCATTTAGGAAGTTCCTAAATGACCAATCAGCGGATGGGGTGGGATTCGAACCCACGGTACGGTCACCCGTACGCTAGTTTTCAAGACTAGAGCCTTCGACCACTCGGCCACCCATCCGTTTTTTGTTTTTGTCGCGTTTGCCCCACCGCATTCTGAGGGGGATTCGCGAGTAGAAAGTCTACAGCTAAAGTCCCAAGCGGCAAAGTGCGGTTCAGGGCTCGGTGCAACGTTCCGACGCGAAATCGTCGCTGGTCGCCCCGCACCGTCCCGCAAGATGCATCCAATCGATACAGTTCTTCCGCGTCTCCGCAGTTTTTTTGCTGGTGACATCCCAGCCCGGCTTGCAAAATATCATCAGCTGCGAGATACTCACCCCACGCGGAGATTGGCGGACTGCCCCGAACAATCACTCCCCCGCGTATCGCGATCCTGGTCGCAGTGCTTTCGAGTACCGCAGGCTTCCAGATCGACGGTTTTACGATATGCCGAAGTGGCGGAATTGGCAGACGCGCTGGATTCAAAATCCAGTTGGAGCAATCCAGTGTGGGTTCGAGTCCCACCTTCGGTACTTGGTGACAAGATCACCAGCAATCAAAGGCCCGTTAAACCTAGTGTTTTGCGGGCTTTTTTCGTATCCACTTCGATTCTGCGATTGCGTCTGACCGCCTGTTTGTGCCACGCCACACGGTGGATTTTTATTTACCCCACTCGCCCCTTCTTCAATCGCTCTGTAGAACGATTCCTGCATCGCCATCGTCATCGATGAAAATGCCGCCCTCGTTCATTCAACCGGCCTCCAGACGGTCGCGATCTTTGCTAGCCGACACCTCTTCCTCTGTGCCTTCGTGGCTTCGCGAGAGGCCCTTCGCTGGGGATCGTAGCGGACGACTCTCACGGAGGCACCAAGGCACGGTGCTTAAGCCGCTGTCACCTTGGCGACGAAGGCTTCCAGGAGTTACTAACCGACGGCGTGGGATTCGGCCAGCTGATTTTCAGGTTCGTCCACCTGCGCCACGATCCGTTTCGTTTCTGCTTCATGATCAGTTACCCTTCTCTGTGCCTTCGTGCCTCCGTGAGAGACCCTTTGCACGGGAACAGACGACTCTCACGGAGGCACCAAGGCACGGTGCTTAAGCCTTCGTCACCTTGGCGACGAAGGCTTCCAAGAGTTGCTCGCCGACGGTTTTGGATTCGGCCAGCTGATTTTCAGGTTCGTCCACCTGCGCCACGATCCGTTTCGTTTTTGCCTCATGATCAGTTACCCTTCTCTGTGCCTTCGTGCCTCCGTGAGAGGCCCTTCGCACGGGAACAGACCTTTTGAGGTGGTGACCTGATCCCGAGCGCGCCCAAGATCAGGTCACCACCTCTTTATTCCGCCCTCCGTGCTCAAGGGGCCACCGGATGCCAGCGACCAGACTCGGGGACAAGACTGCATGTATCAGGCCGGAGGCCGACACATCCTCTGCCGGTAGTGTAAACCACCGGTATCAAGCAGCCTCAAAACACGAGGCCGAAGGCTGGCACAAGTTCTTGCTGTGCGCAGCCACAGCCAAAGTCAGGCTTGTAGTGTGTCGGCCTCCGGCCTTTGAAAATTCTTGTGGCTCTTCGGTTCCGGTGGCTCACACCACCGGCAGTTCATGTTCCGCCCTCCGGGCTCAGGAGTTTGGGGTGAAACTTAGGTAGCAGTCACTGAGAGATGCTTGCTCGCTACCGTTTATCGGCCGGTGGTTCGAACTGCGCTAGGCCTTCGACGCCGCGATCGGCTTGCCAGAGCCAGATGTTGCGATCGGCGAAGTGTTTTAGTAGCGGCGTGTCGGCTTCGGGACCCAGGCGATGGGCCCAGACGATTGGAGCGTTGTCGATGTCGGCGCGGTTGTAGACCCACTCGCGATGGACGTTGTGATCGGGTGAATATTCAACCAATACAAGATGTTTGCCCGGCTCTTGTTCCAGGAGTTCGGCGATCTCGGATCGGTTGGGGGATTCGATTCGCGTGGCGTTGCCGACTGCATACGCGATCAAGGCTAACAGGCTGTAGACAACGATCGTCGGCAGAATCATACGTGCCAGCCGATTACTGTGTCCGGCGGCGTGCAGCCATCGCAGCGACTGAAACATCGCGACATAAAAGAGGCAGGCGACCGGAGCGACATAGTGCGGGAAGGTCCGTGAGTGGACGAATTGGAACTCGATCACCAACAGCCCCAGCACAACGGCGACGGCAAACAACAACCATCGGTCGCGGCGGATCAACGCCAACGCAGGCAACAGGCACAGACCACCCATGAACGTGTAGAAATGACTCAGATGCTGCAGTTTGCTGGAAACCAACGACGTATATCCGGCGAACGTTTGCGCATCGAGCTGCCGTTGTCGGCACCAGTTGCGGTAAAAAGCTTCCATCGCGGGAAGGTTGTATTTCGGAACCGGCGGCATCGCGTTCCAGATCACCATCGACGTGGCGGTGTATTGTTTGGAGTGAGCCGAGTAGGGCAACTGAGTCGCCCGGCCAGTGACTGCAGCGTTGTTGATCGCCAGGCTCACGATTCCGATACCGCCGATCAACAGGCTCGGCAGAGCCACCTGAACCAAATTGTTGATACGATCCGAAGCGGGGGACTTCCAGAGCCAGCGGAGCAACACAACCGCTGCGACGCCGCACAGCAAGAAGCCTTCCAGCGGGCGGCTGTTCGCCAAAATGACCGCTCCGCACGCAAACAGACTGGCGTATTGCCAGACCGGGCGTGGCCAGCGGTCGCGGTCGGTGATCCGCCGCAGGGCGCCGATCAACAGCGAACCGCCGAGCAGTTGGACTCCGCCGCCCCAGTAGGTTTGCCCCCAAGCCATCAGCATCGGGACGTTAATCGCCAGCAACAGTCCGGCAATCAGAGCCCAGCGACGATGGATCCAGCCGCGCAACGCCCAATAGGTGGCCGCGATTCCCAGAGCCAACGCGAGCCAGCTGCCGACGATCGGATGCCCGGTGGTCACCTGCCCTAGCGCCAGGAAGATCCCGTTGCCCGGCGGATACTTGGACATGTAGCTGGGCTGCGAGAGGACGTGGTAGGTCTCGAAGTGTTTCCAATACGGGTGCGTTGGATTGGTCAGCCGCCCCGAGGCGTAGGTGTCGGCGGCCAGCAGATAACTGAACTCGTCGTGAATTCGAGGCAACGGATACCGAATCAGCGTTAGGCCGAGATTCGTCACCAGCGAGACGGCAAACACCAGCAGCAGGCTGATCCAGGGGCGTTTGGAGAGCGAATCGATCGCCGCGACAACACGCCCGCCGCCCGAATCTCGCTGGCCGCTGATCCAAAACGCCACCAATAGACTGATACTCATCAGCATCAGACTCAGCGAATCGGGCAGGCCTTGGTAATTTGTCACGTTGTTTGGGCGTTGGTGAAACTGGCGTTTGGGTAACCGCAACCTTAGTCGGCGCGGGGGAGACGTTTAAGGTATCGCCTCGGAAATCTAGCTCTAGCCGCTGCAACAGCAATCGCAATCGGACGACTGTGGCTAGCAAAGGGTCGCGGTCCAATCGGTTTTGCCGAAGATCGGGGCTGTTCGATCGCTGCGTCTATAGAGGCGACCTCGACGCCGCGGCGTCGGCGTTGGGTGGGACCGGTTGCCATTGGCGGGGAGGCGGTGAAAACGGGGCGAGCGAGAGCATGAAATGGCTGACAGCCCCCCTGCAAGTCGACTTGATCGATCGTTATAGTGCTTCCATCTTGCCTATCGTTCGAGAATGCGTAGAGCATACTGTGAAATATCTGTTTATCATCACTCTCAGCATCGCCTTGTTCGCAACCTGGTTGTTGTGGTCGGGGCACTTTGACGATCCTTTCCTGATCGCTTTGGGAGTTGGGTCGTGTGTGATTTCGGTGGCGATCTCGCGACGGATGAAGATCATCGACGAGGAAGGGGCGCCGGCTCATCTGGGCCTGCGACCGTTCACCTCCTACGCGCCGTGGCTGATCAAAGAGATCGTTCAGTCGAACATGGAAGTCACACGGATCATACTGTCGCCCAAAATGCCGCTGCAACGGAGCATGATCCGCGTTTCGGCGAATCAAAAGACCGAGTTGGGCCGCGTTATTCTCGCCAACTCGATCACCCTGACTCCCGGAACGGTGACCGTTCGCGTCGAAGGTAATTCGATTCTGGTCCATGCATTGTCGTTCGAAGGGGCCGCCGAAGACCTCTCCGGCGAAATGGATCGCCGCGTTTGCGCATTGGAGAAGTAACGGTCATGACAGGCATCTTCCTGATAACATCGATCGCGATCCTGATCACGATGGCGTTGGCTCTGATCCGAGCGATGCTCGGCCCAACCGTTTTCGACCGCGTGCTGGCGCTGAATATGGTCGGAACCAAAACCGTGCTGCTGATTGCGGTGGTGGATGTCGCCACCGAGCGAGGCGATTTTCTCGACCTGGCGCTCCTCTACAGCCTGATGAACTTCATCGGGATGGTCGCCCTGCTGCGATTCACCGAATACGGCAGCTTCAGCCGCGAGGGGACCGAGCTATGATCGCGCTCGATATCCTCAGCTGGGCCCTGATGTTGATCGGTGCCTTTTTTTCGATCGTCGGTGGAATCGGGATCGTCCGCTTGCCCGAATTCTTCTCGCGACTGCATGGCGCTGGAATCACCGACACGATGGGTGCCGGAGCGATCTTGTTGGGACTGGTCTTCCAAGTAGGGCTCAGTCTCGCCGCGGTGAAGTTGATAATGATCTTGTTCTTCTTGCTGGTGACCAGCCCCAGTTCGTGCCACGCGTTGGCGCGTTCCGCTTTCACACATGGGTTGAAACCTGTGCTGGATTCCTCACGACGCGATGGAAGCTCGGGAACGGAAGTATGAATCTGATCGTCTTTACCATTCTCGCAATGCTCGCCGCGACCGCGGTCACCGTCGCGCGGATCCGCGATCTGTGGGCAGCGATCATGTTCACGGGGATCTACAGTTTTCTTAGCGCCAGTTGGATGCTGATCCTCGACGCGCCCGACGTCGCGTTTACCGAAGCGGCTGTTGGCGCGGGGATCTCGACCGTCCTGATGCTCAGCACGTTGGTCCTGGTCGGTCCCAGTGACGCCGGCCGTCGCAAGCCCGCTTTGGTGCCGTTGACGGTTGTCACGATCACCGGTTGTGCGTTGGTCTACGGCACGCTGGACATGCCTCATTTTGGCGATCCCAACGATCCGATTCACCTGCATCCGCGGCCATCGTTTGTCGAAAAATCGCAAGTCGACATGCACGGCTTGCCGAACGTGATCACCTCCGTTTTGGCTAGCTACCGCGGTTACGATACGCTTGGCGAAACGACGGTTGTTTTGACAGCTGGGATCGCGGTGCTGCTGATCTTACGAAAAGAGAAAGACGAGCCCGAACGGGAGGCTGTCTCCCAATGATTGCGTTTCCGATCATTCGAGTCGTCACCAAACTGCTGATTCCCTACATCCTGTTGTTTGGTTTCTACGTTCAATTCCATGGTGACTTTGGCCCCGGCGGCGGCTTCCAAGCCGGCGTGATCTTGGCTGCAGCGTTGATCCTGTACGGCTTGGTCTTCGGACTGCAAGCTGTGCAGCGCGTCGTCCCGGCTTGGGCCGTTGAAAAGATGATGGCGTTGGGCGTCTTGATCTACGCGGGGACGGGGATCACCACCATCTTGTTGGGCGGAAAGTTCCTCGACTATGAAGTCCTCGATCACCACCTGCTGCCCGGCATCCTGCCGCATGGCCAACACTTGGGGATCTTTGTTGTGGAGCTTGGTGTAGGGATCACGGTGACTGCGGTGATGACGATGATCTTCTACACGTTTGCGGGAAGGAAACACGTTCTGTGAATATGGAACAAGTCGTCGGATTGTATAACTACTGGGTTGTCATCTTTTTGATGATGACCGGGTTCTATATGGTCATTGCCCGACGCAATTTGATGAAATCGATCATCGGCCTGAACATCTTCCAAACCTCGGTCTTCCTGTTGTACATCACGATGGGGAAGATCCACGGCGGCACCGCGCCGATCGTTCCTCCTCGGATTGTGCAGAACCACGCTCACGATGGACATGCCGACGGGGAAGCCGCCGGACACGCCGCCTCGCACGCGGCCGAAGTGGCTCATGCAACAGGCAAGAGTGTGGAAGAGGTGATCGAAGCGGGAGCGAGGATGTCGGGAGAAGTCGATGGGATCATCTACTCGAATCCCCTGCCGAGTGTTTTGATGCTGACGGCGATTGTGGTCGGTATCGCCACGACCGCCCTGGCGCTGTCGTTGATCGTGCGTATCCGTGAAGACTACGGAACGATCGATGAGGAGAAGATTTTGGAAATGGATCGGCTGCCGTGATCGCTCAAAACCTGCCGGTCCTGCTGATCGTGGTACCGTTGATTGCAGCACCGCTGTGCGTGCTGATTGGAAATCGCAAGCTCGTTTATTTGCTGGCTCTCGCCGTCGCCTGCGCCGTCTTTGCGATGTCGGTTGGTCTGATGGCCGAGGTCGTTCGATCGGGGCCGATTCACTACAACATCGGCAATTGGGCGCCTCCCTACGGCATCGAATACGTCGTCGATGGGCTCAGCGGATTTGTGCTGCTGTTTGTCTCTGCGATCGGCGCGGTCGTGCTGTTATACGCGCCGCCAAGTGTGGAAGCTGAGATCCCGGCGTCGAAGCACTATCTGTTTTACGCAACCTATCTGTTGTGCCTGACCGGATTGCTGGGGATCTGCATCACCGGCGATCTGTTTAACGTTTTTGTCTTCTTAGAGATCTCGTCGCTGTCGTCGTACGCATTGATCAGTCTGGGGCGAACCCGCCGCGCACCGTTGGCCGCTCTTCAGTATTTGATCCTGGGGACCGTGGGGGCCACGTTTATTCTGATCGGAATCGGGCTGATCTATCAGATGACCGGGACGTTAAATATGGCCGACATCGCCCAGCGGTTGCCGGTCGGTTTGCAGACCCGCACCGGGTTGGTGGCGTTTGCTTTTTTAACGATCGGTTTGTGTATCAAGATGGCGGTCTTTCCGCTGCACACCTGGCTGCCCGGAGCGTACACCTACGCCCCCTCGGTCGTCACCTGCTTTATCGCGGCGACGGCGACCAAAGTCTCGGTCTACACGTTCATTCGCATCGTCTTTGGAATCATCTCGCCGCAGTTTGCGTTTGTCGAATTGCCGTTGGCCAAGGGGCTGATGATGATGGCGATCGTCGGCATCTTCGCCGCCTCGCTCGCTGCGATCTATCAACAAGATGTCAAACGCATCCTCGCTTTCTCCAGCATCGCCCAAGTCGGATACATGTTGTTGGGGATCAGTATCAGCAACGAAGCGGGACTGTCCGCCGGGATCGTTCACATGTTTAACCATGCGATCATCAAAGGTGGTCTGTTTATGGTCGTTGGTTGCTTTACGCTGCGATTGGGATCGAGCCAATTGAGCGATTGGCGGGGCGCCGGGCGGACGATGCCTTGGACCGCGCTGGCCTGGACCGTCGGCGGCCTCGGTTTGATCGGTGTTCCCGTGACCGCCGGCTTTGTCAGCAAGTGGATGTTGTTGACGGCGGTCATCGATTCGGGAGCTTGGCCGGTCGGCATCTTGATGCTGCTGAGTTCTCTGTTGGCGTTGCTTTATATCTGGCGAGTCGTCGAGACGTTGTACTTTAACGAACCGACGGAGATCGCGGGCCAAGCGACCGAACCGCCGCTGCGAATGTTGATTCCGACCTATCTGGTGGTTGGATCGACGTTGGTCTTTGGCGTTTGGACCGTCTATTCGGCCGGCTTGGCTCAATTTGCTGCGATCGGTTTGTTGGGAGGAACCCCCTGATGACTCCTGAAAACCTTCTGATCCTGGCGATGGGATTGCCGTTGATCGGCGTCGGTCTGGTCTTCCTGTTTGGCAAGCTGCCGAACGTGCGCGAAGCCGCTTCGCTGACGATCGCGATCGCGCTGTTTGGCATCACCTGCCTGTTGGCATCACACGTTTTTGCCGGCGGACGTCCCGAGTGGCATATCGGTGAAATGATCCCTGGGTTCGAGATCGCTTTTACGGTCGAACCGCTGGGGATGCTGTTCGCCTTGGTCGCGTCGGGGCTTTGGATTTTGACGACCGTTTATGCCGCGGGCTACATGCGTGGCAACCACGAATCGCACCAGACGCGGTTCTTCGCCTGCTTTGCCGCGGCGATCTTCGCAGCTTTGGCAGCCGCCTTTTCCGCGAACCTGTTCACGCTGTTTGTCGCTTACGAAATCATGACGATCTCCACCTACCCGTTGGTCACGCACCACGGCACCCGCGAGGCTCGTAACGGAGGCCGCGTCTACTTGGGGATCCTGCTTTCGACTTCGGTTGCGTTCTTCATGTTTGCGATCGCTTGGACGTCGAACATCGCCGGCACACTCGACTTTCGATTGGGCGGAATCCTGGCCGAGCCCTTGGCCGATGGGAAGATCACCGAAACACAACTCGGCGTTTTGCTGGGGCTGTTTGCGTTTGGAATCGGCAAAGCTGCCTTGATGCCGTTCCACCGCTGGCTACCAGCGGCGATGGTCGCACCCACGCCCGTCAGTGCTCTACTGCACGCGGTGGCTGTCGTGAAAGTCGGCGTCTTTTCGGTCCTTAAAGTCGCTGTCTTCATCTTCGGTATTGATCTGCTGCGAACGACGAGCGTCAGCATCTGGCTAGCCTATGTCGCCGCGGGAACGCTGGTGACCGCTTCGCTCGTTGCGATGACGAAGGACAGCCTGAAGGCGAGGCTCGCTTATTCGACGATCAGCCAACTTGCATACATTTCGCTTGGGGCCGCCTTGGCGACGCCCGCCAGCGTGATCGGCGGTGGGATGCATATCGCGATGCACGCCGTCGGCAAGATCACCTTGTTCTTTTGTGCCGGTGCGATCTACGTGGCGACCCACAAAAAGAAGATCAGCCAGATGCAAGGGCTGGGGCGACAGATGCCCTTCACGTTTGCAGCGTTTCTGATCGCATCGCTCAGCATTATCGGCTTGCCTCCTGGTGGCGGCGTCTGGAGCAAATGGTTCCTCGCGGTTGGCACCGTCGAAACGCAGCACTATTTGCTGACCGCCGCGCTGATGATCAGCTCGCTGTTGAACATCGCCTATCTGATTCCCATTCCGATCCGCGCCTTCATGGCTCCCCAGGAAACGACAGCCGATCCGCACGCTGCTCCCGCTGGGATTCAAGAGGCTCCGTGGATGTGCGTCGTGCCGCTGTGCCTGACCGCGGCGCTTAGCATCGTGCTGTTTTTCACCGCCGGTTCGATTTACGAAGTCTTGCTGCCGCTGGTCTCATCGCAATGAATGCCTCCAAACATAAATCCAAACGAGTGACCGATCCGCCCAGCTGGTTCGAACGGCCGCGGAACATCAACGCGATGATCGCCGGATTGGTGATCGTTTGCGGATTGTTGGTTGTCGCCGATCTGTTTTACACCAATCCGCATCCGCACTTCGACCTCGAGACCTCGTTTGGATTCCAAGCTTGGTTTGGCTTCGTCTCCTTTGTCGTGATCGTTTTCCTGGGCCGCATCCTGCGAATGATCGTGGGCCGCAAGGAGGATTATTATGATCGCTAATCTGCCTCCTGGCTTGATCATGATTCTCGGGGCCCTGGTGTTGCCCTTTGTCGCTCGTCGGCTGCAAGCCTACGGCGTCTTGGCCCTTTCGGTGATCAGCCTTGGCCTGTTTTTGATCACGCCCGCCGGCGAACATGGCAACATCACGCTGTTTGGCATGACGTTGAATATGGTCCGGATCGATTCGTTGAGCCGGATCTTTGGGATCGTGTTTCATATCGCCGCGATCGTGTCGTCGATCTACGCGCTGCATGTCCGCGATCCGCGACAGCATATCGCCGCGTTAGTCTATGCAGGCGGAGCGATCGGTGCCTGTTGTGCCGGCGACCTGATCACGCTGTTCGTGTTCTGGGAACTGACGGCTCTGTCGAGCGTCTTTCTGATCTGGGCCAGCGACAGCGAGCGATCGTATCGCAGCGGAATGCGTTACCTGATCATTCAAGTCGCCTCGGGCGTGCTGCTGTTATCTGGAGCGATCATCCATTACGTCCAGTCGGGCAGTTTGACGTTCGACAGTTTTGTCGTCGAAGGGCAACCGTTGGGTTTGGCAGCGACTTTGATCCTGCTGGCCCTGGGCATCAAGTGCGCGTTTCCGCTGCTGCATAATTGGTTGCAGGATTCTTACCCCGAAGCGACAGCGACGGGGACGGTTTTTCTGAGTGCGTTTACGACGAAGCTGGCCGTTTATTCATTGATCCGCGGTTTTGCGGGGCTCGATCTTTTGATCCCGATCGGATGCGCGATGACGCTCTTCCCGATCGTTTTTGCAGTGATCGAAAACGATCTTCGCCGAGTGCTCGCGTACAGTCTGAACAACCAATTGGGGTTCATGGTCGTCGGCGTTGGGATCGGAACCGAACTGGCGATCAACGGCACGGTGGCTCACGCGTTCTGTCACATCATCTACAAATCGCTGCTGTTCATGTCGATGGGAGCTGTGCTGTATCGCGTCGGCACGACGAAGGCTACCGAGTTGGGTGGGCTGCACAAATCGATGCCTTGGACGACGCTCTTCTGCATCATCGGTGCCGGAGCGATCTCGGGATTCCCGTTGTTGAGCGGTTTTATCAGCAAGTCGATGATCATTTCCGCCGCCGCCGAACAGCATCAGTTCTGGGTTTGGATCGTGCTGCTGATCGCATCGGCGGGCGTGATGGAGCACTCGGGAATCAAGATCCCCTTCTTCGCTTTCTTCGCTCACGATTCGGGCAAGCGAGTGGAAGAGGCACCTTGGAATATGCTGACCGCGATGGCGATCGCCGCCTTCTTCTGCGTCGGCTTGGGAATCGCTTATCCGTTGCTGTACCGGATGCTCCCCTACACCGTCGACTACCATCCCTACACCGTGACACACGTGGTCACGCAGATGCAGTTGTTGTTGTTCGCACTGCTGGCCTTTGTGGTGTTGATGAAGTCGGGGCTGTATCCCGCCGAACAGCGGTCGACGAATCTCGACACCGACTGGATCTATCGCCGCTTGTTGCCCGCCTGCATCCGCGGATTGCGAACTGTTTACGATGTAATCAACGACGCCTTCCGCAGCGACATGGTGGTGATCGTCCACGGCATCATGGACTTCACTCGAGCGACGTTCAACGAAAACGGCATCTTGGGCCGCACCTGGTCCAGCAGCACCATGACCCTCTGGGCCACCCTGCTGCTAGCCGTCTGTCTGCTGCTGTATTATCTGTAGCATCGCCGTTTCTGCCGGCTGATACATCGAGTTGAGCACGCTGCTGCCCCCTGAGTTTTGCCGACGTCAGAAACGCGCGGCCCGATGGGCACGCGGTTAAACGAGGGGGAGAGTCGCGCGTCGTTTAACCGCGTGGGCATCGCCCCGCGTTCCTGGGGTGGTTGGCACTGAATAAACAACGGCCGTGCACGGGAAGCAACGCGCGGCCCGATGGGCACGCGGTTAAACGAAGGGGTGAGTCGCCCGTCGTTACGTTCAACGAAGCGTAGTGGACGAGGCTAATTGCTTCCACGGTCCGAGGCTCCTTCGTTCAACCGCGTGGGCATCGCCCCGCGCTCCTGGGTTGGTTTACACTCAACAAACAACGCCCGTGCACGTGAAGATGTGCAGCGGGCGTGGTGTGTTTGCTAGTGTCGATGGGGCTCAGCCGGCGTTAGCGATCGCGACCGATCGCTCCGCCAATTTCAGCTCCGATCTGACCGCCGGCGCGGCCGCCGATCGATTCGCCAACACCGGCACCGATCGATGCACCGGCGCGAGCTCCGTTGCTCGACCGTCCGTTGTTGCGATCGTTCCAATAGCCTTGGTGGCGCTGGCCATAGCCATCATCCCAGACGCGGTCGTTCCACTGCGAATCGTTCATGTAGCGATCGCCATCGCGGCGGTATCGGCGGCCGTCGCGATCGAAGTAGTAGGGACCATCAAACTCGCCTTGGATATTGGCATCGCCACGGTAGCCCATGCGATGTCGTGGTTGATGTCCGTCGTGGTGTCCCGCTTGTTGGCGAGGGTTCAAGTAGCGGTTGTTGGTGTAGTCGAACCAGCGACCGTCAACCCAGTAGGCCCAGCGACCGTTGCCACGATCGCCCAACCAATACCACCAGCGATCGTTGTGTTGACGGAAACGCCATTTGTCGTTGGCATCGTTGTTCGCTTGAGCGTTTGGATTGGCTTCGTTATTGGCTTGAGCGTCCTCCAAAAGTTCGGCGTCGCCTTGCAGCAATGCCTGCGAATCGCGAGTCTGCTGCGACTGCAGATCGGCTTCGGGATTGATTCCCGCATCGGCATCGACTCCAGCAGGTCGATTACCGTTCTCATCGACGCCTACACCTAGCGGAGTGTTCGTGCCGGTCTGCACATCGGCAGCGGTCGGCCCATCGCCTTGAACCTGAGCCTTCGTGTCAGTATCCGCGTCGACGGTCGCCTTTGCTTCGACATCGGCATCAACGTCCAGATCGGCCTGCGCTTCGGCCGCTGGCTGATTCGGCACCGCAGCTTCGGCAGCTTCACCAATCTCCTGCCCCAGCTCAGCAGCCGCCTCGCCGGTCGCATTCAACGCCCCGTCGATGGCATCTCCAACATCCTGAGCCTTCGCGGCTTGGAATCCAAATAAACTTGCAGCCAATGCGGCGGTGCAAAATGTCGTTCGTCTCATCGTTCACTTCTCCGTTCAGAAAAATCGTGTGGGAGGGAGTGGATTGCGAACAGGACCAAGCAACGAGCTCCCGTTCGCAAACCATCGGTACGATGATTCCAAAGGCAGATCGCGTGCCAAATCAATTTGGGGCACTCGCCAATGCCGATCAACCAGGCAGCGATTGGAAAAACGAATCGAAATCGTCACGAACAGGATCCATCGACCGCAAACCGCATCCAACCAATCGGCGTGAGATCAGCCAACATGGTTGCTGAGCTGCCAACGTGCGGGCACGACAAACCGCAGAGTGGGCTCGTGGACAGGCCTCCTGGCGGCAAGAGTGCTCAATTGCGAGGGGCTATTCACGCTGGGAAACCGAGGTTGAACAGCGGGACGCCGAGCGATCTACCGATGGCGTCTACGATATATGCATCGCTAGCCGGCAGCATCGCATTGCCGCGCGTTAGAATCGCGGCGGTTGCGTGTTGGGGGTCGCGGTTTGAGGCTGAGGCTGAGGGGGAACGCCGAAGCCTTGCTGTAGGTCGCCGAGGTTCAAATTTTGGATCTGCAGATCGATGATCTCCAGAGTTCGCGGTTTGAACTTCAAGATCTCGGCTTGAAATGATCCGCCCGATTGGCCGTTAGCGTATTGCCGCTGCAATTCGACGGGGCGGTTGCGAACACCTTCGATTACGAACAGGTCTTTGTCGGCGATGTAGCCCATTCGGTCGGCGGTCCCGCGGAACAAGCCCTTCTCGTTGCGACCCTGGAACGCGACGTTCGACATCGCTTTGGCTTCCCATTGCCCAAACGACTGGCCACGTAAATTAAACTGATGTGCCGACGGCGTTTGCGAAAACTCCAACTGGTCGCAGTCCAAGACGGCTTGTCCGTCCTGAGCTTCGACGATCTGCCGCGCGTCGATCCGTTGCTCCTCGTTGGCGACCGGAGAGGTTGCGACGCGGACACCGCGGACAAAACGCAACACCTTGTTGGCGAAGTTGCCTTCGATCTTCTCCTGGTAGACCAGGTGAGCGGCCAGCCAGCCACCGGTTTTCGAGAGCGTTGCCAATGGGCCCGAGTCGGTCACTTCCGGCTTGCTCCACATGTGGTACCACCCCGGTCCGCTTCCCAATAGCTGCGATTGGGCTGGGGTCACGTCGAGGGTGGGCAATTGCAATTGGTGGCTTCCCATCAGATTGCCGCGAAGATCGCGTTGGACCGCCGACAGCAAGACTCCATTGCTGTTTGCATCGATCCCGCGAAACGAGATCCGTTCGACATCGGCTTGCTTCGAAGCGTCGGGAGCTGTGAAGTTGATCCGCTGGGCCAAGCTGACTTCCAACAAATCGCAGCCGACGTGCAGGTCCCAACGCGTCGGTTCGTCTAGCGTCGTCACTGCTCCGGTCATTTTGACGCCACGCATCAACTGAGCGGTGCGGCCGTTGAATTGCATCTGACCTTCCCAAGTGCAGCGCGGCGGCGCGACCCAGCGGAAGTTCGATTCTCCGGCGGCTGACAGAACCGAGGTTGGCATTTGGAATTCGCCGGCGCGGTCCATGAACAACGAATTGTCGCCCATTCGCAATTGGACCATCGGGCCGCGGAAGTAGCCGTCGGCGATCTCGATCTGTGCTGGAAAGCCGGAAACCTGGACGATCCGCCCTTCGGCGCCGTCGACAAAAATCAATTCGCGTCCGGTCAAGACGACCGGCAACGGGCCTTGCTGCGATTCGAGAACGTGTTCGATGCGGACGTCTTCGTTGATCGAAAACTCATGCGCGACAGCGTTCTTGCCGTCGGTCAAAATGTTCGCCGACAACGTGCGGCCGCTGATATGAGGCCGTGGCTGGCTGGCGGCGGCGGGCTGCCCAAAGCCAGCGCCCAAACCTCCCGTCGCGGCGACCGACGATTCGGGTTCCTTGGTCCACAGTTTCAACGACTCTCCCGAAGCGCGATTCAGCCGCAGTTGTTGCTCCGGCGGTGAATCGGCGGAGACTTGTTCGATGAACAGATCTAGCTGTTCGGTCTTGGCGTAGATCTCACGCGTATCGAACAGCACGTTCCCCTTGGCGACTAGGCTCTCAGGACGGAATCGTCCCTTCAGCGGTGCATCGTCATCTTCCTTCTTGGACTCAGGCGTTTCGGGCAACAGCGTGAAGCCTAAGCCGAGGCTGTCGGTGCGGATCCGGCCATCGTCGGGCAGGATCGCCGACGCTTGCAGCATCCACAACTGATACTTGTTCGGTTCGGTCTGGGGCGTGATCCGCAGTTGATCCTGCCATCCGAAAGATCGAAAGGGCATCGTCGGATCGTGTGCAATCAGCCGGCCCTCGCCCGCGGCTTTCAATTGGATCAAGTCGGTCGGAGCGCCGGGAGTAAAGCGATACTCAAAATCGGTCAGCACCAACTGCATCGCGCGATGGGCGATATCGATCCCGCGCGAACTGGCGATTCGAATCACGCCGCTGCGGAAATCGGCGTCGATCAATTCGGCGGAGACGCGCGTCATCAACGTCGGCGCGTCGAAGGTGACTGGGCCACCAAAGGCGCGGACGCGACGAATCATTCGATCGGGACTTGGTTTGGCGACCGAGTTACCAAACGGATCTTCCAGCTCGATCGCCAAATTGGGACACCGGATCACATCGACCGGCAGGCCGGGACCGCGATGTTCGATGGTGACTTGATTGCTTAGCGACAACGTGTAAGTGGCGAAATCGAACCGCATCGCGCCGCCGCAGCGAACGTCTAGACTGCCGCCAACGCCCGATGGCGGGATCGATCCCGGCGGACGCGCGGCCAGGACTTCGGGAAGCGCTGGCCAGAGGGTTCCCTGTTCCAACGGGACATGCAGTCGATCCAGATAGATCAACGTCAGTTCGTTCAGCACCGCCAGCGGTGAATCGGAACGCTGAGTCGGTATTTTGCCGCCGCCAGCTAATGCGATCGTCAAGTCGCGGCCTTCGGCGACGGCGTCGCCGACTTGCACGCGGACCGGTGCCGTCGTCCAGATCTTCTTACCATTGATGCGGACGTCGCTGGCGTTGATCTGCAACCGATCGCTACCGTCGCTTTTGGTGGCCGGGCCGATGATCTGCACGTTGCCGATCAGATGGCCTCCTTGAACCGGAGGCGTGCTGCCATCGATCACCGACAGTGATTCGGCGAATTCGATCTCCGCACCACCGGGGGCTTCCAACAGGATCGGACGACGCATGTTGACTTCGCCGCTGGGCGTTTCGCCCGCTGAATCATCGCTGCGCAGCAACAACGTGACGGGAGACAGCTTCCAGCGATTATCGCTCAACCGTTGCCAGTCTTTGAACAACAGCACACCGATCTCGGTCTCGATCTGCTTGGGCGATTCACGCTGCCACGATCCCGGTTTGAAATACTCTGCGATCTTCGAATCGCCGACGTCCGATGGCGCGCGGATCGGGATCTCGGCGAGCTGCTTTTGCCCCACCAACGCTGGCGCGATTGCATAATCGTAGCCCCAGGCTGCCAACAAGCAGACCACAAGCGCTTTGATAAAATCCAACGGTGAAGTGGGCATCCCGATCCTAACGCTGAACGACCAGCGAATCCCATTTTGATTTAGCGTGCAGCAAGCGTTCGATCATTTCGCGGACGGCGCCCGTTCCGCCGGGCAGCTTAGTGATCCACGTCGCCGCCTTGCGAACATCGCTGGCCGCGTCGGACACACAAACCGGTAAAGCGACACGTGTCATGACCGCCAGATCGGGCAGGTCGTCGCCAATGTAAGCCGTCTGTTCGGGGCCACATCCCGCCTCTTGCATCAGTTCGACGGCGGCGTCCCACTTCTGTTGGCAGCCTTGCCGCAGGAAGGTGATCCCCAGTTCCTCGGCGCGACGCGTAACGATCTCGCTGTTCCGCGCGGTGATGATCCCAAACGAGAACCCCGCTCGCTGCCACAGCTTGATCCCCAAGCCATCGCGGACATGGAAGGCTTTCGTTTCGAAGCCCGCCGCGTCGTAGATGATCTGCCCATTGGTCAACACGCCGTCGACATCCGACAGGATCAACTTAATGGGAGCTGCGATTTCGCTATCCGATTTCATACTCAATGTTGTTCAAACCTGGGGACGCATGGGCAGGATCTGAGGCGGATTGGGTTCGTCGTTGGGCAACAAACTGACGATGTCGGTGATGTCGATCAGACCAACGGGTCGTTGATTTGCATCGGTGACTGGAAGTTCGCTGATCCTTCGCTGGGCGAGGATTTGAATCGCATCGGCGAGCAACGAACCGCTGCGGACGCGCGTCACCTGGCTCGACATCACTTCGACGATCGGCCCGTCCAACGCTCGCTCGCGACGGCGTTCCAATAGACGAGCCAAATCGCTGTCGGTAAAGATTCCCGACAGGCGTCCCTCTTGATCGGTCAGCATCACCGCGCCGGATCGTCTTCCCGATTTGCTGTTCATCACCAACACGTCGCGGACCGAAGTGCTGTCCGATGCGATCCGGCATTGCCCAACCGGTCGCATCACGTCGTCGACGGAAGAGAGTTTTTGTCCGAGGCTGCCGCCGGGATGGTAGCGAGCGAAATCGCTGGAGGTGAATCCGCGGAGTTCGCTGGTCAACAGAGCCAAGGCATCGCAGACCGCCAGCATCGCCGTGGTGCTTGTCGATGGGGCCAGTCCCAGCGTGCAGACCTCCTGCGTCGAACCGATCTCGATCACGAGGTCGACGCCTTGCCCGAGAGGACTGCTGGCCGAGGCGGTGATCGCGATCAACGACTGAGATTGAGCGGCCAAGGCGGGCAGCAGGCGGACGACCTCTTCGGTCTTTCCGCTGTGCGAAAGCACTACGACCACGTCGTCAGTTTGGACCTTGCCCAAGTCGCCGTGAACCGCTTCAGCCGAATGCAGGAAGTGCGAACGGGTGCCGGTGCTCGACAGGGTCGCCGATAGTTTTTGGCCGATGATTCCCGCTTTGCCGATCCCCGAGATGATCACCGAACCTTTGCAGGCGAGTAATTGATTTGCAGCGGTGACAATCCGTTGGTCGATTTCCGCAGCCAATCGGGTCAAGTGTTGTCCCTCGACGCGGATCACATTGCGGGCAAACCGCAACTGTTCGATCGGCGTCGCGGCGGCCAGCGAATCGTTCGCAGGCTTGGGGATCGGTTGGGCACTCATGGATCATCCTTGATCGGAGTCGAATGGTCTTAACGTTTGTCTATCGACATACGAAGCGGAGTCTATTCATTTGATCCGTTCGCCACAACGCGAACCGAGCATAAATAATGCTTGCAATTCCAGCCGGAACCAGAAGTACGTTGAACGCTAGCGTTGCAGGCGAGAGGCGGAAGATTGAGAACAATTGCATGCATTGCAATCGCCGGCGAAGAACCAAATCACTTACAATCGATAGCGGCGGCAGTCGGTTCCGGTTTGTCGACAAATGAATATCCGATTGCTTCGACGAGAAAACGATGCCCGCAGAAGAAACGCCCGCTGACAATTCACCTCAACCAACGCTCCCCAGCGACGATCGGGCGGAATTAGGGACGGTCGATCGACAACGCAGCGCCGAACGATTTGTGTTGTTGCTAGCAACGCTTGGGCCGGCCAGTTTGGCCGCTCTCAGCTTTGGCGGCCAACTGGTCAACGAATACACAATCCAGAACGTGTGGATTGGCCTGTTGAGCTATTTTTTGAGCGGCATACAGTTCTTCTACTATCTGATCGTGCCGATTTGGATAGCGTGGCGGTATCCGGTGCTGGGGCGGCAAGGTTGGTCGGTCATCGCATATCTGCTGCTGGGCTTGATCGCATGTGAAGTCCCGACGCTGCTTCGGCTGTATAACGTCCGCGATTTTTTGGAGTTTCCATTTTCGCAAGTTGCGGCGCTGCAGGTCGGATGGGACCTGATGCGGTTCATCGTGGTGATCGGCGGCTTTGTCTTGATTCGGCGGATCACAGGTTATTGTCTTGTCGACGTGGGGTTCGACAAATCCCCTGCGAAACGGCCGATCACGATCGCCGAACTTTTCGGTTGGATCGGCTTGGTCGCCGTCGTGATGGCAATCGCTCGACCACTCAACCAGGTCTATCAATCGCTGCAACTGGGAACGAGCGCGGCGGTCGCGCCAACGCTATTGAGCGTTCTTCTGATGGTCGTCAGCAGCGCGGCGATACTCTGGGGGACGATTCTGTTCTTGGTTTGGATGCGGGAGCGTCGCATTTGGATCCGCTTGCTGCTGGGCGTTTGCGTCTATTTAGTCCTCACTATCGCCAGTCTTTTGCTTAACCAACTCTATTCCAACAATCCGTTCCCCATTCCAACGTGGGCCCAACTTTTGCCCCGATTAGTACTGGCGGTTGTGCACGTTGTGGGGTGCATGTTGAGCCTCTGGGTTCTGCGAAAGATGGGGCTGCGATTTGTGCGTCTGTCGCCTCGCGGGGATCGCAGCGACGAAGCGATCGCCGAGGCAACTTGATAGTTTGAATCGACGCTCCCCTCCAAGCGTTGCCCGGGCGACTACAATAATCAGAGCACCCCCACGAGCGTGCGCGGCACGCTCCATATTTTATCAACTCTTAGAGAAACACGATTCGCATGCAAGCAACGACCAATATCGCAGCCCTGCTACTCTCGGCATTCCTGATCTCCGGCGCGGCGATCGGACAGGATGACGATCAATGGACCGACCTCTTTAACGGCGAAGACACGACGGGCTGGAGCAACCCGTACGAATGGGGCGAGATCAACGTCGTCGACGGCGAGATCCATCTGACTGCTTCAAAGAAGTTTTTCCTGGTCACCGACAAGAAATACGACGACTTCGTCTTCGAGGGCGAAGTGATGATCCCCGAGGGGCAAGCGAATTCGGGCTTCATGTTCCGCTGTCACTCGGAAAAGAACAAAGTCTACGGTTACCAAGCCGAATGCGACGGATCGGATCGCCGCTGGTCCGGCGGTCTGTATGACGAGAGCCGCCGCGGTTGGATCTGGCCGAGCATCAAGGGCCGCACCAAAGAAGCGAAGTTCCTGGAGCATGCCGAAGAATCGCAAGCCTACTTCAAGAAGCCCGAAGTCGCGGGAGCGCTTGATCGCAACGGCTGGAACAAATACCGGATCACTTGCCAAGGCGACTCGCTGAAGATTGAAGTCAACGGCGTCGTCACGACCGAGATCGAGGACGACACCGATGCGAGTGGATTCATCGCGATCCAACATCATGGCGAAAAAGGACAGACCTACCGCTTCCGCAATCTGCGGATCAAGGAACTGAAGCCGCAGAGCTAGCCGGCGGATCGCCCCCGCTGGGATCAGCTGGTTTGAATTTTCTGCTGGCGTTTGTTGCGACGTCGCTTGGCGATTCCGCCGGCGACGAGTGCAACCGACAGCATCGCCATGCTGCTCGGCTCGGGAACCGCTGCGGTCACGGCAAGATTGTCGATCGCGACGTAAGCGGGCGTGTTGAGTCCGTAAGGACCGACGTCGCTGCCGTCCAACGTGATCCCAATCGAACGCGCGTCGCCCAGTCCCGTCAGATCGACGGTCTGCCAGTCCTCGACGATGTAGTCCAACGCGTCGTCGGCAAATCGGAAATCACTCAAGTAGAACTCGACGCTTCCGGTACTCGTCCCACCGACATCGGCTTGTTCAAAGCCGGTGAAGGTGACGCGGAACCAATCGGGATCGCTTCCGGTATCTCCGCCAAAATTCTTGCCAAAACCGCCTTCACCGTCGCCATCACGCATCGAGATTCCGGCATAGGTCGAATTGGCAACGGCGATCGATTTCGCTTGCAGATTAGCCGACAGGTTGAAGTAAGCGGCGTTTGGGGAAAAGCCGGTTCCGATCACATAGTTGCCATTTCCACTGACATCGGTCCCCGGATAAGCCGCAAACTGATTGGTGTAGCCCGCGGTGGTTGTGTTGTTGACGTTGGAATAACTCCACCCCGGTCCCCATTGGTTTGTCCCGAAGGTAGCGCCGCCGGAAGACCAGCTGCCGGTAGCGGCTCCAAAACCGTAGCCGTTCAAATAGCTACCGTCGGCGGTGGCGTCGGTGTATCCCGACAGTTCATTAAAATCGATCACCATGTCGGCAAGCGAAGGTGCCGCCGCGGCGAGCGAGATCATCAAAGCAAGCAGTTGAATTTTCATCGTTGTGGTTTCATCAGAGGTGTGGGAGTTCAGTGGTCGATGGGGGCGTGGGCTGCGTCGCAAGTCGGCAGCCAAGCGTGCAATCGACGGGTTAAAATCAGTAGACGCTGGAGTCGACAACTTCGCCCTTGCCGCGCGTGATCAGTTTTCCAAGCAGCTGTTTGTCGATCGTTTCGGCCATCAAGATCGTTCGGCCATCGGCAAACAGCACCGTCGCCCCGCCGCTGTGCAGACTGCGGATCTCGTTGTCGCCGATCCAGGCGTCGGGATCGTTGATCCCGTAAGCTTGCACAAAGACGTTGCGGCCATTGATCCATTCGCTGTCCGGGCCGCCGACGTCTTCGGCGACAGCAAGCGTTTGAGTTAAGCCATCGCGAATGTCGCGAAACCGCACCGACCGCTCGTACAGGAAGATGCCGTCTTCGGGATCGGTGTCGACGATCCGTTCGCCGTAGATGCCGCCGTAGTCGGTCCTGCCTCGCGTCACAGGCTGCTCGATCGCCGAGGGGCATTCGTAGACGCTCAGCCGCGTCGACGCGGCGGGCAGATTTTCGGCGGCGTCGTACGGCAGCGACCAATCGATTTGGGCGTGGACGTTTTGTTGTTCCAAGAAGGGCAACAGCATCGCCGACCAGGCGAATTGCCGCTGCGTTGCCGGTGCGCCCCAAGACCGCCACTCGATACATCCGGTGGGCAGCGTTTGATGCACATCGTGGTAGTTGTGCAGAGCGATTCCCTGCTGATGTAAGTTGTTCTTGCAGCTCATCTTGCGAGCGGCTTCGCGAGCCGCTTGGACGGCAGGCAACAGCAGCGCCACCAAGATCCCGATGATCGCGATCACGACCAGCAATTCGATCAAGGTGAATCCGGCAGCTTGGAGCTTGGGCAGCCGCAATTTGGCCAGCCGAACGATTTCCAGTTGTTCTGTCGATGAGACGGCTGTCCAACCGCCGATTTCATTTTTTGTGCGGCCACATCCGCTGCAAATCCCTTGGCGATCCAACCGGCACAGCTTGGTGCACGGCGATGTGATCTGTGGTTCCCTAACGCGTGGCATCTCTGTCCCGATCCCTTCGCTGCGGCGTCGTAACACGCTTCGCCGCGAGACCTCGGCGCGCAGCTTCCTTGTCTTCTGAGAACCGATTTCGATTTTCAGAAAGAGTGAGGGCGCAGCGACGAAGGGGGCAAAACGTGTCGACAAACGATGAAGTAAATCAATGCGTCATGCCGACACCATGCAGAGCAAACGGCAAACACGCCGCGTTTCACTAGCTATTGGGGGCTGAACACATTGCAACGACCGCCTCAATCCAAGAAGGCACTCAATCGTCTTGCGCGTGGTAGGTCTTCTGACTCACTGCCTTTCGAATACTCACAGCCTTCTCGCCTGGAATTCCAAGCAATGGCACTTCGGTAGAAGGAGCATCGAATCGAGTGCGTTGGCACTCGAAGCAGTTCACAGCGGCTGGACCGTCCCGGTTTTTCACCGGAGTTCCCTGTTCGCTCGCGATGCAGAAGCACCGCAAGTCACCACGAACGAGTCACATGATAGTACCGCGATTCCTCGCGTCAACCGCCACTTTTGGCTGAAACTGTGACGAAGAGGATGTCAGGAAATTGTTGCTCGCGTCGCGTTGACTCAATCGACTAGGAAGACGCCGTAGCGCCAGACGAAGTGCATGGTGGCGATCACGATTAGGTTCCAGGCGATGAAAAAGAACTTGGTGAATAGGGGCGGGTATTGCTTGGGGCCGGCGATCGCATCGAGGCTGAAGAAGAGCGCGCCGGCGAACATGAATCCAGCGACGATCGGCGAATGGAAGTAGGTCCACGAGATCGCTACCTCGATCAGCATGATCCCGACTAACAACCACTTCGACGGGACCGCTCCGATTGTGATTGCTGTGTTGTGACGCTGGGCGATGCGGTCCTCTTCGATATCCATTAACTGCCCAAACAGATGACTCTGCATCGCAAACAATGCGCTGAAGACCATTGTGGCGGCATTCAACTGAGGGACGCCGCACAGCCAACTGCCCAACAGAAAGATCAATAGGTAACCGATCTGATTCAACAGATCCAAGACCGGCAGGCGTTTGAAACCGAACGTGTTGTAGGTTGCGTTGGTCATTAGCACCGCGGCGAACCAGAGCAGCATCCACGAGCCGCCGATGATGACAAACGCGATCACAAAGGGAACCTGCACCGCGGCGATGATCCATGGCAGCCGCTGCCGCATCGACGCGTCGGGACGCCCGCCAAACAGCCAGCTGTCCTTTCGCGGATTGCAGAGATCGCTGACGTAGTCGCCCAGGTCGTTCCAACCATACAACAGCAACCCCAGCGGAAAGCTGACGTAAAAGCAGCCAAGCCAAAACGGAATCGATCCGAGCATGTCGCGCCCCGCAAAGGGGAGCAGATAGAACCAGACATGTGTCGGCCAAAATCCGGGTCGCGCGATTTTGATGATTTCCAACATGTCTTGGGTTCGCTTGCGGTAATACGGTCTCGACGACAATCTACCAACCGTCATCGCCGCACGAAAACAACGGAGCTAAGATTCGATTCGGCCGCGCCAGGCGACTCGGCGACCGCGGATGTGTCGCCACAAAGCGATCCATTGCAGCACCGCAAACAGCACCAACGCAAAGGGATGCAACCACGCCGATGCCAGCGGTTGGCGAAACCGACGGACCGAAGCGACCCGCGACAGCGTTGCGACACAAAAAGCAAAGGCCCCGATCGCACAGGCAATCCACTTGCCCGCGACCGCAAACACGATCAAGGCGATCGCCGCAGCAAGCGGTGCTAAGCAGAAGAGCGTCACGGGGACGATCAACGCTGGCCGGGCGAGCGCTTCGTCGGCGTTTTTCATCACGCCATCGATCACCTCCGACCCGCTGCGGTACATCCGTACGCTCGCCAGGTCGGTCCCATCGATCACGTCGGTCATCAACTCCGCCTGCCGATAAGCTCTCGGCAATTTGATCCCATCGTGCCGCGAAGCAGCGATCGCGGCGTGGCCCCCCGCCAATTCATACGCATGGCGGTCGGTCATAAACATCTGCCCACATCCGGCGGCGTAAGCGGGATCGGTTGTGCGTTGCATTCGCCAGATCGGCAGGAATCCCAACAGGACAAAATGCATAAGTGGAACGATCGCCGTTTCGATCCAACCGACGGTTTCTTGGTGCGGGAAGCTGCTCAAAAGTGCCAGCGGTTGCGGGCTCTCTGCGCGGCGATCCAGGTTGTGCGAAAGTCTAGCGATCGCATCGGGGGCGACTTGGACATCGGCATCTAAAAACAGCCATCGGTCGTGGCGAGCCAGCTTCGATAACTGCCAACAGGCAAACTGCTTACCGTTCCAATCGCGTGGCAACGTCCCGCTGCGGCAGATCCGCACCCGCGAGTCTCGCTCGGCGAACTCCGCGACAATCGCTGCGGTCGCGTCTTGGGAATCGTCGTCCAGGACAACGACTTCCAGATCGACGCCATCGCTGGCCAACAGATATTCCAAGGTCGCCGCGATCCCGGCCGCTTCGTTCCGCGCCGGGATCAGCACGCTGACGGGCGAGGGGCGATCGTCGACGTTGGTCGGAAGGCGTCGGAAACAGCAGAGATTCCAAGCGATCATCGCCGCGGGAATTCCGGTCAACAGTAGACAAAGACTAGCCAATGCGATCGCGATCACTGCAGTTTTCCGCCATGAGAAGCTTGGTACCGCGTGCCGCTGAATAGCGAGCGGACTCGCCGCGCCAGGTCGTAGACCGCTCCGCTGCCACGGCCGCCGCGAAGCGAGATCTCCAGGGCTTCGGTATCGCGAGCGATCGCCACGCGGGCGAGCTGATCTTGCGTCCCTCGCAACCGCTCGGCCAACATGCTGCCCCAGTCCGACTTCTTCAAGTCGCGGTGTGCGGCGACGTCGATCGGGTCGCCGAGAGCCAACAGCATTTCGGGAAGTCGTTCTTCCCAAAACGGGTACTCGATCGCCAACGGGACGATCGCGCAGCGTTCGAGTCGGCTGCACAGATGAGCCAGGCCTGGCATCAGTTCGGCAGAGCGATCGCGCGGGTCGCAGAAGCGGCCTTCGGGTGTCAACCAGAGCGAAGTGGCGGGGCGATCCAAGATCGCACGACTGCAGCGAAGAAAGTTTGCGGCTCCCGTGGCGGTCCCCATTTCTAACGGGTAAAAGCCCAAGCGAGCGAGGATCTGGTAACGCTGCAGCGCCGCCGCATCGATGGGAGCGAAGAAGTCGCGATCGGGAAAGCAGGTCTCGCAGACAAGGTGTGCGGCCAACGGATCCCACCATCCGGGATGGTTCCCGTAAACGATCAACGGTTGATCGGCCGCGATGCCACGAGCTTGGGCCAGTCCCTCGCGCAGCAGCGCCACCGCGTGGAACTGCTTACGAATCATCCGCCGGCTGTAGCGACGAAAGCCGCGCAACAGGAATGGGCTGATCTCGGGAACCGGTTGGTTTGTGGGCGTCTCGCTCATGCGGAGCCCAGATTAGGTCGGCCGCCTTCAAAAAACAAGGCGAGCGTCGACGTCGGTTGAAACTCCATCGAGCGTTATCGTCCGCCCGCGGGAAGTTTGTCGTTGAGGTACCGCGTCATCAACGCCCGCAAATGCCGCGTCGTATTTTTTCCTTCGGAGATGCTGTGCGAACGGTTCGGGTAGGCCCACATGTCGAACGGCTTGTTGTGCCGAATCAATTCGTTGATCAACATCTCGCTGGTCGCATAGTGACAGTTGTCGTCGCCGGTGCCATGGATCAACAACAGATTGCCCTCCAGTTTCTGGGCGTGTGTGATCGGCGAACCCTCTTGATATCCGTCGACGTTGTCGCTGGGTAATCCCATGTACCGCTCTTGATAGATCGTGTCGTAGTAGCGGTGGTTGGGAACCGGCGCGATCGCGATCGCTGTCTTGTAGAGGTCGGGGAATTTGAAGATCGCGCACAGCGACATCGAACCACCACCGCTCCAACCCCAGATGCCAACGCGATCGGGATCGATATCCTTGCGCTCCTTCAAAATCTGACGGACCGCGGCGGCTTGGTCCTCCGGCGCGTTGATGCCGATCTTGCGATAGATGCTCTTTCGCCAATCGCGTCCCCGCGGCTGAGGCGTGCCGCGATTGTCGATGCTGATCACGACATATCCTTGCTGTGCCAGCATTTGATGCCACAAGAAACTCGATCCGCCCCAGCGGTCGCGGACCGTCGTCCCCGCCGGTTCGCCATAGACGTAGAGCAACAGCGGATACTTTTTTCGCGGCTTGTGGTTGGGCGGATTGATGCACCACGCATCCAGTTCGACTCCGTCGCCGATCGGCACGCGGAACAGCTCCGCCTTGGGCAGTTTCCGTTTCGCCAGCTTCTTCCGCAGCGCATCGTTCGCCTCCAGCATTTCGATCCGCTTGTGATCGGGCAACGAAATCAGGTCGGTCTGCGGCGGCGTGTTGATTGTCGAATAGGTGTGGAAAGCGAACTGGCGATCGGCCGACAGCTGGTAGCTATGCGTCCCCGGTTGGTCGTCTGGAGTCAGCCGCTGCCACTGGTTACCGGTCAGCGACGCGGTGTACAAATACCGCTGCGTGGCGTTCTCCGGCGAGGCGATCACATAAGCGAGGCCCTGCGTCTCGTCGATCCCCAGCAACTCGATCGCATCGATTCCTTCGGGCGTGATCGGCGTCAATGTTTGCCCGTCGCGAGAGCCCAGGTAGACGCGGCGCCAGCCGTCCCGTTCACTGATCCAAGTGAAACGCGTGTCGTCGTCGAGCCAGAACATCTCGTCGTGCACATCGACCCACGCGGCGTCGGTTTCGGTAAGTACCGTTCGCATGCGATTCGAATCCACATTCCAAACGATCACTCGGTTTTCGTTTTGCAGCCGGCTAAATTCTTGCAATATCAGATCGTCGGGCGATGCGGTGTCGGCAGCGGGAGGTGCCATGCGGTCGACCGGTTCCGAATCGCCGGGACGTTCGCGACGCGGCGCCCACATGATCCGAGCGATATAGTGCTCGCGCGGATCTCCCAATTCGATCCACTTCGTTTCGGTGGTTTTGACATCCACAACGCCGACCCGGCAAGCGGAGTTCTGTTGGCCTGTTTTCGGATAGGGGAAGGTGATCGTTTCAGGATACATCTGCCGCGTGTTGTTGATCATCGTCATCGTCGGCACGCCGGTGGTATCAAATTGCCAATACGCGATCCGCGATCCATCGGGGCTCCAACGAAACCCGTCGCGAATCCCCAGCTCCTCTTCGTTGACCCAGTCGGCTGTCCCGTTGATGATCTTGTCCGACGCTGTCTCCGTCAGCGGGCGGATCTCGCCCGACAGCAGATCTTCGATGTAGATATTTCGCTCGTGCACCCAAGCGACACTCTGACCGTCGGGAGAGAATTTGGCAAACATCAGCGTCGATTCGGGGCGGTCGCCGCCTAGCTTCTTCAACGTTCGAGCCGATCGGTCCAACACCCAATAGTCGCCGCGAGTGTGGCGTCGCCAGACGCGCTTGGTGTTGGTGAAGATCAGCACGCGCGATTGGTCTGCGGAAAAAGAGAACGAAGCGACGGCCAACGGCTTCGTCTGTCCGGCGGGAATCAGGCTTCCGGCAGGGACCAAGACATCGCGCTGCTTGTCGCTGGCATCGATCGCGACGATCCCCTTTTCGGACGAACCGTCAGATGTCGGCAGCCACTTGGTGTAGCGATGCCCTTCGGGAAGCCAGACGCCTGAAAACGAACGAGCTGAAAACTCGCTCGAACCATAGATCTGGTCGACGCTCAGCAAAGTCGGCTTGGCTGCGTCGGGCGACTTGGCCGATGCCACTGCGACGTGGAGACAAAGAGCAGCAAGCAGTCCTAGGTGGGCAAAACGTGAAGTCATAGGTCTCGGTCGCGGTGGGGGAGTCAACGTGAGTGGGATCGCGCCGCGTGCGGCGGACATTCAGCGGCGGATGCGGTTTGCGGCGGATCGTTCCTCAAAACCGGCAGCGTAGCCTGCTGCTCTATTGTAGCTTCGCGACGGGTGCGCATCGACTTTCCAATCGTCGAAACAAAGGTGTCGGGATGTTCGATCATCTGTTGGGTCATTTTGTGTTGATGGTAATGCATCGCACACTTGGTGACGTAATAAAAACAGACCGAAGGAGTGGTGAAACGATGCCTGACGAGGTTCAAGATCCGCTGGCGATAGATTTTGCGGAGGCCCCGATCGGGAGTGCCACGCATCAATTTCCAGAACAAGACGCCAAAGCCGACTGTATAAAACGCTGCGTGTCGCAGCCGCAGCAGGGGCCGTTTTCGGAAAGCTTCGGTTTCGAAAGCTCTCAGCCGGAATCGGTCTTGGATGTACAGTTGGTCCAAGCGATCGAAGTAGACGTCGGGCGTATACGCATCGAACATCGTCTTCATGTATCCGGCGCGGAGCGTTTCTCGCGACATCTGTTTTGGGATTACGTTGGTCCCAAAAGGTTGGTCGTCGTTCAGGTCCAACCGGCCCTCTTGCCTCAGTCTTGCATGCAGTGGCGTCTTGGGAATCGCGTGCAACAGCCCGACCATCGCCAGCGCGATCCGCGACTCTTTCAAGAACTTCGTCTGCATCGCAAAGATGTCGGGCTTGTCGTTGTCGAATCCGACGATCAGCCCGCACCAGACCTCGATCCCGAAGTCTTGAATCTGGTGAATCTTTTCCAACAGCGTGCCGCCACGCTCGCGGACGTTTTGAAACTTCTTCGTCTCCTTCAGCGATTCCTCGTTGGGGCTTTCGATTCCGATAAAGACAGCTTGGATGTTGCAGCGGGCCATCAATTCCATCAGCTCTTCGTCTTCACACAGATCCAACGAAGCTTCGGTCATAAAAGCCAGCGGGTATCCGTTTCGCTCCTGCCACTGGGCGACCTCTTCCAGCACCGGTTTGATACCACGCTTATTCCCGATCAGATTGTCGTCGACGATAAACGCAATCCGCATCCCTTCGCTGCGCAGGCACTCTAGTTCGTTAATGATCTGCGAGGCGAGTTTGATCCGCGGCTTGCGACCAAAGGTGACGATGATGTCGCAGAATTCGCATTGGAACGGACAGCCGCGGGAGAACTGCAGGCTGCCAAACATGTAGTGTTTGTTTTTCAGCAGATCGTGCCGCGGGGTGGGGACCGTTGTCATATCGGTCCGATCGGTTTGTTCGTAGCGTTTCTGATGGTCTCCCGTTTTCCAATCTTCGAGAAACTTGGGCCATGTCGTTTCCGCTTCGCCGATAAAAATCACATCGGGACGGTCGTCGAAGTATTCCTCTTCGACGGTCACCCAGGGACCGCCCAAGGCGACAAAGACGCCGCGGTCTTTTAATTCGTGGATGATCTCGTCCATGCGGAACCGCTGGACGCTCATCCCCGTGACGCCGACGATATCGAATTGGGCGAGTCGATCGAAGTCGAGCGGCTCGACATTTTCATCGATCAGCGTGACGTCGTGCTCTTCGGGCGTCAGCGCCGCCAGCAGCGGCAGACTGGCGACCGGCATGTTCGCTCGCGTCCCCATGATCGCTTGAGCGTGTTCCATTCCCCAATACGAAACTTCAAACAGCGGATTGACGATCGCAATCGTAGCCATCTCGATTCCCCCCCGACACGAGTTTGAACAACACACAAACTATTGTAGGGGAAGCGACTGGCGACCGGATCGGAATTCGCTATTTTAAATCGCGGTACGGGTTGAACAGTTGATAGTTCAAGTGACGGTACAAGTCGCTGCTGGTGAGCAGTTCCTCGTGTCGCCCCTCGCCGGCGATCTGTCCATTGCTCAGTAGGACCACGCGTTCGGCAGCTCGCAGCGTTCGCAGGCGATGCGGGAGGATCACGACCAGCGTTCCCGTTTTGACGAGTTCTTGCAGCGCATCGAGGCAGGGATCTTCGGGCAGATCGGTCTGGCTGGCGGAGAGTTCTTCCACGATCACCACCGCTGGCTTGGCCAACAGTGCCCGAGCGACGGCGACTTGATAGCGGCCGCTAGCTTCCAGCCGCGAGTCGCCCGGCGAAATCTCTGCTGAAAAGCCCTCTTCGAGTTGTTGGATCCTATCGTAGATACCAACCTTCCGAGTCACATCGGCTAGGTCAGCCGTGGTCACTCCGTCGGTATTGGCTCGCAAATTCTCTTCGATCGAACCTGTCCAGATCGGCCCGTCGCTGCCAACCCAAACGACTTGTTTACCCAGGGCGCTGGGATGGATGTCGGCGATCGCCATCCCGTCGAGTGTCGCTTTGCCTGAGGCGGGGCGGCCAAATCCGAGCAGCAGTTCGACGATCGCGCGGAGCGCGGCGACGTCGGATCCCATCAAGGCGACCAAGCTGCCTGGTTCCAGTCGCAGCGAGATGTCGTTGGCCAGGACTTGTTGTTGGCCGTCGTGCAGCGTGACGTGCGAGAGTTCGATCGCGTCGTTGAGGCCTCCGATTCCGAGCCGCTCGCTGGCGCCGGCTCGCGTCGGTTGATCGAGAAACGAAAAGACCGTTGCTGCGGAATCGGCGGCGACTTGCATCAAGTGCTGCGTCTTGGCGAGGCTGGCGGCTGCCATGCCAGCGCCAAACAGGCTGAGTGCCAAAACGATCGCTGCGGGCAAGGTGAGTCCCGAAGTCGGGTCGAGCAGGTTGACGCCGAGCGCGAAAAAGAGCAGACCGATCGCCAGCGTGGCGGCTAACAAAAGAACGGGAACGCGGCGGATCGTCGTCTTGTCGCGGACCGCTTGCAGATCCAGCAACTGTTGCAGTTGGGCGTTGTACAGAAGATTAAACTCTTCGCCGGTCTGCAGTCGTGCCAGCATCGGTCCCTCTTGAACCATCTCGACAAGTCGTTCGCGCGACCGCGGCAGTTCCCATTGGCTCCCCTCGGGCTCGTCCATGCCTTCGAGCCAGCGATAAAATTTCCAAACCAGCAACCAGCTGACGACTGCCAAAAGTGCCAACCAGATATCGACGAGTCCGGCCAACAGGATACAGCCGATCAGGATCACGACGCGGCGGGGCGTGGTGCGATACCAAGCGATCAGTCCGCAACGCAGTTCGGGCAGCGAGTTGAGGATCAAGTGTTCGGCACGACGTCGCTGGGCGGTGACTCCTTCGGTCGAAGCGTGTTCGATACAGCGGGTCAACGTATCGCGGTGCAGTTGCGCGACGACGCTGTCGGCGCGATGGAAGACGATCCGATAGAAGATCGATAACAGCAGCGCTTGGGTCAGCGCGATCGCGACGCCAACGCTGCCGATCAGGATCAACTGCTGCAGCGGTTCCATCTTCAACAGCCACTCGGGCAGCGGGACCGACAGATAGCGGCCCAACACGACGGGCGACGCATGCAACCCGCGATCCTGCAGCAGGACGGTCGCGATTCCGGCGACGATAAATCCCAGTGGAATCAGCAACCCCGAGATGATTGCACAAAGATTACCGATGAGGGTTGATGAGCCAGTGGGAACTTGACGTGCTCGCGAAAACGCACTCGATGGCATGTGGAAACCTGTGACAGTCAGCAACGGAAGAATTTGGATACAAGGTATCCGCAATAAGCGGTGGCTATTATAACCGCAAACCGCGTCTTGCGGTCATTCGCCTTTCACCGAAACTGGGGCATGCCCCGATTTCCCGCCTGGACGTCGAGCATCATCAATGGGGCAAACGCAAACCGAGGGGGTTGCGAGCGACGGAGCGATCCCAACGATCTCTCTCCGCGATGGCGAAATTTTCCCGAAGGGAAGTGCTTTGAGTCGGAGAGCATAGGGCGCGGGCCCATGCTGCAACCTTAGAACGCTCGAAGGATTGCATTAGACACAGACGTGACAACGCCGACTGATGCGTGCCCGTAGCAATCGAGATGCGGACCAATTCCCGCCACCAACGTTGCCTGAAACAACCGACTCTGACCGTCCGCCTGCCATCGGATCGGTCAGAGCGAAGAGCGGCCTATTAATGTCCGCGATGGCCGTGATGGCCATGTCGCCCGCTGTGTCCACGGTGACCGCTATGTCCATGGTGCCCACGGTGCAAATCGTAGTGCCCCGGTACGTAGTCGTAGTGATTCCCATGCGGCACTAAACTTGGGCCGTGGTAATCGTAGTGGGTGCGGTGCGGATGGTGCCCGCCATAGCCGCTGTGATAGGACCGGTGTTGATTGTACACCCGCACCGGTGAACCGTAGCCATAACCATACGAAGGTCGATAGCTGCGACTGTACCCACCATACCCGTAGCTGGGTGTCCCAAATTGGATGCTAAATCCACCCGCCTGTGCCTGCGGCATATCACCGACTGCGACCACCGCAAAACATAGACACGGAATCCCTAACCATCGAATTGCTCGTAACATCTTTCGTTACCTCCCTAGAACTTCAGTGCGGCGACCATCTGGCACACACTCCGCATGAACAATGCGGAAAGCGTACGACGGCCATTCCTGTCGCACTCATCTCTGCTGACTCGCGACTTCCCAAATGCAGGTCGTCTTCACGATGAGAGCAATAGAATGCAAGGAACGTGCCAAAAACTGCAGATCCTCGGATATCGAACAAGCCAATAGGATTTGTCGCTGCAAATCGCTGCTTCAACGGCATTTCCTGCCGAACGGCATAGTCTCTTCCCTCAATTCCTTGCGTCGTCATTTCGACGACACTGCGTATTGGATTGATATCACCTCATTGGAAATCCCGGCAAATCTGACTGGCAAGCTCAAGCTACCAAGCAAAGATTGCCGAAGCGTGATAACAGGCAAAACCGTTAAAGTCGAGCGCCGCGAATTGCCAAATGCTTGCAGTGGTGATTCGTCTACTATCGCAGCGGGCGATTTGATAGAAGCAGCGGACAAGCGGTACTGCTTTCCAAATATCACATCGGTGAACCCGATCGGAGTCATTCATGGTCATCTCAATCGTCCTCTTCATCCTGGTTGGCTTGGGCATCGGCCACTTGATTTGGTACCGAGATCGGTCCGAGGAAGAGGCGCGAATGCTGCACCTCGAGGCCCGTTACCGCAAGCTCCGCGCGATCACTCGGCAACGCAAGCGCCAACATGCCCAACAAGATCGCGACTGGAAGGAATCCCGAACGCAATGGGAAGCGATCCGCGATCAGAATAAAGAACTGACCCGAATCAAACGGGATCTGGAAATCAAAGCGAACGAAGCGATCGGTCAACAAGAACTGTTGAGCCAACAGGCCCAAGCGGCGGTTGACGACGCAGCGCGAGAAGCCGCTCAACGCGATCGATTGATGCAGGAATTGAACGACGCTAACCGCGCCAAAGCCAACGCTACGGCGGACGCAAAACGCTTGGACAGCGAACTGGAAAGTTTGCGGCTACAGTTGGATCAAACGCGCCACGAGCACGAGGTGCGGCAAAACGAACTGAACCAAAATGTCGACAAGCGTGAAACGCTGCAACGGTCGTTGGATCAAGCCCGCGAACAAGTCCTGAACTTGCAGAGCGACAATCAGCAGCTGGACGCTGAATTAGAACAGCTTCGCTTGCAACGCGAGCAATCGCTCGGTGAAATCGCAGCCCAACACGATCAAGAGATCGCGGCGTTCAAGCGTCAGTTGGCTGAACAAGAAAGCGAGCACAGCGGGGCGAAGAAAACGCACGCCCTTGAAATCGTCAAGCTGACCGAACAATTGACTGCCGATCATCAGCTGACGCTGACCGAGACGTCGCAGAAATTCAGCGAACAACTGCAAACCGTCCAAGCGGAACGCGATCAACAGAAGGCGTTGCGCGACAAAGAGGCCGAAGCTTTCCAACGGCAGCTCGCCGACCTGAAGTCGGAACTGGGCAATGCCCACACTGCCAAGCTTACGGATATCGCAGCGAAACATCGCGTCGAAATCGAATCGCTGCAAGCAAAACTGAAACAACAAGCGACGCACAACGAAAACAGCAACGCCGCATTCAACCAACAACTGGCGGAAACCAAGGACCAACTGACTCGCGAACACGAGGCGACGTTGGCCGAAGCGACGGGCAAGCATCAGCGCGAACTCGCATCGCTGCAGGACCAACTGAAGCAACAAGCGGCAGGTAGCGAAACCAAGGATCTCACGTACCAACAACAGTTGTCCGAACTGAAGTCGCAACTGACTCGCGATCACGAAGCGACGTTGGCCGAAGCGACAGCCAAGCATCAGCGCGAACTCGAATCGCTTCAGAACCAGTTGAAGCAGCACGCAGCGGATAGCGACAACAAGACGGCCACTTACGAACAACGACTGGCCGCACTGAAGACCGAGTGGTCGCAGACTCACGAAACCAAGCTGGCCGAAGCGGCAAACAAGCACCAGCAAGAATTGGCGCGTCTGAAGCAACAAATCGGAGATCAAGGCAAAACGGCATTGGCCGATGCAACCGCTGAATTCGAAAAGCAGATCGAGACCCTGGCGGGGGAATTGGCAGCGACAACCAGCCAGTCTCAGGCCAAGCACGATTCGGCGACCAACACGATCAAACGCTTGAGCGAACAGTGCCAGTCCTTACAAGACTTGGTCACGCAAGGCAAAACGAAGTCGGAACAATTGACCAACGAACTCGCCGCGAGGGATGAATCGTTGGCGAACCTGCAACAAGAAGTGGGCGATGTGCAATCGCAACGCGACGCGTTGCGGGCCGAATGTGCCGAACTGAAGACGAAGCAAGAACAACTGCAATCGCAACGCGAAGAATTGCAGCACCACTGCGACGATTTGCACAAGGAAGTCAAAGCGTCCGAGGAACTGCAGGAGACGATCGAACGGCAGGTCGTCCAGGTCAAGCAATTGGTTGCACAACGCGATGGGGCGATGGATCGTGCCAATGGGCTCGAAGAGACGCTGGCGGATGTCGATGCGAAACTGATCGCTAGCGAACAATCGCACGATCAACTGAAGCAGGACCTCGACGAAGTGAAGACCGAACGCGATGCCGTGTTGTCGAAACTGAACGGTCTTACCGATGCAAACAAGCAATTGAAGGCCCAGGTTGAAGCGACCGAGACCGAACTGAGCGAGGTCGCGGCCAAGGCGGCGATGCTTTCGGACCTGGAACGTCAACGCGACGAAGCGACACTCAAATTGCAGTCGGCCAACGACACCAACGCGAGCATGCAGAAGCAGCTCAACGAAACCGATCGCGAGCTGAAGCGACATGAAAAATTGGTCGCGGAACTGGAAACCAACCGCGATGCATTGACCGCAGACGCCGAATCGCTGCGGACCGATACCGAAACGCTGCGATCGCAGATCGCACAACTGACCAACGATCTCGCTGGGATGGAAAAGCTGCGACCACGTTTGGCGGAGATGACCAAAACGCTGGAACATGCGGAAGATCGCAATGCACAACTGCAAGCGACGGTCAAAGAACTGAAGTCGCAACAAAAAGAGATGGCAGGGCAGATCCAACAGATCGAACCGTTGCAGCAGCTGCAGACGCAGACGAAACAACAATTGACCCAGGCGGTTGAAGAGCACCTGGAAACGGCCAAGCTGTTGGAGCGGCAATCCAACCGTGTCCAAGAACTGCAGACCAAGGTCGCTGAGTTCTCACAATTGCATCCTCAGGTCCAATCGCTTCGCAAACAGTTGGAAGATACGACGGGCCATCTGCGCGATGTCACCGAAGACTACAACGCCAGCCTCGACGCAAACGCCGAAGCGGAACGCAGGATCATCGACTTGCAAACCCGGCTGAGCGAACGTGCTGAAACGATTCGCGAACTGCGTCGCAGCCGCGGGGCTATCGATATGGTGGAACAGGAAACGGCGGCGGAAACGCCCGACGTGCTCCCCTTCAAACCACGGGACAAAGCTGCGTAAGTGGTTCCCCGTCGGCGAGCGATTAAGAGTCAGCGGTTTATGTCCAACAGGACGTAAACCACTGCCTCGATCTCTCCACGGTCGCAGCTGCCGAGCAGGTTGCACCGCGACCGTCAAGGATTGGTGAGATTAGGAGCCCAGACGCCAGGTCGGACGCTGGGGATCTCGCCCGATCCAGGGAAGGTTTCCCCGATTGCCAGTTCGATCTTTTGCTTGAGGTCGGCGATCACGGCGGCCTGAGCCGAATCGTTAGCCAGATTCGTCAGCTCTTGAGGATCGCTGCGATGATCGTACAGCTCTTCCCCATTGGCCCCCTTGTCGCCCCACTGCGTATAACGCCAATCGGGCGTACGGATCGTGTAGCCAAAGACCGGCGGTTTGCCGCCACGTTTGACTTGGCTGATCGTCCATCCACGCCCCTTTGCCGACGGATCAGCTAGCATCGGTTGCAGGTCCTGACCTTGCAGGTTTTCCGGACTCGGAACATCGCACGCTTTGGTCAGCGTCGGATACAAATCGATCAGGCCAACGGGCGACTTGGCCACCGAACCCGGCTTGGCCACGCCGGGGCCCGCGATGATCAACGGCACGCGAGCACTCTCCTCGAACAGACTCATCTTCTGCCACAAGCCATGTTCGCCCATGTGGTAGCCATGGTCGCTTGTGAAGACGACGATCGTGTTGTCCGCTAGGCCCAGTTCGTCGAGCGAATCCAACAGCCGTCCGACTTGAGCATCCATGAACGAGATGCTGGCGTAGTAGGCCTGGATCGCTTGCCGTCGCAGGTCGTCGGTCAACAGCTCGTGATCCTTCTTGTGACTCCCTAGGCCCAGTTTCGGGATGTCCTTCTGGTCTTCTTCCCAACCTTGAACCAGGGGCATTTGATCCAACGGATAGGGCTCGAAGTACTTTTTGGGAGCCACGTAGGGCGTGTGCGGTCGGTAGAAACCAACAGCCAAAAAGAACGGGCGATCGCGTCGCTTGGCACATCGCTGCAGCACCCAATGAGCGTCGTCGGCCAACATCGCGTCGGTGTGATCTTCGTCAGGCCGTGACGATGCGAGCCAGCTGAGCGTGCCGCCGAAGCTCCCCTTCCGCAACGAGAAGATCTCCGGTTCCTCCTCCAGCCGATCGCAGCCGGCGGGATTCAGTTCCAGTTCCCACGATCCAGGATCATCGTGCCCGTTCGTACCAACGCTTTTGGGAACGTTGTAGTGATACAGTTTGCCGATCCGGCCGGCGAAGTAGCCATCCAACCGGAACGCTTGCGAGAGGCTGTGGTGTCGCGGGATCGTTTGCCGAAAGATCAGGCTGTTGGCATGGATCCCGGTGCTGTTGGGATACAGGCCGGTGAGCATCGAATTGCGGCTGGGACCACACAGCGGGTACTGGCAGTAGGCGCGGTCGAACCGGACACCGCGAGCGGCCAGTCGATCGATGTTCGGCGATTTAACGATCGGATGCCCGTAGCAACCGAGCGAATTGTTGAGGTCATCGGAGACGATGAACAGGACGTTCGGGCGGGTGTCGTCCGCGTCGGCTCGCATTGCCTGGGCCACCACCAGGCCGGCGATCGCCAAGAACAGAAACCGCCCACGCGGCAGCACAGAAAAATGGGGTAGGAGCACGGGGGAGACCTTTCGACCAATAGGGAGTGTTTTTGACTGCCCTATTCAAGTCGATCGCGCCGCGTGGTGCAAGCATTTGCCGTCGCGCAAACCAGCCGACGGGGGATGCATCCGCCCGCATCGGTCGATGCGGGCGGGTAAAGTGCGGTTGCGTGGCTGTTACTGGCGCAGACGCGGCTTGATCTTGCCGTCGCCAGTGCCTTCCGTATCGGCCGAGCCACCCGTCAAATTGACATCCAGTTGCGGGAACGGAATCCCGATACCCGCTTCGTCCAGGCCGTTCTTGACAGCTCGAGTCAACGATTCCTTGACGCCCCAGTAGTCTTCGGCGCGCGTCCAGAAGCGGACGGTCCAAGCGACCGCACTGTCTCCCAAGTCGCCCAGGACGATCTGGTAGCCACGCCCTTCGCCGGTGAGCATCTTGTCGTTGAGCGATTCGGCGGCTTTGGAAAGCGTCTCGCGGGTCAGATCCAGGCTGGCCGAATATTCGGTGCCGACCGCCACGTCGACGCGTCGCTCTTTATGGAACGAGATGTTCTCGATCGTGCCGCCGGCGATCTGGCTGTTGGGAACGATGATCCGACGGTTGTCGGGCGTGTCAAAGGTCGTCGTAAAGAGATCGATCTCGTTGACCTTGGCAACGATCCCAGCTGCCGAGATCACGTCGCCGACTTTAAAGGGACGGAAGACCAGCAACAGGATACCGGAGGCGAAATTGCCAAGCGTCCCTTGGAAGGCTAGCCCAACTGCAAAACCAGCGGCACCCAAAACCGCTGCGAAACTGGTGACATTGATGCCAACCGATCCGGCAACCCCCAACAACACGCAGATCATGATCGAGTAGAAGACGACCTTGGAGACAAAGCGGCCTAGCGTTTCGTCGACACGGCGGCGGACCGGCGTGCCGGCGATCCGCGAGACAAATTTGGCGACAAAATAGGCGACGATAACCCCCAAGACGACCAACACGGCCTTGGGCAGATAGACCATCGACATCTCGATCAGCCCCGAGAAATCGCCTTGCATCGCATTGCTGAACGCGTTGGTGGCTTCTTCCTTGAGCACATCCAGATTTTCGCTAACTCCATTGGCCGCGGCTTCTCCCGCGTTTGCTGGCTCTTCGTTTTGCATCGCTAAATCCCTTGTATTGGCATTCCACAGTAGGTCGCGTCGCGCACTCGGACGATGGAAGAGAATGATAAAGTCTCTGAAGCTTCTGCGCCCGCGACAAAAATAGAATCGTATTCATATCAGAAACCTAGTCGGCTATTCCAGGGCAGGCACTCACGAACGACCGCCATCGATTCGGCAGCCGTCTATCACAATCAGCAAAACCGACTCCCGGGCCGGCAAGATACAAAGCATAGGCAAACCAGAACAACTAACACGAGGGGCGAAGCTCCGGTCCATTGCTTTGACCAGGTCAAGCGGAGCGTCGGCCCAGGAATAGCGTCCGCCGATCGAAACCTTGCTGAAGCCACGGTAGCAGCGGCCTCATAAGGCCTGCGGCACATACAGTAGGTTTTGATAGAACCGCATGAAAAACGAGCCCCGGCCAGGGGGCGACACACAACAAACCTACAGTGGTTGTGGAGGGTACAGCAAGAAACCGTGTCGGCCTACGGGCTTGTATTAAGAGGATGCTTCCTACCGGTGGTTTACACCACCGGCAGAGAATGTGTCGGCATCCGGCCTGATGTGCAGCAAAGCTGCTTAGCTCAACCTGCAGCATTCAACTTCTGAAGCTGCTGGTCTGTGAGAGTTGGCGGTTGGGGCGGGTAGAATTTTTGGTAGTAGGCGGGGAAGCGGTAGTAGGCCAATTGTTGATCGTACCAACGGGTAAGCACATCGTGCAGGACCGACGCAATCACGGGGTGTTCGCCCGCCACGTCGGTCGATTCCTGCGGGTCGGTTTCCAAATCGAACAGTTGAATAGAATGACGCTGGCGATCGATCACCAGCTTCCATCGGCCGGCCCACTGAACTGCATCGCCGAGAGCGGCGCCGCTGTTGACGTGATGAAAGATCAGCCGCTGCGACAAGGGCGTTCGCTGATCCGACAACAGATCGCTACCTTGCAAATTGGGATGCGTCGGCCAATCGAGCAGCCCCATCACGGTTGGCAACACGTCGACATGTTCCAGCGGATAATCGTCGGTCGCCGGTGCGATGAGGTTAGGAGCGTGGATCACCGTGGCCACATGCAGCGCCGGTTCGACCGGCTCGCGGGCGTGCCCCACCGATCCGTTTTCGTGGAACGCTTCCCCGTTTTCACCCAACACGACCAAGATCGTATCGTTCAAAACGCCTTGCTCGCGGAGATGTTCCACCAACCGGCCAAGCTCCTTGTCGCAGTTGTGGATCGCATTGTAATAGGCGTTGCGAACCAGCGGCGTCTTCTCCGGCGGATGGTACATAAACGTCACGTCGCGATCCATCCGCGCCGGCTGAAACGGCTCCTCCGTCCCCGGCGGCAACTCATACGGAAAGTGCGAACTCTGCAGATTCATGCTGATGAAATAGGGTGTCTGACTGGCAAGCTGCTGGTCGATCCATTGCAGCGTGCGGTCCATCGTTTGGTTGTCGTACAGACTGCCAGCGTGGAACGCTCCCACCGCTCGCTCCAACGCAAACCCGGGATCGCGAGCCGATGTGTAGGTCGTCAGGTTGCTGCGAGCCGAATCGAAGAACAGGTCCAACGAAGGGACGTTCAGGAATTGATCCATCCCGCCCCACGATTCGTTCTGGCTGGACATGATCGCTGTCGCGTAGCCCGCTTGTTTGAACAGATCGAAAGCCAACGTCTTCGGCCACGGATCGTCGCTGCGATAATAATGATGCCGCTGAGTCCGCAGCGGATAGAGGGACGAAACGATGCAGACGTCCGCATAATCGCTGTGCGTCGATTGCGCGTAGGCTCGATTCCAAGTGAGTCCTTCGGCCGCCAGGCGAGTCAGATTGGGAGCGACCAGTTTGCCCTGGTGCCGCAAGCCGACAACGTCCGATCGCAGCGATTCGATAGCAACGAAGATCACCGATGGCCGCGCGGTGTTCGGCGGTACGGTCCAGGATGCTTCGAGAGCGATCAACGATTCCGGATCGATCTTCGCCTGGATCGGTTCATGAGCCAACAGGTCGTAGCTGGAAGAGGCGAGCGTGACCAGCGGATGCAAGCGGCTGCGCACCGATTCGATCCGTGACGCCGATCGCTGGGCACTGAGATCGCCAGCGATTGGCATCCAAATCCCCATCAGCACGATTCCGGCAAGGACCCAGCTGGCGCGAAGATCGCGCGGCGAGCGGTCGCGAGACAGCTGCGGCGTATTCCGCAACAACCAGCAAAAAGCCCAGATCACCGCCGGAGCGGCGATACTTGCCAAGACGATCGATCGCCGCTCGCCCGAACCCATGTGATCCCAAGTCGAGAGAAGCGGGTTGGCGACGAGAAACAGCAGCGTATCCAAAGTGGCGAAGCGACCGATTTGAGCGTTCAGCCCCCAGCTGCCAATGCTGATCGCAACGACCATCGCCAGAGTGCAACCGACGGCCACGCGGAACAGTCGGGCGGCGAGCAATCCGCCACGCTGCTGAATCCAGTCGGCGGCCCGCGCCAGTCCGTAGATCGCCCAAGCGATCGTGATCCACAGCCAAGCCATCATCGCGATGGTGAATTGCGCCAGCGGCGAGCCTTCGGCCAAGATGCCGCTCGCGTTGGTGATCTGCAGGGCGAGATCGATTCCAAATCCGAGGGAGCAGAGCGCCGCGAGGATTCGCGTCGGGAAGACCGTATCGACGGCATACGCCAGTCCGCGAAGCAGTTTCCGTTTCATCGTTCGTCTCAATTGGGTTTTCAAATGTTCGGCGGAAAGTCGTGGGTAGGCACGTCCGGCCCCTTCGTTTAACCGCGTGCCCAGCGGGCCGCGCGTTTACGTTGGGCTAGTGCTTCGCCGCGCGGGGCGTTGCCCACGCGGTTAAACAACGCGTCCCTCCCCCTTCGTTTAACCGCGTGCCCAGCGGGCCGCGCGTTTACGTTGGGCTAGTGCTTCGCCGCGCGGGGCGTTGCCCACGCGGTTAAACAACGCGTCTCTCCCCCTTCGTTTAACCGCGTGCCCAGCGGGCCGCGAGTTTACGTTGGGCTAGTGCTTCGCCGCGCGGGGCGTTGCCCACGCGGTTAAACAACGCGTCTCTCCCCCTTCGTTTAACCGCGTGCCCATCGGGCCGCGCGTCAAAGCGCATCCCAAATCTAAAAGCGCGGCCCGATGGGCACGCGGTTAAACGAAGGCGCCGGCGGGTTTGTCGTTGGCGTTCGCGCGACAGGGAAACCTACAGCGCAGCACGTTGCTTTCTGACAACATTCGATTGCATCCCCGTGCTGCGAACCGCGACGGGCAGGCGAGTTGAACGGTTGCAGCGGTTGTGCTGTTTGTATCATCGCGTCGCACGGGGAAATCGATGCGGGCAAGCTGCATGCGTTGCGATTTCACATCATCGACGAAAAGGGTGTCGTAGAGTCGTGCAGCAATTTGCAGAGTCCCTCGCGATCTTCGATAGCCTATTTACCGCACGATCCGATCATGAAAAACCCAATCCGCACGCTGATGCTGGCGATCTCGTTGACGATCGTCTGCAGTCAGGCGATGGCAACCAACGCGATGTGTCCGGTGCTGCGCGAGCGTGAAGCGACCGACGAATACGTGACCACCTATCAAGGAAAAACCGTTCGCTTTTGTTGCAATGAGTGCCGACAGGAGTTCGAGCAAAACGCGGAACTGTACGTCAGCGAAGTCCCTCAATTACAAAACCTTGCCTGGAGCGATCGTCTGCGTGATTTCTTCGACACCAACACCCGATACGTCGCGATCGGTTTGCTGCTGACGCTACTGATCGGCTTGCGAGCCTACGGCTACCAGTCAACGAATCGAATCGGCGACGATCCGCCCACCGAAGCGGCGATCGACGTCGATGAACAATTTGCTCAACCAGCGTCCCTTCCATCCGAACGCTTGCCACTGCGGCAGCGGATGTTGACCGCAAAGGTATCCCCGGTGATCCCCTTGGTGATCTTGTGCGGCTACTTGGGATACGAGATCTGGTCGCTGCGCGATCACATCACGTCGACGGCCCTCGCCGAAGAGATCCACTTTGCAACCTTTTACGATTTCGGAACACCTCCGGTCCCCGAGCGGCCTGCCGATCTCGAGAATCGTCTGTCGGGATCGTATTATCGCGGCAACGACGAGCGCAGCCCACGACTGTTCAACGAAGGGAACTACCGCACCGCAACCTTCCACATCCAATTAGTCGACGTGGCGGGAACGCCATTGGTTGCCGGGGATGACATTTCCGACCGCGAGGTCTTCCTGAACCTCGACATCGATCGGCCACCGTTCACTCCTGATTTCCTCTATCTGCCGCGGGTGATGGAGACGATGTTCTTGACCCGCAAGAGCGAGATCTTTTTAGGACGCGACAGTCCGGTCGAAGATGCGGTCCAGCTGGAAACGGTTGAACCGATGCAGCGTTGGAACGCACGTTTTTCGCTGGGCAAGATCTCCTGCTGCAGCAAAGAACTGCGCGGCGTCGTCTACGTCTGCGAACAACGCTTCTACAAGCCGCACTGGTGGTCCAGCAGCGAACAAGTCGGCGGCGCACGGATGCATTACGGCATTCGCTACGATCTAGCGACCGAAGACGGACGGCTGACCGACGCGTCGGACATGTACATGGGAGCGCTCTATCGGACGCGGAAGTTTCCCAAATGGAAGGTCCCGATGACCGAGTGGTTCTCGCACCAACCGATCCCCGAACTGCCCGGCCCCAACGTCGAAGATAAAGCGCTGCTGGGAATCGACGACCACGAAGCCGATCGCGGCGTGATCGCCGAAACGCTATAAGCGGTCGCCCGAAGGCACGGCTTCTCTAGCAGCTTGCTGAGGTAGCCCACTTTAACAACAATGCGATTCACCCTCCCGGCTTCGCCAGGCGGGTGAAGTGCATGTTGCCGGCGCGAGACTTCACCCTCCCACAAACGAAGTTTGGCAGGGGAGGGTCGAACCAGCGAAGCGAAGTTCGGGGAGGGGAGTCTGGAAGGTAATTCCGCATCGATCGAATCAGCGTAAGGCCCTCCCCGAAAAACTGGCTAAACGCTCGTTTTCCGACCCTCCCGGCTTCGCCAGGCGGGTGAAGTGCATGTTGCCGGCGCGAGACTTCACCCTCCCGCAAACGAAGTTTGGCGGGGGAGGGTCGAACCAGCGAAGCGAGGTTCGGGGAGGGGAGTCTGGAAGGTAATTCCGCATCGATCGAACCGACGTCAGGCCCTCCCCGAAAAACTAGCTAAACGCTCGTTTTCCGCCCCTCCCGGCTTCGCCAGGCGGGTGAAGTACCTGTTGCCAACGCGAGACTTCACCCTCCCACAAACGAAGTTTGGCAGGGGAGGGTCGAACCAGCGAAGCGAGGTTCGGGGAGGGGAGTCCACAAGGCAATTCCGCATCGATCGAATCAGCATAAGGCCCTCCCCGAAAAACTGGCTAAACGCTCGTTTCCCGACCCTCCCGGCTTCGCCAGGCGGGTGAAGTGCTCGCGGCGTGGAAGTCGTTTGGGAGAAGCTTAGGATTTTGCGTCCAACACGTCGACGGCGCGGGCTTCGGGATAGATCGACAGTCCGCCGGAAGCTCGCAATTCGATGAGGTACGACTTGCCAGCTTCAGTCTTCACCGAGACAGCTTCGCCATGAGCGGCGCGGATCCCTTTTTCGGCCGCCAGTTTGCGATCGTTTGCAAACTGCCAAAACTTCGACCAGATCTCCTGCTCGAATTCATTGGGTTCTCCGCCACGCAGATAGGCCTGCGGCATCGATCCCACCTCGTCGATGACAAAGCCGTCGTTTGGGGTTTGGTGTTCGCCAAAGACGCGGCGGAACAGAGTGAGCGATGTGCCGCGAGCGATATCGGCTGATTCGACAAACTTGTCCTCGAATTTAACGACCCAGTTATCGATGTAGACGACATCGCCATCGATAGTGAAGACCTTCGGTTTGCCGATCGCGTTCCCCTCGGGAGAGAGTTCGGTGAAGCGGACTGTCGTCAAAACCAACTCGGACGCCAGTTGCGGTTGCTGGCTGAGCACCTCCAACCGCGCCAGGCGTTGGTCGACCTTCAACAACTGAAGCGCCGTTTCCATCCGCGTGATCGTCTTGGCTTGTTGAGCGATCTCGACGCTGGCGTTTTCGAGTTCGACGTGAGCCGAGGCAAGTGCCGATTCGGTCTCGGCCAGCTTGCGTCGCTCGGCGTCGAACATATCGTACGTCACGTATCCGGCGCTTCCCAAGATGCCCGCGATGCAGACCATCAGGAACGTGCGGACCGTGGTGTTAATTGTATGAATCGTTTCTCCAACGCGTCCCATCGGGAGGACTCCTGTGTTGAATGCGGGCCGTCGCCACATAGGGCCGAGGGTCTATTGAATTGCAGCCGCCTTCGCCGGTATCCCCTTCCGCCCGGGACACCTATTGAAGCATATCGTAAATCATCGGCGCAATCGCCCCAAGTCGATCAGGTCACCAGCCAGGAAGTTGTTAATTCACAGCAAGGCGATTGAGTCGCGCGTCGCCAGCGGAGGCAAATTCTAACTGTCACAGTGCCGAATCTCGCGGGATTGAATTTCTGTTTAATTTCACGAAGTTTTCCCTAAGTCGTTTCGCTGGAAGTGTTTGCGCCGTCGCTTTCAACTGTTTAATGGTTGAAATCGCAAAGTTGACGCAGCGCGATCTCCTATAATCGGGATAAGCGGGAAACTTCCGATCGGTGCATCGATTGCGCCCCTCGGTTTTGTCGACCGCCTGTCGGATGACGGGCGACTGCGAACTGCTTCGCATTCTCTGGCAACCGACGTCCTGCCGCCGTGAATCTAGTCTTTGCCCGCCGCAAGTAATCCAAACGACGAATTTATCGCGGGTGGGACTTCAAGCTTTTGCGCATTTGGGAGATTGCACATGGCCACCACAAACCGAACGGACATCGTTCAGCTGTATTCCGAGAGCTACTCCAAACATAAACAAGTCCGACTCTCGTTAAAGGAATATTTAGAAGCTGCCGGGAGCGACCCAAGCCTCTACGCCTCCGCCTCCGAGCGGATGGTGCAAGCGATCGGCGAGCCCGAACTTATCGATACGTCCAACGATCCACGGCTGGGCCGGATCTTCTCGAACCGGACGATCAAGTCCTACCCGACGTTTAAGAGTTTCTACGGATTGGAAGAGACGATCGAGCGGATCGTCGGCTTCTTCCGCCACGCCGCCCAAGGTTTGGAGGAGCGCAAGCAGATCTTGTATCTGTTGGGCCCCGTCGGTGGTGGCAAAAGTTCGTTGGCCGAAACTTTAAAACGGTTGATGGAAAAGCAGCCGGTCTACGTGTTGTGCGCCGGCGACGAGATCAGCCCGATCTACGAGAGCCCGCTGGTGCTGTTCGATCCCGTAACGATGGGATCGGTGCTGGAGGAAGAATACGGCATCCCACGCCGCCGCTTGGCGGGCTACATGTCCCCCTGGGCGATCAAGCGACTGGACGAATACGGCGGCGACATCTCCAAATTTTCTGTCGTCCGCGTGACGCCGTCCGAACAACGCGGCTGCTGTGTCGCCAAAACCGAACCGGGCGACGAGAACAACCAGGATATCTCATCGCTTGTCGGTAAGGTCGACATTCGCAAACTGGAATACTTCGGCCAGGACGACGCCGACGCCTACTCCTACACCGGCGGGCTGAACCGCACGACGCAGGGGCTGTTGGAATTTGTCGAGATGTTCAAAGCGCCGCTGAAGATGCTGCATCCGCTGCTGACAGCGACGCAGGATGGTACCTATGTCGGCACCGAAAACGTCGGCGCGATGCCTTACCAAGGGATCATCGTCGCCCACTCCAACGAGTCCGAATGGGAGACGTTTAAAGCGAATCGCAGCAACGAAGCCTTCTTGGATCGGATCTGCGTCGTCAAGGTTCCGTATTGCTTGCGAGTGACCGAAGAGACGCAGATCTATCGCAAATTGATCCAGAACTCCCAACTTGGGAACGCTCCCTGCGCTCCCGATACGCTGGAGTTGATGTCGCAATTTTCGGTCCTTACGCGGTTGAAGGAGCACGAAAATTCGAGCCTGCACGCCAAGCTGCATGTCTACGATGGCGAGTCATTAAAAGATACCGACCCGCAGGCGCGGACGGTCCAGGAATATCGCGACGCCGCCGGCGTGACCGAGGGGATGGACGGGATCTCGACCCGCTTCGCCTACAAAATCCTCTCGGAGACCTTCAACTTCGACAACGAAGAGGTGGCTGCCGACCCAGTCCACCTTATGTACGTGCTGGAACAATCGATCCGCCGCGAGCAATTGCCCGAGGAGACCGAGCAGCGTTATCTGGAGTTTGTCAAAGAGGAGTTGGGGACGCGGTACGCCGAGTTTATCGGCAACGAGATTCGCAAAGCCTATCTCGAGTCGTACCACAGCTACGGCCAGAATCTGTTCGACCGCTACATCTCGTACGCCGACGCCTGGATCGACGACCAGGATTATAAAGATCCCGACACTGGCCAGTTGATGGATCGCGATCTTCTCAACGAGGAACTGGAGAAGATCGAACATCCCGCGGGGATCGGCAACGCGAAGGACTTCCGTTACGAAGTCGTCAAGTTTGCGCTGCGGGCTCGCGCCAAGAACAACGGTCGCAATCCCGATTGGACTTCGTACGAAAAGATTCGTGAAGTGATCGAGAAACGGATGTTCAGCCAGATCGAAGAGCTGTTGCCGGTGATCAGCTTTGGCGCCAAAAAGGACAGCCAAGCCCAGCAGAAGCACAGCGAATTTGTCGACCGCATGACGCAGCGTGGCTACACGCCACGCCAGGTCCGCCGCTTGGTCGATTGGTACATGCGGGTCAGCAAATCGAGCTGACCCGAGGATCGTCGTTCCGTGATCTGTGCCGCCTTCATTAGCTCGCAGGGAGATTATCGCGATGCACGTAGTCGATCGTCGTCAAAATCCAAAAGCGAAAAGCCTCGGCAATCGCCAACGCTTTCTGCGGCGGGTGAAGTCGCACATGCGGAAGGCGTTTGCCGATTCGATTCGTCAGCGCAAGATCGCCGACCTCGAAGAGGGCCAAGAGGTTTCGATCAGCTCCAAAGATCTGCACGAACCGACTTTCCACCACGACCCCAAAGTCGGCCATCGCGATTATGTTCTCCCCGGAAATCACGACTATCGCCCCGGCGACGAGATCGAAAAACCGAGCGGTGGTTCGGGCAGCGGATCGAGCGGTAGTGCCGATGGCGACGGCGAGGACAGTTTTGTCTTCGCTCTGACCCGCGAAGAGTTTCTGGATCTGTTCTTCGAAGATCTGGAACTGCCCAACCTGGCCAAGCGGAAGCTGAAATCGATGGCGTCTCCCGCTTGGGTCCGCGCCGGGTATTCGACCGACGGTTCGCCACAGCGGCTGAATAAACGCGAGACGATGCGCCGCAGCCTGGCTCGGCGGATCGCCTTGGGACGGCCGAAGCTGGCTGAGGTCGAAGCGTTGCAGGTGGAATTGCAACAGGCGATAACCGCCGAGGAGGCCGACGAGATCGACCGGCTGCGGAAGCTGATCGACGCGCAACAGGCTCGAATGCGAGCGGTTCCGTATCTGGAGACAGTCGACCTGCGGTACAGCCGAATCCAACGGGTTCCCAAACCGACGACGCAGGCAGTGATGTTCTGTTTGATGGACACGTCGGCGTCGATGACCGAACAACTGAAGGACATGGCGAAGCGGTTTTATATGCTGCTGCATCTGTTTCTGACGCGGCATTACAAATCGGTCGAACTCGTCTTCATCCGCCACACCTACACGGCTCAAGAGGTCGATGAGCAGACGTTTTTCCACGGTCGCGAGACCGGTGGTACCGTCGTTTCGTCGGCGCTCGAAGAGATGTTGAAGATCGTCAAACAAAGGTATCCGGTCGACGATTGGAACATCTACGCCGCGCAAGCTTCCGACGGCCACAACTTCGACCACGACATGCCGCAGACGCTGCGTCTGTTGGAAGAAGAGATCCTGCCGATCTGCCAGTATTACGCTTACATCGAAGTCAACGACGACCAATGGCCGGGCGACAGTGTCCTGTGGCACGGCTACTTTCCCCTGGTCGATCGCCACGACAACTTCGCCCAAGCGGAGGTCGCCACGGCTAGCGAGATATTCCCGGTCTTTCGCGATCTGTTCGACAGCAGGCAGCGTTCTGGGGCCAGCACCAAACCGCGGGGGGATCGATGAACAAACGGCACGGCGAGCTTTTATACAGCGGGTCGCAGTGGGACTTCCGTCTGCTGCACCGCGTCTACGATGCTGTCGAAGAGATCGCCTTGGGCGAACTGGGGCTGGACGTCTATCGCAACCAGATCGAAGTCATCACGTCCGAACAGATGCTGGACGCTTATGCAGCGATCGGGATGCCGCTGTTGTATCGCCACTGGTCGTTTGGCAAACGTTTCGCCCGCGAGGAATTGTTGTACCGCAAGGGAGCCCAATCGCTGGCGTATGAATTGGTGATCAATTCGCAGCCCTGCGTCTCGTACGTGATGGAAGAGAACACGATGACGATGCAGACGCTGGTGATCGCGCACGCAGCGTTTGGCCACAACCACTTCTTCAAAAATAACCATCTGTTCCGTCAGTGGACGCGAGCCGATCGCGTGCTCGACGAACTCGCGTACGCAAAGAGCTACATTGCCGATTGCGAGCAGCGGTATGGATTTACGGAGGTCGAATCGCTGTTGGATTCCGCTCACGCGCTAATGTCTCACGGCGTCAACCGCTACGCCACGCGACGTCGCTCGCCGCGCGAACAGCAGGCGCGCAGCGAAGCCCGCCGCCAACATCTCGAATCGACTTACAACGACTTGTGGCGGACCGTCCCAACCGAACCGAGCGACGCAAACGAAGTGCGGTCCATCGAACAAGACGAAAACGACATCGAAGCTGCAGCGTTGGAACTTCCCGAGGAAAATCTGCTGACATTCCTCGCCAACAACGCACCGAAATTGAAGGACTGGCAGCGCGAAGTGCTGCGGATCGTTCGCACCCTGGCCCAATACTTCTACCCGCAGCGGCAGACCAAGATGATGAACGAAGGTTGTGCGACCTTTGTCCATTACGAAATCATGAACCGCTTGTATCATCGCGGCCAGATCGACGAGGGATCGATGCTGGAATTCCTGCACATGCATTCGGCGGTTGTCGCCCAACCGAATTTCGATTCCCGTGGCTTCGGCGGGATCAATCCCTACGCGTTGGGGTTTGCTATGGTCCGCGATATCGCCAGGATCTGCGACGACCCCGACGACGAGGACCGCCAATGGTTCCCCGAGATCGCCGGCAAGGGGCGCTCGCTGGAAACGATCCGCGACGCCTGGGAGCACTATCGCGACGAGAGCTTCATCCTGCAGTTCTTGAGTCCGCGATTGATCCGCGAAATGCGGTTGTTCAAGGTCAGTGATGACGCCAACGACGAACATATGACGGTCACCGCGATCCACGACGAATCGGGATACCGCGAGGTCCGCCGCCAATTAGCCGCCCAATACGACATCTCCAAACAGGAACCCGATATCCAGATCAGCGACGCCAACCTGAAAGGGAACCGACGATTGGTCCTGACTCACCGCGTGCGCGATGGCAAGCTGTTAGAGAAATCCGAAGCCAACCGGATCTTGCGGCATCTGGCAAAACTGTGGGGCTACCGCGTCCGGATGGTCGAAGTCGACGCCGAGACCAAACGTCCGCTCAGCGAATACGACGCCGTCTCGATGCCGTAATTAAGGAGCGAGCACCGAGTCTTTTCGTTTAACCGCGGCAGCAACGCCCCGCGCGTTTTGAATGCGTGTTGGCGAGGTCACGAGTCCCCCACCGAAAGCGATTCGTTTAACCGCAGCGGCAACGCCCCGCGCGTTTTGTATCACTAGCGGCTGGACTCGTAACCTCATCCACTACCGAAAGCGATTCGTTTAACCGCGGCGGCAACGCCCCGCGCGTTTTGTATCACTAGCGGCTGGACTCGTAACCTCGTCCACTACCGAAAGCGATTCGTTCGTTTAACCGCGGCGGCAACGCCCCACGCGTTTAAATGCTGGGCTAAGCAGTGTTGCAATCTATCATCCGGCACACCGCTTAACAGCCCGGGGCCAGGGAAAATTCTATTCTTGCGGTTCGTCGCGGACGTTGAATTCCAACTTCCAACGGCCATCGCCATGAACCGCCACGCACCACAGTTCCAGGACGCCCAGTTCGGTGATGTTGGCGTGAAATTTGACCGGTACGTGCGACTCGGTCGCTCCATCGGCCAGCGTTAACGTCGCTTCCATCGGATCGGTTTCGGTGAGTTCCGCGTCGTCCCACCAATCCAGTTGTTCGCCCGGTGTGTCGTCGGTGCGGACATTCGAACTGAAGAACCGGAACCTGGCCGGTTTGCCGACAACCAAACCGATCTCGCCCGAAGGGACATCGGTTTCGGTCCCCTCTTCCATTCCAAACGGAACGACGCACAGAGCCTTCAGCGGCCGTGGGGCTCCAGGAATCGCCAGCCCGGCGGTTTCGATGCCGACGTAATATGAACGGGCCGTGCCGCCGCGAATCCGCAGACCGCCACGCTGTTTGTTCAGCCCGTAATAACAGGCACCGCGAGCGACGGCGTGGTCGAGGTCGTGAACGCCCTGCAGCGGTTGAACTGTCGAATCGCCCGCGTCGGCGGACCAGCTGTTGACGATCTCCAGCATTCGGTTGCGGAATCCATCGGCTTTGAACACGCCGCCGTTAAACAACACAAAATCGGGAAGCGACACGCTGTCGCTCTCCGCCGCGGTGCAGTGGTTGGAGACAAACGAGGCCAGGTGACGCGTGATCCCCGGATCCGATTCGAACGGCAACCCGATTTCCTGGAAACCCGACGCGGCTTGCCGCTGCGGCACCGCATCCAATTCACACTTGGGAAGAAAGCCATCGACCAACAGTTGTGAAATCGATTCCCGATCGACTTCCACGCTCACCGTGCCGCCGATCAATTTGCTACCGCGACCAAGGACCGAGATCGTCTGTTTTTCGGAACCCTCGGGGGCCAGCAGCGCCTCTTTCGCCGCGCGGCACGAATGCCACAGCGAGACCGATTGCCAGGGGTTCAGTTTCGTCTTCTTCTTGGCGAATTCAGCCGCCACGACATGGGCCATCGTTAGGTCCATGTTGTCGCCACCGACCAGCAGATGATCGCCAACCGCTTCGCGTCGCAGCGTCAGATCGCCTCCATCCTCGTCGACCGTGATCAACGTCAGGTCGGTTGTTCCGCCACCGACATCGCAGACCAGCACGCGTTGGCCGACGGTTAACATCTTCCGCCACTGGTCGCCGACAACCGACAGCCAAGCGTAAAACGCAGCTTGCGGTTCTTCCAGCAAAACAAAGTTGGCTGGCAATCCCGCCGCGATCGCCGCCTCGCGAGTCAATTCGCGAGCGACGGGATCAAACGACGCTGGGACCGTTAAGACGACTTGTTGTTGTTCGATCGGCGCGTCGGGAAACCGCTGTTGCCAAGCTTGCACCAAATGCTGCAGGTACCGCTGCGAAGCGGTCACCGGCGAGATCTTCTCGACATCCTCGGGAGCTTGCCAGGGAAGGATCGGTTGGCGGCGATCGACACCGGTGTGACAGAGCCACGATTTTGCAGCCCCCACGGTTCGGTCGGGGGCTTCGCCACCGCGATCCCGCGCAAACTGACCGACAGCGTAAGATTGATCTTTGCCCCAGGGAGCGTCCAAGCCACCGGCGGTTCGCTCCGCCGCATTGGCCAGATAGACAAACGACGGCAGGCTGTCGCGCTCTTCAACGGTCCCGGCGGCGACCAATTGCGGAATCGGCAGCAACTGGATCTCTGCCGCTTCCGAACTGCCCGCATTCGATTCGGGCTGAACCGGCGTGTAAGCCAGGACGCTGTTGGTCGTCCCGAGGTCGATACCGATGATGTATTTGGCTGTCATGCGATTTCCAATTCGATCGGTGCGATCACGCGATCCGATTCGGGGCTGCCCGACCAGCGAGGAAGCTCGCACTTCGCGGCCTTCCAGCCGTGATGGGCGATCGTTCCGCTAAAGGGAGCGTCGCCGTGGACGTTGCCGGTCAAACGGATCTGTCCCGGATCCACTTCCGCTGGCGTCTGCATCGAATCCCCTTCTTCGGCATCAGTCAGCGGAGCGATGGCGAACATCCGGTCGAGCACTTTTTTCGTGTCGCGAAGGACGTCGCGAGCTGCCGCGCCGACCTGTTCGTCGCTGTAAGCGTCCAACGATTCTTGGACGAGGTCGACAAAGCGGGCTTCACGCTGCAGCGCCGCCAACAAACCGATCGCATCGCTGCGCGTCGGTTTAGGTGGTGCAGGGGCTTGGGCTTTGGCCGGAGCTTCCGCGGGAGTCGATTCGGCCGCCGCCGGCGTCGGCTGATCGACAGCCTCGCCGCTGGTCAGCCGTTGATATGCCGCCGCAGCTTCGCGGTTAAACAGGATCTTAAAGAACGCCTGGATGGCTAAACCGATGCTCACGGCAATACGTCTCCAATAAACCGACGGGGAGAATTCGTGGTCAGATTTTTATCAGCCGCCACGCGCGCGGTTCCCGACCGCGAACCGCACGCTAGCGTCGAACGATCGCAGCTTATGCTTCGTCCAAGATATCGACAGCCTTAAACGCTTTGCCTTCGAGCATTTCCAAGCTAGCACCGCCACCGGTGCTCACGTGGCTGACCTTGTCGGCCAGACCGAACTGCTCGATCGCTGCGGCGCTATCGCCACCACCGATGATCGTCGTGCCGGGGCAATCGGCAACAGCTTGAGCAACGACGCGGGTTCCGGCGTCGAACGGAGGCATTTCGAAGACGCCCATCGGCCCGTTCCAAACCACGGTCTTGGCCGACTTTATGATCTCGGCGTACATCACAGCGGTCTTCGGTCCGACATCAAAGCCTTCCCAGCCGTCGGGGATCTGGCCCGCGTCGACAACTTGTTTGTTGCAGTCGCCCGAAAAAGCGTCGCCACAGTGGGTGTCGACGGGAAGGACCAATTTGTCGCCACCCTTTTCGATCAACTCGCGAGCCAAATCGACTTTGTCCTTTTCGACAAGGCTGCCGCCGACTGCGCCGCCGCGAGCCAACGAGAAGGTGTAGGCCATCGCACCACCGATCAAGATCTTGTCGCAGACCGACAATAGGTTGTTGATCACGTTGATCTTGTCGCTAACCTTCGCTCCACCCAGGATCGCCACAAACGGACGCTCAGGGCTGCTGATCGCATCGGCCAGGTATTGGATCTCTTTGGCGACCAGGTTGCCGACAACCTTAGGACCGTCGATCTTTTGAGCGACTGCGTACATCGAAGCGTCGGTGCGGTGGCAGGTGCCAAAGGCGTTGTTGCAATAGATGTCAGCCATCGCCGCGATCTGGCCGGCGAAGGTTTCGTCGCCCTTCTTTTCGCCCGGATTAAAACGCAGGTTTTCCAACAGGACGACATCGCCATCACCCATCGCAGCCACTTTGGCTTTGGCGTCTTCGCCAACGGTGTCGGTAGCAAAGGCGACGGGTTTGCCCAGCAGTTCGCTCAACCGCGCCGCGGCGGGAGCCAAGCTGTATTTGCTGTCGCTGGCATCGCCACTGGGACGCCCCAAGTGGCTGCCGAGGATCACGCGGCCGCCACGATTGACGATCGATTGGATCGACGGCAACGCCATCCGGATCCGGCGGTCGTCGGTGATCTTCAGCGAATCGTCCAACGGCACGTTGAAGTCAACTCGCATAAAGACTCGTTTTCCCGCCACATCGATATCTTCGATACTTTTCTTGGCCATTGTTCGTTCTCGTGAATTGGTTCTTGTGGAAGCAGTGGGATCGTCGCCGACACTCGCTTGAAAAATGCTATCTCAACGGACTGATTATCTTGATCTTGGGCCACCTGTCGAGGGCGTACAAATAGCTAGTCTGAGCAAATCAGGCAGCATGCGGCAACCTTTCCGGCTGGCATTCGACGGCTTCGCAGGATTGTCTGAACTTGAGGCCCCTCGGTAGACGAATAACCCATAAAGACGGCAGATTCGTAGTGGACGGATCGGCCAATTGCAGCCGCTTTGGGACGCGAAATGCCGATGCCTGTTCGCCGGTTCACAACCGTCCTGCTGTATGTCGTCTGCTGCTTGATGCTACTTGCCGGCCCCGTCCAAGGGCTGGATTTCGGCGACAAAAGGGCTGAACGGGAGGCAGCGATCGCAGCATTACCGCTGGATCGCTTGACGCAGACCGCTCGAAAACGCGTGGAACAAATCATCTCGCATCCGACGATGTTTCGTCGCTTGCCGACCCAGGGGATGGATTGTGACCGCGATATGTTTTTGTTTCTGGTGCGACACCCCGAAGTGCTCGTCGGAATTTGGGACGTGATGGATATCACCCAGGTTCAGATGAAGCGGACCGGTCCCTACAACCTGGTCGCCAGCGATGGCCAGGGGACAACATGCGAGATCGAACTGATCTACGGCGACTCGCAGACCCATCTTTATATAGCCCGCGGTAAATACGAGGGCTCGATGGTCGCCAAACCGCTGACCGGCAGCGGCGTCTTTGTCCTGCACAGCAGTTACGCCCGCAGCAGTCGAGAGCGGGAGACGATCGGCGGACGGATGGATGTCTTCTTGGAACTCGACAGTCTCGGTGCCGACCTCGTCGTCCGCACCCTGGGACCGTTGATCGGTAAATCCGCCGACCATAACTTCATCGAGACGGCGAAGTTCATCGCCCAGATCTCGCAAGCTTCGGAAGTGAATCCCGAGGGAGTCAAGAAACTAGGGCTGCAGTTGCCTCAGGTTAGCGAGCCGGTGCGGTCGGGTTTCATCGACACCGCGATCGCTGTCGGACGCCGTAACGGGAACACGATCGCCGATGAACCGCCGATCGCCATGAACGACTCACCGCTTGGGCGGACTCTCGATGGCAAGCCGGCTGTCGAAACCAAAGTTCCAACGCCCGTTCCGGTACGCGTCGCTTCGAGTCGCCCGGCCGCGATCGACGCCGAGCAAGACGCCGTCGATCGTTATGACAACCCGGTGCAACCGCGCAAGCTGGGCATGAATCTGCGTCGCTAGCCGAAGCGGTTGCGAAGTAGCGGCCACAGGCGGCAGGCTTCGGCGGTTGCTGTGGGCCCTAAACGAAAAGATCACGCGACCGGAGTCGCGTGATCATGTTTGAGTGACCACGTTACGTGGCCACAATTTTCAACTTGTCGCTATTCGGGCAGGCGGTTTTCTTCGACCTTCGGGAACGGACCGGTCAGCCCTTCTTTCATGAACGCGACCACATCCTTCTCCTCTTGCTCGGTCAGGTTCAGCGGCTTGACCTTGTCGCTCAACCACGGGTTCTTGTGCCCGCCCTTGTTGTACCAAGCGACGACTTCTTCGAGCGTCTTTTGGCTGCCGTCGTGCATGTAGGGTTCCGACAAGGCGACGTTGCGTAGCGTCGGCGTCTTGAACGCTCCCTTATCCTTCTCTTCTTTCGTCACGACGTAACGTCCCAGATCGGGATCTTCCACTTCCATTCCGACGCCCAAGTTGTGGTACTGTTCGTCGGCGAAGTTACCGCCGGCGTGGCAGAGTGCACAATTCGCTTTACCGAAGAAGAGCGTCATGCCGCGCTGGGCCGATTCGCTCATCGGGTGCTTCTGAGCCGCTGCGACCATGTCGTCGTATTGCTTCGCCAAATCGGGATCTTCGCTTCGCAAAGCGTCCATGTCTTCCAGGTCCAAGGCGAAGACCTCTTTGAATTTCGTCAACGGGTTCCAGTAGTCGTAGGGAGCCGGGCCGGTGACGATCGCCCGTTCAAACGACGCCAACGCCTTGCCGACATTGTCGATCGTCACGCCGTCGTCGAAGATCGCTTTGAACTGCATCGCGTAACCTGGAATCGCTCCCACGCATTCGATACACGCGTCGTGTGTGTTCCCCATCTCGATCGGGTTGGCGATCGGTCCGACAGCCTGTTCTTCCAACGAAGCGGCGCGGCCGTCCCAGAACTGAGCCTTGCTGAGGATCCGGTTGTAACTGATCGGTGAGTTTCGGTTGCCGGTCTGACCGCCGACGCCAACACCAAACTGCGTCTTGGCGCCGTAGCCCTCGCTGGGACTGTGGCAGCTAGCACAGCTGATCGTTTGGTCGGACGAGAGTCGCGCGTCGAAGTAGAGCTGGCGGCCGAGTTCGATCTTGGCGCGGGTCAGCGGATTGTCTTCGGGAATCGCCATGTTGGCGGTCGATGCGTCCAAGCCCTTGGGCAAACTGACCTCCAGCACGACGTGGTTTTCGGGCTTCGTCAACCAGGCCTCGATCTCCGCTTCCTTCAGCGGACCCTCGCCGGGAATCCCCGTCAGCAATCCATCCTCTCCCAAGTTCACCCGCGCCGTCTTGGGTTGTTCGGCTTGCAGGACGAGGCCGCTGTGCAGCAGCAACGTGACGATGAAGAAACGCGTGACCGGTCGCATTGAGGATTCTCCGAGTTGAATTGTCGATTGGGGAAAGCCAACAGGCGGCAAGATCAGCCTGGGACTGTGGGGAGGGGGTGGGAAGGTTGTGCAACCAAAGCAGGAAAGCTGCACAAACTACTTTCAAATTATACCAGAAAAAAACTGCAGATAGTGATCCCAATTGACAGCCAGCGGGCGAAATCGGGTGGATCGTCGACGTTGGTTGTCGTTGCAATCGGTGGGAACCGCACTGCCGTCGATGCAACCAGCTTTTCAGCTTTCTGCAAATCGACCCCAGACAGTTCCAAACGGCGAGCCGAACGCTGCAGGGAAATCAGGGTTTTGAGTTAAAGTACTATTGGTAACCCGAAGCGTAAGCGAGGCACCGCTTGGATTCGTCGCTTACGCTTCGGGTTACCAACTCCTCTGACGCTCTGGTTTGGAGAAGTGACTTGCCCTGGCAAACGCTTCTCCAACCGGCGCTGAAACAGCTCCCCGAAGTCAATCCCCGTCGGTCAGGCCGAGTTGAGCCAGCCATTTGCGGCCCTTCGACTCCGGTTTCCCTTCGACCTTCGTCGCTTCGCGCATTTCGGCCAGTCGCTGTTCGATGTCGATCCGTTCGCGAGCCAATTTTGCTCGTTCCAACGAGACATCGATCTCCGCCTGCCGCAACTTCTCTTCCCATTCGGTCTGGATCCGCTGCAGCTTGGCTCGTTCCTCTTGAATCAGTTCATCCTGATCCAGCATCTGCAGAACTGCAGCTCCGCCGATCGCCATGTCGCCCGCCGCCAGACTCTGTTGTTCCAACAAGCAACGCAGTTCGGCGATTTCGGCATCGCGTTTGCCTAACTCGCGATCGGTCTTTTCGATCACCTCTTCGATTTTCAGTCGTTGTTGCGCCAGTTCGCTGTCGTTTAGTTCGTCGTCTTCGGCGTTCAACCGTTGCAGCATATGCAGCTTCCGCTGCTCCCACGACATGCTCTCCAGCGAAACCTGTCCGTCGGTCCCCGCGCCATCGACTTGGCTAGCCGCCAGCTTGGCCGCCAGTTCGCGATTCTGACTCTTCAGCTCCTCGATCTCATTTTCCGCGTCGTCGCGGCGCTTCCTCAGCCCCTCGACGGCGGCTTGCAGCGTCGCATTTGCTTCCTCGGTCTCGCCTCCCGACTTCCGAGCGGACTCCAGCGTCTCCAGCTTCTGCCGCGTCAGTTCCAATTCGGCTTCCAGCCGTCGGCAAGCGTCGCGTTCCGCTTCGACATGCGCCAGCGCCCGCTTCAGATCCTCGTCCAACTGCGCTCGGACCTCGGCGACAGCTTGTGCGCGTTCGGCATCCCACTGCGAACGTTCGTCGGCCAGCGATTGATGCTGATCGTGCTGCGACTGCAGATCGGCAAGCGTCTGTTCCTGTTCCGATTGGTGCTGCGACCGCAGATCGGCCAGCGCCTGTTCCTGTTCTGATTGGTGCTGCGACTGCAGATCGGTCAGCGTCTGTTCGTGTTCGGATTCCAGACGGGATCGCAGTTCAGCCAACGTCTGTTCCTGCTGCTGAGCATCTTGAGCGCGCGCTTCGGCGAGCTTTGCTTCCAGCTGTTCTTCGTGCTGCGCCTGCAGATCGGCCAACCGCCGTTCCAGCTCCGCGTCGAATTCCTCCCGCACGGAATCGAGATCCATGTCTCCGGCGCGGCGCGCCAGTGCGACTTCGGCCCGCTGAGCTCGCAATTGTTGAGCGATCAGGCGCCGCTGCTGCGACGTCTTCGCCTCCCTCCGCTGCACCTGCTGTTCGGCTTCGGCAATCCGCTGCGCGTCGGCGTCCAACGCTTCGCTGCGTTCGAAGAGTTCCCGTTCGAGTTCCCGCAACTCCTCTTCGCGCGGCTCCAGATCCCCTTGCATCTTCGTCCATTCGCTCTGCTGACGATGAAACTCCTGCTGCTTATCGTTCAGCTGAGTCAGCATCGTGTTGATCATGCAGAGCGATTGCAGCAGCGAATTGGACATCTGCAGCGGCTCGGGGTTCTGCGCGCCGGCCAGATTCGCATCGATCGAATCGAAAAGATCGTCCGCCTGTTGCTCGGTCGTCGCCGCGTTAGCTGCATTTGCATTGGGCGCTCGATCGACCTCGCGATCCGAACGTCCCTGATTGGCGACGTTCGAATCGTTCGATAGCGGCTTTTGCTTTTTAATGCGTGACGAACGAGCCATAAGTACTTTTGGGGAAGAGCCGAGCGGCGCTCGACTCTCGATCTGCATGGGAGAAGTGTTCCGACGATTTCGGGGAGATCATCTCTGTTTAAGTACGTTGCATAGCGTTACACGTCAAAACTTCACGAGCCTTAGATCGCCGGAACGCCGCAGCCACGTGCGAGCGATTCGTCAAATTCGAATCGACCGCGCTACCCGTAACGATCCCACTCCCCCTTCAAGTTCCGCCCCGATCGGTTTCCCAAAATTGCAAACCGTTGTAAGAACGTCCAATCGCGCCGCTCGCTCACCGGCCACCGCGCTCCCTCAGGACCAGCTTCCAAAAGAGACAAACCCTTTGCCTGAATAGACTTAGCCGTTCCCGGAAGAAATGTTTGGCGATTCTGCCGCTGCTTTGGCACGCATTGTGCAATATCCCACCTTCGTTACCGAGTGTTGCTCGGAACGAGGTTTCAAACGGAAAGCTCTTCACTTAGGCAAAGGAGAATGCCATGTTGGTTCTAACACGCAAAGCAAAACAACAAATTCGATTGGGCGACGACATCATCGTGACGGTGTTGCAAGTCAAAGGAAATTCGATCCGCTTGGGAATCGAAGCCCCCCGCGAGACGCGAGTTGTGCGAGGTGAATTGGAGTTCTATCCCGAACAGCCTGCGAAAAGCGAAGCGGCTGCGACGGCACCCGAAGCCCCCGTGAAGGCCCCGGCGTCGGATTCTCGTTCCACACCGCGTGCGGCAACCTCGGGCCGTGCCACGGCGGTCCAAGTTGTCGGTCCGACAAGGTTGAAGATTCAACAAAATTCGGCCGTCGCCACACGGTTTCCGCGGACGATGGAACGCTGCGAAACGACAGTCTCCGAAATCCGACCGCTGAAACGGTTCATGCCAAAATCGATGCGTGAAGCAGTGGGAAACGTGTCGGTCTAGAAAACGTCGATTGGGATCGGCAATTCAGGAGGGAATCCGGAATTGCTGAAACTTGAAAACACACAAAACAGGAACACGCAAAACGTCTTGTTCGCATTCGTCCGATCGGTTTAGAATTTTGAACGACTCCATTCGCCAATCCGCTAGCTATACTTATCTAGGCATAAGCCAGCGTCCTGCCGTTATGCGAATCGGGTTCGTCAGCGGGCAGCATCACCTTTCAAAATTCAACGGGTACCATTCGAATGCCAATTCTGGGCGAAGAACCGGATATCTTTCCGGAAACGATCCTCGAACTTCCTGAAGAGCCTGATACGCAGTGGTGGGCACTCTACACGCGGTCGCGGCAAGAAAAGCAATTGATGCGGAAACTCCGCGAACTCCAGATCGGGCACTACTCGCCGGTGATCGGGCGCCGTTACAAAAGTCCCGCAGGCAGAATCCGCACCTCGTTCCTGCCGTTGTTCGCCAATTACGTCTTTGTCCGTGGCACCGGAGAAGCGCGATACGAAGCCGTTTCGACCGGCTGTGTTTCGCGATGCATCGATATCGCCGACCCGTTGCAATTGGTCACCGACCTACAACAGATCCGCAGCCTGATCGAGACCGGAGCGGCGTTGGCTCCAGAAGAAAGGTTGGAACCGGGCGATTTGGTGCGGGTGAAGAGCGGACCGTTTGCTGGATTTGAAGGGACGATCGTCCAACGCGATGGCCAGCGGCGATTGATCGTCTCGGTTCGCTTCATGAATCAAGGGGCTTCGGCAGCCCTGGATGATTGCCAGCTCGAATTTCTGGGCAAACCAACGCCGGCCGAATAGCCGGCGCGTCGCCCTCCAAAACGTTTAACCGCGGCGGCAACGCCCCGCGCGTCATGCACGCGAGATCGCAACGTTTAACCGCGGTGGCAACGCCCCGCGCGTCATGCATGCGAGATGCGCGTCGTTTAACCGCGGTGACAACGCCCCGCGCTTCGATCGGCTAAAGCCTCTCACTCCAACGCGCGTTTTCCAGCGGCCGGTGCTACTTTTTCTCTTCCGCGTGATCGTGATCGTCATGGTCGTGATCATGATCGTGCTTGATTCCGGTAGCGGTTTGCAATGCTTCGACAGCGGCGGTGATTTCGGCCGAAACGTCAGCGTAATCGGCTCCTTCGTCGCCGTGCATCTTGGCGTCGACCTTGCCGTAAGCATCCATCAACTGCTTCAGCGCTTCGCTCGCCCCCTTCTTCTGCTCGTCGCTTAGATCGCTCTTGGCAACCAACAGCCCCGCGCTTTCCAGAACGCTGCCGATATCGTGCAGCGGACCGTGAGCCCCATCGGGATCATCGGCGGCAAACGACTCTTGGATTTCGTCGGCCAAATGGTCGATCGTTTCGATCGCCTCGGGCAATGTTTCCGGTGTGCTGTGACCGTGAGCACCATGATCGTGATCATCGCTAAGCGTGGGGGGAGCATCGGTGGTTGTCGATGCGGCGGGGCAGCCAATGTTCAAACAAACGACAGCACAAGCCAAAAGGGAGAAACCAAGGGAGGTCAGTGAACGCATGATCTTAGATTCCTGGAAGACATTTTTTTGCAAAGGGTGAGTGCCGCTAACGCGGACAGCCAACGAACATTATGGCGTGTTCCGTCGATAGCTGCTACGGATCGCGCGGCAAAATCGCCACCCTAAAACGAGCGAAAGTTGATCGATAGCCAGCCCCATGCGACGCGCCGTTTCCACTTCGGATATCGGCCGAAACGCAAAAGCGGATTCAAGGTATCAACGGGCGAGCGATAGCGCACGACTACGCCCGGCAACCGGCTGCTCGCGTCTGCCGGTTCATTGGCGCTATCGCAATCGCTGATTTGCCCTGGCGCAGCGCGAACACCGATCGCAAGTTTGCCCCGGTTGAATTAAGATGGCGAGAACCTGCGTCGTGTGTGCATTAGTGGCACATTCGGGGACCAAGTTGGAATCGCCGCGGTCGTTCGGGGTTTACAATCCGCTTCCCACTCAACAACGAAACCGCCTTCATGAATCGAATCGGTGTTTATACGGGGTCCTTCGATCCCGTGACCCTGGGCCATCTGCACATCATCCGTCGCGCGACGCGGTTGTTCGACGAATTGATCGTCGGGATCGGCATCAACGCGGATAAGCGGTCGCTGTTTGAAAGCCAGGAACGGATCGAGTTGATCGCCGAGGTGACTCGCGATATTCCCAACCTGCGGATCGAAACCTTCGACGGTTTGGCTGTCGATTTTGTTCGCAGCTGCAATGCCGCGGCGATGGTTCGCGGGATCCGTCCGCTGACCGACATCGCCGGCGAGTTTACGATGATGATGGCCAACCGCCAGTTGGACGATTCGATCGAAACCGTCTTCCTGATGGCCGACGAGGAATACGCTCACATCAGCAGTTCACTGCTGAAGCAGATCGCCGAACTTAGCGACGACGATTTGCGACTAGCGAAGTTTGTCCCCGCCGCGATCATTCCTCAGTTGCGTGAGAAGCTGCGTCTTCGATAACCATTTCGTAGACGCCGCGGGCTCCGCTGGGTAACCGCCCGGTCACGGTGATGGTTTGGATCGGGTAGTTGTCCGGATTGAAGCGGAGGCTGCTTTTGGTCGAGAAGATCGACTGGGGCAGCACCAATTCCTCGTGCGGCGCCAGCGGTGAATCGCGATACAAGAAGTATTGCGCGTTGATCGAGATATCGATTTTCGGCAGCGCATCTCCGCTGAGATTCGTCAGCACGATCACGTCGGTCAGCCGAGCACCGCTGCCATCGGGAACGTCGACCATGCGTTGATCCAGTTCCGCCTTAACCGGCAGCGGTTGGTCCGACGCTTGGCCCATCCAAACCGTCGACCCGACGACTATCGTGATCGTGGCGATGATCAAACCGTACAACAGCAGCGTCGTCTTGGGACCACTTAAACTAGGGCCTGGTCTCACGATGCTCTCTCTGTGGGTTGAGTGTGAACGCGGCGACCGGTGACCGAAACGCGGCCTTCGGCGATCGCTTGAACCACGCGTGGCAACGCATCGCATTCGCGTTCAAAGACCCGCGCTGCAAGCGATGCCGCGGTGTCGTCGCCGCGGACTTCGCAGGCGTGTTGAGCGATGATCGGTCCGTGGTCGAAATCGTTGTCGACAAAGTGAACGGTGCAGCCGCTGAGCTTGGCGCCAAAGTCGAGGACCGCTTGATGGACCCGCGATCCGTACATCCCCGCTCCGCAAAACGAAGGGATCAAGCTGGGGTGGATATTGACGACGCGGTTTTCAAAATCGGTCGGGATCAGAACATGTTTCAGGAAGCCGGCCATGACGACAAGTTCCACTCCGGCATCGCGGCAGGGTTGGAACATCGCTTCGCTGTAAGCCTGGTCGTCGGTGAATTGTTTTTTGGCGATCACTTGCTGCGGGATCGATTCCACAGAAGCGAACTCGAGTCCCTTGGCGTTTGCGGCGCTACTGATCACCAAGCGGAAGTCGACATCCAACTGGCCACGCTGTTGCCAGGCAATCAGGTTGCGCAACGTCGTGCCGCCACCAGAAATGAAAACAGCGATTGGAAGTGACATGGAAGGTTGGTTGGGTGAAAGAAAGAGTTGTGGGTTGGGAAAGTGAGTCGTCTGCAGGCCGCTGGATTACACCACCGGCAATTCTTTTGTCGCCCTCCGGCCTTGGGTGCACCAGGCTTTTGAAGCAAGGTGTTTGGAACCGCGCCGCCGGACTGCTCGCCCTATTTCCCGGCCAAGGTGACGTAGAACTGGACTTCTGAATCGCCGAGCGTGGCGGCGACCGATTCGGTCTCCGGCAGCGAGGCGAGGGCCAAGTCGTCGGCGAGCGTCTCTTCGCAGATGAATGCGTTGTTCTCTTGGATCGCTTGGCGAACCTCTTCACTGTCGGTCTCGACGCCTACACGGATTCGATCGGTGAACTGCAGATCCATTCCCTTGCGGCGTTCTTGGACAAAGCGAACCAGATCGCGGGCCATTCCCTCGCGAATCAGTTCAGGCGTCAGGTCGGTCGACAAGACGACGACACAGCCGCGGCCCTGAGCGGCGGTCCAGCCGTCGCGAGCCGTCAGGCTGATCTGAATGTCATCGCTGTCCAGATCGATCGCGGTACCGCCGACTTCGATCGTGACTTTGCCATCGGCTTGCATTTGAGCCATCATTTCACCGCCATCGGCTTTGCCCAGCAATTGCTTGACTTGCGGGATCAGTTTGCCGACGCGTGGGCCCAGGCGTTTGAAGTTGGGCTGCACGTTGTAGGTGACGTATTTGTCCGCTTCGGTCGTGTATTCAACTTTCTTGACGTTCAATTCTTCACGCAGCAATGCGTCGTGCATTTCCAGCCACGCTTGATGCGAGTTGTCCGCTAGAACAACTTCGACACAGGCCAGCGGTTGGCGAACCTTCAGCTTCGCGTTGGCGCGAGCCGATCGACCCAACGAGGCGATCTCGCGCAGAAGGCTCATCCGCTGCGAAAGCGTTTCGTCGATGTAGCCTTCGTTGGCGGCGGGGTAATCGCACAGATGGACGCTTTTGCGCGGCGTGCCAACCGAAGCAGACGTTTCCGATTCGGCGAAAGGAGCCGATAGGTTATGCCACAGCGTTTCGGCCAGGAACGGCACAAACGGCGCGATCAACTTGGAGACCTCCAACAGGACTTCGTACAGTGTCCAGTAGGCGTCCAGTTTGTTTTGGTCTTGTTTATCGGCGGCCCAGAATCGATCGCGGCTGCGGCGGACGAACCAATTGCTCAGCCCATCGACAAGTTCGTTGATCGCTTGGCAGGCTGCGTAGTTGTCGTAGGCGTCCATTCGATCGACGACGATCGCGACGTTGCGATGCAGTTCCGAAAGGATCCAGCGATCGATCTCCGCACGCTCAGCAACGGGACGGTAACCGTTGGCGGAAGCGAGTTCGGCCGGCGACAATTGGTCGACTGAACCGATTCCCTTGGTCGGATCGAACCCGTCGATCTCGGCATAGATGCTGAAGAAACTGAAGACGTTCCACAGTCGCAGCAGGAACTCGGGGATCGATTCCTTGATCGTCCGCTCGCTGTAGATGATCGAATTCCAAGGAGCTTGGTTGGCGAAGAAGTACCACCGCAGCGCGTCGGCGCCGTACTGGTCGAAGATCTCGTTAGGACTGCGATAATTCCGCAGCTGTTTCGACATCTTGCCGGTCTTCTTGTTGAAGCCTTTGTCGCCGCACGCTTGGCGGGCTTCGTCTTCGGAAAGGTATCGCTTGCTGGGATCCTTCTTATCTTCGTACCACTCGGCCAGCATCAGCCCCAGCACGATGCAGTTCTTAAACGGATGCGGGTAATCGACGGGATGCTGGGAATCGCCCGCGTTCAACAGCGTGCTGATCGCCAGTTGGCTGTAGAACCAACCGCGGGTTTGGTCCAACGCTTCGCTGATGAAGTCGGCCGGAAACTGCGACTTAAACTCGTCGGCGTTCTGGTGCGGGTATCCCCACTGGGCAAACGGCATCGCCCCGCTGTCGTACCAGCAGTCGATGACTTCGGTCACTCGACGCATTCGCGACCCGGCGGCGAAAGGCGAATCGTAGGAGACCTCGTCGATATACGGCTTGTGGACGCGGAGATCGTCGACAAGTTCGGGGTTCTTCGCCTTCGCTTCGGCCCAGACCTCGGTTCCCGTGATCCCCGGCTTGGCGAGTAGTTCGTCGTAGCAACCGATCGCTTCCATCTGGCCGGTCTCATCGCAGACCCAGATCGGCAGCGGAGTGCCCCAATAGCGTTCTCGCGAGAGTGCCCAATCGACGTTCGATTCCAAGAAGTTCCCGAACCGTCCCTCTTTGATATGCCCTGGCAACCAATTGATCTTTTGGTTGTTGGCCAGCATCGCGTCCTTGAATTCGGTCGTCCGCACGAACCAGCTCTCGCGTGGATATTGGATCAACGGATCTTGATCGGCTCGCCAACAGAACGGGTAATCGTGAAGATACTGTTCTTGGTGCAGCAACAGGCCGCGGTCTTTCAGATCGCGGCTGATCGCTTTGTCGGCATCCTTGACCCATTGGCCTTCGAATTCGGGAAACGCCTCGGTGAACTTGCCGTCGGGTCCGACGCAGTAGAGCAGTTCGGGAGCCTGGCCGTCGACGAAGCGGGGCAACTGTTGAGCCAGCACGTCGTAATCGACTTCACCAAACGCTGGGGCTTGGTGGACCAAGCCGGTTCCGCTGTCGGTCGTCACGAAATCGGCAGCAACAACGCGCCAATAGAGGTGCTGTTTTCCCGAGCCATCGGCCAGCGTTCCCTCAGCGTCGGCGAGCTCCTTCGAATAGATATCGAATGGCGGCGTGTAGCGCCGGCCGATCAGATCGGTTCCCTTGCAGGTGGAGACGACTTCCAATGTGAGCTTCGCTTTATCGGCGATCGTTTCGACCAACGCGCTGGCGACGTAGAACTGCTGGTCCGAATCGGCATCTTTGACCAGCGAGTATTCTAGCTCGGGATGGACCGCGGCAAACATGTTGCTCGGCAGCGTCCAAGGCGTTGTCGTCCAGACCAGCAGGCTGGTGCTGGGATCGTCGACTAAGGGGAAGCGAACGTAAACGCTGGGGTCGGCGACTTGGCGATATCCCTGGCCGACTTCGCCCGCAGACAGGGCGGTTCCGCCTTGCGACCACCACCAGACGATCTTGTGCCCTTTGTACAGCAGGCCGCGATCGAAGAAGTTCTTCAGGCTCCACCAAACGCTCTCGACGTAGCTTTGGTGGTAGGTGACGTACGCCTTCTGCAGGTCGACCCAAAAGCCGAGCCGTCGGGTCAATTGTTCCCACTCCTGCATGTAACGCCAAACGCTCTGCTGGCATTTTTGGATGAACGGTTCGACGCCGTAAGCTTCGATCTGTTCTTTGCTGTGGATCCCCAGTTCCTTGCCGACTTCGACTTCGACCGGCAGCCCGTGCGTATCCCAGCCTGCTTTGCGTTCGCACAGATAGCCTCGCATCGTGCGGTATCGCGGGAACAGATCCTTGATCGCGCGGGTCAAGCAGTGCCCGGGGTGCGGCATGCCATTGGCGGTGGGCGGACCTTCGTAGAAGACAAACGCCGGGGCATCCTTGCGCAGCTTCAGCGATTCCTCATAGATCTGGTTCTGATCCCAGAACTCCAGGATCTGTTGTTCTTGCGCGGGGAAGTTTACGTCCGTGGAAACTGCTTTGAACATGAGTTTATGTCGCGTGCTCTGGCGAAGAAGTTGTAGTGCGTCGGCTCGGTGAGGGCGTCCCGCGTTGGGGGCCCATGCTGCGTTGGGGCCCCGCGGCGATGCGGCCCGGTTCGATCGTCGAAGTGCACCGCTGGGGGCAGCGGCGGCCGAGCGTTGCTTTAGTCGATGTCTTCGAAATCGCCATCGGCATCGTCTTTGTCATTGCCGGTGGAGAGATCGTCGTTGAGATCCAATTCGTAATCGTCTTCGAGTTCTTCTTCGAAATCGTCGTCGAAGTCGTCGTCGAAATCATCGTCGTCGATATCCTCGAAGTCGTCGAGATCGTCGCTGTCGAGGTCGTCGCCAAAATCATCGTCGGCGAACTCGTCCTCCTCTTCCTCCTCGTCGTCGTCCTCTTCGTCGTCGCTGTCTTCCTCGTCGTCGTCGAAATTCGACAGCTCCGCTTGCGAGCCGCTACCAATCCAGCCGGGGGAAGCTGGGACTCCTGGCGACAGGGGCGAGATGAAGGTTTCCGGTACGATCGGGGCAGCTAGCGAGGCGAGCATAGGGTGGCGGTTCCGGTACGCGATTGGGGGATTGAGTGTTGTTGGGTTCAAGAAGATATCAAAGTTTCGTCAACCTGGTTGTTTTGTCAACGCAACTTGATGCCAGTTTACAGTTTAGATCTGCGGGTTTTGTCCAATTCTGGGACCGCATCGGCCAGATTTCGAAAGCCGAGCTTGATCGATGACCGATCATGCCTGTAGGACCCTATATATTCCGCGGCCAATTCGCGGGGAGTCGCCCAGCGGCTCCCCAATTCGACGGGTTGGCCCGTAGTTAGCTAGCAATGGAGCCCGCGCGATGGATCGCCGAACTTTTCTGTGCCTGACCGCTGCCACGGCTGCCGCAGCGACCGGCTGCCGCAGCCACAATTACGCCCATATTCTCAAAGGGGACGACATCGACCTGGTCGGCAGCCATCAGGCCGGCGCTGCGGTCTGGAATCCGTTGGTCGACGAATCGGTCGCCAAGTTGATGAGCCGATGCGTGCCGGGGGTCCAAGCGATCCATCCAGCCGGGCCCGAGGAGATCCCCCCCGGGGTGATGATGCCCGCCAGCCATCAATTGCCGCTAGTCGGAACGCGTCCCGCGACCGTCTGTTTTGTCGGGATCGAGAACAAGAGTTCCGAAGAGATCGGTGACTTTAAGGATCAGTTGTACGAACGGATCGATTCGCAGGTCTCCGGTCACGAGTCGTTCCAATTGGTCAGCCGGCGGATGGTCGAAGCGGCGCTTCGTGAAACGCGACTGCGCCCCGATTCGTTGTTCCTGCCGACCAACCGCGATGTCTTTGCCGGCACGTTGGGACGCCAGGGATCGCCTGTTGATTTCTTGATGTACGCCACGATCACTTCGGGAACGACTGAGCGGAACAAGTCGACGCAGCGCGATTATCTGTTGTCGTTGGAGATCACCAACATTCACACCGGCGAATACTTCAAGGAATCGGCGACCATCCGCAAGGGCTACCACGACTCGCGTGGCGGCAAGTGGTGGCAATACGGAGTCTTCCAACAGGGCGATGGTTGATCGCGTGGCCGCTGTGAAGAGCGACATTCACCGCCTGCCCAAGTTGGGCGGGGCGATGGCGATGCTGCATCGCTGGTGTTTGGTTGGGCTGGCACTGCTGTGCTGTCTTCCGGCGGGCTGTCGTGGCGGGATGCAGCTGACGACGGCTCGCAACCAGTTCTACCACGGCGCGTTCGACGATTCGCAAGCGACGCTCGAAAAGATCAAAGAGTCCGACCGGAAGGCTTCGGTCGTTTCGACGCTCGACCTCGCGATGGTCCACTTGGCCGCCGGCGATACCGACAACGCTGAACAGTTGTTGCTGGAAGCTCGCGGTACGCTCGACGAAAACCAGGCGGCCGATCCGGTCGCCGGGACGATCAGCTACATCACCGACGATACGGCCCGCCAGTACCGAGGCTGGGGCTACGAACAGGTGATGATTCGGGCGATGTTGGCTCTTTCGAGCATGATGTCCGACGCTGTCGATGCCGAAGCGTACGCGTTGCAGGCGCAAAGCAAACAGATGGAGTTGCAGCAGGCGGCGATCGATGCCGGGATGTTGGACGCCGACAAACACTACCAACCGCTCGCCTTGGCCCCTTACATGCGCGGCGTGCTGCGCGAGATGAACTACCGCGATTACGACGACGCCTCGCGGGCCTATCGCTTGGTCTCGGAGATCCAGCCGAGCTTTGCTCCCGCAGAAATCGACATCGCCCGCGCCGAGAGTGGCGTCCATTGCCAACCGGGGCACGGCGTCGTCTACATCTTTGCTTTGGTTGGCCAGGGACCGCAGCGAGTCGCTCAGCAGGCTCCCGTCACCAGCAATGTATTGTTGCTGGCCGACCGCGTCGTTTCGGCTGTCGGAAAGTACAGCGTCCCGCCGACAATGGCTCCGATCGAGATCCCCGCGGTGGCGATTCCCGAGACGGCGATCGACACAGTTTTTGTGATGGCTGACGATCAACCACTGGGGCTGACGCAGTCGATCACCGACGTCGGCCAGATGGCGGTGCAGCAGTACGAAGCGGAGAAGACCGACCTGTTGGTCCGAGCTGTCGCGCGGCGGATCGTCAAGAAATCGGCGGTCGCCGCCGGCAAAGACGCTTTCGGAATCCAAGACCCGATGTTGCAATTGGTCGTCGATCTGGCTGGCAGCGCGTGGGAGGCGACTGAAAAGACCGATACGCGATGTTGGAGTCTGCTGCCTCGCGAGATCCAAGTCCTCCGCGCCGAACTGCCGGTCGGCACGCATAACATCAGTATGCAAGCCTTTGGCCGCGGCAGCCCGTTGCAGCGAGATCCGACAGCTCGCACGATCGAGGTCGAAGATGGACGCAACACGTACGTCCTTGCCACCGCTCCCAGCGACCGCGTGATCGCCGCGGCGGCGCGATAAACGTCAGCCCGCGAAAAGCGGACAACTCCGGTGCCCGCGATAGGGGCGGCTTAAATTCCGAGATTCGCCAAGCCGTCGACGATCCGCCGCAGCAAATCGGTGACCGTGGGATGGTTCGCCTCGAAGTCGCGAATGAGATCGTCGATCTGGTCGCTGAAATCGGCCGGGGCTTCGGACTTGCCCAATGCCGCTTCGATGTCATCGGCCAGTTGCTGCAATTTCTCGCGTTGCTCGTCGGTCAGTTCCTCTTGCGCGGCCAGCATCGCGTGCAGCCGTTCAAGTTCTTGACCTAATTGATCCTCGGGCATCGGGGCTCTCTCAATCGACAAATCGTGGAAGGAAAATGGGACTCGGAGTAGTTTACGCCGGGGACGACGATTACGCCATAAAGCAGAAGAACCTACCCGCCTCATGCGGTCGCCAGCACGCGCTGCGAAACGCTTTCGACCGGATCGCCGCTACGGTATTATGTCAGGCATGATCACCCTAACCCAGCGCGTTGCCGACCGTCTGACCGAACACCAAACCAAAATCGTGTTTGCCGAAAGCTGCACGGCGGGGCTAGTCGCCGCGACTTTGGCTTCGATTCCAGGGATTTCACGTTGGTTGTGCGGATCGGTGGTGACCTATCGCGAATCGATGAAAATCGCTTGGCTGGGTGTCGACGAAGCGGACCTGCTGCGTTTTACAGCGGTCAGCCAACCGGTGACCGAACAGATGGTGGCCGGAGTGATCCGCAAGACGGGCGATGCCGATGTGGCCGCAGCGATCACTGGACATCTGGGCCCCGACGCGCCGCCGGAACTCGACGGCATCGTCTTCGTCTCGATCGCCCGACGCAGCGGCGATGGCTCGCTTGAAATCGAAACGTCCCGACATCAACTGAAAACGACCGGCCGAACCGATCGCCAGCGAGAAGCAGTCGATTGTCTGATGGCCGATCTGTTGAAGCGACTGTAACTCGGTTACCGCCGCATTTCGCTAGCGGTTCAGGCTAGCGGCAGTTGGGATTCGTTGAGCATGGCGCGATTGCGGCGCAATTGACCGCAAGCGGCATCGATGTCGCTCCCCTTGCGGGTGCGGAACTGCACGTTGACGCCACCCTGTTCCAAGGCTTCGCGAAACTGCGTGATCGCGCCAGCGCTGGGCGTTTTATAAGGTAGTCCGGCGACGGGATTGTAGGGGATGACGTTCAACAAGGCCGATCGACTGCGAAGCAGGCGGACGAGTTCATGGGCCTGCTGTATCGAATCGTTCACGCCGCCAAGCAACACGTATTCGTAAGTCAATCGGCGACCGCTGGTGGCAAAATAGCGATCGGCCGCCGCCAGGATCTTATCGACTCCAACCTTCACGTTGACGGGGACCAATTGGTTTCGCAGTTCGTCGTTGGGAGCGTGTAGACTGACGGCGAGGTTGTAGGGAACCCCGTGTCGTGCCAGTCGATCGATTGCCGGGGGCAAGCCGACCGTGCTGATCGTGATCCGGCGGGGACTGATCCCCAAACCTTCGGCGTCGCGAGCGATATCGAGCGTAGCCAGCACGTTGTCGAGGTTCGCCAACGGTTCCCCCATCCCCATCATCACGATGTGGCTGAGTCGTTCGTCGGCGGGCAGACGCCGCTGCAATCGCAGCATCTGTTCCATGATCTCGCCGCGGGTCAAATTGCGTTTCACGCCATCGAGTCCACTGGCACAGAAGACACACCCCATCGCGCAACCAACCTGGCTGCTGACGCAGATCGACCGTCGGGGTCCATCGCGCAACAAGACGCATTCGACCTCGCCACCGTCCCCCAGACGCAGCAACAATTTTTCGGTGCCGTCGTTAGAAACCTGTTCCGTTTCGATGCTGGCGGTAAACAGATCGAAATCTTCGGCCAACCGCTGGCGAAGCTTCGCCGGCAGGTCGGTCATCTCATCGAACGACATCGCCCGTTGCTGGTAAACCCAGCGGAGAATCTGGGCGGCGCGAAACTTCGGCTGCTTCTGCTCGGCCAACCAGCCGACGAGATCGTCGCGTTGGAGATCCAGCAATTTCCGCCGTGGGGGGGCATCGGTTTCGGGAGCGCGAGGGATATCAGGCATGGGGGAGAAGTCGACCGGGAAGAAGGTGGCGTCAAGCCGTTCGATTAAAGCAGAAGCTTAGAAAAGACGCAAACGGCGGCTGCGATTGCTGCAGGGCGAATCAGTGTTTGGGTTTAGGAGAATACGCCGACACGCGATAGCGCGGCGTTGTCCAAGGGAACCGGACGCTAGGCGTGCGCCGGCGGATCCCCAACGGAAGACCGATTGGCCCAGGCTGCGGCGGTCGGTTTGGAACGATCGTGCGGCTTGCAACGGCTCGCTTCGGTAGGGGGCTTTTGAAAGCCGGAAATTGCTTTGAAACCGACCGGCACGCAAGCGTTTGAGGCCTAGTCTTCGGAGGGTCGGAGTAAACCAACGCCGGGTATCCCCTTGGAAGGGAACGAAACCTGAAGCGCCAAGCGACTGCCTGATGGGCCTCCAGAAATGAATCTGCGTCTAAAAATCTTGCTAAGTCTGATCGCTGTGTTTTCGTTGTATGTCGTGATCGACGCAACGATTCAGCAGTTGGTGGTATTCCCACGGTTCGTCTCGCTGGAACAACGCGAAGCGACGCAGAACCTGCAACGCTGCCACCAGGCGATCCAAAGCGACATCGAACATCTCGACTTTTTTGTCCACGATTTGGCCTCCTGGGATGATCTGCATCGTTTTGCTGTCGACCCGACGCGGCAAGTGGGTTCGGAGAAGTACGTCGATTCGATGTTTCGCGACACCGATCTCAATCTATTGGCAGTGATCGACAACGATGGCAACGTCATCCACCGCAGCTTTTGCAAGGCCGACAGCGAGAAATCACTCGCTTCGGATGTCTTCCCCACCGACCAATGGCCCTTGCCCCATCCACTGTTGCAGCACGCCGACGATTCGAAATCCCCCAAGGATCGCAAGATCGGGGGCTTATTAATGACTCAATACGGCCCGATCCAAGTGGCTTCACGGCCCATCTTGCGAACCGGCGGGAAACTACCGATCCATGGCACCTTGGTGATGGGGCGTTTCTTGGATTCGAAAGCCGTTCAATCGGTCGCGAATCAGATCTCGGTCGACTTTACCGTTTCGCCGATGCTCGCGGAGACAGATTCCCCCATCGCCGCAAACGACATCGCCGGGGCGAACAAGACCGAACTGCCACGCCACGTCACAGCGATGCGCCCCCAGCAAGCTCGCGATGTCCCCGTCGTCATCACCGAGCTGGACGAAGCTCGGCTGTCGGTTGAATCGATCCTACTGGATCTCAAGGGGGAACCCATTCTACGCACCCACGCGATGGTCTATCGGAACATCTCGCAAACCGGACGCGTCGCGATGCAATATGCTCTCGGTTCGCTGTTGGTTGCCGCGTTTGTGGTGTTGACGATCTTGCTGCTGTTGTTGCAAAGCATTGTGATCTCACCGTTGACCCATCTTTCGGATCGCGCTAGCCATATCGGCGAGACCGGCGATCTGTCGGTCCGCGTCAACGTCCGCCGATCGGATGAATTTGGCAACCTCGCTAGGCACTTTAACGGCATGGTCGACAACTTGGCCGATACGCAGAGTCGCTTGATCGATCTGTCGCGTCAGGCGGGGATGTCGGATGTCGCAACCGGTGTATTGCACAACGTTGGCAACGTGATGACCAACGTGAACGTATTGTCCAGTTCGATGTCCAATCGGCTGGAGCGATCGAAGTTGTTGGGGCTGAAAAAATCGGTCGATCTGTTGCGAGAGAACGAACATCAGATGAACGACTTTTTGCTCACCGACCCACGCGGTCAAAAACTGCCGAAATACATCTGCCAGGTCACCGACCACTTGGAAACCGAACACCTCGAGATTTTGCAGCAATTGCAATCGATGTCGACCAACCTGCAGCATGCCGGCCAAATCCTGGAATCCCAACAGAAACTGGCAACCGGGGCGCAAGTGATCGAATCGGTTCGCCCCAACAAGCTGATCAGCGATGCGATCGGCATGTTGCAAGCTTCGCTAGACAGCCACGATGTGGTCCTTAAGGTTCACTGCGAGAACCTGCCCGAAGTGCGGATGGATCGTGGAAAAGTGATCCAGGTGTTGGTCAACTTGATCGCCAACGCGAAGGATGCCATCAAAGATATCGACGCGCGGAATCGCGAAATCGCGATCAACGTGTTCGAATCCGAAAACGAAGAACTTTGCATCGAGGTAGTCGATCACGGGTGTGGGATTTCGGCAACAAACATCGACAAAATCTTTTCGAGTGGATTTACGACCAAACCGTTGGGGCATGGACACGGTTTGCATTATTGCGCAAACGCGGCAAAGCAGATGAAGGGTTCTTTGACCGCCCACAGCGAAGGGGCTGGACTGGGGTCGACCTTCATACTGTCGCTGCCAATAAAAAACTCTGTCCCAGAGGCAGTCTAAACATGAACAACGAGTCTGCAAACCGGCCGGGTCGCATCCTGTTGGTCGATGATCAGCAATCGATTCACGATGCTTACCGGACCGTGCTGTTGAGCAACGACACCCAGAGTTCGGAGCTGGATGATCTGGAAGCTGAACTGTTTGGCGATGCCCCCACAGCGCCGGCATCCACCGGCACGACGGGGTTGATGACGTTTGAATTGACGCACGCGTTGCAAGGCGTCCAGGCGGTCGAATTGACGTCTCAAGCGATCGCGGCGAACAACCCGTTCGAAGTCGCCTTTGTCGACATGCGGATGCCTCCTGGGATCGACGGCCTAGAAACGATCGTCCGGCTGTGGCAGGTCGATCCGTCGCTGCAAGTGATCATCTGCACCGCGTTTTCCGATTACTCCTGGCCGCAGATCATCGAACGGTTAGGACATCGCGATAACCTGCTGTTTGTCAAAAAGCCTTTCGCCAGCGAAGAGGTGCTGCAACTGGCGATGGCGATGACGCAAAAGCATCGCACGAGCGTGGCCAGCCAACTGCGGCTGCAACAATTACAAAACGCCAACGACAAGTTGCAGGAAGAGATCGGCCAACGCAAGACGGCCGAAAGCGAGTTGCAGCACGCCGCGACGCACGACCATTTGACCAAGTTGCCCAATCGCAATTACCTGAAGAACATTCTGGCGGAGCAGTTTCGTCGTCGCGAACAGAACAGCGACAAGTGCGACGCGCTGATCTTTCTGGACCTGGACAACTTTAAATTGATCAACGACAGCCTCGGGCATATCGTTGGCGATGAATTGTTGGTGCAGATCGCTCAACGTCTGCAAGATTCGCTCACTTCGATTTGTAACGACGCGGCGACGGACCTCGAGCACGATTCGCACACGCCCCACAGCTTGGTCGCTCGACTCGGCGGCGACGAATTTGTCGTCTTCTTGGCCAATGTGGAAACCGAAGCGTTGGCGATCCGGTTCGCCGAAACAATTCGCGACGATCTGATCAACTCCTACGTCCTGACGAACCAAGAATTGAGCGTGGGAACCAGCCTGGGAATCGCGTTCGCCAACGCCGATGTGACGACTCCCGAAGATCTGATGCGGAATGCAGATCTAGCGATGTACCGCGCCAAATTCTCGGGCAAACGCTGCTTGGCGGTCTTCGATCGCAACATGCATTCGTCGGTCCTGAAGCAATTGGAGATGGAAGCATCGCTCCGCACCGTGCTGCAAGAGGAAGCCTTGCGGATGGTCTATCAACCGATCTTCAGCGTAAAAGACGGAACGGTAACGGGCGTCGAATCGCTGCTTCGTTGGCACCATCCCGAACACGGATTGATCAGCCCAGCCGAGTTCATTCCCGTCGCCGAAGAAACCGGATTGATCGTGCCGATCGGTCGCTGGGTGCTCGAGGAAGCTTGCCGAACGGTCAAACGATTGAACCGCGTGGCAGGACAACGCCCGATTTCGGTCAGCGTGAACGTTTCCAAACGACAGATCATCGACCCCGGATTTGTGTTGATGCTCGACAAGATCCTGAAAAGTTTCGATGTCTCTGGAAAGTTGCTGAATCTCGAGATCACCGAATCGTTGATCATGGAGAACCCCGAACACATCGTCGATCGTCTACATGAAATCCGCAACTTGGGCGTCGAACTGCACATGGACGACTTTGGCACCGGACACTCTTCGCTCAGCTGTCTGCATCGGTTTCCGATCGACGTCCTCAAGATCGATCGCTCGTTTGTATCGACGATGGAATCCAACGTCGACTACGAGTCGATCATTCACGCGATCATCACGTTGGCCCACAATTTGGGCGTCACCGTAACGGCCGAAGGAATCGAAACGCAGCGACAACTGCGACGGCTGCGCGATCTGGAATGCGACCTGGGCCAGGGGTACTACTTTTCAGAACCCAAAAGCCTCGATGAAGTGATCGGGCTGATGCTGCGTCTGGAACAATCGGCAGCGTCAGACCGCACCGCGCTCACCTCGTCGCAACTCACCGCGGGCCGCTCCGATCTGGAAACCTGCTGAACACGGTTGCGATAGCGGTCCACAGCGAGACTGCTGTGGCAACGATCTCGCCACAGAATAGCACGGCGGGAAATCTCTCTGCGCGAAATCGCCGCGTCCCGGGCGTAGATCGAACGAAGCGAAGTGGAAAAACATTTGCATTGACGGCGTTGGATGGGTAAAAACGGGCTGCCCTCCAACCGTCCTGCCTTTGCAATCCCTCCACTTTCTCGCTTCGGTAATCTAATGAGACCACTCTCTGTTTGTGTTTATGGCATCTTGACGATCCTGCTGGCCCTGCCTGCTTCGGCCGATCTGCGCGTGGGCGCGGTGGTCGTCGACGTGACCCCGCCCGACATGCCCGTGATCGTCAATGGCGGAATGTTGTCGCGAACGGTCAATCAAGTAAAAACGGCGGTCAACGCCCGCGCGATGGTCTTGGACGATGGCCAGGAACGGATTGCGATCGTGGTGGTCGACAGCTGCATGGTGCCACGTTTTCTGTTGGACGACGCCAAGGCGTTGGCATCTCAGCGAACCCAGATCAAGCCCGACCGGATGATGATTTCCGCCACCCACACCCACACCGCTCCTTCGGCGATGGGGGCTTTGGGAACCGATGCCGATCCACGCTACGTCCCCTATCTGCGAGAAAAGCTAGCCGAAGCGATCGCCAAGGCCGAGGCCAACCTGGCCCCCGCGCACGTCGGTTGGGGAACCGTCGATGCCGATAAATTCACGGCATTGCGACGTTGGATTCGTCGTCCCGACCGAATCGATAACGATCCCTTTGGCAACCCCACCATCCGTGCCAACATGCACGCCGCCCGCGTTCCCGAAAACGTGACAGGTCCGTCGGGTCCCGAAGATCCCGAGGTCACGTTGATCTCGTTCACATCGCCCGAAGGTCGTCCGATCGCCGTCCTGGCCAACTTTTCGATGCACTACTTTGGCGACTCCCAGATCAGCGCCGACTACTTCGGCCTGTTGTGCAATGCGTTCCAAGATCGCGTCGCGCAGTCGGAAACGACGGCCAAGGAAGAATCACCCAAACAAGACAACGCAACGACACCGTCGATGGTCGCGATGTTGTCGCATGGATGCAGCGGCGATATCTGGCGCCGCGACTACACCGCCGGCCCCGATGGCAATTACAACCCAACGCTGGAAACCTACACGACCGAATTGTTGGACCTCATTTACGGAGCATACGAAAAGATCGAGCACAAACCTGTCGATTCGATCGCGATGGCCGAAACCCGTCTGCCGATGATGTACCGGCTGCCCGATGCCCAACGCTTGCAGTGGGCCCAGCAGATCGTCGATTCGCTGGAAGGCGAATTGCCCAAAACGACCCAAGAGGTCTACGCTCGCGAGCAGGTGAAGTTGCACGAATTACAGTCGACCGACGTGGTCGTCCAGGGGATTCGAATCGGCGACATCGGGATCTCGACAACGCCTAACGAAACCTACGCGCTGACCGGTTTGAAGTTGAAGTTGCAAAGTCCGTTTGCCAAACAGATGGTGATCGAATTGGCCAACGGCGGCGACGGCTATATCCCGCCGCCCGAACAGCATCACTTGGGCGGATACAACACTTGGCCAGCGCGTTCGGCCGGTTTGGAAGTCCAGGCGGAACCGAAGATTGCCGAAGCGAATCTGCAGTTGTTGGAACAGTTGGCGGGCAAACCGCGACGTCCGTTTGTGCAGACCGCTGGAGAGCTGACCCAAGCGATTCAGGCAGCCGATCCATTTGCGTTTTATCGACTGGATCATATGGGCGGATCGATCGCGATCGACAGCTCGAAGCATCACCGCGACGCCAGCGTCTCGCCGGGCTACGCGTTGTTTCTCGAAGGGCCTGCGCAGCCAGGTGTCTGCGAAGCCGATGAGGTCAACCGCGCGATCCACCTTGCGGGCGGCCGGCTGCAAACGCGGCTGCCGAGCGGCCAAGCCGACTACAGCGTGGCGATGTGGATCTGGAACGGGATGCCCAACGATGGCCGCGAGACAACCGGCTGGATCGTCTCCCGCGATCGCCCCTATCAAACGAGTTCGTTCGGCGAGCATCTGGGGATCGGCGGCACCGCGACCGATCCTGGCAAGTTGATCTTCGTCAACGGCGACAGCAAGCCGGTGACGGGGCAGACGACGCTTGAACGTTGGAGCTGGAATCATGTCGTGATGACTCGCAGCGGCGACAAGGTGCGGGTCTATCTGAACGGATCGAAGCAGCCCGAGATCGAGACCACCGCAGCGGCGGCTGGCGTTTCGCAAGTCGGTGAACTGTTCATCGGGGGCCGCAGCGACAACGATTCGAATTTTGAAGGCCGCATCGACGAGGTCGCCATCTTCGATCGGGCGCTCGAGCCGGCGCAGCTTGAAACGCTGCTGGTCGAACCGATCCAATAGCTGGATCAAGGGGTGTTGAGTCGGTTGCCGAGGAACCGGTACGCTATAGGCGCGTCCTGGAATGTACCGGTCCGCGACCTACTTGCACTCTCTTAAAAGTTCACGATCCATGGAAAGTACCAAACCGCAACTTGCACTGATCGGTGGCGGAAAGATGGGGCGGGCGTTGGTCCAGGGAATGATCGACGCAGGTTTCACGACAGCCGACCGGGTCACCGTGGGAGATCGGAACACCGATTCGCAGGCTTGGTGGAAACAGAACGTTCCGCAGGCCAAGGTCACCGCCGACAGCAAGACCGCTGTGGAAGCAGCCGATGTCGTCCTGTTGGCGATCAAGCCGCACGGCGTTCCGGCGGTCGTTGCGGAATTAAAACGAACAGCCCGCAAGTCGCTGCTGATCTCGGTCGCGGCGGGGATTCAATTGGGGACGCTGGTCCGCCAATTCGGCTGCAGCCGCGTAGTCCGCGTGATGCCCAACACTCCTTCTCTGGTTGGTGCCGGTGCCAGCGCCTACTGCTGTGGCGACGATGTCAGCAGTGAAGACGCAGCCTATGTCGACGGAATGCTCTCCTCGGTCGGCAAAGCGTTCCGCGTTGACGACAAATTGATGGATGCGGTCACCGGAGTCAGCGGCAGCGGGCCGGCCTATGTCTGCATGATCATCGAAGCCTTGGCCGATGGCGGCGTGTTGTCGGGGTTACCACGCGACCTGGCGATGCAGCTGGCGACGCAGACGGTGCTAGGAACCGCAACCCTTATCCAACAGACCGGCTCGCACCCCGCAGTCCTCAAAGACGCTGTCGCCAGTCCCGGCGGGACCACGATCGCCGGGATCGCCGCCTTGGAGCGCGGTGGACTGCGAAACACCTTGATCTCCGCTGTCCAAGCCGCCGCCCTTCGCGGTGAAGAACTGGGCAAAGGCTGATCGCAATTTTTTTGTCTCGCAATCGACTCTGGCGGCTTGCTGAACCCCGTTCGGTTACGCGATATTCTTGTTTTTGGGAGTGTTACAGTCATGAATAATTCAATCACCATCTTGATCGACGACAAACATGTTCCGCTGTATCGGATCATGTGGGTCGCTGACACGCCGCACTTTTGTGGCGAAGAGGACTGCACCCGCGAAGGCCAATACGAAGTCCGCCTCGAATTGGACGAATCGGTTTGGGCTTCGCGAGCCGAGCGCGACAGCGTCCTCGAATCGATCAACGGCTCGCGCGATGGCGTCGATCCCGGTGAGGAAGACGGCCCCTGGTAGCCCCCAGCCGCGAAGACCGCCTTCGCTGGCGAATCGCGTTTTTGTCCCCAGCTCCTCTCTCCCTTTCGTCAGCAGAACATGCAAGCAAAAGAAATCAAAACCGGTACGGTCGTCGTTTACAATGGCGATCCTTTGTTGATTCTGGGGATTCAGGTGCAGACGCCATCGGCGCGGGGAGCGGCAACGCTGTACAAGTTTCGCGGCCGCAATCTGGTCAGCCGGCAGAAGGTCGATCTCACACTCAAGGGGACCGACGCGTTGGAGATGGCCGATTTCCACAAACGCGATGTCCAGGTGATGTATCGCGACGCCGAACAGATCCATCTGATGGATACCGAAAACTATAACCAGTACGCAATGAACCTGGATGATGTCGGCGACCAATTGCTCTACTTGTCCGAAGGACTCGAAGGGATCCGCGCTCTGATCTACAACGACGGTCCGGTCGGCTTGGAATTGCCCGCGTCGGTCGAGATGGATATCACCCAGTGCGATCCAGCGGTCAAAGGCAATTCAGCCACCTCGCGCAGCAAACCGGCAACCTTGGAGACCGGGTTGGTGATCCAAGTTCCCGAGTACATCAAAGACGGGGAACGGATCAAAGTCGATACTCGGACCGGCGAGTTCCTGTCGCGAGCTTAAGTATCCGCGTTAACGGCCCGTTGCACCTTGTTGCTGGGCCAACTGCCAATAGACCAGCTCGCCAGCTTCGCGCGCGATCAACATCGCGCGCTGCGGCGCTGGCAGACGTTGGCGGACGAGTTCATACAGATCGCGAAGCATCGTTTCGTTATCGCCGTAGTAGCTGTGGCCCAGCAGACTTAGATCGATTCCGCTGACGTCGATCGTTTCGATCCCCTCGACCACCACGATCTGATCGCCACTCTCTCCCGCTCGCGGATGGCCGTGGACTTTCTTGCTGGCGATCAACGCTTGATCATCGCTCGACGCATACAGCGTCACTTGGTTGGCAACGCGCAACAGCGGCGGAACCAGATCGCGGCGGAACCGATCGGCATCGACATCGGGAGCGGCCAGCACGACCCGATCGAATGGAGCTGCGGCGTCATCATTCAACTCCCAACCGATCTGCTGCATCACCGCAGTCATCGGGCGATTCCCCATGCTGTGAGCGACCACGTTGACGCTTTTCGCACCACTCTCCTGCACCAATTCCAGCAGGAATTCTTTTAAGTGGGCGATCGTCCATTCGGAGTTGTTTTCGTCGACGGTGTATCCGACCAACGACGCTTGACTGGGCCAGCTGTAACAGACGGGAACTCCTTCAAAAGGAAGATCGACGGCGATCTGAGCAGTCCGTTGCACAGCGGATTCGAAATCGACGTTGTATCCGTGGATGAAGACCAGTAGGTCGCTCTCGGGTGCGCTGGCGACGCGATCGGACAACCGCTGACGAAAGTCTTCCTGTGCGAGTTCGGTGGCACTGGTCAGCACCATGTGTTTGGTTTGATCTTCGCGCAGCTCGAATCGCAGCAGGCTGGGGCGTTCGACCAGCCCGCGTTGGTGCGTGTCGGGCACGGTGACTTCGCAGATCCCGCGGACCAACGTTCCCCGATCACCGTTGTAGGTGACCCCTTGTTTCTCGATATTCGCTTGCCCCATCGCGATCCAGCCGGTCGCCAACACGCCCAGAAAACAAGAGGCCAGCATCGCGACCGTACCGACACGCGCTTGCCCAGTGATCAATTTGAAGAGTCCATACAGGGCGACGACGACCGCCAAACCTGCCAACATCATGAACGCCGACTTCTGTCCGCTGATCTGATACGACGATAAGGGCACTTCGGTCCGCATCCGATCGGTCGCATAAAAGACCTCGACTGTCGCAAAACCGGCCTCGGCATCGTGCTCCGCTCCCGCCGGCAGCCGCTGCAGATGGGCGCCTGTTTCGGGAGCCACCTGCTCGGCTGGGGCTGCGGAATATTCGATCCGTTGTGCCTGAGACGTAACGACGTCCGAACTAGCGGCTGCCGAACCCGCTCTGGGAACGCTCATCGCTTGCGGTTGCGGAGCCTTTGTCATCGTGGGCGCCTTGGCCGAAGGAGCGAACTTCGGCAGCGATTCGGCTCGCGTGATTTGTGGTGGGTCCAATGGAGCAGGTGACGGTGCGGGCAGACCTTGCGAATCAGCGGAAGACCGCATCGCAGCCGCATCCGCCTCGGGGTTCTCGTAGTTTTCATACCGCAGCGGCGTCTCTTCGGCCGCGCGCTCAGAGCATCCGTTGGCGATCGCAAACAATCCGATCATCGCGAGGGCGAAAGCTCGGGAACCGGTGGGCTGTCGGAAGATGTGAGAGCGCAACATCGGCGGAAGTTCTCTGGGCTCGAATCGGATACAAAACTGTCTCCCTCTCCTATAGCAACCCAACGGAGGAGAGGTCGACTGCAAATCGAGGTTGGTCGCCTTTCGCTCCGCGAAAGAACGCCCCCCAAACGCACTTTCGCAGAGCGAAAGGCGACAATCCCCATACCAGCACGAAGCGCTAGCGAGTGATCGCGCACCGCTCCCTCAACCGGTAGGAACACTCGCCCGCGCGTCGTGCTAGTAACGCTAGCGTCCCAACGTTGATCGTCTTTCGCTCCGCGAAAGAACGCACCACAAACGCACTTTCGCAGAGCGAAAGGCGACTAAAAGAAAGAACACTCGCTTGCGCGTCGTGCTAGCATTGCTAGCGTCGCGACTACGCAAGTCCCTTTCATACCGGTCCCCGATTTGAGCTACTGAGGTACAATCGCGGTCGCATCGACTCCGCACCACGAAACTTCACTCTTCAGGAACCATCCACTCATGGCGATCTATCGACTTGGCGACCGCACCCCCGAACTAACTCCCGACTGTTTTATTGCCGAGGAGGCGACGGTGATCGGGCGCGTTGCGATCGGTGCCGAGGCGAGCGTTTGGCCGGGAGCGGTTTTGCGAGGCGACATCGAATTGATCGACATCGGCCCCCGCAGCAGCGTCCAAGATGGGACGGTGATGCACACCGACCCGGGCTGCCCGTTGACCGTCGGCGAAGGCGTCACGATCGGACACCAAGCGACGCTGCACGGTTGCACGATCGAAGACGGAGCATTGATCGGGATGCAAGCGATCGTGCTCAACCGCGCCGTGATCGGCCGCAATTCGCTGGTCGGCGCCGGCGCTCTGATCACCGAAGGGAAAACCTTTCCCGAAAACTCGCTGATCCTCGGTGCTCCGGCGAAGCGAGTCCGAGAACTTACCGAAGACGAGATCGAAAATCTAGCCAAGACCGCCGAGCGCTACGTCTGTCGAGCTCGCGATTATCGCGAGAACCTGGTCCGGATCGGATAAACAGCTACGGCACCGCATGTCGTTGTTGCAGGTATCCGATCAGATCGCGGACATCCGCCTCGGTCATCGGATCCAACAGCCCGCTAGGCATGATCGATACGGGCGATTCGGTTTGTAGATCGATATCGTCGCGCAAGATCGTGCTGCGATCGTTGACCGTGCGAATGGTGATCGATTGGTCGTCGGACGATTCCACCAATCCGGTGATCACGCGACCGTCGATCAATTGCAACACCTGCATCCGATAGTCTTTGGCGACCGCCGCGCTGGGATCGACGATATTCTCCAACAGATAATCGAGGTTGCTGCGTTGGGCGCCGGTGATGTCCGGCCCGATGTCACCTCCGCTGCCGAAGAACTTGTGGCACGTGGCGCAGTTCTTGGTGAACAACTCGCGGCCCCGCGTCGTGTCGGCAGTGGCAATCAATTCAGCGGTCAGCCATTTTTTGTAGCTGGCGATCTGTTTTTGCCGATCTTCCCCCGCCGGACGCGCTTTGCCCCACAAGCGGTCCAAGTCCGCGGAGACTTGGTTGTTATTGAGTGAACGCAATTGGCGAGCGGTAAAGGCAGTCAGATCGCGAGCGGAGATCTGTTTGTCGTCGATAGCCGCCATTAGATCGCTAGCCCACGTGGCGCGCGACGCAAGCGTCTGCAAAACATCCTGTTGTTCGATCGGTTCCCATTTTGGATAGGCTGCGATCAATCTCGCCGCTGTCGTTTCGTTGGCATATCGGGCCAACCCACGAATCGCCGCGCGACGGACTGTAGGGTCATCGAGCAAGGAGAGCAGATCGGTATCCAAACCGGCAGCGCCACGCGCGACCAACGCTTCGATCGCTTGATTGCGATCGACCGCCGCAGCCTGTCGATCGATGGCGACGCGTCGCAACAGCGCGATCGCACCGGGATCGTTTAAGGCCAACGCGACCCGCGTCGCCAGCGACCGCACGTCGCCGCTGTCGCTGGTTTGAAACGATGCGTAGGCGTCGGGCCAATTCGCTGGCAACGCAAGCTTGCGTCCGCGCATCCCTTCCAACAAACCATCCAGCACGTTGGCGGCCACGGCGGCGTCGATCAGTTTCTCCGAAATCCGATCGATCAGCAGCGGAACGCCCGGTTCGGCGAGCGACGACGATGCGATCCGCCGAGCGATGTTGATCCGCAATCGCGGGATTTCAGCTTTTGTTGCCAGCCGGACGTAGCGTGCCAGATCGTCGTCGATCAACGGTTCGGTGGCGTACCATAACATCAACGGTAGATTCTGATCGCTGGCGTCTTCGGATCGCCGTGCCAACGCTTCGACCAGTTCCCAACGCTTCGCTAGCGGCATCCGCTGCAGCGCGCTGGTGATCGATAACCGGACCAACGGCGAGTCACCGGACGCCGCCAGTTCGAGCATCGCTGCCAGCGCTGCGGTGGGCGGTTGGTGATCTTCGCACAACAGCGTGATCGCCCACGACCGGATCGCTTCCTCGGGATCGTCCAGCAATTCGGTCAACCATTCGTCCGACGCGCCATCGGTGACGTGCAGTGCCCAGAGCGCCCGCAATCGCTTCGGTGCCGCGGTTTGCGAAAGAAACATCTGATGTAATTCGCGATGGACCTTCCGCATATCCGCTCCACTGGCAGCCCGTTCCTGCAACCGCCGCCGGGCATGGCGAACGTGCCAGTCGTTATCGTGCAACTGAGCCTCGACCAATTGGTCGTCGGAATAACGCGCTAGATCGACGCGAGGGATCGTCTCCTGCTTGTAGGTGATTCGAAAGATTCGGCCCGTTTGCCGCTGAGTGTTCCGCACGCTGTGGCATTCCCCGGTGTCGCTCCAATCGCTGACATAGATCTCTCCCGCAGCGCCATACGCCAACGTGACTCCCATAAACCAAGGGTCTTGCGAACGCATCAGGTCGGGACCGTGGGAAGCGATGTAGCCCGAACCGCTGCGTCGCGGGATGTCGTTGTTAATCCGGCGGCCATGCAGATTGTTCGTCATCAACGTGTTGCGGTAGGGGGCGGGCAACGCGTCGCCCAGATAGATGATCGTGCCGCAATGCGCGTGTCCGCCGCCGGCGGCATCTTCGTCGGCCGAACCGATCCCGCGACGAACATCGCTGATCCCGACATAGTGCAGATGGTCGGCGATCGTATCGATTCGCTGATACGCATGCTGGCTCGATTTGCGGCCCCGCCACGGTTCGTAATGAGCTCCTTGGATCACTTGAAACAGATGCGGATTGACACAGTTGCAGATGAACGCATGCCCCAGATCGTTCCAATCGATGCCCCATGGATTGGTTGTCCCGTCGGCATACGCTTCCCAGCGATGCTGCACCGGATGGTATCGATAGACGCCGCCGTCGAACCGTTGACGATCGGCTTCGGCGGTTCCCGGTCGACCGATCATCGACCAATTGGTTCGCCCGTGCGTGCCATACAGCCAACCATCGGGGCCCCAGGCGAAACCGTTTGCCAGATTGTGGGCGTTGGCGTGGTTGCCAAACCCATCCAGGATCACCTGCGGCGGCCCATCGGGTATGTCGTCGGCGTTGCGATCGGGAATGAACAACATCGACGGCGGAGACATCACCCAAACGCCACCGAATCCAACTTCGATGCCAGTGACGTAGTTCAGCCCTTCGTAAAAGAGAGTCCGCCGATCGTGTCGGCCATCCCCGTCACTGTCCTCAAGGATCACGATCCGGTCGCTCTTGCCGGTCCCATGCACCGGATAGGCATACGCTTCGGCGCCCCACAACCGATTGCGGTCGTCGATGCAAAAACCGATAGGTTGCTGGACAGCGGGTTCACCCGCGAACAATTCCACTTGGAAATCGGGAGGAACCTGCATCGTCTGGGCCGCCTCGCCCGCTGGCAGCGGACGGTCGGCTTCCTGGGAGACCAACGTGGAGGCGGATAGCAGCACAAAGAGGACGAACAGACCGGGCAATCCGATAGGTGATCGCAATAGCATGGATATCGATGGGGTTGAACGAAGCGGCGGCGCGGGTGGGAATCGAAGCGGCGATGGGTGATTAAACCGGCAACGACTCGATTCGCTGAGAACGCAAGGCGAACGTTTGCCCAAGTTCATCCAGCGATCGTGCAAACGCGCCGATCGCGTCGAGACTCGGCGAATCGTTGTTGGCTAAAGCTGTCGAGATCTGCTCGATCGCGTTGCCATTTTGCAACAACTTGTTTTCCAACTCAGCGAGACGACTCAGCTGAACGTCATCGCACGGGCAAGCATCGAAAAAGGGGCTGCTGTTGTCGGGAGTTGCTCGAATGGTTCGTAGCGTTTGATCGGTCCGCGACTTCAGTCGTTCGCCGGCGGCCAAACTGCTGAGAATCCCGCGATCGACCTGACGCGCCAGATGCCGGTCGAGTCTTTCCATGGAGGATTGCAGCATCTCGGCCAACTTATCGCGGAACAACTGGTCGCTCTCACGTCGATACTGCACGTCTCGGTATCCTCGGAAACAGGGAATCTGATCCGGCGAGCCACTGAGGTCGCTGATGGGAGTGGTATCGTGATTCATGTCGCTGCGTCGTGGCCATCCTTTTCCGGTAAGCAAAAGCGCGATGGTCCCTCACAAAACTTCCTTCCAGCATAACCTATTTCCGCGTCGCTTGTGCCGGGGCGAAACCGCGGATGCTGCAACGATCAGGGCGATTGCTTTCGCTCACACCGAACCGTCCAAAAGGACGGGTACGCACGTCTCGCATAGGAAAACTTTGACAAGTATTGAAGGCGTGCTAGGTTTGAGTGAGCCGAAGTTAGGACGGAGAGACATTTTTCGGTTCGGTAATCGAATCGGTAACGTAGCGACAGTCGCGTGCCAAAAGCAACGGCGAGTCTCCGCGATGCCAACGGCGCACCCGAGGCTATTGAAATGAACCAATACAATACTTGCAATCCGCACGAGCCCCTGGTGTCCGCTTCGACTCGATTCAATCCGTTCCCCTCCATGCTCCAGAGCGCACATCGGGAGCGAGACTCATGGCGATAACATTGCAGGGATCCGAAGTGATGGATGACCTCGTTTCTGGGTATATTCCGATCAGCGTTTCGACGCTGGTTCCGTCGTCGGTTGTAGGGATCGAGCTGTTTCAAGAGGAACGAGACGAACATCGGTATGTTCTGTATCGGGGAAGTGATTATCCGCTGGAACAAATCGATTTGGTCAAATTGCGCAGCCGTGGTGTCAACAAACTCTATATTCGCAAGGCCGAACAGTCGTCGTACCAGACCTATCTGCGCAAGATGATCGACGATCCCGGGGACAACGTCCCCGTCTCGGCTCGCGCGGGAGCGTTAAACGAAGTTGTCCGCGACCTGTTAGAGTCGGCGTTTAAATCGGGAGATCCCGACGCGTCGGTCGACACCGCGACCTATCTGGGCGAACAAACCGCAAACATCGTCTGCAACGATCAATTCGCCAGCGTCGATCTGTTCCGCGTGTTGCACCACGATTACGCCACCTTCACCCATTCGGCGAACGTTGCGTTCTACGCGGGAATGCTGGCGGCGGAAATCGGTTTCAGCCAGGAAGAGGTCGCACTGATCTCCTCCGGTGGCCTGATCCACGACCTCGGCAAGCTGCAAATTCCCGACAAAATTCTGTGCAAGCCGGGGCGGCTGACCGAACTGGAGTTTCGCGAGATCAAGAAACACCCCGTTACCGGATTTCGCCAACTGGCCCACCGCGAAGATCTGACCGTGGGACAGTTGATGATGGTCTACCAGCATCACGAACGCGTCGATGGTGGCGGTTATCCCGTCGGGCTTTGTGGCGATGAGATCCATCCCTGGGCCAAAGTCTGCGCCGTGGTCGACGTGTTCGAAGCGTTGACCAGCAACCGTCCCTATCGAACCCCCATGCCCAAACGTCGCGCGATCGAATTGTTGGAACACGAACGGGATGGATACGAACAGGAATTCTTGGAATGCTGGAAAAAAATTACAAACAGACTCTGGCGGAGCTGATCGAGACGGTCCATTGGGACATCGAACTCACCGAAGGGGACGAAGCGTTTTTTAGCGAAAACGGTACCACATCGCCGTGCGCTTATGAGTCGCGGTCGTCGCCGCGGATGCGGGCTCGCGGTCGGGGGATCTTGTACTACGAAGAGGCTCTCCGCGCCTTTCCTCGCTCCTCCGATCCGCTGGGAATCTATACCATGGATTTTTCCAAGGTCGGAATCGGCTTCGTCGCCTCTCGGCAATTTCTCCCCGAAGAGATCGTGCGGATCGTATTGCCGACGTTTTGGGCCCGGTTGAGGATCACCCGATGTCAACGCAACAACGCCCAACGCTACGATTCCGGTGGCGTTCTGATCTCTTGGCACGAACCGAGTCCCGACGCTTTTGAATCGCTGCTGGTCTCCTGATTCGGACCTTCACGCCGCATCGGCCCACCGTGGCGAAAGTCCACGCTCGAACGACGCCGCTCCGTTTTGCACCAAAAGCTCGGAGAAGTGGTGTAGCGTGGGGTGCTGGCGGTCGCCACAACTGTCACAATTGTCGATGGAGGTTCCCGCCGACCAATCCAACGGTCGCGGAGCTGTTTACGATCACCTTCGGTTCGACCATTGGACTCCCCTGAAATTCGATGAGCTCAGTTTGGCAGCGTTGGCGGAACAAGCTTCCGCAATCCGAAAGTGAATACCAGCAACAGATCGATCCGCTGCGGGCCGCCGCCCCAATCCCCGTGCTGTGGTTGTTTGGTAAGACCGGCAGCGGCAAAAGCTCGGTGATCCATTCGTTGACCGGCGCCGAACAGGCGACGATCGGCGAGGGCTTTCGGCCCGAAACCAAGTCGTCGCAGCGGTTTGATTTTCCCGATCCGGTCGAACCTTTGCTGACCTTCTTGGATACGCGCGGTTTGGGCGAAGCGGATTACGATCCCGCTGCCGACATCGCAAAATACAGCGAATCGACTCAGTTGATGATCGTGACGGTTCGGGTCGCCGACCACGCGTTGGCTGATATCTTGCAACCGCTCCGCCAGATTCGCAAATCGACACCCGAGCGCCCGGTTCTTCTGTTGCTGACCTGCCTGCACGAAGCGACCGGCGAGATCGATCTGTCCGAAGGCGTCGATCCGTTTGCCACCGAACATCCAAACCACGAATCGCCGTCGCCGATCCCCGACGCGTTGCAAACCCTGATCGATCGCAAGACCGAACAATTTGCGGGGCTCTACGACCAGATGGTCCCCGTCGATCTGACGCGGCTGGAAGACGGGTTCGCCGATCCCGATTTTGGCGGACCGCGGTTGCGGCAAGCGATCCTGCAATACCTGCCGCACGCCTACCGCCAGGCGCTGCTGTCGTTGGGAATGGAAGACCAAGGGCATCGCAGCAAGCGTCAGCGACGGGCCCGTTGGCAGGTGTTGGCGTCGAGCAGTTTGGCCGCGACGGCCGGCGCGGTCCCGGTTCCGTGGGTTGATATCCCGGTCGTGCTGGCGATCCAGTCGCATCTGGCGATGCGGCTGGGGAAGATCTACGAACAAGAACTGACGGCGTCGCACTGGGCCGCGCTCAGCAGCGCCGCTGGTTCGCGAATCGCCACACGGATGGCGCTGCGTGAAGTTCTCAAATTGATTCCGTGGGTCGGCATGGCCGCGGGAGCCGCCAGCGCGTTTGCTTTCACGTACGCGTTGGGGATGTCGTGGGATTGGTACTTCGCCAACCTGCGCGATGGTCGCACGCCCAGCACCGACAAACTGCGTGAGATCTTTGCCGACGAATTGCAACGTGGTCACGAACTGTGGACGGCAAAATGAAGTTTCTGCGTTTGCTGCGTCCTCGTGCCATCGTGTTGGTTGTGCTGTGGCTTCTCCCCGTGGCGACCTATCTCGTCGTCGGCACCCTGGCGGTCTATCGCGCCGGTTGGTTGGCATGCCTCGCTTGGGTGCTGCCCGTGATGGGAGCGGCTGCCTGGATCGTGGGGCGGTTGTGGAAGCCGCGGCGGTTATCCGAATCGGCGACCGGTGTGCCGTTGACCGCTCCCGAATTTTGGACGCCTCAAGATACTGCGGCGATCGCGGTCGTCGAGCAGTTTCGCAGCGAGCTGCCCGAGATGAACCGGTTGACCATCGCCGATACCAACCGCTATCTGGAAGATGCCCAATCGATGGCCAAGCGGCTGGCAGGGCATTATCACCAGGGTAGCTCGTCGGGCGAATTACATCGGCTGACGCTAGTCGAAGTGCTGGCGGTCGTGCATCTGGCGGTGGAGGACATGGAAGCTTGGGTGCTGGAAAACGTGCCGTTGAGCAATGTCGCGACGGTCGGGCAATTGCAGACCCTGCCTGGAATCGCCCGCGCGGTGGAATTGGGACGGATCGCCAGTTTCTGGACCACGACGATTGCCAACCCGGCCAAACTGCTGACCTATCCGCTGTGGCGTCAGGCGGGGCAGATCGGTCTGGATCTGCAAGACGAACTGATCGGCGTCTTCTACCAAGCCTATCTGCGGCGGGTCGGATATTATCTGATCGAAATGTACAGCGGCCGGTTGAAGGGAGGCTCGCGACGCTACCGCCAACAATTTGGGACGCTGGCATCGGCGATGCACCACAGCGGCGGCGACGTCCAAGCGTTCCAACAACTCGAAAACGTCAGCACCACGATCGCGGTGATCGGGCAGGTCAAAGCGGGCAAGTCGAGTTTGATCAATGCGCTGATGCAAGACCATGTCGCCGCGACCAGTCTCCTGCCCGAGACGCGTGCGGTCGCCCGGTTTGAATATAAATTGCCCGGCGTGAACAACTCGATCACCCTGTTGGACACCCCCGGCTACAGCGAAGCCGATGTCGATCGACAGCAAGCGAAAGAGATTCGAACAGCGGCCGAAGCGGCCGATATCGTGCTGTTGGTGATGGCAGCGAATTCAGCCGCGCGACGCAGCGATGTGCAAGCGATCTCGGAATTGACCAAACACTATCGCAACAAACCCCATCTAAAACCGCCAACGATCATCGCCGTGCTGACGCATGTCGATCGCTTGCGGCCAGTCCGCGAATGGTCGCCTCCGTACGATTGGACGACGCCCACCTGTTTGAAAGAGGAATCGATGGCCCAAGCTGTCGCCTACTGTCGCGAGCTGTTTGGCGACGCGATCGCCCAGACCGTTTGCGTCTATACCGGCGACCAGCATCCCAATCAGGAGAGCGTCGCCGACAACTTGGTCCCCGCGTTGCTCGGTAACCTGGACCACGGGCATGCCGCCGCGATCCTGAAGGCGTTCTACAAACAACTCAGCGCCAATCGCATCGATCAGCTCCGCGGGCAATTCACCAGTCTGTTGAAGTCGGTCGGCCGCACCCTGTTCGATTCGGCCGTCGGCGATCGCCCCCCCAAACCGTAATCGGGGCGAGCCGGAAACCTCTCCGATGCAAGCAGGATCAAGCGGCAACCATTAAAACAGAAACAGTTCCGGTTGCCGCACTTTGGGTGGCGTCTCGACCGGCTTGGGACTTTCGGTCGCCACGGGATCCGTTGCCAACGGCTTCGATTCGGCTGGGGTTTCACTTTCCGGCCGTTTTTCGCTTTGCTGGGCCTTGGGTGGAACTCGCTTCGCAGCTCCCTTCTTCTTCGTTTGCCGTTTCTTCGTCGGCTTCGTTTCCGCAGGCGTCGTCTCGGCAGCCACTTTCTTCTTCGTCGTCACCTTAGCGACCGCCGACTTTTTCACCGTCCGTTTCTTCACCGCAGCTTTTTTGGGAGCGGACGTTTTCACAGGCTTTGCCTCGGCCGCGACCTTCTTTGGCGCCACCTTGGCGGCGGACGACTTTTTCGCCGTCCGCTTCTTTACCGCAACCTTCTTCACAGCCACCTTCTTGGTCGGTGGCGTTTGGGGCGCTGCCCCCTTCGACTTCTTCACCGCAGCGGTCGCCGTTTTCGTCGCTCGCTTCTTTACGGCAGCCTTTTTGGTCGGAACCGATTTGGGAGCGGGCGTCTTCTTCGCCTTTGCGGTGGCCGACTTTTTCGCTCCCCGCTTCGTCGCCGTTGCTTTTGAAATCGGCTCGGTCGGCGTCACCGCGGTCGATGCGACGGCTTTCTTCGCCTTTGCCTTCACCGTAGCGGACTTCTTCACGACGGCGGTCTTCTTAACGGCGACGTTCTTAACGGCAACCTTCTTCTTTGTCGGACTCTTCTTCTTCGCCGAACGCTTCGTGGTCGCGGGCGGTTCTGTCGGCGCCCCCTTGGCGGCGACCTTTTTCGTCTTCACCTTCTTGGTGGCCGACTTGGGAACGGCCCCTTTCTTGGACGTCGCGCGCTTGGTCGCTGCTTTTTTCGTAGGCGTCGCCTTGGCCGCGACCTTCTTCGACTTCGACTTCGCGCCCGTCGACTTAGTCACCTTCACAGCCTCCGCCGCGGCCTGCTTGGTTCGAGCTTTCTTCGCAGCGACTTTCTTGGCCTGCTTTTGGGTCGCTTTCTTTTTGGCGACAGCGGTCTTCTTTTTAGATGCCGCCGCCGATTTCACCTTCGGCTTTCCGTTGGTCTGCGGTTGGCTATTGGATGCGCCGCGATGGCGTTTGCCGTTGGCAGTGTTGGGAACACTGGTCAGCGGGTTTTCGACACCACTCAACGAATCGCCAATTTGCGTCTCGTCGAGCCGTCGAGCGATTCGAGTGGCATATTCCTCAGATAGCTCCGCCCCCAACCACTGCCGCCCCAGCTTCTTGGCGACGACCAGCGTGGTGCCGCTACCGGCAAACGGATCCAGTACCGTGTCGCCAGGGTTGGAGCAGGCGCGGACGATTCGGCCCAACAGCTGTTCGGGCATTTGGCAGCCGTGGAAACCTTGGCGTTCCTTAAAGGTTCCCGCCACGCGGGGGAAGTACCACGTATCGCCATCGCTTTGAAAGCCCTCGGGGAGATCCTGAGGTCTCAAAACCCAAGTGTTATCGGGCAGGCGGCCCTTGGGATTAGCGCGACCATCGCCATAGACCAACTGCCGCGCCGACGGGACGCGGATCGCCGGATCGTCGGAATTAAACGTGAACGAATTGGGATCTTTGACAAAGTGGAACAGATGGGTGTGCGAGCGGCTGAAGCCATTCTTGCAGTTCACGCCAAAGGTGTAGTACCAGATCACCCAGCTGCGGCAGACGAAACCGAGTTCGCGCGTCGCGCGGACCTTCAGTTCCGCCGCGTATTCGTCGCCGATCGCCAACCAAAAGGTGCCGTTGGGGCGGAGCGCACGATGCACCCCTGCCATCCATTGCTGGCACCAATCGAGATAATCAGCATCGTCTTGGCGATCGTCGTAGACGTCGTATTTGTAACCGATGTTGAACGGTGGATCGGCGAAACAGAGGTCGATCGTCCCCGCTTCGATCTCCGCCAGCTTTTCGACACAATCGCCTTGATGCAATTGATTTATTTCCAGTGCCACAGAGTCTCCCTGGTTTGCACGTTTCTGATTGGTTTGTTGATGTTTCATGGTCTTCCGAGCGGGGGGCGATGATCGATTCGCCTCATGGGATACGCTCGGTTCCGCAGCACGTTGGTTATCGTAACCGATGATTTCGAGGCATCAACAGCGTGCCCGCAGGCAGGTCGATGCTGGCGAAGCTCGCCCGCGCCCCCCACCGTTGGGGAGGGTCCGGTATCGCGGGTCTCGACATGCCAGACCGGTTTTGCGTGGAATGACGCCACAGAACAATCGAGTCATTGTATTTGCTAGCGTCGGCCGATGAATAGAAAGTGACGGTTGAAATCGCGTTTTAAATTCTCCCTTTCCATGAGCGCGTCGCAGGTCGTCACCCCTTCCTTCCATCCCAGCGAAACCGCTAAGGAGGCGTCATGGCCCATAAAGACACATTTCGAATCGTAACACGTGCCAGCGATGGCAATTTACAAATCCGCGACTTTCCCAACGCCGATCCGATTTTGCACATGCATTCTCAGATCGGGATCGACGACTGCAGCACCGATCTGGGGCTTCGCGGGATGCCCGTTTTCCGTGGCCTGGTCGGCCCGATCCCCGAGGGGAAAAACGTGGTCCGTTACGAATCGCCCGAAGTCTTTGAGTCGTTGACGAAGGAATGGGGAGCGGAGAAGAAGAAACGCCGCACCCGGCTGCGAACCGCCGCGCCAACACCAGCCAAATAGGTTCCCATTTAGCGCATCACACTTTGCAGCACTTCGTTTGTACTTCGACGCGGTTTGGAACTTCCACCGTGCTAGGCCAGCATCGTTCTGCCACGTCGAATTACAAGTGTCTCCGACGACATACCACCCTCCCATAGCAATATGTCGTCGTCGAGCGAAAAGAGACCGCCGAGTTAGCTCGGCGGTCTCTTTTTTTGCGCGCGTCCTGCGATCGTCGCGGCTGAGCAACGGCCGGCATGCAACGCTTTTCTTCACGCCGGGTTGCTTGGCCCCAACATCGACGCAAATCCCAGTCCCCGCTGGCGACGTTCCATTCCGCAATCTGCCTGGCAAGCGTCACCGCGGGCACGTCGTTCAATGTGATTGGACTCGGCCTCTCTCACGAGTTGTATGCCTGGTGGTTGCACCACGCCCCTTCTAGCGAGGCATCGTCGTGTTACCCCGCAGGAAGCAAACGTTCTCGCTTTCGGGGTGTAGGTGAAATATATCGTGAATAACGGCGGTCGGTTCCCGTATAATAAGGCCGAACGCCGCATACAAGACTGGTGGCCCGCTCTCGCAACGATCATCGATGCGAATCGGGTTGAGCCGTGTCGCTGCTGTTGACCGGTTCGTCGGGATATCGCCATTGGATGGCGTCGCGCTACTTTGGCACGCCCGTTGCAAACTGCGGTTGCGATCTGATTTTCGATTGTTTGACGTGAGCCGGAGAGAGGATGTTGATCGCATACCGGTCACCGCCTCTCTTACGCTGGTCGCTAAACGAGCTTTCCAAGGACTCTGATAAGGGAACCAATCAATGAGAATTGCTCAGGTCGCTCCACTGACGGAAACCGTTCCGCCGAAAACCTACGGTGGTATTGAACGGGTCGTCCACTACTTGACTGAAGAACTGGTTCGACAAGGGCATGACGTGACCTTGTTCGCCAGCGGCGACTCGCGAACCACCGCCGACCATGTGGCCGTCGTTAGAGAATCGCTGCGATGCAGTCGGGTGCCTCAAGATCCTATCGTTTGGCATCAGCGACAATTGAATCAGGTGCTGCAGATGGCGGACAAATTCGACATCATCCATTTCCACACCGGCTTCAGCCACTTCGACTCGATGCGATACCTGAGCACGCCCCACGTAACGACCCTGCACGGTCGGCTCGACCTGCCCGAATTCCAATCTGTCTTGGAGGAATTCCCCGACATTCCGGTCGTTTCGATCAGCGATTCCCAGCGGCATCCGATCCGGATCGCAAACTGGGTCGACACGGTCTACAACGGCACCCCGGGGGAGAACTACATGTATCAACCGATCCCCGAACCAAGCGAGTACTTTGCGTTCCTCGGCCGCTTCTCTCCCGAAAAGGGTCCCGAACGAGCGATCGAAATCGCCAGGCGGTTGGGCGTCAAGCTGAAGATGGCGGCGAAGATCGACAAAGTGGATGTGGAATATTTTGCGGAACGCATCGAACCGCAATTAACCGATCCCTTGATCGAGTACATCGGGGAGGTCGATGAGGCAGGAAAAAACAAATTGTTAGGAGGAGCCAAAGCGTTGTTGTTCCCGATCGATTGGCCCGAACCGTTTGGATTGGTGATGACGGAGTCGATGGCGTGCGGAACGCCGGTGATCGCATTCCGAAACGGCAGCGTCGACGAAGTGATGAAGGATGGCGTCAGTGGCTACATCGTCGAAAGCGTCGATGAAGCCGTGGCGGCCGCCGCGAACATCGACAAGATCAGCCGCCGCCGCTGTCGACTTTATTTCCAGGAACGATTTGACGTCGAACCGATGACCAAGGGCTATCTTGCCGTCTACGAAAAATTACTCGCGCTGCAACCAACGATCCCGATCCCATCGCGGCCTGGCATCGTCAATCCGGGCGATCAACCGTTGACGATGGAAACGGCATAGCGAACGCCTCGACCGCTGACCTGATACGCGTCCAGGAATCTTCTGGTTGGTTCGCGTCTTGGAAATCGAGTGCGTTCCTATTCATGTTTTCCTGGCCTCTCTTCGTGAGATGATTCAATGGTTTTCTACCCTCACTGCAATGCGAGATCACAATGAAGACGCCTCCGCCAGCGAAAGTCGAAAAGGGGACCACCGATTGGGACGTTCAAGCCCAAACCAATCGCGCTCCGGCCGACATTCAAGTTCTCAAACAAGGGGACACGTTTGCGATCTTCGACCGACTGGGGGAAATCGGTACGGCGGGTGAATCGGAACAGGGGCTGTATCATCTCGGCACGCGTTTCCTTTCCAATTGGGAACTGTTGATCAACAGCAAGCGACCGCTGCTGCTGAATTCGACGATGAAAGAGGACAACAGTTCGCTGGTCGTCCAGATGACGACACCGGAGCTGCCTCAAACCGGCCACGTGCTGCCGCAGGGAACGTTGCATGTTTTCCGCAGCATGCTGCTCGACGGCGGCGGATTCTATGAACATCTGCAGCTGAAGAATTATTCTCGCTGTCCGATCGAACTGACCGTCGAGTATCGTTTCGATGCCGATTTCCGCGACATCTTCGAAGTGCGAGGGGAACGCCGCGAGAAGCGGGGCGAATTCCTGGCCCCCGAGATTGTCGACTCGATCGTCAAGCTGGCGTACCGCGGACTGGACGATCAAAAGCGGCACGTCAGTCTCGCGTTCGAAGGGCAGATTGAATCGATCGATCGTCACCGCTGCATCCTGCGCGTGCGGCTCGATGGCGGTGCCGAGACGACGTTGCACGCGATGGCGGAATGTCGGACGGAGAAACCGGGGCATGTCAAAAAGCCGGAAACGCCCCCTCGCAACCACGCCGAAGCCGTCGCCGGTTGGACATCGCGAATCCGAGAAACCGAATCCGAACGAACCGAGATTTTTACGTCCAACGAAGAGTTCAACGGTTGGTTGAATCGCAGTAATGCCGACCTAGACATGTTGATTTCCGACACGATCTATGGGCGGTATCCGCATGCCGGTGTCCCCTGGTTCGCCACGCCGTTTGGTCGCGACGGGATCATCACCGCGTTAGAGACGCTGTGGGTACGGCCCAAGTTGTCGCGCGGCGTGTTGAGCTTTCTGGCGGCGACTCAGGCGACGGAGGTCGATCCCAATGTGGAAGCCGAACCGGGAAAGATCGTTCACGAGATGCGTGATGGCGAGATGGCGACTCTCGGGGAAGTGCCATTCAAACGCTACTACGGAACCGTCGATGCGACACCATTGTTCGTCGTACTCGCCGGCCAATACTTCCGCCGCACCGGGGATCGCGAATTCATCGAATTCATCTGGCACAACATCCGCCGTGCCGTCAACTGGATCGACGAGTATGGGGATGTCGACGGAGACGGTTTCGTCGAATATCAATCGCATAACGGTCGTGGCCTCACGCACCAGTGTTGGAAAGACAGCAACGATTCCATATTTCACAGCGACGGCCGAGCCGCCGGCGGCGCGATCGCGGCCAGCGAGGTGCAGGGCTATGTCTACGACGCAAAACTGCTGGCGGCGGAGCTTGCCGATGTCATGGACGATGGCGTTTGGGCTGACGAACTGAGACGCCAAGCGGCAGAATTGAAACTCAAGTTCAACGACGCGTTTTGGGTCAATTCACTTGGCACCTACGCGATCGCATTGGACGGCGACAAGCAACCGTGCGAGGTGCGAAACAGCAACGCGGGACATCTTTTGTTCAGCGGGATCGTCGACGAAGCTCATGCCGCTTCGGTCGCCGCGACATTGATCGATCCGCGAACGTTCAACGGTTGGGGCATTCGCACGATCAGCGACGGCGAGGTCCGGTTCAACCCGATGTCGTATCACAACGGTTCGGTCTGGCCGCACGACACCGCGATCTGTGCCGCCGGCCTGGCACGCTATGGTTTCCGCAACGAGTGCGCTCGTGTGACCGCAGGCCTGTTCGACGCCTCGCTATTTAACGACCTGCATCGTCTGCCCGAACTATTCTGCGGCTTCGATCGAATGCCAGGTCACGCACCGACGTTGTATCCGGTCGCCTGTTCACCGCAAGCCTGGGCAACCGGAGCGGTCTTCCTGCTACTGCAGAGTATCCTTGGTCTTGAGTTTTCGCCCACCAAGCCACAGATCCGATTCGAGAATCCCCGTCTTCCCGACTTCCTGAACTGGGTGCGAATTCAAAATCTGCGCGTCGGTGATGGCGTGGTCGACCTCGCCTTTCACCGCCACCCTCGCGATGTCGGCATGAATGTCGAACGCAAAGAAGGAGACGTGCAGATCGTCGTGATCGGTTGATCCCACAGGGATCGCAAAAGCAACGTCGCAGCGGAACTCGTCGTAGCGGAACTCGTCAACCGGCCGTCAACGGCCTGTCGATATAAGTGGTCTAGTGCTTTGTCAGGCTTAGGAATTGGGGTTTCCTAAATTGGAAGAATCCGGGAGTTTGTAGGTCGATTGCCCCACGAGTCACGGAGGATTCGATGATTAAGAAGTATATCGTTCGGCTTTCGGATACAGAACGGGAAGAACTGAAGGCGATTGTAAAGAAGCTGAAAGGCTCCTCGCAGAAGGTACGGCGGGCGCTGATCCTTCTCAAAGCTGACACGGAAGGACCTGGCTGGACCGACGCCAAAATCGCGGAAGCTTTGGCGTGTCGGATTCAGACCGTGGAGAATCTTCGCAAACGTTTGGTGACCGAAGGGTTCGATACGGCGCTGCACGGGAAACCGCGTTTGAGCGCCCCGCGAGAGAAGACGCTTGACGGAAAGCAAGAAGCGAAAGTGATCGCCTTGCGGTTGGGGAAACCTCCCAAAGGGTTCGCGAGTTGGTCGCTGCGTCTGTTGGCAGACCACGTGGTAGAACTGGGGATCGTGGACTCGATCAGCTACGAAACCGTTCGCCAAACGCTTAAAAAAACGGCATGACCAATCGCAAGATCCAGTATTGGGTGATTCCACCCGACGCCGACTCCGAATTTGTAGCGTGCATGGAAGAAGTCCTAGATACCTACGAAGAACCGTATGATTCGGACTATCCCGTGGTGTGCATGGACGAACAGCCGGTCCAGCTTCACAAAGAGACGCGAACGCCGATCCCGGCGACCCGCAATCATGCTCGACGCGTCGATTACGAGTATGAACGGTGCGGAACCGCCAGCGTGTTCATGTTCACCGAGCCGCTGGCCGGATGGAGAGAAGTCACCGTGCGTCCAAAGCGAACCAAGGTCGATTGGGCCATCGAAATGGAGGCACTGCTGACGACACGCTACAAAAAGGCGAAGAAGATCATCCTGGTATGTGACAATCTCAATACCCACACCAAAGGCGCCTTCTACGAGGCCTTTAAGCCAGAAAAAGCCCGTGCCTTGGTTCGTCGCATCGAGTTCCGTTACACACCCAAGCATGGAAGTTGGCTCAACGCGGCTGAGAACGAACTCAGTTCAATGACGCGGCAGTGTATCAACGGTCGTCGATTCGCGACGATTGCGCCGCTGAGAAAGGAAACACAGGCGTGGTCCTCACACTCAAACAGAAGACAGCGTGGCGTTGACTGGCAATTCCAAGTCAAAGATGCGAGAACAAAACTAAAATCCCTCTACCCCAAAATCAAAGCCTGACAAAGCACTAGCCCGTTCCGCTTGAATGACTGGCGATGAACTTTGGGTCGATGCGTGCCGGCGACAGCTGATTCGCGGCACTAGACCAACGCATCGAGCGTTTTTGTCGCAGGTGCGATGGAGCGAGCAGCGGAGATCTTCGAGAGGGCGTCGGCCGCAGATTGCGATCGGCAATCCGCGGCTGTCGCGCGACAGAGAGGGCGGCGATCGAATCAGCCGCCGAGTGGCAGAGACGCCAAGCACCGCGTGATCGAAGTGCTGGCGAAGGGGAGCGTCGTCGCGACGCTCCGCTGCGAAACTATCGCTTCTTTTTCTTGGTCGTCTTTTTAGCCGCAGCCTTCACTGCAACTTTTTTGGTAGCCGTTTTCTTGGTGGCAGCCTTCTTCGTGGCTCGAGCTGTCGTTACTTTCTTGGTCGCTTTCTTCGTTGCGGCTTTCTTCGTTGCCTTGCCGCTACTGAATGCTTTGCTCCAGCCATCGGCATAAGCTTCATTGCTGCCAACTCGCGTGATCGTCACTTTATTCTTCTCCCTGATGATTTGGTAACACGGCAATCTTCCGCTGCCGCGATCTATTTGTAGCTGTTTGTTATCGTAGGGATTGGAATTGGTCAACCACTGGTGCGTTGCTAACGCAGCGGTTGGACACATCAATCCTCGGCAGAGACCGTTCGTTTGACGACCGCATTGGCGCGGGCGACCGCGAGATCGATCGCGTTGCGGAAGTCGTCGCTGCGGGCGTTGACATAGATCCAACCGCGAGGGAAGAGCTTCATGTCGATGTCGCATACGCGGCCGCGATCGGGTTGCGTCGGATCATCGTGAAGTTCGGCTTCGACATATTCCAGGGGATGTTTCAGCGAACCGATCGCCGCCGAGATTCGATCGCGTAAGTAGTCCGCCAGTTCGGCTTCCGAGGGATCGTTGACGAGATGGATCTGCATGGGCATGTGGGAGGCAACCTCTGCCGCACGGCAAGTAGATTTGAAGGCTCGAGTTAGGAAGTCGAAAGACTATAGAGCGACGTCCATCCCTTTTACACGCCGCATCTTTCGTGCCAAAGTTCGGTTAGTTTCGGTGCACGTGAGAATCTCCGCTCCAGGCAATTGAGCCGCCGCCACGCACTACGGAAAGTGGGGCTTGTCGGCACATCGAAAGGATGTGCGGCGTCGGCCCGAGCGCGCACGTTTTCGTGCCATACCGCTCAATCTGTTGCTGTTGTTGGGGAGGTTTTGGCCAGCGCAGCCGATTCGATACGTTGTCTGGCTCAGGCGGCGGGAGGGTTGGTAAGCGATTTGAACAACGGACAATGAGGGGATGGGGAATCGCCGCGGCGGTATTGGGCGAGCAGTTCGTTGGACCTCGCTGCTAGCATCCGCCGGACCTCGCGCCGCTTCCCCTTTTCTCGAGGGATCTTCATCGAATCGTAAGCTGTCGTTTGGTGCCGCATCCAAGCGATCACGGCGGCTTGGGCGCGCTGCTGCACCGGAATCCGCTGGGTCCGCGCGACGGTGCCGCTGCCGACGGGAGTCGCATGGTCGGTGACCGCTTTGGCAAACCGATCGGCTAGCGTTGCGTGGCGATCATGAAAGTTCAAGAACTCGACGACGGCAGCAAAAAAATCTTCGACGTATTCGGTCTGCACTTTCTCCCGGCGGCGAGCGCTCGACGCTTGCCGTTTGGCATAGGCGTCGGTCGATCGTTCGGCGACAAGGTCGGCCCGAATCCGCGCGATCGTTGCGGCGGGAGCCCAGACGCCGCGGGAGAACATTTTTCGCCCCTTCTTCTCTTGGACAACCCAGTGGGTTCCGGCAGCTTTGACACGGCGGGTCAGCCCCGCATCGCCCGGCGGCAACAGTTCCCAGCCCTCGGGGGCCGACATTATCGTGCCATCGGGCGTGCGAACCGTATCGGGGCGGGGACCGGGGCTAAACATCTCGATATTCTTCCTAGCGTGACCATGTTGCGGTGTTTATCTTGGTGGACCACGCGGCGTGGGAGGGCTGGGAAAAGCAAGCCGCAGCCGCGTCGCCTCGATGATTCACCTTTGAAGCCCAGCAGGATAACCCAAATGAAACCAATGAATCAAACCATCCTTTGCAGCGTCGCCCTGGCTGCATCGATCGCACCGTTGGCGTCGGCCGACGAATACCTCAATGGCATCAAGTGGCAGCCGCCAGCTGTCGTGACTCCAGGCGAAGAGAACAAACCGCCATCGGATGCGATCGTGTTGTTCGATGGTACCGATCTGTCGGCTTGGAAGGGGACCGACAATTGGAAGATCGTCGACGGCGCGGCCGTCTCGGGCAAGGGGGACATTCGAACCAAGGAAGCGTTTGGCGATTGCCAGGTGCATATCGAATGGTCCGCCCCAACGCCGGCTACCGGCCGCGGTCAGGGCCGCGGCAACAGCGGGCTGTTTTTAATGGACACCTACGAATTGCAGATCCTTGATTCGTACGACAACGAAACCTACCACGATGGCCAAGCCGGGGCGATCTACAAACAGACGCCGCCGCAAGTCAACGCGACTCGGCCGCCCGGGCAATGGAACGTCTACGACGTGATCTGGACAGCGCCACGGTTCAATGAAGATGGATCGCTGAAATCGCCAGCCTACATCACCGCGCTGCACAACGGTGTCGTGATTCAGAACCACTATGAACTGAAAGGGGACACGCCCTACCATCGTCCGGCGGAATACAAGCAGCACGCCGATCGATTGCCGATTCGTCTGCAAGACCACGGCAATCCAGTTCGCTTCCGCAACATCTGGGTTCGCGAACTGCAACCCGCTCAAGGAGAGCAGGTTCGCGAGCCGTATTTGAAAGACGGCAAGGGGAACGAGAAACCACTCGAGAAGTAGCCGTGCGATCGAAGCAACGCTTCATTTGAAGACGTTGGATCCAGCATTCGCCCTTCGCGGTCTTTGGCATCGATTGCCGGAAACCTCGCGGGGCGATTTGCATTGGCGGCAGTCTGGTATCGTCCGCGGAGGTTAGGCTGCCGCGGTGGCGCGGGCGATCTGTGCTTGGACTTCACCCGCCAGCGATCGGTAGTCTTCGGCACCGTTGGAAGCCGAAGCGTATTGCAAGATCGATTGTCCAAAGCTGGGAGCTTCGGCCAAACGAATGTTGCGGCGAATTCGCGTGTCGAAGAACTTGGCGCCATCGAGAATGTGGCGTCCACCTTGGGAGCTGTTAAAGAACTGTTCGACGTCGCTGGAAACTTCCGCCGCCAGTCGCGTGGTCGAATCGTACATGCACAGCACCACGCCGCTCATCCGCAGCGATTCGTTCAACCGCATCGAAACGATCTCGACAGTTCGCAACAGTTTGCTGAGTCCGTGCAACGCCAGGAAGTGAGGTTGCAGCGGCAGGAAGACCTCTTCGACCGCGACCAGGGCGTTGAGCGTCAGGACGCCCAGCGATGGCGGGCAGTCGAGGATCATGTAATCAAATTGTTCGTCGTCTTCGGCGACCTTGTCGCGCAAAATCATCTCGCGACCGACTTCGCCCGACAATTCCATTTCGGCAGCGGCCAGATCGAGGTGCGCCGGAACAACGGCCAGATTAGGGCTGACCCATTGCCGTGCGTGCGCCAGGCTGATCTCGCCGCAAAGGACTTCGTAGGTGCTTGGGTTGCCATCGAGAACCGAAATTCCCAAGTGCAGCGATGCGTGGGCTTGCGGGTCCAGGTCGACAACACAAACGCGGTTGCCCGCTTCGGCCAAGGCAGCGGACAGATTGACCGCGGTGGTTGTCTTGCCGACGCCACCCTTCTGATTAATGATTGCGATCGTGCGCATATCCGACGACTCCTCCGTGAGCGGTGTGGACCGATTGACTGATGCGGCCACTTATAACAGCGCCGGGCGATCCCAAGCCAGAGCATTTGCGAGGCCGGTTAGTTTACCCAATCGGCAGCTTATCGCTTGCAGAAACCCTGTTCTTGGTGTACTCTTTTCGCAGACGATCACTCTAGAGAGAGCGATCGATCGCTGGCCTCGGAACAAACGAGTAACGTCGTTCATCTGAATTGAAGACGTTTTCCTGGCCAACAGGATATGCTGTGATGGGGCTGGACGCTCCTGCAAACCCTGCCAAACGCGTGCTGGCAAATTCGCCGCACTCCGCATACCGCGGCCTCCACCGGTTGATGTAAACCGCTCTGGAAAGTCGCCTGCGTTCACACGGGACGCAAAATTCTGTGACTTTCTTGTTTGTCCAGAATCGCCGCTCGTGCGGCAAATGCGTTGGCTAGTCCGCCGGTTTCAAATATGCCGCCCGCGTTCCAAGTTCGTCGCATCGACCGCTTTGCTTGCGGTTTCATTCAGACACACCCCTCGCTGCCGATTTTTGACGGCGCGAACCCGCGGATCGATTCGCCCCATCGGGCCCTTTCGATCGGTCCACGACATCTTTGCTAGGAACAACCTTGAAAACTTTCCAAGAACTCGACCTGATCGCTCCATTACAACGCGCTTTGGCCGACGAAAATTACGAAATCCCGACGCCGATCCAGGCGCAAACGATCCCCGCCGCGCTCGATCAACGCGACGTGTTGGGATGTGCTCAAACCGGCACCGGCAAGACCGCTGCGTTTGCATTGCCGATCCTGAACCGCTTGGGAGCGGAACCGCGCAAGACGCAACCGGGACGTCCGATGGTTCTGGTTCTGGCACCAACTCGCGAGTTGGCGATCCAGATCGGCGACAGCTTTGCCACCTACGGCAAGCATCTGAAACTTCGCCACGCCCTGGTTTACGGTGGTGTGGGGCAACATAAACAAGTTCGCGATATGCAGCGTGGTGTCCACGTTCTTGTGGCGACCCCCGGCCGCTTGTTGGACTTGATGAACCAAGGGCATATCCAATTGGATCGCTTGGAAGTCTTTGTGCTCGACGAAGCCGACCGGATGCTCGACATGGGATTCTTGCCCGATCTGAAACGGATTATCAGCAAGCTGCCCACCCGTCGCCAATCGCTCTTCTTCTCGGCCACGATGCCGCCGAAGATCGTCGAATTGACGCAGCGTTTGTTGCGCGATCCGGTCAGCGTCAACGTGACTCCCAAGACGACAAGTGTCGAACGGATCGAGCAACGCGTGATCCATGCCGAACGGAGCGACAAGCAGTCGATGCTGCGAAAGATTCTCTCGGGAGACGATGTCGACCGCGCGATCGTCTTCACACGCACCAAGCGTGGCGCCAACACGTTGGCTGAAAAATTGGTCAAGAGCGGAATTCCATCGGCTGCCATCCACGGCAACAAATCTCAAGGCGCACGCCAGCGAGCGTTGGATGCGTTCCGCCGTCGCCAGGTCCAGGTTTTGGTCGCCACCGACGTCGCCGCTCGCGGCATCGACATCGATGGCGTCACGCACGTCGTCAATTTCGACCTGCCGACCGAACCGGAAAGCTATGTCCATCGCATCGGCCGAACCGGGCGAGCGGGAGCTGAAGGGTTGGCGATCTCGTTCTGCACCGCCGCCGAACGTGGCGAGTTGCACGCGATCGAAAAATTGATCGGCCAGAAGCTGGAGGTCAGTGGCGAACAGCCCAAACCGGTCTCAGCGGCCGAACGGCACGAGATGCGGACCAATTCGCGTCGTCCCGGCGGCTCGCGTCGCTCTGGCGGTGCTCGCTCGGGAGCTCCCGCATCGGGGCAGCCTCGATCGGCTAAGCCACGATCCAATAAGCGTCCGGCCGCCGCAGGCCAAGCCAGTGGACAGCAAACCGGAGCGGCGGCAGTGATTGCCGCGGCAAAGTCAGCTGCAAAACCGAAGGCGAAGAAAAAGCGTGTCCGTCCTGCAAGCATGTGGGCTGAAGTGGTATGACCCAATCGATCCTTCCCATCGATCAGCAATGGATGCGTCACGCGCTTGCATTAGCCGCTCAAGGGAAGGGCTTGGTCGAGCCCAATCCAATGGTCGGCTGTGTGATCGTTCGCGATGGCAAGCCGTTGGCCGAGGGCTTTCACCAGCGGTTCGGCGGTCCTCACGCCGAACGCCAAGCGTTAGCTGCCTTGCCAGCGGATTGCGATCCCGCTGGCGCCACTTGGTATGTGACGCTGGAACCCTGCTGCCACACCGGTAAGACGCCGCCATGCAGCGACGCCGTGATCGCCGCTCGTCCCAAACGGGTCGTGATTGCGGCTGTCGATCCATTCTCGGAAGTCGCCGGGCGTGGGATCGATCAGATACGGGGTGCCGGGATCGATGTCGAAGTCGGCGTTTGCGAAGCGGAAGCCAACCGCTTGAACGCTCCGTTTATCAAACGCGTGCGACAACAAAAGCCTTGGGTGATCGCAAAGTGGGCGATGACGCTCGACGGCAAGATCGCAACCTACAGCGGCAACAGCCAATGGATCAGCGGCGAATCGAGTCGCCGCCGAGTTCATGAAGTCCGCGGTCAAGTCGACGCGATCGCGACTGGTATCGGCAGCGTTCTGGCCGACGATCCGACCCTGACCGCGCGGCCGCCCGGCCCACGAACTGCCGTTCGGATCGTGATGGATGACAAAGCGGAACTGCCGCTCGATTCCAAGCTTTTAAAGACACGCGACGCCGCAGCGGTCTATGCCGTGGTGCGTGGCGACGCGCCGCAACAGCGGGTCGATGCATTGCGGCAAGCTGGTGTGGGCTTGATCGTGAACGAATCGGGAACCCGAACCGGCGGCGTCGACCAGCTGCTCAACTGGTGCCACGATCAAGGGATGAGCAATCTTTTGTTGGAAGCGGGAGCGGGAGCGATGGCCAGCTTTTTCGAAGCCGATGCGATCGATGAATATCACGTCTACATCGCCCCGAAATTGATCGGTGGTTCGGCGGCACCGGGGCCGCTGGGTGGAATCGGCCTGTCGCAGATCGCTCAATCGCCGCAGTTGGAACCGTTGCAAGTCGAATCGATCGACGGCGACCTGTTTGTCACCACGCGTCGCGTCAGCCGCGGTTGATCGCAGTCGTTGTTTGCTGCCATCGTCGAAACCGATCCGTCTCAGGGCAAATCGGCGCTGCGATTGGAGATATCAGCCCCAGACGCGTTCGCATCGGGTTCAGCAAGGAACCGTGAGCAACCGCTGCACAGCTTATTTGGATCAACGCAAAAACGGATTCGCCTTGCGAATCCGTTTCCATTGCGTTGACGATCTAGCGACGAATCGTGACCGAAGAGCCTTCGGAAAGGATGCCGTAGATGTCGCGAGCGTCCGCGGTATTCATCTGGATGCATCCCAAGCCACTGACGCCCGGTTGCATGCTGGGGCTGCCATGGATGCTCAACCGGTCTCCCAGGTCGATCCAGAATTCACCATACGGATTGCGTGGATCTCCCGCGGCAAAGGTCGTCCCGTCCATGCCGTAGTAGGCGCGAGCCTTCTGTTTGGCTTGGATCGCAAAGGTCCCTTCGACCGGTGCTGGGCTGGTTCCGGTTTTCACCGCAAACGACCCGGCATAGAGATCGCCCAGGAAGAGGGCTAGCTTCGAATTGGAGAGATCGATCTCGGCGCGAAACGGGCCGGTAAAGACTTTTAATTCGGTGCCAGGAACGAGGCTGGCTGGATCGGTGATACCGTTGATGTTCGCCAGCACCTGCACCGGCACGCGGCGAGTCGATGCGATCGACTGCAGCGTGTCACCCGGTTGAACGCGGTAAGCCGATTCGACCAAGTGGCGTTGCGAGTAGACGACTTCGCCAGCCAGGGCGTTGAGGCGTGGCATCAGTTGGGCAGTTTGTTCCGCGGTCAGATCGGGGCTGCCATAAAACAGGCTCAACGTGAAGAGTGCTTCTCGCAACTCTCCGGCTGCGACTTGACGATCGGCGGTTTGGATTGCATTGTCGATTCCGGCGGCCGAATCGGAACTTGGGCTCTCCGCTGCGGGAGTTTCTGTTGGCGAAGCGCTCGGATCCGACGGCATCTGGAAACCACCGGCGGAATCGGAGAGCGAAGCTTCGGCCGGTTGCGGTGTTTCGGGTAGTTTCAGTTCGTCCTGCGACGTACCGCTAGGCCCACTTAAGGACAGGCCAGCCATCGGTGTTTCGGGATAATCTTGTCCTGGATCGGCTTGAACCGCGGGCCCTTGGTCCTCGGGCTTGGGGAGCGCCAGGGTCATCAGCGGTGCTGCCGATGGATCGTCGTTGGTTTCGGCTGGCGGCGCAGCGGGATCGGAACCAAAGTCCAGTGGCGGCAGGCTGTTGAGCGGATCGGAGCTGGCCGTTGCGGCGTCCGATTCAGGCTCCGAGGAGAGCGAAGCAACGACGCCCTCTTGAGTGGAGCTGATCGTTCCGCCGAACGAATCGCCAAATGGCGGGACTTCGATCTCGGGAACGTCGATCGCACCATCATCGATTTGCAGACCATCCTGTTCGACCAATGCCTGCAATTCATCAGGCATCATCACCGGTGGCGTGTTGATAGCAACATACGCTCCGTACAAGACAACAAGCAACAATACGGTTACGACGGCAGTTTTTATCGTTTGCACGTGCGTCCTCCCTGACACCCGGCAATGGTTCAAAAATCACGGACACGATACGCAGCGTCCAGTTGGGAACGTTAGACAATTTCCCAAGTTTGCGTCCAGTGCAAAAATCGAGCATTTCACCACCTCGTTGCTAGCGGCATGATCTCGATGGGGGCTGAGTCCAACGCATTGCTTTTCGCCGCCGCGAGTTAGGCCAGCGGTTTGCCACGCTGCAAATCCCAGGACCAACTTTCGACCAGCGTCTGCTGGTTCGCATTGCGATCGACTTGGTTGATCGCTTCGACGCAGCGATCCATCCGGTACAGGGTCACGTCCATCGCGGGTTCCGATACTTTCTGCGTCTGGCAGGAGTCTCGCATCTGGGTTCGATAGAATTCGATCACCGTCCGAAAGACCTGCCGCATCCGCCCGCGCCGCGCCGAAGCATCTTGGCCGGCGGCGTTAACGTAGTCCGAAACCAGACTGGCCAGTTCGATCGCGGCGGGTGTTTGCGGTTGCAGGATTTCCGCCAGCGCGCCGCGGAACGCCTGCGATTCTTCGTTCAAGATATCTGCGGCTTGCGAAAGATCGCCGCCGGCCAGTTGAAGCGCCTGTTCGATCGCTTCCTCTTCCGCTTCGATCTCGCTGCGCTGCAGTAATTGTTTGGCTTGGGAAGGTGTCAGTTCGGCAAACCGAATCACTTGTGCGCGGCTGCGGATCGTGGGGAGCTGCCGCTGGAGACTGGTCCCGATTAGGATCACGATCGATCCGACCGGCGGCTCTTCGAGCGTTTTCAGCAGGCAATTGGCCCCCTCTTGGTTCAAGTGGTCGGCATCGTCGAGGATCGCAATTTTGCGGCGTCCATAATAGGCTCGCAGACGGATGTCGTGGCAGAATCCCTCCTGCATACGCGCCTCGCGAGGGCCGACCAATTTTTCGACGGGGATCACCGACTTGTCAGCTGGTTTTTCAACCCGCAACAGATCGGGGTGTGTCTTGGCATCGACCAGTCGACAGCTTTCACAGTGGCCGCAGGGCTGCATTTGTTCGGGCGGATTGGTAGTGCACAGCAGCGTTTTGGCTAACAAAGTGGCGAAGGTTTGCTTGCCGATCGAAGCGGGCCCGACGAACAGAAACGTGCTCCCCAGTCGGCCATTGCGGAGTGCCGTGGCAAACCATTCCCGCTGTTGTTCGTGGCCAATATAGTCGTCCCATTGCATCGAAGCTGCCTTCCGAGGTGATCTGAGAATTCGCCGCCGGCGTCGTTATCGATCCTGCCGGGGAATCGCCGCTTGGACCGCATCACGAATGTCCGACCAGACACCATCGACGCTTTGCCCGGCATCGATCACGACGGTCTCTCCCTGGCATCGGGGCAACTGTTGCAGGAACGCTTGCCGGACCTGTTCCATATATTCGACGCCGCGTCGTTCCACGCGATCGGCCGGTCCGCTGCGACGCTCGGCTGCCGCGTCGGCTGGCAGATCCAACAGGATCGTCAGATCGGGATAGATCCCTGCGGTCGCAATCTGCCCCAGTTCCCACAGCAGTTCGGGATCCGCTTCGCCACCCACACTTTGGTAGACGACGTTGGCTAACAGATATCGATCCGAGACGACGGTTTTCCCGGCGGCGATCGCTGGTCGAATGCGAGCTTCGACCAATTGGGTCCGAGCCGCCATGTAGAGCATCGCTTCGCAGCGGCGATGCATTTCCAGATCGCTGTCCAGCAACAGCCCGCGAATCGCTTCGCCAGCTGGCGTGCTTCCCGGATCGCGGACGAATTCGACATCTTCCCCCGACTCACGCAGCCATTTGCACAAACGCTCCAACTGAGTCGTTTTGCCGGCACCATCGATGCCATCGATCGACAAGAACATGAGACGTGAAGGCCTTTGAAATCAGGAAGCGTAGGGGAGCCAAAACGATAACGCCGGCTGCGACCACAAGGTATCGCAGCGCAGTGTTGGCGCTCTGGCAACGAGAGGCTGAAAACTTAGTTGTTGACGCGTTCGACGTAAGCGCCCGTACGGGTGTCGATCTTGATCACGTTCCCCTCTTTGATAAAACCGGGGACCGTGATTTCGGCTCCCGTTTCCACCTTGGCTGGTTTGGTGACGTTGGTCGCCGTGTCTCCCTTGGCACCTGGTTGGCATTCAATGATTTCCATCTCGACATGGTTCGGAGGGCTCATCACGATCGGGTTGCCGTTGTAGAGCGTCAACGTGCAAGCGATGCCATCCTTGAGGTACTTCCAGGCATCGTCGACTTGTGCGGCAGTCAATTCGTATTGATCGAAGGTCTTGCTGTCCATGAAGACAAATCCATCGCCTTGGCGATACAGGAATTGCGTGTCAATTTCTTCGACATCGGCCGACTCCAGCGAATCGCCCCCTTTGTAGGTGCGGTCCAGCGACGTGCCTCGGACGAGATTTCGCAGCCGGCATTTATACATGGCGTTCCCCTTGCCGGGCTTGACGAACGTCATCTCGGTCATCAGGTAGGGTTCGCCGTCGATCTGAACCTTGAGGCCCCTACGGAAATCGCTTGTGTTGTACGTTGCCACTGGTCCTAAACTCCCAAATTGATTTGAATACAGGTCGGCATCTCTCGCCTGCGAACCCGTCGTCCAGTTCCCACGCGGGAGCTTCAAGCCCCACCGCTTCATGTTTCAACGAGAACTGCGAAATGAAGGTCCCGATTCTAGCGAATCCGACAAATTCTGTCCGCGCCCGGTCGGAGAGTTCTGTTCGCTGGCAAGTTCAGCTGAAAAATGCAGTTCGTACGGGGCAACAATTGGTCGAACTGCTAGGCCTGCAAGATGCGATCACCCCATCGCATCAGGCCGCCGCTGATTTTCCGGTCTTCGTAACGCGCGAGTTTCTGTCGCGGATCCGTCCCGGCGATCCAAACGATCCGCTGCTGCGGCAGGTCTTTCCGGCGGCCAGCGAGACCGCGGCGGTCGAGGGCTTTGGCAGCGATCCGTTGCAGGAAGCTAGCTTCACGCGATGCGGAGGTTTGATCCACAAATATGCCGGCCGCGTGCTGTTGGTCACGACGGGAGCCTGTGCGATCCACTGTCGCTATTGCTTCCGCAGGCATTTCCCCTATTCGGACATTCCGCACTCGATCGACCAGTGGCAACCGGCGCTCGATGAAATTGCCGCCGACGAATCGATCGAAGAAGTTTTGCTTAGTGGCGGCGATCCGCTGATGCTGGCAGATCCGGTGCTGGAGCGATTGATCGACGCGTTGCAGTCGATTCCGCATCTGCGGCGGCTGAGGATTCACAGCCGGCTGCCGATCGTGCTGCCGTCGCGCGTCAACGATGCCCTTGTCGGGATGCTGACCGCTTCGCGGCTGACCGTCTGGATGGTCGTCCATTCGAATCACGCCAACGAACTCGACGAAGCCGTCGGGCAAGGACTGGGGCGTTTGATCGATCGCGGCATCCCGGTGCTGAACCAGGCGGTGCTGTTGCGCGGCGTCAACGACGACCTCGATGCGTTGACCGATCTCTGCCGGCGGCTGATCGATCTCCGCGTGACGCCTTATTATCTGCACAAACTAGACCAGGTCGCCGGCGCGGCTCACTTCGACGTCTCAAAAGAACGAGGTTGCGAGCTGATCGAAGGCTTGCGAACGCGGTTGCCCGGATATGCGGTCCCGCGTTTTGTGATCGAACAGCCCGATCAACCGTCGAAGACCACGATCGTTTAGACCCAAAACCGTCCACTACATCCCGCCGCTAATTCTTGCGACGGTCCGAGGCTCCTTCGTTGAACGGTATTGCGGTTAGACCGCCGGCCATATTTGCTCTGCCCGCGATCGGGCAGAGGCTTCCGTTTCGGTTCGCGTTAAGCCTTGGAGCCCGAACGGCCGATGCGGCGGCGATCCGATTCCCGCAGAACCGCTTTACGCAACCGGATGCTCAACGGAGTGATCTCGACAAGTTCGTCGTCTTCGATGAATTCGAGAGCCGCTTCGAGGAACAGTTCGCGAGCCGGTTTGAGGACGACGTTGTCATCGCTTCCCGAAGCTCGCATGTTGGTCAGCTTCTTCTCGCGGGTCGGATTGACGGTCATATCGTTGTCACGAACGTTTTCGCCAACGATCATCCCCTCGTAGATTTCGTCGCCGGGGCGGACGAACAATTCGCTGCGATCTTGCAATGTAAACAGCGAGAACGGAACCGCTTTGCCGCTGGTCATCGAGACCAACACGCCGTTGCCACGCGAGGGAACTTCGCCTTCGACGGGACGGTAGCTGTCGAAGCGATGGTGAATGATCGCGGTCCCTTGCGTTGCGTTGAGCAACCGGGTTCGCAAACCGATCAGACCGCGAGCGGGAATGTTGAATCGCAGCAATTGGTAGCTGCCGCGCGGCGAGATGTCTTCCAACAATCCGCGGCGGTGACCGACCAATTCCATCACGGGTCCCATCCGTTCTTCGGGGACTTCGACGTTCAGGATTTCGTACGGTTCGTGCTTCTTGCCGTCGATCTCCTGGAAGACCACGCGCGGCTTACCGACGCTCAATTCATAACCTTCGCGACGCATCGTTTCGATCAACACCGACAGGTGAAGGACACCGCGGCCACGCACGGCGTAAGCTTCGGTTCCTTCGATCGGCGCGACGCGGAGGGCGACGTTTCGTTCGAGTTCCTTTTCCAGACGCGTCTTCAATTGACGCGTGGTCACGTATTTGCCTTCGCGTCCGACCATCGGGGATGAATTGATGCTGAAAACCATTTCCAACGTCGGTTCGTCGACTTTCAATCGATCCAGCGGCATCGGGTGATCGGGATGGCAGATCGTATCGCCGATCTCGACGTCGTCCAGACCAACGATCGCGACGACTTCGCCGGCCGAGGCCTTCTCGACTTCGACGCGTCCCAGCTTGTCGAAGATATGCAATCCGCCGACCTTGCGTCGTGCGATTCGGTCGCCCGATTGATGCACGGCGACGGTCTGTTCGGCCGACATCGTTCCCGAAGTGATCCGTCCGATCGCGATTCGGCCGACGTATTCGGACCAGTCGAGTGTTGTCACCAACATTTGCAACGGCGCGTCGACTTCGACATCGGGACCGGGCAGATCGTCGACCAAACGATCCAACAGCGGTGTCATGTCGGTCCCCGGTTTGCTCGGGTCGTCGGTGGCGTAGCCTTCTTTGCTGGAAGCGAAGACATAAGAAGCATCGTCGAGGAAGTGGTCGCCGCCAAGTTCAGCCAGCAATTCGAGAGCTTCGTCGAGAACCTCCATCGAACGGGCGTCGGGACGATCGATCTTGTTGATCACGACGATCGGCTTGACTCCCGCCTCCAACGCCTTTTCCAACACGAAGCGTGTTTGCGGCATGGGGCCTTCGGCGGCGTCGACTAGGACCAACGCACCGTCGGCCATCCGGACGACGCGTTCGACCTCGCCGCCAAAGTCGGCGTGACCAGGGGTATCGATGACGTTGATTTTCACGCCGCGATAGGGAATCGCGATGTTCTTCGAAAGGATCGTGATCCCACGTTCTTTTTCGAGATCGTTCGAATCGAGAATCCGTTCACCGCGGAGATCGGATTCACGTTGTTCGCTGCTTTGCCGCAGCAAACAATCGACGAGCGTCGTTTTGCCGTGATCCACGTGAGCGATAATGACGACGTTGCGTAGATCGTTTCGACGCATAAGACAGGTTGCTTTCCAGAAAGGTTTGTTCGCCGCGAACGCATCCACGGCAAGCATCCGCTGTTTCGCACACCGAGTTTGGTGGCGACATCACCGCGAATCCTATTCATAGAAATTGTGCATATCCCTTCGACGCTGACTAGGCCAGATCGGTTCTTTGGCACAAGAATTGCCTCCGCGCTGCAGCGATTCAGGGGATTGAAACGCCCTCGACCTACCAACTGTTTTGTTCGGCTGTTTTTGCCGGGCGGCATCGATGTCGCGGCGAATCAGTCCGTTGGTGGAGCAGTTGGGGCCCCCAATCGGCATGGCAAACAGTCCCCGAACAACCGGGCAAAGGCGGATAATCGCGCTGCCATGTCGCTGCATCGGCGGCATTCGCTGCTTTGGCTCTCCTCTGACATCCGAGCGGGTTGCACAATGGATGCAAAACCTTGAAAATGTGTTGAAACGACAGTTTCCGTCTATTGAGCGGTCGACTTCTTGACTCAAGAGTCGATCGCTTTAATTTTGAATGAACCCAACTTTAAAGCAGGAAGGAACAGGTGCCATGAGTGGATCGGTACCAATGACCCGCGACGGTTATAATCGATTGAAAGCGGAGGTCGCCCATCTGGAAGGGGTGCTGATGCCCGAGATCACTGAGAAATTGGCGGCTGCGCGGGAAGAGGGAGACCTGAAGGAGAACGCCGAATACCACGCCCAACGCGAAAATCAGGGGTTGCTGCAGGCGAAGATCAACGAACTGAAAAGCAAGATCGCCCGGGCCGATATCGTCGATGTCTCTCAGTTGCCCAAGGATGAGGTCGTTTTCGGTTGCAAGGTGACAGTGAAAGACCTGACCTACCACGACGAGGAGGAGTTTATGCTTGTCGGCGTGGGAGACGATGATCTGGATGCCGGTAAGATTCTGGTGACCAGTCCCATCGGGCAAGGGCTGTTGGGCAAAAAGGTCGGTCAGGTTGCGGAGATCAGTGTCCCCGCGGGAATTCAAAAATTTGAAGTCGTGAAGATTGAACACCCAGAATAAAACCGACCCGTCAAACGCACCTCCGACGACAGCAGAGCCGGCCGGGTGCGCCGCCTGGGCTCCCGCATTGATCGCTGGTGGTGCGCTGCTGGGCATGCTGTTTTTCATCAGCTGCGCCGGCGGTACCTATTACCTGTTTCAACAGCGAGGCGAATTCGCCTTGCGGACGATCGACGGGACGTTGATCCCGTTGATCGAACAATCGCGATTGGAACCGGATGACAAAGCGACCACGATTGCGGAGCTGCGCGACTTTATCGTGCGTGGCCAGTCGGGAGAGCTGGAAGATTGGCAGATCGCTGGCGTGATGCAGCGTCTGGTTCGTGCGCCGATTGTCAGCTGGGGCGATATGCAGTTCATCGGCTCGGTCATTGCCCAACGCGAATCGTTTACCGACGAGGAGAAGGTCGCCTTCCTGCGCGATCTTTCGCGTTTGCAACGTGGCGCCGAACTGGACAAAGTCACTCAGTTGGAAATGGCCGATATCTTCGAGCCGATCTCGACCAAGGCCGATCACGAATCGGGGTATTCGTTGGATCAAGAGTTTTCCGACGAAGGGCTGCGTGAATTCATCGCTCGGGTGCGATTGGTCGCTGCCCGTGCCGAGGTTCCCGAGAAGCAATACGATGTGACGCTGGTTGCGATCGTCAAGCGACAGATTGCCGCCGGTATTAAATCGGGTATGAAGTAACCTGTGCAATGACCGACACCACCAACGCCCAGCCTGACGACTCGTTCACCGCTCACGAGATCGGCAACGATCTGACCGGCGGTCAGTTGGGGGACCTGCAGATCTTGCGACGCTTGGGGCGAGGCGGGATGGCGGATGTCTATCTTGCGACTCAAGTTTCCCTGGAACGCCAGGTCGCTATTAAGATCTTGCGCGCCTCGTTGGCCAACGACAATAACTACGTCGAACGCTTTCGGCGCGAGGCGCGGGCCGCGGCCAAGTTGTCGCATCCCAACATCGTACAAGTCTATGATGTGGGGCGATCCGAGGGCCGCTATTTCATCAGCCAAGAATTCATCGATGGACGCAATCTGCGCGAGCAGATCGATCGCGAGGGGCCGCTGTCGCTTCAGCAGGGCTTGGCGGTGATGATGGGGGTGGCGTCGGCGCTCGACGCGGCGTGCGAGCAGGGGATCACGCATCGCGACATCAAGCCCGAAAACATCATGCTCAGCAACAAAGGGGATGTCAAAGTCGCCGACTTTGGGCTGGCGCGGATTGCGAACCCCGATTTCCAAAGCGATCTGACGCAGGTCGGGCTGACGCTTGGGACGCCGTTGTACATGAGTCCCGAGCAGGTGCAAGGCAAGCCGGTCGACGTGCGCAGCGATCTTTATTCGTTAGGCGTGACGATGTTTCATGTGCTGACGGGACGTCCGCCGTTCGAAGGGGAGACACCGCTGGCGATTGCGGTGCGTCATCTGCACGAAGAACCGCCCCGTATCAGCGGGTTGCGGATGGACGACCATATCCCCGGTTGGATCGATGAGGTCGTCGCGCGGTTGATGGCCAAAGATCCCAAGAAGCGGTTCGATACACCGGCGCGGTTGGTCGAGTATCTGCAGAAAAAGGTCGCTGAATCGGGAGGGCAGGAGTCGCTTGGAACGCTGCCAGTTCGGTTGGCCGCCACCAAGACGTTGCAAAGCGTGATGTCGGCCGAACCGACCAGCACGGCCCGGCGGTTGTTGTGGTTGGCGGCGATTGTGTTGCCGGTGTTGGGGCTTGCTGCGGGGATCGTGTCGGCGCGGCATCGCAGTGATGTGGCCGACCTGTTGAGCACTGAAGCGGCGACTGTCGAGCCTCAGGAATCGGTTCAGCGCCAGTTCTTTGAAGCGATGCGAATCAACACACCGGCGGCCTGGCAAGCGGTTTGGGTTAGTTTTCCGGCGGCTGATAGTACGGAAAACAAAATCTATGCCGCCAAAGCACGGATCCAGCTAGCGCGTCTTTACGACCAGCAGGGCTCGCCCGAAAGCGCTCAACGCGTCGCTCGAGAAGTCATGAACGACCCCGATCTGCCGCCGCACCTGACCGCCGTCGCGATGGCTCAGTGCGAAAATGCGCTGCGCGGGATGGGCAAACATGACGAAGCGGCTCAGTTGGGCGATTCGCTGAATCGTAAATGGAAGGAACTCTCCCCCGAGGGGCAGGGGCTGTTTCGGCTGGCTGTCCCGCGTGGCGTCTTGGATCGGTTGGATCTATAGATCAGCAACCGTTGGCTGCCCTGCCGGTCTCGTTCGAACGACGACCTTAAGGGGTCTCTCTCTTCATCTCCGACCGCTTCGACTGGGACGTTCGCGTTGCCCGCGTTAGTTCCAGGAAGTTTTCGTCCATGAATTCCGTGATCGTGCCGTCGATCGTCCAATGGCTGTCGGCATGGTCGCGGCGGAGCGAGCGGACGATTCGCTGCAGGGCCAGGTTTTCGTGGATCCGATACGTTCGTTGGTCGCTGCCTACAAATACCCATCGATTGCCAACCGGCATCACTTCACCCGCGACTTCCGCAAGCGTCGATCCTTCGCGTCGCAAGGTTCCCCCTTTGTTGTCGTCGAAATCCGCACCCCGTCCGACTGAGCAGGGGATTCCGAAGATGAACAATGCGCTGAACATCAGGCTCAGGGCCGAGCGTTGTTCGCAGGGCGAAGCGCGAAACAGATAGATGGCGATGGGCAGCAAGAACATGGGGTGAAGGACTCCGATGGTCAATCGCACAACACGGACGGTTGTTGGGATTGCTGTCTCGGTGGTTCGTTCCTTCGAAGCCACGTAGAGCGATGGTGGGGGGGGCAGCGGTTCCTTGCTGCGTGGGGCCTTTTTCTGGGGTGGGGAGGACGCGATTCAGTGGCGTTTGAGGGCAAAGCTGTGCAGGGTGACGACTATTCCACTGACGACCATCGCCGCGCCGATCCAGCGTGGCGGCCGCACGCGTTTGGTCGGGTTGGGGTGGACCTGCATTGCGAAAGCCGAAAACGCATCGTTGCTTGCGACGGGAGTCTTCCGCATCACGCGATCTAGGGCTCGGGTGCATCGCTCGTTGATCACAAACGAATCGACTAACCGAAACTGAATTCCGAACAAGATCAGCAGGATGCCGATCAAAAAGTAATGGTTTCGTGTGAATTTCATCGCGGGACAAACCTCATTGCGGCAACCCTGCCTGGGACGCGGCCCCGGTGCCTGGCGGGACAACCGGCATCAGGCGACGCGAATCGCCCTGGGGCGCGGATCGCTGGGACGGGAGAGGGGGCTTGCGAAGCGTTTTGCACGCTAGCAAATCGCTCACAAGAGAGGGATCGACCAGGGGAGAGGTCGTTCGCTAGTCCGTCGTAAAGAGTGTCCGTTGTGCTGGTGGTAGCGGTCGCAGCACGCAGTTTATTGTCGATGTCCCAGTACGCCACCGAAGAGCGAACCAACGCGTTGCTGCAGGCTCTGCGTGGGCGAGTTGGGCATTAGGTCGGATCGTTGGGCTTTGAGCATCGCTTGGGTTAGCTGAGGTCGATCGCGCCAATCGGTGATGCTGAATTGGCGGATGTCAGCGAATGTGCCGTCCAGGCCGACCTGGGTCTTGCGAACCAAGTGGGTCCCGCCATCGGAGCGGACGACGTGGTAGTTCATCGCGGTGTACAGCGTGCCAGCACCCACGGCGACACCCAGTAGAAAAGATCCAACGCGTCCCATCGATTCCATCCTCCAAACAGCCAACATCTTCCACTTCGTGCGGAGCCAATGTGCCTATCGGCACTTCGGTCCGGCTTCGCGGCCACGTTAAGCCGTAAGCGGTATACATTAAGGCAGGGTTCGCTAGCAAGTGAGATTCACTCGCTCGTGTGAACGCTGCTAAGCGAAGTATTCGCAGATGTCGCGCTTTGGGCAACCCCGACCTTGTCAAAGCGAAGGGGAGGGAGGCCCAAACAGTTGTCGGGCGTCGGGGCTTGTTAGATCAATTCCGAGATTGGTCGCCCGTTTTCTTGGACCGCGAAGTGGGGCCGCCCGCGGGTGTCCTCGTAGGTCACGTTTTGCGGCACGCCCATGTGGTGATAGATCGTTGCCGCCAAGTCGCCCGGTGTGACGGGACGGTTCTTGATTTGGCCCCCGTCCTTTTCGGTGGCGCCGATGATCTGGCCGTGTCGCATTCCGCCGCCAGCCAAACACATCGACATCACTTGCGGCCAGTGGTTGCGACCGTCGGTGCTGCCCTGGGTTCCCATGTTCGGCGTTCGGCCAAATTCTCCCATCGCAACGACTAATACATCGTCGAGCATGTTGCGTTGATCGAGATCCGAGACGAGCGTCGTGATCAAGCGATCGAACAGCGGCAGCAGTGGCTTCAAGCCCCGTTCGATTCCACCATAAGGCGGAATGTTGTCGCCATGATTGTCCCAGGTTCCCGAGGAGGGATGGTAGCTGAGGTCGATCGTGACAAAAGAGACTCCCGATTCGACAAGCCGTCGCGCCATCAACGCCTGCTGGCACCACAGGTGATCGCCGTAGGCGTCGCGTGTTGCTTGGGATTCCTGCCCTAGGTCGAATGCTTTCTGGACATGGCTGCCGGTCAAGGTCTGGATCGCTTGCTGCTGGTACTGATCCAATGTTTGCACGGCGGGGGAATGGTCCAGTCGTCGCCGGACCTGATCTAATTGCTTCAGCAGTTGTTGCCGCTGCTCGATCCGCTCGAAGCTCAAGTCCTTGGCGAAGTTAAACATGGACGCGTCGGAGATCCGTCCGCTGTCCTTCCCCACGGTGTCGTAGATCGGCAGCTTTGCCGCGGCGTTCCCTTGAAACGGGTCGAACGCGTGGCCGAGATACCCGGCGTGTCCGACGTGCCCCGCAGCTTTTTGGAAGGCGACGTAAGCGGGCATGTTCGGTTGGTTGGGGCCCCGTTCCTTGGCGATGATCGAAGCGATCGAGGGATAGTTGGCTCCCAGTCGATTCGTTCGCGGAGCCGCGTCACGGTTGCCAGTCTGCATGACCATGTTCGGTTCATGGCTGCTGCTGCGACAATCGACCGATCGGATAAGCGTGAACTTATCCATCATCGCCGCTTGTCGCGGCAGGTGTTCGCAAATGAATTCGCCCGGGATCGCCGTCTGGATTGGCGAGAAGGGGCCGCGGTTGTTCAGCGGCCGATCGGGCTTCATATCCCACATGTCGATGTGGCTTGGGCCGCCGGTCATCCACAGCAGGATCACCGATTTGTTCGATGAAATGCTGCGGCCGGCTTGTGTCGCCGCAGCGCGTTGTTGCAAGAGCGCTGGCAGGGAGAGCCCGGCGATCCCCGCGGCGCTCGCCTTCACAAAATTGCGACGGCTGGCCAAACAAAGACCTTCGTGGGTTGTCCCTCCAAACGACTCGAATGCATGGCGTTCATGAGCCGAGCCGCAAATGCCTGGTTTGCGCATTTGTTCAATACCTCGTCAAAAATGGTGAACCGCCTTCGTTCGTTTTCGAAACGACATTGTAGCCGATTTGGTCCAACATTCCTAACGCATTTGTTCGGTCGGCGGGCAATCGCGCCGAGAATTCCGCTGCCACCTCCCTCTGCCACGCGGACGCGGGGGCGTCCGCCGCGAACCGTTTCGCGGCGACGGCAACCACGCCGCCCCAGAGGGCTTGTTGAGGGGGCGTTAGACTTCGCTTTTCAGGAAGCCCTCCAAGTGGTCGGCGCGGTTTGGGCTCTGCAGTTTGCGGACAGCTTTTGCTTCGATTTGCCGAACGCGTTCCCGGGTGACCTTGAAAATCCGTCCCACTTCTTCAAGCGTGTAGCTGTAGCCATCGACCAGGCCGTAACGCAGTTTGATGATCTCCCGCTCGCGATAGGTGAGCGTCTTCAGCAGGTCCTCGATCTTCTGTCGCAGGATGCCGTTGCTGGCACATCGGACCGGGTTGTCGCTCTCGTTATCTTCGATGAATTCGCCAAAGCTGCTGTCTTCGCCTTCGCCAACAGGGCGGTCGAGGCTGACCGGATGGCGACCGATGTCCATCACGCGGCGAACTTCTTCGACCGGGATCTCGGTCTCTAGTGCGATCTCTTCCATCGTTGGTTCGCGACGCAATTCTTGCAGCATGCGTTTTTGAACCTGACGCAGCTTGCTGAGCACATCGATCATGTGAACCGGGATGCGGATCGTGCGAGCTTGGTCGGCAATCGCCCGGGTGATCGCTTGGCGAATCCACCAGGTTGCGTAGGTGCTGAACTTAAAGCCGCGGCGATATTCGTATTTGTCGACAGCTCGCATCAGCCCGGTGTTCCCCTCCTGGATCAGGTCGAGGAAGCTGAGCCCACGGTTGCGGTACTTCTTGGCGATCGAGACGACCAGACGAAGGTTGCCGCTGGAGAGTTCGCGTTTGACTTTTTCGTAAGCATCGAAGTGCTTGCGGAACTTGGCGACGCGGTTGCGTAGCGATGTGGGGCTCTCTTGCGTGACGCGGATCAGTTCACGCAGTTCTTGTCGCAGGTCGGCGTCTTCGTCTCGCGACAACGCATCGTTGCCCAGTTGGGTCATGCGTTGTTTGATGTAATCCATTCGCGAGGAGAAGTTTTCCAGTTGCTTCATCAGCGGCGTGACGCGGCGGCTGCGAAGGCTTAGTTCTTCGACCAGTTGCAGGCACTTGCGACGGCGGCGGATGAAGTTGCATCGTGCGATGGCACGATCCTCTTCATTGCTGCTTTTACGCACGATCACGTCGAAATCTTGTTTGTTTTGGTCCATCAAGATGCCGACGGTTCGCAGGTTGTGCGGCATCCGAGCGCTCACCTGTTCCTTGGTCAGTCGTTCGGTCAAAGAGACCTTGATGGTGCGATCAAACGGCAGTTTGCCCTCATGGACGTTGCGGAGCGTTTCGACGGTCGCTCGCAGTGCAAAGTCCGATTCGAGGATCGCGCGGCGGAATTGCCGGCGGGTGACTTCGATCTTTTTCGCAAGATTGATCTCTTCGTCGCGAGACAACAACGGGATCTCAGCCATTTGGCTCAGGTACATGCGAATCGGGTCGTCGCTCGCCTTTGGCAGTTCCGACGACGGAACAAATGGGTCGACATCCGACAGCTTGCCTTTGGCCAGCAAGCCGCCTGCGAGCGATTCGTCGACGAGTTCGATTCCCTGGTCTTCGATCGCCAACAGGAGGTTGTCTAGCTTTTCTGGACTTGCGTCCTCGTCGGGAAGATAGTTATTGACCTCTTCGTAAGTCAGATAACCTTGGGACTTCCCTTTAGCGATCAGATCAACGAGTTCCTTCTCCATCACTTCCATGACAAACCTCCATTTTTGTCACCGACACCACTGATTCGGGATATGGGTGTCGGCCCCTTGCGGGATTGGGATTGAGTTGTGACTTGTGCGGACAAGTTCACAACAGTTGGGTCGCACTTCCTTGGCGTACTCAGGAGCGATATTCTACGCATATCTCTCTTGCAGACTAGACATGATTCAACCTAAACCGAGTCCTTTTTCTCAAAAATACAAACTTTCACTCAATGCTTGCAAATCGATCTACCGGATAAACTTGGTGAGTGAGGGTTAGCTAGCAATTAGAAGATTATAGAGACCGTTCGCGGTGAACCTCACGTCGACACTAAGCTTTCGAAAACAGTTGTCCCAGGCCGTGATCGAGTTGGCCGCGGGTTAACACCAGGTCGAACCCGGCGTCGCGAGCCGCCGACAGTCGGCCGGTCTGAACGTGGGGCCCAAAAGCGATCAACCTCGCGGCGGGCGTCTGCTGGCGAACATGTTGGGCGATCGCTTCGACAGTGCTGCCGGTGGTCGCTAGGTCGACAATCACCACCTGCAGCCCTTCGTTCAACGTGACCTTTTCGATCGATTTGCCCATCGACATTTCATACCCTGCCTCGACCGCGGCCGACTTGATGCGGCTGGCGAAAAACAGGTCGGTCGATAATAAGAGGGCTTGGGACATCGTTTGGGATTCCATATGTAGTGTTGGGGAATTGATTCGTTGTGTGAATGGTGGCGTGCTGCGAACTTGTTCGCGGTCGCCGCGGTTGTGTGCCGATCTGGCCTCGGATGCAAGGGGCTTATTGTTGCGGATCGTTTGCCGGCGAGCGATTGTCCACGGTGCAAAGCAATTCCAACGCATCGCTGGCCGAATCGGCGGTGGCGAGGGCCGCCAGTAATTCTGGCGGCGCGGCGAAACGGCGGCCCAGTGTCGCCAGTTCTGTTAGTTCGGCGACGCATTGTTCGGTTCCGATGCGATCGAAGCGATCGAGAAAGCCTGCGGGATCGCGGAAGCCCAGCCCACCACCGATCGCTCGCTGGATCGATTCGAGGTCGTCGACGACATTTTGCAGCAAGATACAGGCGGCTTCGATCAGCATGGGGAAAAAAAGTCTGGCGGCGACTTGGCTGTCCGATTGCGTGGTCGCGTCGCGCGTGTAGCGATCGACCAACGTCTGCGCGGTCGGTCCGAGGAGGGCCGATCGGCGATCATCGCGATAGGTGTAAAAGCCTTCGCCGCCGGCGCGGCCGGTCAGCTTGGCTTTGACCATCGCGGGGGTTAGCGGTGACGGTTCGATCCGGCTGGGGAACGCTTGCCAAATCGCTCGGCCGGCGTGAAAACCGGTCTCCATTCCGATCCAGTCCATCAGCTCCAGCGGGGACATCGGCATCCCACGCTCGGTCGACACACGTTCGATCTGATCTGGCGACGTGCCGCTGCACAGCAGTTGGACCGCTTCATTGAGATAAGGAACCAGCATTCGATTGACAACAAAGCCCGGCGCGTCGCGAACGATCAGGTGTTGCTTGCCCAAGGCGGCGGCGTAGCGTTTGGCGATCGCAACCGTCGCGTCGTCCGTCGCTTCGGTCGTGATGATCTCGATCAACGGGCGTTGGTCGACCGGCATAAAGAAGTGCAGGCCGCAGCAGCGGCGGCGATCGAGAACGCGTTGGGTGACGTCGGCAAGCGGGATCGTCGAGGTGTTGGTCGCCAGAATCGCGTCGGGGGGCGACAACTGTTCGGCGGTGGCCAAGACCTGCTGCTTCGGTTCGCGACGTTCGACAATCGATTCGATCACAATCGCTTGTTGCCCGCGGGGGGAGGTTGTCGCGCCGGGCGGAGTCAATTCGGTCGCCCAAGCGTCGTCCCCCCAGCGAATCGGATCGGACTTGGTACCGCCGGCTTGCGCGATTAAAGAGTCGACCGTTGCGGCAAGCTGAGCCGGATTGGAGTCGATCAGGCGGATCCCGATGCCCCCACGCAGATGGTCCCAAGCGATCGCGCGGCCGACGATTCCGGCCCCGATCAGCGAGATATTCCAGTCAATTTGCTCGTTCAATGAAATCGACGCTCCAAGAAATTCCAATACCCGACCCCGGAGCTCTCGTGCCCCCATTGGGCTGGAGTCCCTTCTCCGCGTACTGTATAGGTTAAACGCAACCGCAAGATTCTCCTACTCGCCCCAACGCAAGGCAATCGATGAGCACTCGTGCCGCCGTGACCGACAAACCATCCATCGATTCCAATGCCGTTGCCCAGGAGGATCTGAATCGGGAACCACCCGCTGCGACCCCGTTGACGAGCTTGGAATATCCCAGTGGCGTCGACTTGAACGATATTCAGTGGGGTTATTCGATCTCGTTTTTGGTGGTTCACGCCGCGGCGCTGTTGGCGCTGTTTCCGTGGTTCTTTTCGTGGGCTGGCGTGATTGCGTTTGCAGTCGGGACGGTGGTCTTTGGTCAGTTGGGGATTCCGATCTGTTACCACCGCTTGTTGACCCACCGCAGCTTTAAGACGCCCAAATGGTTTGAACGGACGTTGGTCACGTTTGCGTTATGCAGTGCGCAAGAGACTCCGGCGCGGTGGGTTGCCTGGCACCGAATCCATCACCAGCACAGCGATCATCGCGAGGATATGCACAGTCCCTTGGTCAACTTTCTGTGGTCGCACATCAATTGGCTGGTCTACCGGAACAACAGCGTGCAGAACTTTTCGCTGTATCAGAAATATGCCCGCGACATCCTTAGCGATCGTTATTACATGTGGCTGGAGAAGGTTCCCTACCCGATGACACTGTTTTACGTCGGGCATGCGATCGCCTTTTTTTTGATCTCCTATGCGATTTCGATCGCGATCTTTGGCGCGAACATGCAAGCATTCCAGATGACGGCCAGTCTTTTCGTTTGGGGTGTGTTGGTGCGGACCGTTTGGGTTTGGCATATCACATGGAGCGTGAATTCTCTGTCGCACATGTTTGGCTACCGAAATTATGCGACGACCGACGACAGCCGGAACAATTGGTTCGTCTCATTGATCACCGGGGGCGAGGGGTGGCACAACAATCATCATGCCGATCAAGCCTCGGCTTCGGTTCAGCATCGATGGTGGGAGTTTGACCCTAATTACTACGTTATTCAGCTGTTTGGGGTCTGCGGGTTGGCGACGAACATCGTTCCACCGATGCATCAACGTCGTCGAGCAACCGAGGGGACGGCGGGGACCCCTCGCGATCCGAGCGAAGCGGTACGGTGATTTATTGCCCCGAAGATTCAAATAATTCGCGTGGCAATGGCTGACTCGCGGCTTCAACGCCTTGTCACCACGCGCCAGCAAAGGTCATACTAGTGCAGCGGCGTTGGAGCAGCTTGATGCGCCCGATGGGGAATGGATGACCTTTGCCAACTGAGCTGTCGTCGTAAGCAAGCCGCTATTGCTGTCCTCATCCACGCCGAATCCTACGCACGTAACACTGATGGACCTTCGCAAAGACGTTGTTATCACTGGAATCGGGGTTGTCTCGCCGATCGGAACTGGCGTCGATCGTTTTTGGTCGAGCTTGATCCAAGGGCGGAGTGGGGTTCGCGATCTAACGCATGTCACCCCCGAAATGCTCCCCTATACCTATGGCGGGCAATTGGATGATTTCGATCCGAAGGCCTATGTTCGCCCTCGCAAGACGCTCAAGGTGATGAGCCGCGAGTTGCAAACCGCCTTTTCCGCTTGCGTGATGGCAACGCAGCAGAGCGGATTCGACGCTTGCGATACTCCGAAGGAACGGATCGGTACGGTCTTTGGTTCGGAGATGCTTTACGGCGAACCGGAAGAGATTCAACCGACGGTTGCCCGCAGTAGTCCCGAGGGCCGGTTTCAGCCGGAACTGTGGGGCCAGTCGGCGATGAGGGAGATCTTTCCGCTGTGGATGCTCAAGTACCTGCCCAACATGGCGGCTTGCCATTACGGAATCGCGATCGGTGCGCTCGGGCCCAATAATACCATCGTCATGGGGGATACGTCGGGATTGTCGGCGGTTGCCGAATCGATCAGCGTGATCCAACGTGGGGCTGCCGATGTCGTCGTCACCTGTTCGACGGGAACTCGGATCAGCCTGACCCGTTTGCTTTATCAAGGGGCCGTTCCGTACGGTTCCCTGCGCGATCCGGTGGGATCCAGTAGCCGGCCGTTTGCTGTCGATCGCGATGGCTTGATCGGTGGCGAAGGGGCGGCGGCGGTGATCTTGGAGTCGCGCGAGCATGCCGAGCGGCGAGGGGCCAAACCGATCGTCAGCGTGGCTGGGACATCCTGTAATTTTGGCGCTCCGGCCCCAGGGCGTCGCGGATCCTCCGAAGCCCTCTCCCTGGCGATCGGCAATGCGATTCAGCGTGCCGGTGCAACGCCCGATGAGATCGGGATCGCGGTCAGTCATGCGATGGGGGATCCAATGCTCGACCAGATCGACGCGCAGGTCCATGCAACGCTTGTCCCGGGAGCGATCGTGACTGCCCCCAAAGGGGCAACCGGTCACACGGGGGCGGGGTGTGGTGTGATGGAGATGTGTATCGCGGCGCTGTCGCTACAGAATGGCATCGTTCCGCCAACGGTCAACGCGCACTTGAAAGACCCCAGCTTTGGGATCGATTTGGCCGACTCGCCGCGCAAAACGGATGCTTCTCTGGCGGTGCAATCCAATCACAGCGCAACGGGTAATGCGATCGCCGTGGTGTTGCGGAAGGAATAAGATCCGCCGATTCGCGGCGGGGAGAATTCCCATCAAACATTCAATGCGGCATTATTCGACTTGGCGCAAAACCACGCTCGCCTAAAATGGGTTTGTTGTCGCCAGCAAGGTGCCTGCCGATTTTGATCGGGGCGCGTTGTTGCTCTTTGTGTGTGTGTGAGCATCGGCGTTAAATTCATTTTGAGGGAGGTGTGTGTTGCTATCCGAGTCGTCCGTTGAAGCAAGTGTCCGTCGATTATTGAGCGATGGCGGACAGAACGAAGAGACTTTTGATCGGGCTGAGGAGATGTTGGACGAGCTGCGTCCAGAGAGTCCTTTGCGCCATCGGTTGTCGCAAGAGTTGGATGAATTGCGTGCCTTGGCTGCCAGCAGCAAGTAATTGACACCAAAACAGAACGCTTCTCCTTCACAGCGCCGCAGTCCTGCCGGTTGAACCGGCGGTTCTTAGCAAACGAAATCAGGGCGTCTATCATCGGTCGATGATAGACGCCCTGAATCTTTAGATCAGCATGGTCGTCGTTGCTTGGGGCTAGCGATTGATCGTGATACCGAAGGTGTATCCGACCAGCCAAACATTCTGGTCGGTGATCGCGTTGGTGCCTTCAAGCTTGGTCGTGTTGCCACCGCGAACAGGACCTCGCAGAATGCCTTGGGCAAAGTCGATCAATTGGACGCCCCCTCGCAAGTTGATGTCGCGAGTCAGTTGAAGCGACGTCTCGGCACGCAGATCGAAACCGAACACAAATTCGCTGCCATGTTTGTAGATCGTGGTGCGGTTGGAGTCGTCGAATGCGATCTCGCCGTCGATCTCTCCCTGCAGGTCGATGTTGTAGTACGTATCGGTACTTCTGTTGATGTAAGAACTGTTCTGGAAGTTCTGCATCGCAAAGGCCCGCAGATCGAACGAGTGGGTGAATCGATTTTGGAACTTGATGTATCGAAATCCAAACTGCCCACCGTACATCTCGTTGTCGTTGAGATCGATCTGTTCGTTGAAGTTTTCTTGGATCAGTTCGGCAAGTGAGCCATCGGCTTGCTGTGCCGTTCCGGGTTGAACGCTGTAGCTGTCGTTTTCGGTGTGATCGCGGATCTTTACATATTTCAGACCGATCATCGGCTCCAATAGTCCTCCCTTGCGATACGATTCCAATCGCCAGGTCCGGTTCAGTTCGAAGCCCTTCATTTCGATCACGTTTAAGCTGTCTTTGACTTCATAAACTCGCTCGAGAAACTCGTGGTCGTCCCGATCGCGACGTGGCAACAGCTGGCCATACTGGTCGAACACCTCTGGGGGTTCGGCACTTGGAACCTGAGGGTCTTCCGTGTTGATAACGTTGGCACGATAGACCGTGTTGATGTCGTAGGCGTTGGGGCCCGTCAGGCTCCAATAGGTCATCGCCCAGCCGCGATCATCGTCTCCCATGTATCCGAAATCGAGGCGGTTGCCCCAACCGAAATCTCCCTGTGTGTAGGAGCTTTCGGTCTCGGGCCGGTTGACCATCATGTAGGCCCGATCAAACGTGCCGTACCAACCGTGGTTGGCCCGGTGTTTGGGACTCAATTCCTCGATGTCCGCGTTGTACGCAGTCTCGAACCAACGAAAGTCGGTATCGAATTCCAAGATTCCGTCGGGCTCACCCCACGTGCCAGGTGGCTGCTCCTGAGCTCCGACCTGATGTCCTCCTGCCACCGTTGCTATAACGGCGACCAAGAAAGCGGCGAGTTTACGTACTGGCATGTCTCTGTCCACTTGTGATGTATGCACGCGGTGCATTTCAATCCGCACGGCAGCATTTGCAGCTGCTGTTCCCAATTTGACGCCCCATGCTGATGCGCCGTCGTATAACGCAAAAGTTCTGGTTGTGCGGGTAGTATCGGTTGGGATCGAAACGAAAATCCAACGAGAATGACGTCACTAGCGTCAAAATCGGCAAAACCTAGCAATCGCCGGCCGCTAGCACGCTGTCGAGACGTGTTTTTAGGGGTGCGACGGTTCCCGATGGTGCGTCGTGCACACCGTGAGGACCGGTGGTTTTGTCCAGTAGTTCGGCCGCCCGCCGGTGTCGTGCGGAGCGGAAAGACTGGCAGATGGGATCGAACAGCGCGTTGCGATCCTAGCGGGCGAAGGCAGCGGTTGCGGCGATCGCCTCCCGCATCGCGGTGGTTTCGATCTGGTGGACATCGACAGGGCTGCCGATCGCATCGATCAGCGTGATCGTCAGACGACCGCCCAAATGCTGCCGGAACTCTTCCAGACCTTGCAGCAGAGCATCTGGGTCGCGGAGCGCGGGGTGATCGATCGGCAAGCCCAATTGTTGCAGACAATCGAGGATCCGCTCGCAATCCGATTGGGGCAGTCCCAGGACGCGGCTGGAATAAAGGCAATCGATCGCCAGGCCAATCGCCACCGCTTCGCCATGTCGGACCTGATACTGGGTCAGCGATTCCAGGCGATGGGCCGACCAGTGGCCGAAGTCCAAGGGGCGTGCTTCCAGCGTTTCAAAGGGATCGCCGCCGCGCGTGATGTGTTCCAGATGCATTTGCACGCTGGCGCGGATCGCGTCGCCGGTGGCTTGCGGATCGCGTTGACGAATCTTTTCGGCATCGCGGCAAACCTGTTCAAAGGCTTGAGGTTGCTTCAGCAGCGAAACCTTGACGACTTCGCTGAAGCCGCAGCGGAAGTCGCGATCGGGCAGCGTTTGCAGAATCCCAGCATCGTTGATCACACCCCACGGAACCGCAAATGTTCCCTTCCAGTTCTTCTTGCCGAACCAGTTCACCGCATTCTTGACCCCCACCCCCGAATCGGCTTGCGCCAGCGTGGTTGTTGGGATCCGGATCAAGCGAATGCCGCGGTGGGCGACCGATGCGGCATAGCCGACGGTATCCAAGACCGCTCCGCCGCCAACGACGATGACATAGCTGCGGCGATCGAGATCGTGGTCATTGAAATTTTTCAGCAGGTTGTCGACGATCGCCGGATCGTTTTTGCACGCTTCGCCACCGACCAGCGTTTGCGGCGGTTGGGTCAGCAGGACTTGGTCGGGGACCGAATGCAGCGTCGCTGCAATCCTTTCACCGATCGCCGGGTTCGCATCGGCCACGTGTTGGTCCAACCAAACCTGCACACGCGCCGGCGCATCGCCCGACGGTTCCAGCAGATCGATTAAAACTTGCGCATCGTCGCCGATGACGTCGCCAGTGAAACGCAAGCGCTGGACCAAAGGCAGCGAGAACGAAATATCAATCGAATCCGAAGACTTCATCAGCATGGCAGAGGAGATGCGGCAGCGGGTGGGAGATGATCGCAAACGTGGGTATGGCAGACAGGCGTCGACCATCCGCCTATTGTACGTGAAAAGAACGCGTAATGCTGCGCTGTCGGGCAAGGCACTTGATTGGATTTGGTGAGTGGGTGATAACCAGGACTGCAATCGCAATGGTCCGCCCCACAACATTTTGTCGACAGGAATTTACCCAATGGTCCGCACCGCAAGCACCATGCTGCCGCTGGGCACGCAAGCCCCTTCGTTTTCGCTGCCCGATACCGACGGGAAGCTTGTTTCGCCGAGCGATTTCACCAATTCCAGGGGCTTGTTGGTGATCTTTCTTTGCAATCACTGTCCGTATGTCAAACACGTTGCCCCCGAACTGGCTCGTTTGACTGCGGAATACGCAGCGAAAGGCGTCGCGACGATTGGGATCAGCAGCAACGATGCCGATGCGTATCCCGACGACTCGCCCGCCAAAATGGTCGAAGAGAAGGCAGCGCAGGGATACGAGTTCCCCTACTTGTACGACGCCGACCAATCGGTCGCCAAAGCGTACCATGCCGCTTGCACTCCCGATTTCTTCCTGTTTGATGACAAGCATCGATTGGTCTACCGCGGCCAATTGGACGACAGCCGTCCGAAGAACGATGTCGAGCTTTCGGGCAGCGATCTCCGCGACGCCTTGGATGCGGTCCTTTCCAGCGCCGCTGTCCCCGAACCGCAAAAGCCAAGCATCGGGTGTAACATCAAATGGAAGCCTGGAAACGAACCGGGATACTTCGATTCGGTTGGCATCCGTTAAACGACGATTCGTTTGCAACCGAAATCGTCAGTCGCGGGAAGGCCCGTTCGCTAGCCTTTTCCGTTGAATTCTGTCTCTCGTTCCGCTCTTCTCAAGATAAATTTCAAGTCGATGCCAGAAGCAAAATCGCTCCGTCTGGGCGCCCACATGTCGATCGCGGGAGGGCTTGAAAAAGCTGTCCAACGAGCCCACGATGCGAGTTGCGATGTGGTCCAGATCTTCACCAAAAACAACAATCAATGGGCCGCCAAACCGCTGACCGATGCGGTGATTCAGGCCTGGCGGGATGCATTGGTCCAGACCGGGATTGGATCGCCCGTCGCACACGCATCTTATTTGATCAATCTGGCGTCGCCCAAGGAGGAGTTGTTTCGCAAGTCGATCGAGGCATTGGTGGTCGAGTGGGAGCGCGCCGAACAATTGCAATTGGAAGGCTTGGTCGTCCACCCCGGCGCGTTTACCGACAGCAGTGAAGAACTGGGGATCGCCAAAATCGTCGACGGGGTGCGTGAGATTATCGATCGCGTCAAACCGCAACACTGTCGATTGCTGCTGGAGAACACGGCCGGCCAAGGGTCGTGTCTGGGGCATACGATCGCCCAGCTTGGTGCGATGTTCCGCGGTATCGATAACACGGAAAACCTAGGTGTTTGTTTCGACACCTGCCATGCGTTTGCTGCCGGATACGATCTGACAACCGACGCCGGATACGCGGTCATGCAGACTGAAATCGCCAACGAATTACCCCCGTCAGTAATTCGAGCGGTGCACATCAACGACAGCAAAAAGGGGTGTGGATCGCGCGTCGATCGACACGATCACATCGGTCAGGGGATGATCACGCTGGATGGATTCCGCCGCGTGTTAGCCGATCCTGTGTTCAATGTCTGCCCGATGTATCTGGAGACGCCCAAGGGAGTGGATGACGAGACGGGGGAGGACTTCGACGTTAACAACTTGAATACACTGCGCGGTCTTGTGGGGGGGCGTGCTTAGACAATAACGGCTACGGGAAACCACAAGTTATGTGTCTCTTTCCGCGATCTACCACCTTCTTTTGATAATCGTTCGACTAGAAGCCACGGGCGTCCCGAAAAGAGTATTGACGAGTCCGCGGCTCGTCAACGACAGGGGCAGCGGCACTGTTTGGTGGATACCGAGCAGTGCCGCGTTTTTTTTGCGCTAAGCTTCGATGACGCTGCCCGGTGTCGACGGGGAAGCATCATCGGCGAGCCCACGGGGAAGATTGCGTTCCCAGCCCCGTTGTATCTTCGCCAGATGTAAGTCGATTGGTCCGGTGAGCCTACAGCCCCAGATCCTCTTCGTCGACTTCGTCCTCGTCGTCCCGATCGGGGTGCAGCGGATCGTTGGGATCGAAGAAGAAGTCGGCCAAGCCCATCGGGACCGAATTCCCGCCGAGCGTCCGTTGTTTGCGCTCGGCCAGCGATTCGAGGTCCAACGCGTCGGGGCCTAAGCAATTTTGCAGCGCTTCGTGCCAGGCTTGATCGCGACTGAGCGGATGAGCTCTGTCCTGCGAGAGTCGCTTGAGTGCATACCGCAACATGTTGATTCCGTCGCGGGGGGAGAAGTCGAGTTTCAGTTGATGGGATCGTTGCAGGAAATCGACAGTCAGCGCCAGCATCTCCGCTTCGGCAAACGGCAGGTGGTATTGCAGGATCGCCATCTCATCCTGCGGGTCGGGAAATCCGACTTCCAATGTAGGTTGCAAGCGGCTGAGGATGTAGTCGGGGATTTCGAAGGTCGATTCATCTTGGTTCATGGTCACCGCGGCGCGGAAATTTTCATGGGCACCAATCGTGATTCCGGCCACAATCGATTCGACATACCGGCGCTGATCGAACAGCGGCGCCAGGCTGGCCCACGATTTTTCGTTCATCCGGTTGCCCTCATCCAAAATGCAGACTCCGCCGCATAACATCGCTGTCACCAACGGCGAAGCGTGGTAGGAGATGTTGCCGTTTTGCGACAGCACGGGCGTGACCAACAGATCCTCGGGACGCGTGTCGGCGGTGCATTGGTAGATGTAGATCGGCAGTTCGCGTTGCTGCGCACCGGCGATCGCCAGTTGGGTCTTGCCGACTCCTGGCGGGCCGATCAACCGAGGCGTCAAAGGCAGATCGGTCGGATCGACAGTCAACCAACAAGCCAGCAGTTGAGTCAGGATCTCGCCTTGTCCAATCCATTGGGTCTGGGATTGATGCGGGGCGGACAGCTTCAGCCGCACGCCGTCAATTTCGACAAAGCCTTTGTCGGCTTCAGCATTCATGATTCAAATCCAAGGTCAAACGGTGGTGATCGCGATGTGATGACGTAGGCTTCAGGTCGCACAGGGCAGCGGACGCGAGAGGGGGGATCGCCGAACGCGAGATGACCGTGGCGACAGGCCGGGCAAACCGTCTAGCAAAGAATTCTATCGTATCGGTTGGTGAGACGCGTCGAAAGTAGACAGCGGAATTGCCTCGAACGATCTCGGGAAGCTTTTGACAAGCTCCGTTAGTAGGAGGTAGGTTTGAGTGCAGGCGGCTCGCGTTGGGGACGCCATCCAGAGCGGATAGCGAGGAAATTCTCGATGACGACGAACGTGCGACCATGGATCCCCGCGATCTGCGGCGGCTTGCTGTTGACGATGCTTACACCCGCGATCGGGCAAACGCCCCAGCGGTCCTATCCGTCGCAAGAATATTACGTCGGTTTGGCTCTGATGCGCGAAGCGGCGCTACCCGATGCTGTCGAAATGTTCGAAGCGTCGATCCGTCGCGGCCGGACCGATCCGTCGGGCAAATGGATCGATTCGATTCCTGGATATGCGATGCTGGGCGAATGCAATTACCAGCTGGGAAATCTGCGGCTCGCTCATCAAAATTTTGACGCCGCAATCGGGTTGATGTTGCGGCATTCGGGGTGGCTCCAAGCGGTGCAATGGCCGCAATCGTTGGCCGGGGGGCGGGCGCCGGTCCCCGTTGGCACATGGGCAGCCAGTGGTCGCCGTTCAGCGCTGGCGAACGTTCCCGAAACGATGCAGATCATGATGGGCAGCCAGGACGTGCTGGGCCAGATTCAACAAGGGGGAACGCTGCAGACCGCTCAATTGATGAAGATCGATGCGGCGGAGATCATCCGCGCTCTCGCTTGGGCGGTCTATCGCCGCAGCCAGATCCTTGGCGGATTGTCGGTCGATGATTCTTTGAACGAACAATTGATCTCGTCGATGGGGCGGACCAATCTGCCACCGGGCCCAGGACAGGCGTGGGTCGATCTATTGCGAGCGATCGCGTTGCTGGCCGACAATCAACCTCAACAAGCGGTCGGGCTCGTCGATCGCGCCGCGACGCTGCCGGGCAACTTCGACCATCCCTTAACCCCCATCGCGCTTTTGGTGGGAGCGAACCTGTTGACCGTTGCCGGTAAACCACAAGCGACGAATCAATATGTCGAGGCCGCACTGTCGGCTGCGGCGTATGGGCACTACGAGGTCGCCGCCGAAGCGATGCGAATCGCGGTCGGACCGTTGGCCAGCCAGGGTTCTGGTGTGCTGACCGGTCGCGCCGGTGCGGCGGCGATGCAATTGGGACGCAAGTCGCGCCTGATGGCAGCGACCTGCTATCTGGTCGCGGCCGAATCGGCGGCAAATTCGGGCCAATTGCAAGTGGCCCAACGCAGCTTGGCCGATGCGCGAGCGACTCTGTCACGCCGCAACGTCGTTCTGCCTCGCGTGGAAGCGTACGCCAATTATTGCCTTGCGATCACCGCATTCCAAAACGGCGATACGAAAGGGGCTGCGGTGGCGCTCGATAAGGTAATGGCGTTTGCGTTGGGAGGTGCCTCGCCAACATGCCCACACACCTACCAGTTGGCGATCGTTCAATCGGCGGCGGGTGGAGGAGCGATCGGTGGCCGCACGGCGGACGAGCTCTTGACCGCGCTGACTCAAGGGCCTTCGTTGGGGCAATGGTATCTCGACCCCGTCAACGCGCTGGCGGCGACCCGTCCCAACGCGGCGGTCGACCAGATGCGGTTTTCGGGCTTGATCCAACGGCAGAAGTATGACGAGGCGTTGCAGGTCGCCGACGAATTGTTGGGGAATCGATTTCGCAGCCAGTTGCCGTTGTCGGGCCGGATGTTAGATGCGCGTTGGTTGGTATCGGCAACGCCGGATCTTTTGTCGCCCAATGCGTTGGCGGTCCGCGACAAGCCACCGGCGTTGATCAAGTCGATCGCGGGACTGGCGTCGGTGATGGCCGATCATCAAACGACGCTAGCCGGGCTCCCCTTCGAAGCGGCCGATGCACCTCAGGCGGCTCAGCTGCAATCGGCCTGGACCGAACTAGCGACCGCCGCCGATCAAGCCGAACGGTTGGTGGGACAGGCGTCGGTGCATCGGATGGACCTGCCGCGGGCCTTTCCGCCTGCAATCGGCGACAAAAGCATGTGGCCTCAATTGTCCCCCGGCAGCGCACTGCTGACCTTCTGCCCCGCGGGGCCCGATTTGATCGGCATGCTATACAGCAACGGCAAAGTCACCGCCTGGCAAGTCGCCCGGCCAGCCAGTCTGCTGCCGCAGATCTCCAATTGGGTCAAAACGCTGGGAGTCATTCGGCGACGTGGCGGCGCCGCTCAATTATCCACCCCCGATCAATGGGAACCAATCGCTGCCGCGTTGCGGAAACAAGTGTTGGCAGGCCTTGACGATCCGACGTTGACGGCGATCGATCGGTTGGTCGTTGTCCCCTACGGAACGTTGTGGTATCTGCCGTTTGAACTGTTGCCGATCGGCGGTGCGGAGCAGAGTACGGCGCTTGGGGATACGGTGACGATCAGCTACGCTCCAACACCTGGCCTGGCGTTGAATCCCCCTGCGTTATCGAAGGACAAGCTGGCTACCGGTGCGATTGCCGGCCGCTTTTTGGCTCCGGCCGATGCCGAACTCAACGAACAACTATCGCAAGAACTGATCGATGCAGTCGCTGGAACGGAGCGTTTGCCCGGCCAAGCGAATCTGCCGGGATCGTTGATCGGGCCGCGTTTCGGGCGTGTTTGGGTTTCTGCGCCGATCAAACCAGGGACAAAATCACCGCTGGCTATCAGCCCTTTTGTGTACGATCAATCCAAGCTGGGGGGCGATTTGGCCAGCTGGATTCGGTTCCCTTGGGGGGCACCGGGCGAATTCTTGATGCCCGGATTTCAGTCGAACATCAGCACCGCGGGGGGCGCGGTGACGGGAGATGAGATCTTTCTGATGGCCTGCGGTTTGCAAGCCTCAGGGGCCAAGCAGCTGCTGATCTCGCGTTGGGCTGTCGGGGGGACGAGCACCGCGGCGCTGTTGCGGGAGTATCTGGGAGAGGTCGAATTTTCGACTCCTCTGGATAGCTGGAAACGCTCCGTTTTGCTGCTGCAAAATCAAGAACTCGACCCCAGCAGCGAACCTCTGCTGAGCGATGGCGATGCCAAGGCAGGCCCCGCCAGCGGAGCGAATCCGCTGTTTTGGGCGGGATACATGATGATCGGGGCAGACATCGAACGCCTGCCCTAGCGCTATCGCAAGAGCATCAAATGCGATCGGCAGTTCCTTCCGATCAGGCCGTTTCGGTCTCTTCTTTGCCGACAAATTGATAGATCAACGCTCCCAGCACGCCACCGGCAATCGGTGCCAACCAGAAGAACCACAATTGGGTCAACTGCATTCCGCCAACAAACAATGCTGGCCCCGTGCTGCGTGCTGGATTGACCGACAGGTTGGTCACGGGGATGCCGATCAGATGGATCAGGGTCAGTCCCAGACCGATCGCCAGCGGAGCAAATCCGGCAGGAGCCCGTTTGTCGGTCGCTCCCATAATGATGAACAAGAAGAAGGCGGTTAAAACGATCTCGGTCACCAAACAGGCTAACATCGAGTAGCCCCCGGGCGAGATGGCGCCAAAGCCGTTGGTCGCAAACGCTCCCGCATCGGCGTTGTTGATGGCAAAACCTTCCTTGCCCGAGGCGATCATGTACAAGGTCCCTGCCCCCGCGATCGCGCCGAGCACTTGAGCGATCACGTACGGCAACAGATCGCTCGCTTTGGATCGGCCACCGACGGTGAGACCAACCGTTACGGCGGGGTTCAAGTGACAACCGGAGATGTGCCCAATGGTGTAGGCCATCGTTAGCACGGTCAGTCCGAAGGCCAACGCCACGCCGACTAATCCGATGCCGATATTAATCGGGGTATTCTCTTCGGGGGTGATCACTTTGGCGGCCAACACCGCGCTGCCACATCCGCCGAAAACCAACCAAAATGTTCCAAAGAACTCCGCTGCAGAACGGGTGCCGATACCAGCCATCATAAACTCTCAAAAACAGGGGTGAGAATAGACCAAGATAAGCGATGCACATGATCGCTCGTGGATGAGAGTATATCGATCGATTGGGGTGAACGATACTGCCTTTTTTGGGTGCCTAAACGAAACAAGGCGTTCTCTTGCGAGAACGCCTTGGGGGGGGGCGATAACGCAGACTCGGCCGAACCGAGTCTGCGTCTATGAGATAGCGAGGGGACTTAACCGAAGATTAGAGGCCCCACTCCTGAGTGATATCGCCAGCGATTTGATCGACGGCATCCTCTTCATCGTCGCTGTCGTCAGCGGCCAGCCAGTCGATGTTTGCTGCCGATTGGCTCGCGCCGCTGGAACCCGCTTGAGGATTCGTTTCATCGGCCAATGCCGCAAAGAACTCATCGTTGCTCTGGACATCAGGATCGACCGCGGCGGCATTGCTGCGGGCGACGGAGTATTCGCCGTTGGCAAGCGATGCAGTCTGTTTGTTCAAAGCATTGATAACCATCAACGCGTCGCTTGGCGTGATGTAGCTGTCACCATTGACGTCGACAAATCGATGGTTTTGGCTGCCCGATTCACCTTCGGCTGACAGTTGCTTCGCTCCGCTCAAATTCAACTGATTGATCACGCTCAACGCGTCGATCGGCGAAACGGTGCCATCGTTGTTGACGTCGTATCGATTGGTCGGGTTTTGGAATTCCGCTTCCCCACCGGCGGTTGTCGCTGGGCTGATCGTTAGCGATTTGTAGTCGTAGCGAATCTCATCGATCGGTACGACCTTATCTGCCGCTTCGAACAACAGCGTGTCGTTGTTGGGCGAAACATCGGCTGGGTCACCGGCGAAATACGCCGTGCCAGCCGCGGTCGCTTGGAACCGGATCGCCATCAGGTCGCGAACTTCGGTTCCTAAAGGATCGCCCGAACCATCGGTGTTGGTCGTTTGTGTCGCCCCCACCTCGTTGATGATTCCGTCGGTTCCCGCCGATCCACGTTGCACGTTGGTGTAGAACTGGCCGAATTCGATGTCGAAGTCCAACGAACTGGATTGGGACGCCGAACGTGGCAGGACCGAAAGGGTGTCGGCACTGTAAAGGATGTCCTGGTAGGCCGCAAAGACTCCCGTCAGCTGGCCCAGATTGGAGCGAAGGTCGTCGACATTGACCTGCAGGGTCAAGATGTCGTTGACGTTAACGTTTCGAATCTGAGCTCCGCTGGCGTCGAAGATCGCGTTCCCCGCATCGTCGTAGATCTGGAACGGCAGATCGACAACGTCGTTTGCGTCCAGAACTGCGTCGCTGCCGACAAAGACCGTTACCGTGGCGGTGCTGCGGAATCCATCGGGCGAAAGGAGCGTGTAAGTGAATTGATCGACACCCGTGAAGGCCGTTTGAGGCGTGTAGAGGATGGTGTTTCCCGAGAGCCGAACAAAGCCATTCGCAGGCGTTCCTAGTTCGGCGATTGCCGATGCACCAGCGGAACCTTCGATGTCGTTGTCCAAGACAAGCATCGGCACTTGGCTGGCCCCTTGTGCCACGCGGTACGAATCGTCGACAGCGGTCGGGATCGCCAAGCCAGCGGGAATGATGTTCAGCGTGGTGTCGCCAAACAACTGTCGGTTGACGGGCACTTCGGTGTCGGGGGCGGACAAGAAGACGACATCGCTGCGAATGTCGTCGGCAGGATCGGTTTGGAATTCAGCGATACCAGCACCGATCGCACGCATCTTCACGGTGAACAACTCGACCGGGCCGGAGTGCGTTTGTTGGCTGCCGAGCGTCGCCTGCGAGCCCCCTACTTCATTGATCATGTTCGGCGTCAGGGAATCGCCAGTTTGCAATTGGTTAAACAGCGGACCGTACAAGATGTCGAACGGCAAGCTGCTGCCCGAATTGCCGGGAGCAACGGTTGTGACCAATTTACTATACAGCAGGTCGATATACGCGGCCGCGATTCCCTGCTCCAAGACCGAAGTCCCCTCGCGAATGTCATCGACGAGAACCCGGACTTGGAATTCTTGGCCCACATTGATCGAAGTGAGCTCATTTCCGCTGCTATCGAGCGTTTGGACCGAGTATTCGACTTGGTTGGCAAGCGAATTTGGATTGATCTGAATCGTGACGGTCGCGGTGTCGGTGAAGCCCGAGCTGTCGCGAACGGTGTAGGCGAACTGTTCGGTTCCGGAGAATCCAGGAGCCGGCAGGTAGCTGATTTGTGTCGAGGTGAAATTGACGGTCCCGCCAAAATCGGTGTTCCCAACACCTACGATCTGCATGCCACCTAGGTTGCTCGGCGAATCGTTGGCAAGCACTGCCAGCGAGGTCATCGAGGTCGCATTCAACGGCACGTTGAAGAGGTCGTCGACCGCAACGGGACGGTCGTTCAACAATTCCACGTTGACCGTTACCGAGGTCGTGAAAGTCTCGCCCGATGCGACTTTAACTGTGTAGAAAAAGAAGTCTTCGCCAGTGAATCCGGTGCGCGGAGTATAGAGAATCGATTGACCCTCTTCACCGATAATCAGTGCCCCGGTAGTCACGGGACCTGCATTGGGATCCAGGTTGGGCTGGACAGAGTCCACGAAAATCGTGCTGTCAAACGTTGAATCGTTCGCCAGTACGCGAAGTCTCGCGTCGAGCGAATTTCGTGCAACCGTAAAGTCTTGTTGGGCTGGGTGGGTGTCGTCCAGGTACGAGTCCGGCTGGGCCAGATCGGTTGTCGCTTGGACGGTGAAGACATAATCTTCCACTTCCCCCGCGGTCGAGAAACCGGTCGATCCCAAGTTCAATTCGGGGCCGTAGCGGAAGCGAGCGTATTTATCCCCATCGGTCGTTCCCGCCGGAACGGTGATACCGGTGGTGAGAACTTGCGTCCCGTTGATCAACGTTTGGTTGGTGAAGATCCGTTCGCTGGAGCTAAAAACACCATCTTCGTTGAAGTCGATCCAGCCTTGCAAATATGCGGTCTGCCCAGCGTTGCGGGCGGTGACGACAAAGTCGGCTGTCGATCCTGGGGCGAGCGGCGAAGCGATTACGATTCCGTCTTCGTCATCGCTACCGTTGTTGTCATCTCCATCGGCATTGGTCGATGGGATGCCATCGGATTCGATGTCGGTCAGCACGCCCAGGCCAAGGGTGCTGCTGAATCCGTGGCTAGCACCGTTGGCGCTCAACAGCGTGGGATAAGGCGAGGGAAGGTCGCCGAAGTCGCGAGCGGCTTGATTGCCGAAGTTCAAGTTCTGGTTGGGAACTATTTGAGTGCCGTCAAAGAAGACGTTGTGTTCACCGTTTGAGGCTGTGCCAGGATATGTCTGACGGAATCCAGGTTCGACGACTTCGCGTACTGTGTAGTTTCCTGCACCGGGGAAATCGAGGCTGAAGCTGCCGTCCGACGCGGTGACCGTTTGTGGTTCAAACAGGTCGATGTGGTCATCCCCATCGGTGTCGATGTAGATGTAGACGCCACCGATTCCGGGTTCCCCGGCATCTTGTATACCATTGCCATTGATGTCGTTCCACTTCACACCCGTGATATCGAAGGCAACTTTCTGGAATCCGAAACTCGGTCCCGTCGTTGCGCCACTGGTCGATGTCACCAAGACGGAAGTGGGTGTAGAGGCCGCGTAACCGCTAGGGACTTGAGCGATGATGTTAAACGAACCGGCGACCGCACCAAGCGAATATCTGCCGTCGCTGCCGGTGACCACGCGAGGTTCCCCCGCATCCAAAGTGCCGTCCCCATCGAGATCGCCGAAGACGGTCACGCCCGCCAAGCCGATGTCTGATGTGCTGCGGCCATCTCCATTGGTATCGCTGAAGACCAGACCGCTGATCGAGCCTCCGCCCGTGCCGGTTGCCAAACTGTAGGCAAGCGTGCTGATCGAATCTTGGACTCCAAACGTATCTAATTCACCCGGTGTGTAGATGTCGGTGCCGAAATGCGTCTCGACATCGTCCGCGGTGCCATAAATCCCATCGTTTCCGACACCTACCAAAGCGGCAAGATTGCCTCCGGTGTCCATGATCTGGACTGCGGAGTTCGTATTGGACGTATGTCGCAGTCCTAAGAAGTGACCTGCTTCGTGGATCCCTACCAAAGCGATCGACTTGGCCAACAGATCGGCCGTTGTCACGCCGATCGAATGTGGAATCGCCAGGACATCGCCGACAGCCGTCGCGCTGAAGAAATCTTCCGAGAAGATAAAGGCGGTTTCTTCGGTGTCGAAGTTTCCAATGTCGAGCGATGGTGCGATGCCGAGGGCACCCAAAATTCCCAAGTCGGTTTGGGTTCCCGTCATCATCAAACGGCTGACGTTGGGCAAGCCCCACGGGTCTTCGTGATCGCGACTGTTAAGGATCTCGATCCCGTATTCACCTGGTGTGAAGGTGGAGAAGTAGTCGCCGTTAGGACCGGTAGTGCCGACGAAGCCGAATTTCGCTTCGAATTCAGCAACGATCTGATCGATCAACCGATCCGCATTGCCCACTTCGAACCCTTGGGCTTCCAGCGATTGTTCCAGCGAAGGCAGGCGGACCGAACCAAACTGGGTTTCGTCGAGATCGTTTAGATCGACAAATCCGCCATCGAAATCGAGGAACAGGATCTGATGCGTGCCGATCGGTTCGGCTTCAAGCGGCGATCGCAGCGTCTGGAATTCCAGGGAGTATCCGCCGATCGGCGTGATCCCAGGATTGACTCCCGAGTTCCCCGTGCCGACGCGGAAGCTGTAGGTTCCATCGGCGGGAATCACAAAGTTGAAGTAGACATCGCCGCCGGTCAGCAGTGGAGAGGAGGTAGGGAGAAGATCCTGCCCGACAAGACTGAGGTCGCCCAACGAGTTGTTGCCACGCACTTCGGTGGTCGACATCCCGGTGCTGCTCACCTTGCCCAGACTGACGTCGAGATCGTTGAAGCCGGTGCTATTGGCAGCGACGGTGATCCGTGTGCTGAAGACATCGCCCGCGGCAAGATCGAATTTGTAATAATCGGGCGCTCCACCGTCGAACGTTGCCGAAACGGTCACCTCGGGAGATTTTCCCGCGTTGGTGCCAAGATTCAGAACTTGGGCGTCGCGAACAAAATTGTTCGGCTCCAGTTCGGAAACGACTACCGGTGCCAGCAACCGACGATCTTCCAGCGACTCACATTGAATCAGCCGCCGACGCAGTTGCTTGCGATTTTTATCCGAACGACGCCGCATTGCCTGACTCCAAAATGCCTTTTTTGCCTTCACGGACAAAACCTCGAGCGTATCAAACGTATTTGTTTACAGATGCTGATCAGACCGCACGGTTGGTCAACAACCAAAGTTATCCAAAATCACGGATCGCTGATCCGATGGGGCATCGAAACCGGAAGGTTTCATGTGATCGACAAGACGATGTGTTTTCACGTAGATTTCGATGAGCCGGGAACCTGATTCTAATTCGGGCCTACCCACTGTCAACAAAACGCATTGTTTACGACGCCAGCACCGGAAGGTTAGTTCCAGTCGATCCGAATTTTCGGATTCCAAGCCCGCACGATTTTTCGAAATTACCGTCAAACGCTGCAATTTGCTGCTCTGTCGGGCCTCTCGCCCTCGACAACGAACGTCCGTCACCAATCGACCAACGAAAAAACGCCCAGGAGTTTCCTGGGCGTTTATTACTATTGTAAGTCCGATTTTCGCAGTTCGAGGTCGACCGGCGAGAATTTTACCAAAGGTGTTCCAAGCCGATCGAGAAGCCGTGCATCGTCAACGAATCGTCGTTGTTGACACTGACGTCTCGTGGTACCGCAGGGTTGGAGAACAGATTCGATGCTTGGGATGTGTTCACGTTGCCAGCACCCAATGCCAAGCCATCGAGACCGATGAACCAGTAGGCGGCGGTAAACGTCCAAGAGTAACTCAGCCGGTAGGCGAGCCGTGCTTGCAGTTCGCTCATCAACGCGGTGGTCGAATCGGCGGCGTTCTCTTGCAGTTGTGCAACGCCGAGGTTGTTGATCGAATTGGCTCGAATCAGCGTGTCCTGTTCGGCGCGGTTTCCGAAGATTCCCCCCTTCCACCCCACTCCAAGGTTGATTCCAGGGTGAACGTTCCACCATAGATCGCCGCCCAACTGGGCTCCAACCAACGCGTTGCGAGTTTGCGTCGCACTGCTGAAGAAGTCGGGGTTGGCCGCCGCGGCGGCCGGGTTGATCGCATCGCGTGTCTCGTAATTAAAGACTTCGTCGACGTCGAAGTAGCGGAAACCAAGCAACCACGAACCTTGGAAGCGGCAGTACGGTCCGACCCAGCGTCGGCGGTAGTTTACCTCGCCGCTGTGGATGTCCGACTTGTTGACCAGCGATTGAACCGCCGATTGATCCGTATCATCGTAGCCGCCGAACGGTGCGGTGCCAAAGTTGCTGAAGGCCGAATAGAGGGTGTTGGTTGGGTCGACCACGGAATAGGCTTGCGAGAAGTGGTTCGAACCAAAGTAGGTCGCTTCGATATTGCCACCGGCTCCAAACATCATGCTGGCAGTCAACCGGAAACCGGGGGCCAGTTCATCGAATTCGACGCTGTCGGTTCCCATCACGATGTTAGCATCGACCTGCCCCGTCACGCCGTTGACCACACCTTGGCCAAGGCTGGTTAACGCTTGGTTGGTCGACGATCCGTTCATCGATAGGAACATCACTTCGGCTTGGAAATCGAACCATCGCTGGGAACACAGCCCCGCTTCAGTATAAGGTGCGAACATCCCCAGACAGCCCAGCAGGTTGCCTGCGTTGCTGGGAGCTTGGCAGACACTGCAGCCCGATCCGCGACAGAATAAGCACAGGTTTTGCAGGCCGTTGAGTGGCCCATCTCCCTGGCAAATCTGCCCCAAAAGGCCGCCTGGTCCGCAACCGCCACACCCGCAGCCGCCGCCGCCACACCCACAGCTGCCGCCGCCATAACCGCTGCTGCATCCACAACTGCCGCCGTGACCGCAATAGCCATCGCAGGCCGAGTCGCACGCCCCGCCCCCGGCGGAGCCAAAGAAGCCGACCTGAGCGACAGCGCCTGGCGGCATCTGGCCGGTCGGTTGATACATCGCCTGTGAAACCCCGGGCGGCATATTTTCGGGGACCATAAAACTGGTTTGCGCAACCATCGGGGGATGGCCTTGCATCGAAGGCATTTGCCCATCGGCCTTTGGGGTCAGTAGTGCCCACATCAGGCTTAAGCACAACCCAGTTGTCGTCAACGCTCGAATTTGCATCGCGTGATTCTCCGCAGCTTCCAGGCTGCATGCCTCGTCCGGGATTCCGGGGGTGCAAAGGATCACCGCGCACAATACGAACACGCATTGTGTTGAACGCACCCCCCGTTCATCTTGTGGCCCCACAGCCGGTCGTTCCGAATCGGATCGACGAAACAACGCGCCGTTGCATTCGTTGGGACCACTTCCACCGGACTTATCGGCACAATTGGCCTTGCATGTTCGCATATTCCGGTCGCTAGGCTCAGGAAAAGTTGAACGATTCCATCGACGCTAGCAACCAACCGGGGTGCGCAACGAGACCGTTCGGCTACCACACAGATAACCGAGCGCGTTGACAAGAGAAACGGCACGCCAAGATAGTGGCAGCGGTGCCGATTTGTTCAGAAGGGCAATCTGCCCAAGCAAACCAAGAGTTCTATTTCTTGCGATGGCGGATTTTCGCGCGCATACGCCGTTTCTTTCGACCTACTTTGCGACGACCCTTACCTGTTTTCTTCGTTCCCAATTCTTGGCTCCAACAAAACGGAATGCGGACAAATGTTCTAAACGGCCCGTTAATGTAACCGGAATCGCCCCGTAGGCAAAGGGAACTGTCTATGCCCCCTAAGGAAAACCGCCACGATCTCTTCCGAATCGCGGCGGTCAGTCCGAATGATCGCTACCATCGGCGTCGCTTTTCAGCATCCTTACGCATCGTTTACCGCTCCGGCGGCGGGTTCGAGATCGAGATCGTGCGAGGCAATCTTCGACCGCATCGATCGACAAACCGTCAGTAATTCAAACGACTGTTCGACCAAGTTTTGCAATTGTTCGTCTTCGTTGACGACTGCGATCGCGTTGCGGGCCGCTTGGGAAAGCGATTCGACATGGGAATGTTCGGCGGTCAATCGCAGCCGTTCGACGAGAGCGACGAAGGTTTTGCGGTCCCCCGCGTCGGCGGCATCGATCAGGCATTCCACCTGTTCGCCAATCGACAGGATCATTTCATTGGACATCGATTCCTGACTGTCGATCTGTTGCGTCGCCCCCCGCGCTTCCAACACCTCGACAAAGATTTGCACAAGTTCGGGATCGAATTGCGTTCCCGAACAGCGGCGCAATTCGGCGATCGCATCGGCTATCGACATCCCTTTGCGATAGGGGCGATCGGAGATCATCGCATCAAACGAATCGACGATCGTCAAGATCCTTGCGCCGATCGGAATCGCATCGCCAACCGGATCCCCTGGGTTGCCGCCGCTGCCGTCGAAGCGAACGTGATGGTAGCGGACGATGTCGGTTAGCCGCGGGTGCTTGAACGATTTGTTGATGATCTCCACACCGATTCGATCGTGTCTTTCCATCTGCATCCATTCTTCTTTTGTCAGCGGCCCGGGCTTCAACAGAATCGCGTCGGGAACGCCGATCTTACCGATGTCGTGCAGCAACGCGGCGATTTCGACCACGTACACCTCGCGCGGGCTGAGCACGCGTTGGGCCAGCAACGCGGCGGTGTTGGAAACGCGGATCGAATGTTGCGCGGTCTGGCTGTCGCGGTACGACATCGCCGACAGCAAAGCCGAGACGGCTGGGAAGGGAATCGCCGGTGCTGTTGAGGATGTCGGTTCGGGCTTGGAACGATCGATCTTCGATTCGTCGACCACCAGATCGGCCGGGACCGTGTCGAAGCGAACTACCTTGTTGCGGCCATTGCGTTTGGCGACATACAAGCATTTGTCGGCTTGGTCCAACATTCCCTGCGGATCGCTAGCCCCCAATGCAAATCCCGACAAACCGATACTGGCGGTGATCGAAAACTCGGGAAACTGCAGCTCGCCCATCCGAACCCGGATGCGTTCCGCTGCCGCTTCGGCGTCGCAAAGCGTCGCGCCAGGCATCAAAATGCTGAATTCTTCGCCACCATAACGACAGACGACATCTTCCTCGCGAGCCAAGGAGTTCAGCAGTTCGCCGGTTTGTCGCAGCACTTCGTCTCCCATGCTGTGACCGTAAGTGTCGTTGATCGGTTTGAAGAAATCGATGTCGACCATCATCGCGCACAGCGGCACGCCATCGGTTTCCGCCCGATTCCAATGGTCGTCAAACAGTTCGAAGAAGGTGCGCCGATTCAGGCACGCGGTCAACGGATCGCGTGTCGCCAGATAACGCAGTTCTTTGTTCTGATTGCTGATCTCTTGTTTGGACCGATGCAGATCCTCCAGCGTCCTGGCCAACTGGGCGCGTTTGCGTTCCAAAGGCGTGACGTCGGCGAACGCGGCCATCAAGCCTTGGTAATTGCCGGCGTCATCGAGCACGGGGGTCACGTTGACCGAAAAGATCGCCGTCGCATTCCCCGCGTCATCGATCAACTTGGTCGTCACGCCTCGCAGATCGGCATCGTTGCGAGCGTCGTGCCACAGCGACGCGAGCCCTCGCTTCCCCTCTTCGGTCGATTCCAATGGCAATTCGGAAAATTTGATTCCCAGCAACGCATCGATCGGACGCTGCAGATATTTGGTAAAGGCGTCGTTGGCCAACACGATCCGATCGTCGGCGTCCAACAACACGACCCCTTCGGCAAAACTGTCCAAGGTCTGGCGGACGCGATTGGGGACGACGCGTTTGGGGTCCAGGAATCGGAGGATGCGATTGAAATGGAAGTGGCAGACGACGGTCAACAGCGGCACGACCAACGCCAGCAGTTTCAACAACGAACCGCTGATGTACCGGTGAATGCCTGCGTACAGGGGTGTGAATTGCAGTTCCAATTCTCCCCAGCGACCATTGTGCGAATCGATCGTGACGACATAACAACCATCCTCGCGATTGCTCACGCCACGTTGCCAGTCGACTTCGTGGTTCCCCGTCTGGGCGACGATCGCTCCGTTGTGATATCGCAAACCCGTCGAGACAACGTCTTCGTATCGATCAGCGAACAGTTCGAGCTGTGTTTGCGCTTGGGCAAACTCGCGTTTGCTTACCAAGAACGTCACGCTGGTTGCCAACGACTCACACATATCGACGCGTCCCTGAGACCGCAGTTTGCGTTCATCGGGGATCAAATCGGCCAGACTTGCAACCAAGATGGCCGAGACACATAACAGCACGATGCTTGCCGTCAGTTTGGTTTTCGTACTGATCTTCATTTTTTCGCCTCGCAGTTGGCGTGGCTGCTCTGAGTAATAATTCCGGCGATCGAGAGATCGTCGTCGTCCTTCGACGCGACGCCATCCCGGACAATATAAATCGGGTCGAAACGAGCCCATGCGGGGACCGCGGCACTCATGAAGCCGACCAGTGCCGTCGAATTGATCGCCCACAAGGCGACCCCGACGCTGGCTCCGGCAAACAGACAGCTTGCCGTTCCAGCGACCAATTGCAGCGATGCGTCTTCATCGGCAAGCCCTTCGGCAAATCGATCCAACGACCCGGTCAACGACGTCGCGTTGAAGTCGAATGTTTCGAAATTGCCCAACGGATCGAGCATCGCGCTGTGCAACAGCTGCATTGGTTGTGGAGTGTTGGATACCATCGATCGATCGGCCGGGATCACGTTGGCTTGGAAGGTCGGTCCCGATTCCAATCCGTCGTCGGTCTCGTCTATCGATAGCACCAACGTTTCGGCACCCGTGCCCCTGCGAACCGAGGCACCCTCCCGTTCGTCGTTCTCATCGACGACCGGCGGCGGCGCCAGAATTTTGTCGTTCTCGTCGTCGCTGTCGTCATCGGTTTCGGACCCCGTCGGGAGGACTGGATTGGTCGTGCCGCTCCCGGTTGCCACGGGCGTTCCAGCGCTTGGTTCGTCGGTCGATTTGGGGGTGCTTGTTTCCAAGTTGCCCACTGGCTCATCGACATCTTCCAATGCGATCGCGATGGTTCGGGTGCTAGTGCTGCCATCCGAACCACTCGCCACGACGACTACGTTGTGGCGGACGTTCGATTCAAAATCGAGCACCGCGCCGTCGGCGACACGGATTTCACCCGTGGTCGCGTCGATCTCAAATCTCCCCCCCGCGTCGTCGGACAATGTAAATTGGACCGCGTTGTCGGTTGCGTCTCGATCGAATGCGGTTGCGGTGAAACCGACCAACGTGCCGGCCTCGGCGTTCTCTTCAACCCGATCGGTTGCCGCATCGACGTCGGTGATCGGGCCGACATCAAATTCGTTGACGTCCGCGATGGCGATCGCCACGGCCAGCGTTTGATACGACCCGTCGCTGCTGGTGGCGCGAATGGTGATGCTTCGGCTGGGGCCATCGTTTTCACGATCGATCGGCCCGGCAACCCGAACCACACCGCTGAGGGCATCGATCATAAATCGCCCGCCGTCGTTGTCGTCCAGTCGGTAAAAAATCGTGTCCAACAGGTCGCCGTCGGCGGCAAACGCTCGAACGCCGATCCTGCTCCCTATCGCTGCGTTTTCCAACACGACGTCGGCGGATGCGTCGCGGTCGACGATCGCTGTGGTTGTATGATCGTTGCTTGGCAAGATTGTGAAGACGAACCGTCCCAGCGTGGGGAGAACGCCATCGGCTCCATCGTCGGACAACAGGAATCGGAACGCATCTTCGAGAGTTTCGCTGCCATCGTGGCTGTAGAGTATTCGTCCGGCATCGATGTCGGCTTGTGTGAACGTGTCCGATACCCGCAGGTCGCCGAACCCAAGCAGCGTCAGCGTTCCGTGCTGCGTCGCTTCGGTCAACGTATAGACGAGTCCTGCATCGGCATTATCGACGTCGCTGCCAGCGAGCATGGTTTGCGTGATCGAATTGCCAATCGCCCCTTCGGTCACCATCGCGCCGAGATTTGTCACCAGTTGCGGTGGATCGTTGACAGCGACGACATCGATCTTGACGATTCCCAAATCGACCGTTGCACTTACACCCCCGCCATCGCTCAATTCGACGTGGATTGCGTCGGCCTCGATGCCAACTGCGTCGTTCGTCGCGGTGAACTGAACGCGAGTCCGATCGGCAAGGAATGCGTTTAAAGCGTCGGCCGTCCCGATCAAGGAGACCGATGTGCCGTCACCGCCAGCGACTGTCACGCCCCACCCGGAAAGTGCCGATAGCGTTCCCGCGGATTGAGTCGAAAGTGTAAGCGTAAGTTCAGAAGTCGCCGAATCGATGTCCGTCAATTGCATCGCACTGAGATCGACATCGATGCTGCGATCTTCCCAGCCCAACAGAGCACCTGGCAGTCCGCCAAGATTCAGCGGAGCATCGTTGACCGCTTCGACTTCGATGTTCGTTTGATACGACGACGTCTCGGTCAATTGATCCGCTGCCCAGGCAAAGATGTTTGCAACCAGAATATCGTTTGCCGTCGCAATCGTGCCGTCGCCCGTCATTCCCGCGCGAAAGATCCCTTCGTCGGCCGAAAACAAGATCCATCCTTCACCATGCTGTCGCACGACCAGCGTCGGTTCACCCGTTACCGAATCGGTCGCCAAGACTTGGTCGCCGATCGCCAAACTGTCGCGATCAAAGTAACCGATCGCTCCGGTGGCTTGGAATGGAGTACCAGCGTTGCCGACAGCTCCAAAAGGTCCATCCATAATCGGATGCGTCGAATCGTCGACGTGCCAAACGCTATTGCCCGAACCCGCGATCGCCAAGCCAAAATGGAAGGAGACCCGATCGTAGGCGTCGGTGTCGCTGTTGACGATAAATATTCCGCCAGCCTGGATCCACGTCTCCAGTGCCGCCATCTCGTCGGCCGTCCAGTTTGCATCGGGAACAAAACCGTTGAACAACACATCGCCCTGAGCCAAGTAGGCGGCATCGATCGTCGCCGATGCGGGGACTACCGATACGCTCGCCTCCCAGATCTCCGTCGGACCGAAATTACCCGGGTTGGCCAGAATCGCATCGGTTGGGCCAAGCGATCCGCCGTTGAGAGTGAACGAATTGGGTTCACCCGCCAACAGCTTCATCGAAGTCTTACTGGAATAGACGTTGTATTCAAACGAGGCATATAGCTCGCCGTTGCCATCGGGTTCGGGGACAAATTCCAGCCGTCCCGCGGCCAAATCAGCTTGAGTAATCTGTTCCCCTAGCACGACCGATCTGCCCGAAAGCGTCAGCATTCCCTCTGCCGGCAACCGCGTTATCTCGATCGTCGCTTCGCTGTCTGCAGCAAAGGGTGTGTGATCGAAGTCGGCAGCAGCAAAGATGTAGGCAACATCTTCGGCGGTGGTCACCAATCGGTCGCCGGGTGGAGCTAACGCAACCGAGACGGTGACCGCGATCGTGGAACTGACCGGATCGCCCCCGTTGGCTGCGCCGTCACCATCGTTGAACGTCAGTTCGATCCGGCGATCCCCCAGCGTATCGGAGCTGGATTGGAAGCTCACCGACTGCAAGATCGTTTCGATTTCGTCGGCTGTCGCATTCCCATCGAAGGTCAGCGTCAGCCCGGCGTTGGATGTTGCCGACAGTGTCGCCATAAGGGTACCGTCGACCGACACGGTCGACCCGTCGGCGATTCCCACCGACAGCGTAACCGCCCCCGCGGTATCGAAAACCAGAAGATCGTCAGCCGTGAATCCAATCCCCTGCACCGACAAAACCGCATCGCTGTAATCGGCGGGGCTTTCCGGATCGAATAAGCTCGCATTGCCCAGGGCATCCAATCGCGTGGTGGTGCCGTTGTTGAAGGCTGAAACCACGCCACCATCGAGTCCCGTGATCTGCGGCGCTTCGTTGACGTTCTCGACTGCGATGCGGAAGGTCTGTGTTTGGAAGGAACCGTCGGTGGAGGTCGCTCGAATTTCAATGTCGTGTGATCTGGACGCTTCAAAATTCAATCGACTGCCATCGGCTACGGTAACTTTGCCCGTGACCGGATCGATTGCAAACCGTCCCTCCGCATCATCGTCCAATCGGTACATGATCTCATCGCCGACATCGGCATCGTTGGCTAACGCGGTGATGCCAACGGCGGTTCCCACGTCGGCTGCTTCATAGACCGACGCGGCGCTGGCATCGCTGTCGACGATCGCTGAGACGGAGTTGTCGTTGACGGGAGCGATCGTCCAGTGGAAACTGGCCGCCGTA